>NZ_AONC01000038.1 GCF_000585215.1 Imhoffiella purpurea | reverse complement strand
GGCTTGGCGCAGCCGGTCTTGCCCTTCGCGTTATGAACGCAGGCCGGCTCGTCGAGTAGTGCGGCGATGTCTTTCTGCTTCATGAAAGGCTCTCGAGGGCATTCGTATGCGAATTCCCACGCAGAGCCTATACCAATCCGTTAGCTCATGTTTTTGCAGTGAAAACAATCGCGCGGGTCTGTTGTGTTTCCGACAAACGAAGGGATTGCAGCAACCGCGACAAAGTGGATTCGGGCGTGTCGGATTTGCGACCGGTTGGCAGAGGGCGTCCATGCCTCGGCGATTAGCGATATCGCTTCAAGGTCATGTCGAAGGCGCCCAAGGCGTAGTCCCGCTTGAAGTGCGCGTGGTCCCGCTTCAGGCGCTGCAGCGCCTCGCGGGCGAAGCCTAGGATGTCCTCGATGAAGAGGTCCAGCGGCTGCATCGCCTCGATGATGCTGGGTTCGATGTCGTAGTCGAGCCGGCCGGCGTCGTCGGAACGGGCGTGGGCCTGAGCCAAGGCCCGCCCGCAGGCGCGGGCGTATCGCTTCCAGCCTTTTTTGGACAGGTCGTCGAGGTCGATGTCCTCGCGAAACGGGGCCCGCTCGCGCGACATGAAGCTCATGCCGTCGATCTCGGCGCTGCCGTAGAAGATGTCGCCCTGGGCGAGATGCACGGACTGGCCGTGGGCGATGCGCTCGCCCTTGTCTCCGGCATCGAACCCCTTGGCGGGCGCTAGCCCGTGTAGCGCGGAACGGCGGGCGCGCTTGAATTCGATGATGAGGTCGTCGGTGGCGTTCGCGCTCGGACCCTCGATCAGGCAGTAGTAGCGCGCCAGACCCAGCGAGGCGGTCCCCTGGCCGTGGCGGATCGCCACGTCCTTGACCCTCAGCTCGCCAGCGCGTCCGCCCTTGTCGATGCCGTTGGTCTCGGCCAGGGCGTCGATCAGGGTCTGGAATTCCTCGCGGCGGCTCGAGATCGGCGTCAGCTCGTGACTGGCCCGGAAGCCGCGGCCCCGCTCGTCCAGATAGCGATCCCAGAGCCAGGATTCGCGCGACTCCTTCGCCTCCTCGAACAGCCGGCGGATGACCTTCGGGCTGTTGTCTTCGCGCATCTCCTCGGTCGATTCGGTCCCGTGGCGGGCGTAGTGGTCCAGGGCCCGGTAGTAGCCGCGGATGAAGTGGCGGGCGATCTTGTCCCGGGTCTTCTCGCCGTGGCCGCCGACCTGTTCCGCGGCGAGCATGAAGCCGGTAGCGCCCCGCTTCAGGTCCCAGGTGAAGGGGGCATAGTAGACGTCGTCGAAGTCGTTGACCCCGAAGATGGGCACATTGTCGGCGTTGGGCATGACGCCGAAATTTTCCGGGTGCACGTCGCCCAGCGCCAGCACGGTGGGCATGCGCGCGTCTTCGCCGGCCATGTCGCGATGGAACAGCAGCGAGGTCCCGCGAAAGAAGGAGAAGAGCGAGTCCGAGAGCTTGCGGAACTTTTCGTCCGCGCCCTGCGCCTGCTCGTCGATCCGAAAGGCATGATCCTCGATGATGGTCTGGCGCACGTGCTGGCGGCGGCGCTGTCCCCGCAGGTCGAGCGGACGCATCACGCAGACGCCCTCGGCGTAGGCCTCCGCCAGTGCGGCGTATTCCTCGACCCGGTCGCCCATCGGAACGGCGTGCGAGCCCTGATGCGGCATCCCGCGCGTGCTGTCCATCGTGCCGGGCTTTCGTTCGCTCATGACCCTGGTCCTCCGTCTCGGGCGCGGATCCTCTCCGCGGTTGCCTGTGTGCTCTGGCGTCCGACCCTCATCTTGATGCCCGTGGGAGGCTCTCGGCCGGGTTCGGTGCCGCGAGCCGCCTTGGCTGTCAGGCCGTCTCGGCGTGCCAGGGGGCCGTGGCGCGCAGGGCCTCGAGATCCTCGTCGAGTGTCAGAACCCCCTCGGCTCGGGCCAACGCCAGCCGGGAGTGCTGCAGCGCCGCCTCGCGCATCCGCGCGTCTCCGACATGGACGAGTGTCCGCAACGTCTGCTGCAGACGCACGCCGACCTCAACCGCCGCGGCGCCGTCACGGGCGATCGGCGTGAAGGCATCGTCGAACAGCCTCTGCACCGACGGCTCCGGGACCTGCACGCGATCCTGATCCTTCGGGCTCTCCTCCGGGGGCGGTGAGCTCCAGAGGACGAGGAGTCGCTCCATCGCGCCGAGCACCTCGATCGCCGTGCCGGGATCGTTGACACCTGGTGACAGGGCGCGGTCGGCGATCTCGGCCAGGACGACGAAGCCGAACTGAGGGTCGTCGAAGAAGGTCCGGCCGTTGCCGATCGCGAAGCAGTCCATCACCGCGTCATGATCGAAGGCGCCCAGACCATAGGGACCAGGGATGAAGTAGGCGAGCGCTCGGCCTGGGGCCGCGAGCGAGCCTGGGAGCGCCGCGACCAGGATGCTGCCGTCCGCCTTCTTGGCGCAGGACTGCAGTGCGGCGACGTTGACGTGCTGGACGTAGCCGGCCGAGGCGGCCAGCACCGCCCGTCCCATCGGTGGTTCGAAGCGGACTGGAAGGCCGCCCAGCAGAGGGGCCTTATGCCATCTCTGGATCGACTGCTGTGTCGCGCGCTCGACGATCTCGATGGTGGTGCCGAGGCGTCCCAGGCGGGCGACGCGGTCCACCCAGCGCACGAAGGTCAGGATCACGATGCCGAAGACGACGACCATGATGGCGAAGAGGATGAACAATGCCGCATCGCCGAAAAACTGGTTCTTGACCGCCATCAGCGCGACGACGCTGAAGATGAAGGCGCCGATGAAGGTCGAGAGCGCGTTCTGGGAGATGTCGTCGGCGATGACCAGCTTGAATGAGCGCGGCGTCGCGGTATTGCTCGCGGAGGAATAGGCGCTGACCATGGAGCCGACGGCGAAGGTGGCGATGACCAGCATGCTGGAGGCCATGACGTTGAGCAGCGAGGCTACCGAGTCCGTGCTCACCTTCGGGAGGATCTCGCCGAGCCGGGTGTCGTCGGCGAGCGTGGCGACGAAGACGGTGCCCACCGACACGAGGCAGACGAGGAGCGGTTTGACCCAAAGCCGTTCGCCGAGCTGGTTCAGTATGAAAGGCAGGCGACCTAGAAGGGGAAGTGGCGGCATGAGGTCGGCTCGCTGCTTGGTTCGGATGATTTCAGGCGTTGCCTTGATCGCGAAGGGACCCGGCCGAGAGGACCGAGAGGGTGGCTATAACGTCGGTCTCGACTCGCTGTCTAGGCGTTGCCGTTGTAGGTTGGGCCTCGTACCTCGGTCCAACCTACCGCCCGTTTCGTGCTTCAGGGCGGCCGTCCGCCATGTACGTAGAAGGTCTCCAGCCGGTATCGGCCGCACGGGAGCGCGCTCGACGGAGCGGCGACGGTTCGGCCCGTCTGCCGATCACGCTCACAGAGGCAATGAATGTGGGCATTCGGCGTGGAAGCAATGTCACCGGGCTGTCTTTCCTGACCCGGTGGTACGAGCCTCGGTGGCTCGGCCGAGGCTCCGGAGCCGGATCTCAACGTTTGCGGTTGGTGAATTTCTTCAGCCGCTGGCGGTGCTTGATCTGGCGTTCGGTCAGCGTGTTGCGCTTGCCCTGGAAGGGATTGCTGCCGCTCTTGAACTCCAGGCGCAGCGGGGTGCCGAGCAGGTCGAGCGCCTTGCGGAAGCGGTTGATCAGATAGCGCCGGTAGGATTCCGGGACCTCGTCGGTCTGGTTGCCGTGGATGACGACGATCGGCGGATTGCGTCCGCCCTGATGGGCGTAGCGGAGTTTGATGCGGCGTCCCTTGACCAATGGGGGCTGATGTTCCTGGACGGCGGACTCGAGCAGACGGGTCAGCTCGGGCGTGGCGAGATCGCGGGTCGCGTTGGCATAGGCCTGGTCGACCTCGTCGAGCAGCAGTCCGACCCCGCTGCCGTGCAGCGCCGAGACCCGGTGCAGCTTGGCGAAGTCCAGGAAGGCGAGCTTGCGCGAGAACTGGTCGCGCACGCGCTCGCGCTGATCGGGATCGAGTCCGTCCCATTTGTTGATGGCGACGACCACCGCCCGGCCGCTCTCGATGACGTGTCCGGCGAGCGTGGCGTCCTGTTCGCCGATGCCCTCGTGGGCGTCGATCACCAGGATGACGACGTTGGCCTCCTCGATTGCCTGCAGCGTCTTGATGACGCTGAACTTTTCGATGGCGTCCTGGACGCGCGCCCGGCGCCTCAGTCCGGCGGTGTCGATCAATGTGTAGCGCCGGCCCAGGCGTTCGAAGGGGACGAAGATGCTGTCGCGCGTGGTGCCCGGGCTGTCGAAGGTCACCAGGCGCTCCTCGCCGAGCAGACGGTTGATGAGGGTCGACTTGCCGGCGTTGGGCCGGCCGACCACGGCGACGCGCACCCCCTGGTCCTCGTCGCTGTCCGAGGCGTTCTCGTCCGTTTCGCTCTCGGGCAGCTGGGCGAAGACATGGTCGATGAGTCCGCGCACGCCCAGACCCTGGGTGGCCGAGACGGCCCAGGGGTCGCCGAGTCCCAGCTGGTGGAAGTCGGCGACGGCCAGGCTGGGGTCGGTGGTGTCGCTCTTGTTGACCACCAGCGACAGGGGCTTGCCGAGCCGTCGCAGGCGCTCGACGATCTCCATGTCCTCGGGCGTGCAGCCGTCCTTGGCGTCGACCAGGAACAGCAGATGGTCGGCCTCTTCGACGGCGCGCTGGACCTGGCGCTCCATCAGCGCCTCGACACCCTCGGCGAGGGTGCCGATGCCGCCCGTGTCGACGATGATGTAGGGGCTGGGCCCGATGCGCCCGACCCCGTACTGGCGGTCGCGGGTCAGTCCAGGGAAGTCGGCTACCAGTGCATCGCGGGTGCGCGTCAGCCGGTTGAAGAGGGTCGATTTGCCGACGTTCGGGCGGCCGATGAGCGTGATGACGGGTAGCATGGGGTTATGGGGCCTGACTGGATGCCTTGGGTGCGATCGCCGCGTCGGTTGGCGGGTTCGCGGCTGATGGAGCAATGGCCGGCTTGGCCGGAGCCGTGGGTCCGATGCGCAGCGCGGTGATGGTGCCGTCCTCGGCGTAGACGTAGAGACGTCCGTCGGCGAGGAGCGGGCGGGCGGTGATGCCCGATTTGGTGATTCGGATCCGTCCCACCAGACGTCCGTCGCGCGTGTCCAGCAGATGCAGATAGCCGTCCAGATCGCCGACGGCGATCAGGTTGCCGACCAGGGTCGGGGCGGTGAGCCGGCGGTAGCGCAGCTGCTCCTGTTTCCAGCGTCCGGCCCCGTCGGTCAGATCGGCGCCCCAGACCTGATCCTCGGAGTCGGTCACGAAGAGCCCGTCCCGATCCGCCGCCAGGCCCGCGTGGGCGGAGAGGTCGCGGCGCCACAGCACCTCGCCGCTCGCCGCGTCGACGGCGGCCAGGTCGCCGTTGTAGGAGCCGACGTAGAGAATGCCGTCGAAGAGCACGGGGTCGGCGTCGATGTCGGCGATGCGGGCGAGCTCGGAACGACCGCTCGGCCGGGTGACGATGACCTCCCAGAGCGGGATGCCGTCCTTGGGGTCGAGCATGACCAGCTTGCCGCCCGAGAGTCCGACGACGATCCCGCTCGGCGCGACCACTGGGCTGCTGCTGCCGCGCAGGGTCAGGACCGGGGCCGGATAGTTGGTGCGCCAGAGCTGTTTGCCGGTGGCGGCCTCGATGCCGAAGATGCTGTCGTCGAGGGTGTGGACGACGATGAGTCCGTCCCCGATGAAGCGAGGTTCGGACAGCACCTCGCTGTCCAGCGCGGTGCGCCAGCGTTCCTTGCCGTCGGCGGTGGCGAAGGCGACCAGCTCGCCCCGGCTGGTGCCGAGCACCAGCGCGTCGCCCGAGACGTCGGGCCCGCCGCTGAAGTCGAGCTTGGTCTCGGTCTTCCAGATCTCGCGGCCGGTATCGGCGGCGAGCGCCACCAGACGTCCGCGTGCGTCGGCGAGATAGAGGCGTCCGCCCGAGAGTCCCGGAACCAGGTAGAGACGGCGTCCATCGCTGCCGCGTGTCGGGCGTTCCGACCAGACGCGGTCGATCGAGACCGCCTGGACGATATCCGTCAGCTTGGTCGGTGGCGTCGGGTCCTTCTCCTTGCCGAGCCAGGGGATGACGCCGCAACCGCTCAGCATTCCGGCCAGGAGGAGGGTGCCGAACAGCGAAGACAGCGATCTGAGTTGGGGTCTCATAGGACTGTATCCCTGGTGTCTAACCGGCGGCAGGGGTGTTGTCGATCTGGGATGGGCCGTCGGTTCGGGGAAGATTGTCGAGCTTGAGTCGAATCAGCTCCACGAGTCCGGTCCCCTTGTCGATGGCCTCCTCGTAGGCCGTGCGCGCGGTCGTCGCGTCGCCGCGCGCCAGCGCCAGATCGCCGCGAACGGCGGCGAAGTCTCCGGCGAAGGAGGGGCTGTCGTCATATTTGGCGATCGTCTTCCCGGCCTCGTCGAGCTTGCCCTCGGCCACCTGGATGCGCGCCAGTCTCAATGCGGCGATGCGTGCCAGGGCCGGATCCGGTGCGTCCGAGATCGCCGATTCGAGGGCGCCGATCGCCTCCTCGGTCTTACCCGCGGCGTAGGAGGTCTTGGCGGAGACCAGGGATCCGAGCGCGGCATAGGGGGTCGAGCCGAATTCGTTGCGCAGGGTGTCGGCCTGGGCGGAGACCGTCTCCGGGGTGCCCTGGGTCGATTCGTTCAGCAGGATCTCGAAGGCGTTGGATGCCTGGGCTGCCTGACCCTCCTTGTAGCCGACCCAGTAACGCCAGCCATAGATGACGCTGAGGCCGATCACGGCGCCAGCGATCACGGACAGGCCGTTCTCCTTCCACCATTTCTTGATGGCTTCGACCTTTTCGTCGTCGGTTTCGTAAAGCACAGACTTCTCCGTCGGGCGCAATCGGCAGGGATGGTGCCGGTGTTCGATTCGGGTGCGCTCGGGTCCGGGCGGCCGGACCCATGGGCGCACACATTATAGGTTCGGGGGCGAGCCGCCAAGGCCGGCGGCGGCCGCGGGCGAGCGGTTCGCCGTCAGCCGCCTCGTCCGCAACGCTCGGAGAGGAAGGCCGCGAGCGCCTCGATGCCGAGCTCGCGCTGTTCGGCGTCCTCTCGCAATGGTTTGACGCCGAAGACGCCGCGCGCCAGCTCCTCCTCGCCCAGAATCAGGGCGAGGTCGGCCCCGCTCTTGTCGGCCTTCTTGAACTGGCTCTTGAAGCTGCCGCCGCCGCAATGCGTCAGCAGACGCAGCCCGGGAACGGCGTCGCGTAGCCGCTCGGCGAGCCCTGGGGCGGCACGCTGGGCCGCATCGCCGACCGCGACCAGGTAGGCGTCGACCGCTGCCTCGGCCTGGTAGCCGGTGAGGCTCGTGAGCTCCACCAGGCGCTCGACACCCATGGCGAATCCGAACGCCGGGGTCGGACGTCCGCCGAGCTGTTCGACCAGTCCGTCGTAACGGCCGCCGGCGCAGACCGTGCCCTGCGCGCCCAGGTTCTCGGTGATCCACTCGAAGACGGTCCGGTTGTAGTAGTCGAGTCCGCGCACCAGACGCGGGTTCACCCGATAGGCGATGCCGGCCTCGTCCAGTCCCTCGCGGATGCGGTCGAAATGGGTGCGGCTCTCCTCGCCCAGATGATCCATCAGGGTCGGGGCCTCGGCGACGATCTGCTGGGTCTGGGGGTTCTTGGAGTCCAGGACGCGCAAGGGGTTGGTGTGCAGCCGCTTGAGGCTGTCGGCATCGAGCCGATCGACGTGCGCGCTCAGATAGGCGATCAGCTGTTCGCGGTAGGCGAGACGCTCGGCGTTGTCGCCCAGGGTGTTGATCTCGAGCCGGAAATCGTCGAACCCGAGCAGGCGCCAGAGCCGCGCGGTGAGCAGCAGTAGTTCCAGGTCGATGTCGGGCCCGGCGAGTCCGAAGGATTCGACCCCGATCTGATGAAACTGTCTGTAGCGCCCGCGCTGGGGGCGCTCGTAGCGGAACATGGGGCCGCGGTACCAGAGCCGCTGCGGCTGGACCAGCAGTCCGTGCTCGATGGCCGCGCGCACGCAGCTCGCCGTGCCCTCGGGACGCAGGCTGAGGCTGTCGCCGTTGCGGTCCTCGAAGCTGTACATCTCCTTCTCGACGATGTCGGTGACCTCGCCGATGGAGCGCTTGAAGAGGTCGGTGACCTCGACCAGTGGGGTGCGGATCTCCGCGTAACCGTAGGCGGAGAGAACCTGTCGCGTGGTATCTTCGAGGCGGTGCCAGAGCGCGATGCGCTCCGGCAGGATGTCGTGCATCCCGCGGATCGCTTGGATGTGCTTGCTCATTCTGGATCTATGAAGGGTCGTTGGGATGCTGGAAGTGGGGCTCGGTCATTGCGGGGCTTCCGGATCCAGGGAGAAGCGGGCGACGTTGCCGCGCGCGCGTCTCTGGACGTCGAAGTCCTCGCCGCCGACCGTCATCCGGGTCGCCGCCGCGTTGCCGATCACGAGCTTGTAGGGTGGCTCTCCGGTCAGGACGCGGCGATCGCCCTCGCGCATCTCGCCGTTGAGCACGACCTTGCCCTGGGCGTCGCGCACGTCGATCCAGGTGGTGCCGGTGAATTCGAGCGCGACCTGGGGCGGACCGATGGGCTCCTCGGGTTCGCTTTCCTGTTCTGGCGTCTCGCTCGCGGGCTCCTCGGGAGGCGCGGTGTCGGTCGCCTGCTCACTGGTCTCCTGCGGCACGGCCGGTTCGGGTTGCGGGGCCGGTTCCTGGCTGCGCAGGGGGATCGCGTCCGGGGGGGCCTTGGTGGCGGAATCGTTCGGTTCCTCCTCCGAGACGCCGTCGGCCGCATCCGCTGTGTCGGCGGATATCGTGGCGTTTCCATCGCTGCCGTTCGGGGCCGAGGTGTCTGCGGTCGGCTCGAGCCCCTCTGGGGCCTGGGTGCCTTGACCCTGCCACCAGAAATATCCGCCCGCCGCTCCGCCGCCGATCACGGCTAGCAGGAGGATCCAGATCCAGGCGTTGGAGAATCTGCCTTTCCTCGGCGCGGTTTTGGGCTGTGTCGTTCGGTGATCGTCGCCAGGAATCGTCGAGCGATAGGCGCTGACGATCGGTTCGGGGTCGGTGCCGAGCAGGCGCGCATAGCTCTTGAGGTAGCCCGCGACGAACACCGGAGGCGGCAGACCTTCGTAACGGTCCTGTTCGAGCGCCTCGACGATATCGCGCTGCAGATGCAGCTGGGCGATGACGCGCTCGATCTCGATGCCGCGCGATTCCCTTAGCTCGCGTAGCCGCCGTCCGGGACCCGAGGACGGGTCGGTCGTTGTCTGTACTTCCGGGGAGAAGTCTTGCGACGGATTCATGGCAACTGATATTCCTAAAGCTCTTTGGTCTTCGGGGCGACCGGGAAATTCTGCTCGAGCGCCCTTTCGTAGTATCGCGCGCGCTTCTTGTTGCCGAGGCGCCGCTCGATCTTGGCGCCGACGGTCAGGGCCGTGTAGGAGGTGCTTGGTGTGCGGAGGGTTCCCTGGTCGAAGTAGCGGTCGATATAGTCCTTGGCGGTCTTGGCGTCTCCACGCTCGAAGCTGAGACCGGCCAGCTTGACCAATGCCGGTCCGAAGCTCGGATTGGCTTGGATTGCCTCGCGATAGTATCCCTCGGCCTTGGCGCTGTCTCCCGCCGCGGCCGCGCAATTGCCGGCGTTGGTCATGGCGATCCAGGGGGTGGCGTAGAGCGGGCTGGCGAGCGCCCGTTTGAAATGGGCGTCGGCGTTGGCATAGCGCTTCTGCCGACACTCGAACGAGGCATAGGCGTTCAGCACGTCCGCGTTCTTGGGCGCGAGGTCGACGGCCTTGTCGTAATGCTTGGCGGCCAGATCGATTTGGTCGAGCTCCTCGTAGAGGAAGGCGAGCCAGATATGCGCGCGCGCATACCGCTTGTCCGCCTTGATCGCCTGCTGGGCGCGGCGAAAAGCGACCTCGGTCTGGCCGCGCGCATAGTATTCCTGGGCCATGCGCACATAGAGCTCGGCCGGGCTGTCCTGGGGATCCAGGCCCAGCGTGTCCTCGCTCTGCTGGATGTCGCCCATCCCCGAACAGGCCGTCAGCAGCCAGCAGAGCACGATCGTCGCCAGTGTCCTGGGTCTCGGTGCCCATGCCGCCTGGAGCCGGGGCTTCGAGTCCGTATCGATCATCGCTGGACCTCCAGTCGGCCGTCCTCGACCCGAATGCTTCCGAGCCGGCGCGTGCGATCCTCGACGCGTCCGACCAGCTGGCCGCAGGCGGCCGCGATCTCGTCGCCGCGCGTCTTGCGCGTCATGGCGAAGATCCCGGCGCGCGTGAGCCGCACCCGGAACGCCTCGATGCGGTCCGGCGGCGAGGTTCCGAAGTCGTTTCCGGCGAAGGGGTTGAAGGGAATGAGGTTGAGCTTGGAGGGCACGCCCTCGAGCAGCCGGATCAGCTGCTTGGCGTGGGCCATGCTGTCGTTGACGCCGTCCAGCATCACGTATTCCCAGGTCACCTTGCGGCGCTTGTCGTTGGCCACGTAGGTCTTGCAGGCGGGAATCAGCTCCGCCAGCGGATATTTGCGGTTGATGGGGACGAGGCGGTCGCGCAACTCGTCGTTTGGCGCGTGCAGGGAGACGGCGAGCGAGACGTCGCTGAGCTCGCGCAGCCGATAGATGTTGGGGACGATGCCCGAGGTACTGAGGGTGACGCGCTGCTTCGCCAGCATGTAGGCCAGGTCGTCCTGCATGATGTCCATGGCCTTGACCGAGGCATCGAAATTGGCGAGCGGCTCGCCCATGCCCATCATTACCACGTTGGTCGGTGCCGCGCCCAGCATGCGGGCGGCATGCCAGACCTGGCCGATGATCTCGGCGACGCTGAGGTTGCGGTTGAATCCCTGGCGCGCGGTCGCGCAGAAGGCGCAGTCCAGCGCACATCCGACCTGCGAGGAGACGCAGATGGTGCTGCGCTTGCCCTCGGGGATGTAGACGGTCTCGATGCGCTGGCCGTCGGCCAGCTCCATCACCCATTTGGTGGTGCCGTCGGCGGACGGATGATCGGCGATGATTCGGGGCAGGTAGATGTCCGCGGTTGCGCGCAGGGCCTCGCGCAGCCGCTTGGGGACATCCGTCATGGCGTCGTAGTCGAGCACGCCATGCTTGTGGATCCACTTGAAGAGGTTGCGTCCATGAAAGGCCTTGAAGCCAAGGTCGACGACCAGTGTCTCGCAGTCGGCGAGATCCAGATCGAGCAGGTTCGGTTTGGCTTCGGTGGCGGTCATGGCGCTCCTCGATCAGCGGGTGCGGGGGCAGACGCCCTCGGGGAAGAAGAAGGCGATCTCGGTGGCCGCGTTCTCGGCGGAGTCGGATCCGTGGGCCGCGTTCTCGGTGAAGGAGTCGGCGAAGTCGGCGCGGATGGTGCCGGGTGCGGCGTTGGCCGGGTTGGTCGCGCCCATGATCTCGCGATTCTTGGCGACGGCGTCCTCGCCCTCGAGCACCTGCACCATGACGGGACCCGAGATCATGAAATCGACCAGTTCGTCGAAGAATGGCTTGCCCTGGTGGATCGCATAGAAGGCACTTGCCTGCTCGCGGCTCATGTGCAGCATGCGGGCGGCGACGATGCGCAGTCCGGCGGACTCGAAACGGCCGAGAATGGCGCCGATCGCATCCTTGGCGACGGCATTGGGCTTGATGATGGACAGGGTGCGCTCGTTAGCCATGTTGGCTCCTACTATAAAGGCGTGATGGGTTGGAGGTGGATGATCGGTTGGATATGGATATCGGGAGGCGAAGGGATCCCCCGCGAGGGAACGCGGGTCGCTGGAAACCATTTGCTTCGGTATAAGTCAACCCGTAAGTGTAGCGGTAGCGGCATGGCCGAGCAATGGGCTGTTTGCGCGCCGAGGATTCGGTCCACACTGCCCGGGCAGACCATGAGGGTTCGGATCCTGACGGCGGTGTCCCTTCGTTCATAATGCGCCGCTTTCCTTTCAGTCCTTCGAGTCTACCAAGGCCCATCATGCAACATTTCGACGTTTTCAATGGGGATGCAGACGGCCTCTGCGCGCTGCAGCAGCTGCGTCTGGCCGAGCCCCGCGACAGCATTCTGGTCACAGGACCCAAGCGCGAGGTCGATCTGCTCGCTCGGGTTCCGTCGGGGGCGGCCTGCGGGGTGACGGTGCTCGACATCTCGATGGAGAAGAATCGGGCCGCGCTCGACCGGCTCCTGGCCGAGGGTGCTCGGGTGAGCTATTTCGACCATCATCACCCGGGAGAGATCCCGTCCCATTCGGGCCTCGAGGTCCATATCGAGACGCTTCCGGACAAGGGGACGAGCCTGCTGGTCGACGACTATCTGGGAGGGCGGCATCGGGCCTGGGCCCTGGTCGGCACCTTCGGCGACAACTTCGATCGCTCGGCCCGCCGTGCAGCCGAGTCCATGGAACTGGAGGAGGCGGACATCGCGCGTCTGCGCCAGCTTGGTATCCTGCTGAACTATAACGGATATGGCGCCAGGGTCGAGGATCTGCACTATGCGCCCGACGATCTCTTTCGTCGTCTCCGGCCCTATGCCGATCCCCTGGCCTTCATCGCCGAGGATGATGCCTTCGCCGCCTTGCTGCATGGTTACGAGGCGGACATGTCACAGGTCGGGGCGTTGCGTCCCGAGTTCGAGGACGAAGGCCACCGTCTCTTCATCCTCCCCTCCGAGCCCTGGGCACGCCGTGCCAGTGGCGTGTTCGCGAACGATCTGGCCCAGCGGGAGCCCGGGCGGGCGCATGCCATCCTCACGCAACTGGCGGATGGCGGCTTCCTGGTGAGCGTGCGCGCGCCCCTCGAGCGTCCGGTCGGGGCGGATGTGCTGTGCCGCCGGTTCGCGACCGGCGGCGGTCGCAAGGCGGCGGCCGGGATCAATCGGCTTGCCGAATCCGAGTACGAATGCTTCGTCGATGCCTTCGTAGGCGCCTTTCGAGACTGACCCCATGAGCCGGGCGGTCAGTCGGTCAGTATGACGGGATCGCCGATCTCCAACCGTCCGAACAGGAATCGGGCGTCCGGTTCCCCCACGCGTACGCAGCCGTGCGAATCCGGATAGCCCGGAAGCCAGCCTTCATGCAGGAAATAGTTGCCGTGGAACTGGATGGAATAGGGCATCCATGCCTGCATCCCGAGCTGGTTGGTATAGCGTGAGGAGACCTTGTCCTCGTCCTTGCTGAGGACCTTGAAGCGGCCGGTCGGTGTCGGGTATCCGGGGGCGCCGGAGGAGATGGGGCCGGTACGCACCGTCTCGCCGTCCTCGGAATAGACGAACGACTGGTCTGCGAGCGAGATGCTGAGTCTGCGCTTTTTGGCGTGGCCTCGATCGGCGGTTTCATCCTGGGAGGCGTTGGGCGGCTCCTCGTCGGATCGAGGCGGGGGTTGGGTCGGGGCGCTCTCGGCAGGCGGAGGGCGTCTCTCGGGGGCAGGGCGCTCGGGTGTCTCGGCGCACCCGATCAGGGTCGAGGCCAGGGCCAGGGCAAGGAAGGACGGCAGACATCTCGGCATGGCGTTTCCAGGGAGCAGGGACCGGTCATCTCACTATAGTCCGGTGCCGGGTGCCTGCGGTGAGGGGCGCCGCGTCGAGCGGCGCTCCTCACCGGCAGGGCGGCTATCCGCCGCTCAGTCCTCGGACGTCACCAGGATGCGTCCCATGCCGGGGGCCAGGTCGAACTCGAAGGGGGTTGGCAGGTAATCCATGGTCCATTCGAGCGACAGGTCCTTCAGCGTGTGCGGTCTCGACAGGTGGCGATAGAGATTTTCGACGCGCAGATACTGGCGATTCCAGGGGTCCTTGTTCAGCGCCAGAATGAGTTCCTGCTCCGCGTCCGGCAGCCGCTTGTGCAGCAGCATGATCGCCGGGTTGGAGGTCTCGATCAGCTCGATCGGACCTTCGCTGCGCAGGACCGGATGCGCATCCCGAAGACGGTTGATGCCTGTGATGAACGGCGTCAGGTCCAGATTCGGCGACTCCCAGTGGTCGGGCCGGGTGTTGACCACGTCGAGGCGGCAGCGGAAGCCGTATTCGAAACCGATGGGGATCATGACGCTGGTCGAGAAGAACGCGGCGAAGAGATAGCGCTGCTCCATGGCGCGGGGATTGCCGCCGCATTCGCTGAACAGGCGTTCGGTGTCGTGGCTCTCCGGGAAGCTGATCGAAGGCACCAGGTCGCGCGTCGAGGCATACTGCTCGAGCAGCCAGGGACTGCCGAAGTCCCACCATTTGGAGCTGTTGAAGATGGCGTCGAATCCGGCCTCGGCGGTGGCCCGCGTCTGCTCCGGGGAGCAGCCCAGGGTTTCGGCCGCGAAGAGGGTGTCCGGGTGTCTGCGGCGGATGCGCCGGATCAGCGTCTCCCAGGTCGAGCTCGGGATCTGGTAGGCCGCGTCGCAGCGGAAGCCCTTGAATCCCAAGCCGATCAGATGCTCGATCAGCTTCGCGCAGTAGTCGATCAGTCCCTTGCAGTCCGGCGAGTGCTCATGGTCGAACTGGGCCAGATCGTGCCAGACGACGCGGGTCCCGTCGGCCTCGAGGCAGAATGGATTGGCGATCTTTCGGCCGTGGCGAACGAACCAGTCCGCATGTCTCTTGGTCAGGGCCGAGTCGATCGCGCAGTGATTGATGACCAGATCGGTCATGACCGACAGCCCAAGTTCTTCGGCCCTGGCGATCATCGCCCGAACCTGGTCGTCGGGCTTGGCCTCGGACTCGGGGTCGACGAAGTCGGGGTCGATCGCGAAATAGTCCGCGATCGAATAGAGGCTGCGGGAGCGGCCGGTCCGCTGGATCGGGTTGACGAAGATCCAGTCGAACCCCATGGCGGCGGCGCGCTCCAGATGCGGGGCCCAGTCGCCGCAGGGACCGGCGAGTCGTGGAAACAGATTGTATATCTTCATGCAGGATCCTTACCCAAATCATCCGATCGTCTTGTCGAGCCGTGAGCCGGGTCGGGCTCAGACGTCGCGAATGTAGTCGTAGATGTTCAGGTAGTCCTGGCCGGGAATGTTCCACGAATAGTCCGAGCGCATGGCGTTCTTCATCAGCTCGCGGAAATGCTCGGGGAAATCGTCGTAGCAGTCGATGGCGCGTCCCAGCGCCGATTCCAGTCCGCGATTGTCGTAATCCTTGAAGACATAGCCGTTGCGCTCGTGCAGGGGGCGCTGCGAATGGTCCTTGTCGAACACGGTGTCGGCAAGGCCGCCGACGGCGCGCACGACCGGGATGGTGCCGTAGCGCAGAGCGATCAGCTGGGTCAGGCCGCACGGCTCGAAGCGGCTCGGAACCAGCATCATGTCGGCGCCGGCATAGATGAGGTGCGACAGATCCTCGTCGAAGCCGATCTCCAGGTGACAGTCCGGGCTGTCGTTGAGCATCCGCTTCAGGCCCCAGAAATCGGCGTTGATGCGTTCGTCGGGGCTCGAGCCCAATAGAACGAATTGAGCACCGCGCTCCAGGGTGTAGAAGATGGCGTGACGCACCAGGTCCAGACCCTTCTGGGGATCGAGCCGGCCGATGAAGGCGACGATCGCCTTCTCGTTGTCGGCCAGCATCAGGCGATGACGCAAGGCCCGCTTGTCGTCGTATTTGCGCTCGATGGAATCGAGGCCGTATTGGACCGGGATGTGGTGGTCGATCTCGGGGTTCCAGACGTCGTAGTCGATGCCGTTGACCACGCCGCCGTACTTGATGTGATGGGCATGCAGGGTCGGCTCCAGCCCGAATCCCTGGCCCTGATCCTTGGTCTCGAAGGCGTAGCGGGGCGATACCGTGGTCACGAAGTTGGAATAGACGATGCCGCCCTTGAGCATGTTCAGCGCATTGCGATGGCGGTTGTCGCCCATGCGCGTCTGGTCGAAGAAGCGCTCTGGGCGATGCAGGCCGGTGGCGTTCAGCAGCTCGTTTCCGGTGACGCCCTGATGGGCGAAATTGTGGATGGTCAGACAGACCCGCGGATGGGTCATGCCGAGCGCCTGGTAGAACTCGTAGAGGAAGACCGGGACCAGCGCGGTCTGCCAGTCGTGACAATGGATGATGTCCGGGTGCTTGCCGGACTTCCAGAGGAACTCCATGGCCGCGCGCGAGAAGAAGGCATAGCGCAGGATGTCGTCCTTGAAGCCATAGATGCCGTGGCGGTTGAAGAAATTGTCCTGGGAATGGGGCTCGATGAAGAAGCACTTGCGTCCGTGCACGAATCCGAAATAGACGGTGCAGTGGATCGCGCCCTGGTACCAGGGCACCCACAGATCCTTGTAGACCTCGTGCAGACCGTAGATCTGGTCGTAGCGCATGGAGGCGTACTTGGGCAGGATGGTTTCCACATGGTTGCCGCGGATCGCCAGCTCGCGTGTCAGGCCGAAGACCACGTCGGCCAGTCCGCCGACCTTGGCCACGCTGGCCATCTCCGGCGTGATGTGGACGATGAATAGACTCGGGCGCGAGGGGGCCTGATACAGGGGTGGCTCGGGTGCCGGTTCGGGCTCTTGCGTTTGGATGGGTTCGACCTCCGGCTCCTGGGGCTGGGCCTCCATCGCGGCCGGTTCGCTGGGGCTCGATTCCTCAGGCGTCTCCCATGCGAGCTCGGGGCTCATGCTCGCGGGAGAGGCGTCTTCCGGGTGCTCCGCCATCGGGGCCTGTTCGCTCGCTTCCAGGTCGGGCTCGTGCGAAGCCGCCGTCTCCTGCGGGTCTTGGATCTTGGTTGCGTCGCTCGCGGCGGGTGCCTGTGCCAGGGACGCCGGCGTCGGATCGGGGGCGTCCGAATCGTCCTCGGGTGTCACCTCGACGCCTGGCTCGGGGGCCGGCGTGCGTTTGCGGGCGGACGCCTTCCTGGGCGATCTGGCCTTGGATGCCTTGCGGGTTTCGGGCGGGGATTCCTTGCCGGAGTCGTCGCCGATCGGCTCTCGAGAGGCTGCCGCGTTTGCCGATTCGTCGACGAGAGCCGCCTCCGTCGGTGAGGATGCGTCCACGACCGCATCGGTCGCGGCCTCTTCATTCGGCTTGCGGGTCTCGTCGGCCACGCCGGGCCGCGCGGTCTGTCTCTGTTTCGATCCAGTCGGCTTCTTCGCCATTCGGTTTCTTCCTGCAGGGCAGTCGTTGTTCACTGTGGCCCGTCCGCCAAGGTCATTGCTGACACCCGGCCTCGGCGCCTCGATCAGGTCGGTTTAACTGATCGCTTTTAACTAAACGCTTCCAATCGATTTTGCAACGTGAAACCGGCCTATTGTCGCATCATGAGCGCCCCCTGCCGGGGGCGCATCCGTTCCCAGGTCAATCTCCGTTGGACCGGCGGGTGTGCAGGGCGACGTTCCAGTGCTCGTCGTCGGCGTCCACGGGGATGGCCGTGAGCTCCAATGTGCCGACCTCGGTCACCGCCGCCTGCAGACGCACGGCGACCACCTCGCCGCGCTTGCGGTTCTTGGCCGGCAGGGTGGTCTGGATCTCCTCCAGCTCCTCCAGTTCGTCCTCCATCCATTCCTCCAGCAGATCGCCGACCTGATCGTCGCGGCGCACGGTCGAGCCGAAGAAGCGGAAGCGAACGGGCTCGCCGACCACCAGGCCGAACTCCTGCGGCGGCGCGACCGGATCGGAGCCCTCTTCGAGACCGAAGGGGACGAGGCACAGCGCCTGGAGCTCGGGCTCCATGCCGGGGATGGCCGGCATGGCGCTCTCGACGCCGACGTAATAGGTATGGGAGGTGCCGCCGCGGATCCGGACGCCCCCGTGCCTGCGCACATGGGCGTAGAAGGCCGCGCCGCGCGCGACCGCCAGGTCGAGATCCCGTGCCTCCAGCAGGCGCGCGGCCGGTGCCTCTTCCGCGGCCAGCCACTGGTTGAGGATGTCCAGCACGCGCTGGCGCAGGACCTCCGCCTTGAAGACGCCGCCGTTGAAGAGCACGGCCGTGGGGCGGATGAAGTCGGCATGTTCGGGCTGATCCAAGAATCCGGGCAGGTCGTGGGTCGCACCGGCCTGGCGGCCGAGGAAGGCGGCAAGATGGCGGGTGATGGCCGGATCCTGGGCATAGGGGAGCCCGACCTTGGTCAGGGCGCCGCGCGAGCGGCCCGTCGGCCGGCTGTCAGAATCGACCTCGGGGAAGAAGCCCTGGATCAGGCTGCCCTGCACCTCCTCGCGGGTGAGCTCGGTGCGGATGCTGCCGCCGATCAGACGCGAGCCCCGGCTCGGCACCACCACCGGCATGCGCTCCAGATCCGGATCGGCCAGCAGGGCCTCCTTGGCCTGGCGGCAGCCGTGGGTGAGGGCCTGCAGCTGCCAGCGGTCCAGCTCGACCCCGGTCTGGGCGAGCTTGTTCTTGAGCAGATAGGCCAGGGCCAGGTCCATGTTGTCGCCGCCGAGCAGGATGTGCTCGCCGACGGCGATGCGGGTCAGCTCCAGTGCGCCCTCGTTCTCGGTGACCGCGATCAGCGACAGGTCCGTGGTGCCGCCGCCGACGTCCACGACCAGGATGACGTCGCCGAGCCGCACCTGGTTGCGCCAGTCGCCGCGGCTGTCGTTGACCCAGCTGTAGAGCGCCGCCTGGGGCTCCTCCAGCAGGACCAGATGCTCGATGCCGATCGCCTTGGCCGCCTCGGCGGTCAGCTCGCGCGCGGCCGGATCGAAGGAGGCGGGGACCGTGACCGTCACCTCCAGCTGGTCGAGTGGCGCGTAGGGGTGCAGGCCGTTCCAGGCGTTACGCAGGTGGGCCAGATACTGGATGCTGGCCTCGAAGGGCGAGATCCGGGGGATCTCGTCGGGCGCGCCGGCCGGCAGGACCGGGGCCTTGCGATCGATGTCTGGATGGCAGAGCCAGCTCTTGGCGCTGGAGACGAGTCGGATGGGCGTGCTGACGCCCTGACTGCGCGCAAGCTCGCCGCAGATCCGGGCCGGATCGCTCTGCCATGGCAGGCCCAGATCCGACGGCTTGAACTCGTCCTGGTGCGGCAGATAGAGGAAGGAAGGCAGCAGCGGAGGCGATTCGACCGCGCCGGCGGAGACGAGCTGCGGGACGGGGAGCATCGACTGGACGATGTCCTCGCCCTCGCTCTTCTCCGAATCCACGTAGGAGAGCGCGCAATGCGTGGTCCCCAGGTCGATGCCGATGGCGAAGCGTGCTTGGCTCACAGCTCGACCTCCGCGGCGGCGAGGATGCGCGGATCGTGACCGCTGGTGATCTGCGGCAGCCGGGTCTCGACGACGCGCCAGCCGCGGTGGACGAGCGCTCCGGTGAAGGGCGGCGTGCCGACGACGTTGCCGGTCGGACGGATGGCGGCGGCGTCGAAACCGGTTTCCAGGGTGATGCGGCTGCCCTCCGGCTCGTCGCGCACGGGGGCGATCATGAGGCAGTCCTGAAGCACCCGCTGGCATCCCTGATGAATGACCCTCGCGGCCGCGCCCACCTCCTGATCGGAATAGCCCTTGATGTCCTCATGGAGGAAATCGACCAGGCGTCCCTCCTTCTGCAGCAGTCCAAGCAGCAGGAGGGCCGAATCCGGCGCCGCCGCTGCCGGTGGGGCCGCTGCCGGAGCAGGGGGCCTCGATGCCGGGTGAGGCTGGATCCCGGATTCGAGGGTCGCGACCGATTGCGCGAAGCCGGGATCCTTCAGCGCGCGACGGAAGCAGCGGAAGGCAATGGAGGCCCTTTTGAAGAAGGACGGCGCCCTTGATGACATGCATGGCTCCTGTATGTTCCAGAACGATGGGGTTGATGCGGGGCGCGAGCGAGTCGGCGGTGCGGACCGGCGTCAAGACCGTCCGGACGAGCCTGGAGACTGGACCTGGAATTCGCGCGCCGGATTGGCCATTCTAAGTTGCGATCGCGGACCTGGCACCATCCGCAGCCATTCAGGCACGGCCCATTCCGCGTCCGATGATGATCAATTGGGATGACAATGGCATGAACCCAGATTCGAATGAAGACCCGACGGCGGCGCAGCGCCACGAAATGATCGAGATCGCCGCCTATTATCTGTCCCGGAAGCGGGATTTCGAGCCCGGCGGTGCCGAGGCGGACTGGTTGGCTGCCGAGCGAGCCATCGACATCATGATCGCCGAGCGCCTTTTCGGTCGCTCGATGGCGCCCGAGGCCAGGGCCGAGATCATTCGCAATGCCCTGGTTCTTCAGCCGGATTGAACGGGAATGGCCGGATCGCTCGATCGGCGTGGCGATTCGGCTGGGCGTCGAGGCGCCAGTTCGCATGGCATGAGGCCAAAAAAAAAGCGCGACGTATGTCGCGCTCTCAAAATTACCACCAAAGGAGGATGGAGGAGTGCACTGCAGCTCATGGAGCTTCAGTACATAATAAGTTTCTTATTTACTTCTCGATTTGTCAACCTCGTGTATTCGATGGCGTTGCTCATCGGGATCTTCGGGCATGATCCATCCTTGATAGAATCGCCGCCCATGACTTGTGCGGGACAGGACTCGAGTGGTTGAGGCCCAAATGCCTGATCTCCCCATGAGGGCGCATCGCGGCGTTTCCCCGTGCCGTGGAGCTGCGATCGCGCCCGTGTTCGATCTCCAGGAGATTCCCAGGTGGATGAGCAGATTCTGACGCTCGAAGACTATCTTGCCGTGCTGCGGCGTCGAAAGTGGCAGCTGGTCGTGCCCATGGCCCTGCTGGGGGTGTTTGCCGTGATGGCGGCGCTGTTCATCCCGGCAACCTACCGCTCGAGCGCCACGATTCTGATCGAGCGTCAGGAGATCCCGGACGATCTGGTGCGCACCACGGTGACCAGCTATGCCGATCAACGCATCCAGGTCATCAGCCAACGGGTCATGACCACGGCCAATCTCAGCCAGCTGATCGAGCGCTACGAGCTCTATCCCGAGGTTCGGGCCAAGGAAAGCATCAACGTGGCGGTTGCTCGAATGCGCTCGCGGATCAGCCTCGACATGATCAGCGCGGATGTCATGGATCCGCGCAGCGGGCGTCCCCAGGAGGCCACCATCGCCTTTACGCTCGGGTTCCAGGACGCTTCCCCGGTGATCGCGCAGAAGGTCACCAGCGATCTGGTCTCGCTGTTCCTGAACGAGAACCTCGAGGCGCGTACGGCGGCCGCCGACGAGGCGACCAATTTCCTCAAGGCCGAGGCCGACCGGCTCGGTCAGCAGATCAGCACGCTCGAGGCCCGCCTGGCCGATTTCAAGGAACGGAACGGAGACAACCTTCCCGAGCTCATGTCGCTCAACCGCGAGCTGATGATGCGCACCGAGGAGCGTCTGCGGGACAATGCCCAGTCCAAGCGCACGCTCGAACAGCAGGCCATCTATCTGGAATCCGAGCTGGCTCAGCTCAGCCCCACCATCGCCGGGGCCGATGGCGCCAGCCTGGAGGGCTATCTGGAACAGCTCCAGGCTCAGTACGTTCGCATCAAGCAGAAGTACTCCCCCGAGCATCCCGACCGTATTCAGATGGAGCGTGAGATCGCCTCATTGCAGGAAATGGTGGGGCATTCGGGGGGCGGGCCGAGCGGGTCGCGTCTGGCCGATCTCAAGGCCGAGCTCGCATCGCTCCGCAAGCGCTATTCGGAGGATCATCCGGACGTCGTCGCCCTCGAACGCAGCATCGCCTCGACCGAGGCGCAGATGGCGACGGCGCGCAAGGCCGGTCGAGACGGCGATGCCCTGGCGTCCGCGGCCGACAATCCGGCCTATGTCCAGCTGCTCGCGCGTCTGGACGCGGCGCGCATCGAGATCGATTCCCTGAACAAGGCCCGCGAGGCGCTCGAGCAGCAACTCGCGGACTACGAGGAGCGGATCAAGGCCGCGCCTAGAATCGAGCAGCAATACCGCGCCCTGACCCGCGATTACGAGAATGCCTCGCGCAAGTATCAGGAGGTGCGCGAGAAGTCGCTCCAGGCCGAGCTGGCCCAGGCGCTCGAACGCGATCGCAAGGGCGAGCGCTTCTCGTTGATCGAACCGCCCCTGGTTCCGGAGAAACCGGCCAAGCCCAATCGGTTGGCGATCATGGTGCTGGGATTCGTCCTCTCCGTCGCTGGCGGGGTCGGCAACGTGGCGTTGCGCGAGGCGCTCGATCGGGGGCTGCACGGTGCTCGTGCGGTTCAGTCCGCGACCCGAGCGCCCCTGCTCGCCGTCATTCCACTGATCACGACCCGGAAGGACCGAGAACGAAGGAGGAGACGCATGACCTATCTGATCGTCGGCGGCGTCGGTGTCCTGATTCTGGCCGCGCTGGCCTTCCATGTTCTGGTGATGCCGCTCGACGTGCTCTGGTTCAAGCTTCTGCGCCGTCTCGATACACTCATGCTGACCCAATCCAACCCCTGGGGTGCCATGCCATGGAACGTCTGAAGAGAGCGATGGATCGGGCGCGCGCGGAACGTCAGGCCGCATTGTCCGGTTCGGCGGCGCCGCAGCGGCAGGACAAGATCGCCACTGTGAGCCGGCTGGAACCCGCCCAGCCCAAGCCTCCGGCGACCGATGTCAAGGTCGATTACACCCGCACCGCGACCGTCCGGATCGATGCCGATGAGCTGCGCGAGAGACGCATCTTCCTGTCCGATGGCCTCGATCCAGTCACCGATGCCTACAAGGTGCTGCGAACCCACGTGTTGCAGCGGATGCGGGCGAACGGCTGGAGGACGCTGGCCGTGACCAGCCCGGGCGTCGGCGAAGGCAAGACGATCACCTCGATCAATCTGGCGATCAGTCTCGCGCGCGAGGTCAATCAGACGGTCCTGCTCGTCGACCTGGATCTGCGCCGGCCCTCGATCGGCCGCTATTTCAGCGAGGGGCCGACGCTCGGGATCAGCGATTACCTGACCCATGGAACGGATCTGGCCGACATGCTCATCAATCCGGGCGTCGATCGCCTGGTGATTCTGCCGGGGCACGATTCCTTCACCCATTCATCCGAGATGCTGTCCTCGCCGCGCGTGGTGCAGCTGGTCTCCGAGCTCAAGGGACGCTACGAGGATCGTCTGATCCTGTTCGACATGCCGCCGCTCTTCGCCGGCGACGACGTCATCGCCTTCCTGCCCTATGTGGATGCCGTGATGCTGGTCGTCGAGGACGGCAAGGTCAGCAAGGCCGAACTGGAGCAGGCGGACCACCTGCTGAGCCAGAACAACCTCATCGGGATGGTGCTGAACAAGGCCGAGCCGCTTGGCGAGCCCGCCGGGTATTACTGAGCGCCGGGGATCCGGCCGCGATTCCATGAGATGACAGGGATGTCCGAATCGGCGTTGCAGATCCTGAGCCGCGTGTTCGGTTACGAGCGTTTCCGTGGCGAGCAGGCAGAGATCATCGGGCATCTGGTCTCCGGCGGCGATGCCCTGGTGCTGATGCCGACCGGTGGCGGCAAGTCGCTCTGCTATCAGATCCCGGCCTTGATGCGCTCGGGCGTCGGGGTGGTGGTCTCGCCATTGATCGCGCTCATGCAGGATCAGGTGGACGCATTGCGGCAGCTCGGCGTGCGGGCGGCCTTCCTCAATTCGTCCCTGACTCAGGGACAGGCCCGCGGTGTCGAGCGGGCGATGCTCGACGCGGATCTGGATCTGGTCTACGTCGCCCCCGAGCGTCTGCTGACCGAGCGTTTCCTGGCGCTGCTCGAACGGATCGAGATCGCCCTGTTCGCGATCGACGAGGCCCATTGCGTCTCTCAGTGGGGGCACGACTTCCGGCCCGAGTACATTCAGCTCGGACTGCTTCAGGAGCGCTGGCCCGGTGTCCCCCGCATCGCGCTCACGGCCACCGCCGACACCCCGACCCGCAACGAGATCCTGACGCGTCTGCGTCTGGACCGGGCGCGCCGTTTCGTTTCTAGCTTCGATCGGCCGAACATCCGCTATCGGATCGTCGAGAAGTCCAATCCCCGCCAGCAGCTGCTCGCCTTTCTGAAGGGGGAGCATTCTCAGGATGCCGGGATCGTCTACTGTCTGTCGCGGCGGAGGGTCGAGGAGACCGCCGCCTTCCTGCAGGGGCAGGGGTTCACGGCACTGCCCTATCACGCCGGTCTTCCCGCCGAAACGCGGCGCCAGCATCAGGCGCGATTCCTGCGCGAGGAAGGGCTCGTCATGGTGGCGACCATCGCCTTCGGGATGGGGATCGACAAGCCGGACGTGCGCTTCGTCGCGCATCTGGATCTGCCCAAGAGCCTGGAGTCCTACTACCAGGAGACCGGACGCGCCGGGCGCGACGGACTGCCGGCCGACGCCTGGATGGCCTACGGGCTGGCGGACGTGGTCATGCTGCGGCGGATCATCGACGAGTCGGAGGCGGACGAGCGCTTCAAGCGGGTCGAGCGGCACAAGCTCGACGGGATGCTCGGCTACTGCGAGACCACCGAGTGCCGGCGCCAGGTGATGCTCCATTATTTCGGCGAGCGTCTGGACGCGCCCTGCGGCAACTGCGACACCTGTCTGGACCCGGTGGAGACCTGGGACGGGACGCTCGCGGCCCGTCAGGCGCTCTCGTGCATCTACCGCACCGGTCAGCGATTCGGCAGCGCCTATCTGGTCGACGTCCTGCTCGGCAAGGATCTGGAACGCATCCGCCGCTTCGGTCACGACCGGATCAGCACCTTCGGCATCGGGCGCGATCTCAGCGCCGACCGGTGGCGCTCGGTCTACCGTCAGCTGGTCGCGGCGGGGCTGGTCGAGGTCGATATGGAGGGGCATGGCGCGCTGCGTCTGACCGAGCGATGCCGGCCATTGCTCAGAGGCGAGACCAGCATCCAGCTGCGTCGCGATCCCGACCGCAGGAAGGCGCGCGTGTCCGGCGCGAGCCGGCCGGCGGCGGTGACGGCCCCGAGCGATCCGGAGACCGCCGCGCTTTGGGAGTCGCTGCGGGCCTATCGCCGCGAGTTGGCGCGGGAGCAGAACGTTCCGGCCTACGTCATCTTCAACGACGCCACCTTGCGCGAGCTCCTCATCCATCGTCCGCGCGATCTGGATGAGATGCATGCCATCAACGGCGTCGGCCAGGCCAAGCTGGAACGCTTCGGCGCGGGCTTTCTCGCCCTGCTGGCGGAACACGAGGCCGCGCATGGACGTCCTTCCGCGCCGCCCCCCCATGG
Source organism: Imhoffiella purpurea (assembly GCF_000585215.1). Taxonomy (GTDB): domain Bacteria; phylum Pseudomonadota; class Gammaproteobacteria; order Chromatiales; family Chromatiaceae; genus Imhoffiella; species Imhoffiella purpurea. Next base: position 44,594 of record NZ_AONC01000038.1, on the reverse strand, counting down.
ATGATCGGGGGAGCCGGAACCGCTGAGGCCGGGGTGGCCGATCATGCGGAATGCGCGCGGAGAGCCTGGTGACGCCGGCATCATCCCGCCGGCCGGGTGTCTGGATCCGGCGGGTGCCGGCCGGGGCGATCGGTCCCCGGCCGTCCCTCGGGAGAGGCCCTAGACCTTGCGCGCCTCCATCATGCGCTCGATGATCGGCTGGAGGATGATCTCCATGGCCATCCCCATCTTGCCGCCCGGAACCACCATGCTGTTGCGCCGGGACATGAATGATTCGTGGATCATGGACAGCAGATAGGGGAAGTCGACCTCCAGCTTTTCCGGATCCTTGAAGCGGATGATGACGAAGCTCTCGTCCGGTGTCGGGATGTCGCGGGCGATGAAGGGGTTCGAGGTGTCGACCGTGGGAACCCGCTGGAAATTGATATCGGTGAGCGAGAACTGGGGCGTGATGTAGCGGATGTAGTCGGGCATGCGGCGCAGGATGGTGTCCACGATCGCCTCGGCCGAATAGCCGCGCTCCAGGTTGTCGCGATGGATCTTCTGGATCCACTCCAGGTTGACGATGGGCACCACGCCGACGCCCAGATCCACATGCTGGGCGACATTGTCCTCCTCGGTGACCGCCAGACCGTGAAGGCCCTCGTAGAAGAGCAGATCGGTGCCTTCGGGAAGGTCCTCCCAGGGGGTGAACTGACCGGGCGCGAGGTCGGTGCCGAGACGGGCGTTGTGCGCGTCGGCCTCCTCGTCGCTGTGGATGTAGTAACGTTTATTGCCCATGCCGGTCTCGCCATAGTCGCGGAACAGCTCCTCGAGCAGGTCGAAACGGTTGGCCTCGGGGCCGAAATGGCTGAGGCTTGTGCCGTGCTCGGCGGCCTTGGCCATCTCGGCCTTCATGGACACGCGATCGAAACGATGGAAGCTGTCGCCCTCGATGACGGCGGCGCTGATGCCGTCGCGGTAGAAGATGTGCTCGAAGGCGCGCTTGACCGTGGTGGTGCCGGCTCCGGACGATCCGGTGACGGCCACGACTGGGTGCTTCTTGGACATGATTTCTCCCCGTTCTCTTGCTATTCTGTTTTTCGTTTTGTGTATCATTAGATTCCAATGATGGCCTAATATATCACGAACGCCGCGCGCCGAACCCCGGCTGCCGCGTCGTTTCGCACCTTGGGGAGGGAACCCTGAATGCCCGTCGAGGGTGCCGATGGATGGCTCGTCCGATGGCTCGGAATCCCGCGCGAGCTGAGCGGCAATCCCGAGCTGCAGTCCGCCCTGGTGAGGCTGGCGACCTGCGTTCTGGGATCCGCCTATATCGGGGCCGGGATCCGGATGCATTACTATCAGGTCGACATCCCGCTCTATCTCTGGGTCTTCGGTGTCTATCTGCTGACGAGCTGCGGATTGCTGGTCAGTGTCATGTATCGCCCGGTGTGGCGTCTGAGGCGCTATCTGTCGCTGTCCCTGGACGTGGTCGTCGTCAGCCTCGCGATCCTCATCATCCGCGACGCCATCAGTCCCTTCTATCTGCTCTACATCCTCATCTTCATCTCGGCGGGGACGCGCTACGGCCGGGGGCATCTGTACCTCGCCACCCTGGTCGCGGTCGTCGCCTACGTCTTCGTCCTGATCCAGCTCGACGAATGGCGCCATCATCCCTTCGAGGCGAGCTTCTTTCTGCTGCTCCTGATCCTGTTGCCGCTCTATCTGGGCGGACTGCTGCGCCGTGTACAGGTCGCCCGCGATCAGGCCGAACGGGCCAACCGGGCCAAGGGGGATTTCCTGGCCGTCATGACCCACGAACTGCGCACACCGCTGGCCGGACTGGTCGGGATGGTGGAACTCTTGAAGACCTCCCGGCTCGACGAGGAGCAGCGCGACTATGTGCGGGATATCGACGCCGCGGCCAATTCGCTCTCGATGCTGATCGGCGACGTCCTGGATCTGTCCAAGATCGAGGCCGGCAGGCTCGAGCTCGAAACCCTTCGCTTCGACCCGCGCGATCCGATGCGTGAGGTCTGCGGCGTGATCGAGAGCAAGGCGCTGGAGGCCGGTCTCGATCTGATCTGCCGGGTGGGCGACTCGGTTCCGCGACAGGTTGTCGGCGATCCGCTGCGGGTTCGGCAGATTCTCTTCAATCTGGTGGGCAACGCGCTCAAGTTCACGCCAGAGGGGCATGTCGCGCTGACACTGGACCTGAGACCGCCGGAGGCCGGTGTGGATGCGGCACACCTCTTGTTCGAGGTCGAGGATACGGGGATCGGCATTCCGGCAGACAAGCTCGAGATTCTGTTCGAGGGTTTTCGCCAGATCGGCGATTCGACCACGCGCCGCTTTGGCGGCACCGGTCTGGGTACGACCATCTCGCGCAATCTCGCGCGCCTGATGGGCGGCTCGATCCAGGTCGAGAGCCGTGAGGGTTTGGGGAGCCGGTTCCTGGTTCGCCTGCCATTGCTGGATCCGGTCCTGTCGGATCCGGATTCCGGCACCAGGCTGGGGCTCGGAGGCGTGCATGTACTGGTGGACGAACCCAATCCGCTTCAGCGCGAGGTCATCGTCGAGGCGTTGAGCTCGGCCGGCTGTTCGGTCTCCTGCCCGAGCGAGTCGGAGCGGATCGAATCGGATCCGAATCCGCCGGATCTGCTCCTGATCGGCGACCATCCGGCCGGGCGCGATTTCGAGGCCGCTCTCGAATCCGCCCGACGGATTCTGGGGGGCGTGCCGCCGATTCTGCTTCTGACCTATCCGGGGCGGCGTCCGCTGCCGCGCGGTCGGGCTTTGTCCTATCTGAACAAGCCCTTCCTGCCAGACGATCTCCTGGGGCGCGTCCGCGAGCTCATGGGGCATGAGCCGGCCGGGCCGCCGAGGCGCGAGTGCGAGCCGGCCTCGGCCCTGACGCCCATCCGTTCCGAGCGATCCATCCGGGTTCTGGTCGCCGAGGATACGGATCTCGCCGCCAAGGTCCTCCTGGCCTTTCTCGAGCGCATGGGTGTGGAATGCGACCGGTTCAGCGACGGCGAAACCGCCCTGAGGGCGGCATTGACCGGCGTCTATCGGCTGGCCATCGTCGATCTGCACATGCCTAAGCTGGACGGGGTCGGGTTCGCCGGGCGCTACCGCGACCTGAGCGCGGGCCGGCGACTGCCGATCGTCGCTTTGACCGCGAGCGCCTCCGAGGAGGCGAAACGTAACTGTCTCGAGGCAGGGATGGATGCCTTCCTGGTCAAGCCGGTTCGGCCGCAGGATCTGCGCGAGACGATCGAGCGGCTGGCGTGCTAGAGCTGCCAGCCGCCAGTCATCGCGGTCTCGCCGCTGGCCACCGATCAGCCGGCCGCGGGCTCGGGTGGCTGGGTGGCCGCTTGAACGGGTTTGGCGCGACGGGCGGCCGAGAGACGCTTGACCGCTTTGTCGATCAGGTTCTTGAGGGCGATCATGAGGCCCAGTCCGATAAAGGCCCCGGGTGGCAGGATGGCGATGAGCGCACCCTGGTAGTCGTCTCCGAGGTGGAACGTCAGATGTCTGCCCGCCTCGCCCAGCAGCAGCTCGGCCTGGTTGAAGAGGGTGCCCTGTCCGACCAGTTCGCGCAGCGCGCCGAGCGAGGTCAGGACCAGGGTCGCACCGAGCCCGACCGCGAGCCCGTCGACCAGCGCCCGGTCGACGCTGTGCTTGGAGGCGAATGCCTCGGCGCGCCCGATGATCATGCAGTTGACCACGATCAGCGAGATGAAGAGACCCAGCACCAGATACATCTCGTAGAAGAAGGCCTGCATGACGAGCTCGACCAGGGTGACGAAGGAGGCGATCACCAGGACGAAGACCGGGATGCGGATCTCGGGCCGAACCAGGTTGCGCACCAGCGAGACGGTCGCGTTCGAGCAAACCAGCACGGCGGTCGTCGCCAGTCCCATGCCCAGTCCGTTGGTGGCGGAGGTGGTGGTGGCCAGCAGAGGGCAGAGCCCGAGCAGACCGACGAGCATCTGGTTGTTGCTCCAGAGCCCTTCCCCGAAGATTCCGGCATAGCCTTTCGTCGCCTTCATCGGTCCTTGTCTCCAGCGGGTTGTTCCGCGGCCTCGGAGGCCGGTTCGAACAGACGGTCACCTTGGTTTTGGACATAGATCAGGGTGTTCTTGACCGCGTTCACCACGGATCTCGGCGTGATGGTGGCGCCCGTGAACTGGTCGAACTCGCCGCCGTCGCGCTTGACCGCCCATTTCTCGGGCGGCGGATCGGTCAGCGATTTGCCCTTGAACTCATAGACCCAGTCCGACTTGGCCTCCTCGATCTTGTCGCCCAGGCCGGGCGTTTCGTGATGCGAGATGACGCGCACGCCGCCGAGCGTGCCGTCGTGCATCACCGAGACCAGGAGCCGGATGGGGCCCGCGTAGCCGTCGGGCACCACGGGCTCGAGCACCACGGCGACCGGATCGTCGCCATGGCGGACGCGGTAGACCTGGGTGGCATCGGTGCCGAGCAACTCGCGTGCCTCGACCTGGATGTAGTCGCGCAGCGGATCGTTGTCCGAGGCCCCCTCGGGCAGGATGGCCGCGAGCTTGCGCTGCATGGCCTGATACTGGTTGTCGGCGATGCGCTGGTCGACCATCGCGTGGGTGACGGCGACCAGGGCGACGCCGCTGGTCGCGAAGGCCCCGAGCACGGTTCCGGCGAGCAGAATGGTCTTGGTCTTCATATGCCTTTTCCCCCATGCCCGAAGACGCGCGGTTGGGTGTAGTGATCGATCATGGGGGCGGCGATGTTCATCAGCAGGACCGCGAACGCGACCGCGTCCGGGTAGCCGCCCCAGGTTCGGATCACATAGACGAGCACGCCGATGGTGGCCCCGAAGATGATCTGTCCTCTTTGGGTCGTGCTGGCCGTCACCGGGTCCGTCGCGATGAAGAAGGCGCCCAGGATAGCCGCGCCGCTGAACAGGTGGAAGGCCGGGAAGGGATGGGTCTGTGGATCCAGGGTCCAGAAGAGGGTGGCGCAGACCAGGAGGCTGGCGAGCATCGAGACCGGGATGTGCCAGGTGATGATGCGCCGCCACAGGAGATAGAGGCCGCCGAGCAGGAACCAGGCGGCGATCCATTCCCAGCCGCGTCCGCCGAAGTTGCCCCAAAGCGGGCTCTGTCGGATCTGGTCGAGAGTGAGGTTCTGATCCAATTTGCCGCGCATTTCGTCGAGCGGGGTGGCCGAGGTGATCGCGTCCCAGGTCAGACCCTGAGGCAGGCTGCCATCCAGGATGATGCGCAGCGACTCCATGAACGACAGATGGTGCTCGGCCAGCATGGACGGCGTCAGCCAGTTGGTCATGGCGACCGGATAGGAGACCAGCAGGAAGACATAGGCGGCCATCGCGGGATTGAAGGGGTTGTAGCCCATGCCGCCGTAGAGCTGCTTGACCAGCACGATCGCGAAGAGGATGCCCAGCAGCGTCAGCCACCAGGGCAGGATGGGCGGCACCGAGATGGCGAAGAGCACCGCGGTCACCACGGCGCTCAGGTCGCCGATGGCCGGCAGCGGCGAGCGGCCGCGCGCCAGCAGCACGGCGCTTTCGGCGAGCAGGGCGAAGACGATCGCGAGCCCCATGTTGATCAGCAGTCCCCAGCCGAAATACCAGGTCATGGCGAGGACGCCCGGGATCAGGGCCAGCAGGACCTGCAACATGATCCGGTCGACCCGGTTCACGCGCGCGACATGGGGGGAGGAGGCGATGAATGTCTTCATGATCTCAGCGGAAAATCCGTATGGCGGGATGGCATCTCGGCGCTGGGCGCAGGCGGCTGAAGGTGGGCCGCGCCATTAGGATGGCTCGTCCGTCGCGGCGGCCCGCTTGGCGGCCACGCGCTGCTTCGCGGCCTCGATCGCGGCCTTCTGCTGGCCGACCTTGTCCGGATCCGCGGGCGCCTTGGCGGCCATCGCCTCCTTCTGCTTGCGCAGCTTGGCCTGGCGCTCCTGCTCCTGGCGTTCCAGCCGGGCCTGCTTGGCGGCATGCCGGGCACGCGCCTGTTCGGACTTGCGTTTCTCCTGCTCGCGCGACCAGATCTCGGTCTTGGCGAAGCGATAGTACTGCACCAGCGGAATATGGCTGGGGCAGACCTGGGCGCAGCAGCCGCATTCGATGCAGTCGAAGAGGTTGTAGTCCTGTATCCGGTCCAGATCCTTGGCGCGGGCATACCAGTACATCTGCTGCGGCAGCAGGCTGGCGGGACAGGCCTGGGCGCAGCGTCCGCAACGGATGCAGGCGAGCGCCGGACCCGGGTCCGGGGACTCCTCCGCCGTGAGCGCCAGGATGCAGTTGGCGGCCTTGGTCACCGGGGTGGCGGCGGTTCGGAGGGTGAAGCCCATCATGGGGCCGCCGCAGATCAATCTGGCGGGCGTTTCGCGATAGCCGCCGCAGTGCGCGATCAGGTCCTCGGCCGGCGTCCCTATCGGGACCTGCAGGTTGCGCGGGTTGGCGATGGCGCGCCCGGTCACGGTGACGACGCGCGAGACGAGCGGCCGCCCTTCCAGCACCGCGTCCGCGACCGCGGCGGCCGTGCCCACGTTCTGGCAGACGATGCCGACCTGGGCCGGAATGCCCTTGGTGGGGACCTCCTTGCCGGTGAGGATGCGGATCAGCTGCTTCTCGCCGCCGCTCGGATAGAGCGTCGGAATGGGGACGATCTCGGTGTAGGCCCGCATGTCGGTCTCGGTCAGCGCGAGCCGCATCGCCTCGATCGCCTCGGGCTTGTTGTCCTCGATCCCGATCAGCACCTGTTTGACCTCGAGCAGGTGGTGCATGATGCGCACCCCCTCGAGGACGTGTCCCGCCCGCTCGCGCATGAGGCGGTCGTCGCAGCTGATATAGGGCTCGCACTCGGCGCCGTTGATGATGAGCGTGTGGATCTGGCGCTCCGTGCCCGGGCTCAGCTTGACGCTGGTCGGGAAGGAGGCGCCGCCCATGCCGACCACCCCGGCCCAGCGGATGCGCTCGCGGATGCGCTCGGGATCGAGCTGCGGATAGTCCGTGAGCGGCGGCGGCAGCTCGGCCCAGCTGTCGCTGCCGTCGGTCTCGATGACGGCGCAGGGGGCCGTGAGGCCCGAGGGATGGGGGACCGGATGATTCTCGACGGCGACGAGCGTGCCCGAGCTGGGTGCGTGGATGGGCGAGCTGACCAGTCCGGTCGGCTCGGCGATCATCTGTGCCTTCAGGACCTGCTCGCCGACGGTGGCGATCAGGCGAGCCGGCGCTCCGATATGCTGCTGGAGCGGGACCAGGAGCCGCCGGGGCAGGGCGATCGATTCGATCGCCGCCGCGTTCGACAGCGCCTTCTCGTCCGGGATGTGGATGCCGCCGTGGAAGGTCCACAGGCGGCGGTCCGTAATGGATGCTTGTGCGACGGCCAATCGGTGATCCTCGCGTCAGGCTGCCGAGCGCTCGGTGACGGCAGTGGCGGCGTCTCTGGAGGGGTTGTTCGGATAGGGCCAGCGCCAGCCCGAGATCTCCTCGGCGATGGGAACCATGCTGATGCAGTTCACCGGACAGGGGGGCAGGCAGAGCTCGCAGCCGGTGCATTCCTTCGAGAGCACCCCGTGTAGCTGTTTGGCTGCGCCGACGATGGCGTCCACCGGGCAGTTCTGCAGACAGAGGGTGCAGCCGATGCAGCGATTGGGGTCGATGACGGCGACCGCGGGCGGCTTCTCCTCGGCCTCCATGCCGGCCGGCTCGCGTCCGAGCAGGTCGGCCATCGCCAGGATGGTGGCCTCGCCGCCGGGGATGCATTTGTTGATGTCCTCGTCGCCGCACGCGACCGCCTCGGCATAGGGCCGGCAGCCCGGGTATCCGCACTGTCCGCACTGGGTCTGCGGCAGCAGCGCGTCGATCTGGTCGGCGATGGGATCGCCCTCGACATGGAAGCGGATGGCCGAATAGCCGAGCAGCCCCCCGAAGACGGCGGCGAGTGCGGCGATGGAGAGGATCGCGATCAGCATGGTGTCCGCCCTCAGCTCGCGACCAGTCCGGCGAATCCCATGAAGGCGAGCGACATGAGTCCGGCGGTGATGAGGGCGATGGCGCTGCCCTGGAAGGGTTCGGGTACGTCGGCGACGGTCACGCGCTCGCGGATCCCGGCGAACAGGGTCAGCACCAGCGAGAAGCCGATGGCGGCGCCGAAGCCGTAGAGCGCCGATTCGACCAGTGTGTGCTGCGACTGCTGGTTCAGCAGGGCGACGCCGAGCACGGCGCAGTTGGTCGTGATCAGCGGCAGGAAGATGCCCAGCAGCTGATAGAGCACCGGGCTGGTCTTGTGCATGACGGTCTCGGTGAACTGGACCACCGAGGCGATCACCAGGATGAAGGCGATGGTGCGCAGATAGCCGATGCCCAGTGGCTCGAGCAGATACTGTTCGACCACCCAGGTGATGACGGAGGACAGGGTCATGACGAAGGTCGTCGCGAGCCCCATTCCGATGGCGGTCTCCAGCTTCTTGGAGACGCCCATGAAGGGGCAGAGTCCGAGAAACTTGACCAGCACGAAATTGTTGACCAGCACCGTGCCGATCAGGATGAGTGCGTATTCAGTCATGCGGACACAAGGATGCGTGCGGAGGGCGCTGTTGAATGTCTGGTGCGTTCACCAATGGACCAAGTAGAGGCGAACGGCTCTGAACAGCAAAGGATAAGCCCTGAGTCCCATGGCTACAACCGAGATTCATTAGGGTTATCGGGAACGTACCCTCAGTCACCGCACTCGTCGGTTCTGTCTCCGCTCGCCGACCAATGCGGTGGGATCTCAGTCTTCATCCGTTTCGAAACGGACCTTGTCGTAGATATCCCCCAACCGGATAGCGCAGTCGATCGACTCCAGAGACAGGATCGATTCCGGATCGTCGTGGGCGTCCAGCAGCCAGCGGCCGTCCGCCTGGCGGGTGAAGACGTCGGCTCTCGGTCGATCCTGTGAGATGAGGACATATTGGCGCAGGCTCGGCAGACCGCGATAGATGGCGAACTTGTCGCCGCGGTCGTAGCCCTCGGTGGACGGCGACAGGACCTCGGCGACCAGCGTGGCGTTGGTCAGCACGTCCTTGCGTCTATCGTGGAAGGCAGGGTCGTCGCAGAGCACGAGGACGTCGGGGTAGGTGCAGGCGTCCGCCGTCTCGATGCGCAGGCGCATGTCGTTGGACAATGCGACGCAGGGACGCGATTTGAGCCGATTCGAAAATTCTCGGACGAGATTGGTCGTGATGACGTTGTGGTTGTAGGTCGCCCCGGTCATGGCGAAGACCTGACCGGCGACATATTCGTGCTTCTCGTCGATGCAGTCTCGCTCGGCGGCGAGATAGTCCTCGAAGCTGTAATAGGGCTTGGGCTGAGTCGACATCAGGGGCCTCCCGGTGGCGTATTGGACTGAGTCTAGCGGCAGATCGGGAAGGCGGCGCCGTCCGGACGGGCAGGACGGCGCGATTCGGCGGGCCTACTTGATCTTCATGCCCGGCTCGGCGCCCGAATCCGGGTTCAGGATGAAGATGTCCTTGCCGCCGGGGCCCGCGGCCAGGACCATGCCCTCGGAGACGCCGAAGCGCATCTTGCGCGGGGCCAGGTTGGCGACCATGACGGTCAGGCGCCCTTCCAGCTCCTTGGGGTCGTAGGCCGCGCGGATGCCGGCGAAGACGTTGCGGGTCTCGCCGCCCAGGTCCAGGGTCAGCTGAAGCAGCTTGTCGGCGCCCTCGACCTGTTTGGCCTCGCGGATGAGTGCCACCCGCAGGTCGGTCTTGGCGAAGGTCTCGTAGTCGACCACTTCGGCGATGGGGTCGCGGGTCAGGTGCGGGTTGGGCTCCGACGTGGCGGCGGGCGTGCCGGCCGCCGCGCTCAGGTCCTCCTTGGACGCCTCCAGCATGGCCTCGATCTGCTTGGGATCGATGCGGGTCATGAGCGGCTTGAAGGGGGCGATCTCATGGCCCAGGAGCGGTTCGGCCAGCGTATCCCAGGCGAGCGGCTCGATGCGCAGGAATGCCTCCGAATCGGCGGCCGTGCCCGGCAGGATGGGGCGCAGATAGCCGATCAGGACGCGGAAGAGGTTGATGCCCATGGAGCAGATGTCCTGCAGCTCGGCGTCGCGTCCCTCCTGCTTGGCGACCACCCAGGGGGCCTTCTCGTCGATGTACTGGTTGGCGCGGTCGGCCAGGGCCATGATTTCGCGCACCGCGCGGCTGAACTCGCGTCGCTCGTAGGCGGCGGCGATGGATTCGCCGGCGGCGACGAAGTCGGCGAACAGCTGGGGCTCGGACAGGCTCGCGGACAGACGCCCCTCGAAGCGCTTGCCGATGAACCCGGCACAGCGGCTGGCGATGTTGACCACCTTGCCGACCAGGTCGGCGTTCACCCGCGCCGCGAAGTCCTCCAGGTTGAGGTCGATGTCGTCGACGCCCGAGCCCAGCTTGGCCGCGAAGTAGTAGCGCAGATATTCGGGATTCAGGTGGTCCAGATAGGTGCGGGCCTTGATGAAGGTGCCGCGCGACTTGGACATCTTCTGGCCGTCGACCGTGAGGAAGCCGTGAGCGAAGATGGCGCTCGGGGTGCGGAATCCGGCCCCGTGGAGCATGGCCGGGAAGAAGAGGGCATGGAAATAGATGATGTCCTTGCCGATGAAGTGGTACAGCTCGGCGTTGGAATCCTTGTCCCAAAAGCGGTCGAAGTCCAGACCCTCGGTCTTGTCGCAGAGGTTCTGGAAGCTGGCCATGTAGCCGATCGGGGCGTCGAGCCAGACGTAGAAGAACTTGCCCGGGTGGTCCGGGATCTCGAAGCCGAAATAGGGCGCGTCGCGCGAGATGTCCCACTCCTGGAGTCCGGCCTCGAACCATTCGTCGAGCTTGTTGGCGACCTCCTTCTGCAGACCGCCGCCGCGGGTCCAGCCCTTGAGCATCTCCTCGAAGTCGCCCAGCCTGAAGAAGTAGTGGTCCGACTCGCGCTGTTCGGGCACGGCGCCCGAGACCGCCGAGCGTGGGTTCTTGAGATCGGCCGGGGAGTAGCTGGCGCCGCAGACCTCGCAGTTGTCGCCGTACTGGTCGGGCGCGCCGCACTTGGGGCACTCGCCCTTGATGAAGCGGTCCGGCAGGAACATCTGCTCGACCGGGTCGTAGGCCTGGGTGATGGTCCGCTTGGCGATGTGCCCGGCGTCGCGATTGCGCTCGTAGATGAGGGCCGAGTAGTGCTGGTTCTCGGTCGAGTGGGTCGAGTGATAGTTGTCGAAGCCGACCCGGAAGGCGGCGAAGTCGGCCTGATGCTCCTCGGAGACGCGCGCGATCAGATCCTCGGGCGCGATGCCCTCCTGGCGGGCGCGCAGCATGATGGGGGTGCCGTGGGCGTCGTCGGCGCAGACGTACCAGCAGTTGTGACCGCGCATCTTCTGAAAGCGCGCCCAGATGTCCGTCTGGATGTATTCGACCAGATGACCGATGTGGATGGGGCCGTTGGCGTAGGGCAGTGCGCTGGTGATGAGGATGTCGCGGGGCTGGGTCATTGAAATGCTCGGATGCTCTCGATCAAATTGGCCAAGTATCTCACGAGCGGCAAGCCTGGGGCGATGGTGCGACGGAGGCTGGCCGATCGACACGCTGGATCGATCGAGGAACGGATATGACATGGGATGCCTGGCTGTCGGTGACGGTCGTCGCCAGCGCGATCGCCGCGTTGGCACTCACCAAATGGCCCGCCGATCTGGTTCTGGTCGGGGGCGTGACCCTGCTGCTGCTCGCCGGGGTGCTGACGCCGGCCGAGGCCCTGCAGGGGCTCTCCAACCAGGGCATGGTGACGGTCGCCGTGCTCTACGTGGTCGCCGCCGGTCTGCGCGAGACGGGGGCGATCGGCTGGCTGGTGCAGGGCGTGCTCGGACGCCCGCGCGGTCTGGCCCATGCCCAGCTGCGGCTCATGTCGCCGGTAATGGGCATGAGTGCCTTTCTCAACAACACGCCGGTCGTCGCCATGTTCCTGCCGGCGGTCAACGACTGGGCGCGCCGTAACCGTCTGCCGCTCTCCAAGCTGCTGATCCCGCTGAGCTACGCCTCGATCCTGGGCGGGACCTGCACCCTGATCGGGACCAGTACCAACCTGGTCGTCAACGGCATGATGGGCGCGCACGGCGGTCTGCCGACCCTGGGCATGTTCGAGATCGCCTGGGTCGGGCTGCCCTGCGCCCTGGCGGGCATGCTCTATCTGCTGGTCGGCGGCCGCTGGCTGCTGCCCGACCGCCGTCCGGTGATGAGCGACCTCGACGACCCGCGCGAGTATACGGTCGAGATGCTGGTCGAGCCCGGCAGCCCGCTGGCCGGGCGGACCATCGAACAGGCCGGTCTGCGTCATCTGCCGGGCGTCTATCTGCTCGAGCTGGAGCGCGACGGCGAGATCCTGCCGGCGATCGCGCCCCACCAGCGGCTCCAGGCCCAGGATCGGCTGGTCTTCGTCGGCGTGGTGGACTCTGTCGTGGATCTGCAGCGCTTTCGCGGTTTGGTGCCGGCGAGCGATCAGGTCTTCAAGCTCGACGTTCCCCGCCCCGATCGCTATCTGGTCGAGGCCGTGGTCTCGGACAGTTGTCCCCTGGTCGGAAGGAGCATCCGCGAGGGACGCTTTCGCGGACGCTACGAGGCCGCCGTGATCGCCGTGGGGCGCAACGGCGAGCGCCTGCGCGGCAAGATCGGCGACATCGTGCTGCGCGCGGGGGACACCTTGCTGATGGAGGCCGATCCCGGGTTCGTCGAGCGCCAGCACAACTCGCGGGACTTCTTCCTGGTCAGCCGGATCCCGGACTCGCATCCGCTGCGTCAGAACCGTGCGCTGATGGCGGTTCTCATCCTCGTCTCCATGGTCGCGGTGGTCACGCTCGGCTGGTTGCCCATGCTGCAGGCCTCCATGCTGGCGGCCGGTCTCATGCTGGCGACCCGCTGCATCAACGCCCAGGCGGCGCGTGCCGCGGTCGACTGGAAGGTCCTGATCGCCATCGCCGCCTCATTCGGGTTGGGGCGGGCCTTGGAGGTCAGCGGGGCTGCCGGCTTCATCGCCGAGGATCTGGTCCAGCTCGCCCAGGACGATCCTTGGATCACCCTGGCCGTCGTCTATCTGGTGACCATGCTCTTCACCGAGCTCGTCACCAACAACGCCGCGGCGGTGCTCATGTTCCCGATCGCACTCTCGACCTCGCAGGCCCTGGGGGTCCAGTTCATGCCCTTCGCCGTCGCCATCATGATGGCGGCCTCGGCGAGCTTCTCGACACCCATCGGCTACCAGACCAATCTCATGGTCTATGGCCCCGGGGGTTACCGCTTCTCCGACTATTTCAGGGTCGGGATCCCGCTCAACCTGCTGGTGGCGAGCATCACCATCGGGCTCGCCCCACTGGTTTGGGGATTTTGACTTGGATTATCCTTAGCGTTTTAGTGCCCATTAATCCTTTGGGCGTGGACCTGAGGATGCGGACCCCGCACGTCGCGCGATCGCCGATTTCGCCCGGCCCGATTTCCTGGCTGGCGGGTTGGTTTTGCGTGATAGAGTAGAGGCATTGGGGTTGAATTAGCATTCGCTAATGCCAAGCTAGCGACGACCTGGCGATGCCGCGCATCGGTCGGGATCCGCAGCGCAAGTCCATGCCAGCGGCGTCTCCCGGCCTGGCCGAACGCCATCACAGTCAACGGAGTTTCCCTACATGTCTGTCATCAGCAAAGAAGCCGTCGAAGCGGCGATCAAGGGCTACAAGGAGCCCCATCTGGGGCGCGATCTGGTCGCGGCGCACGCGGTCAAGTCGATCGATATCGAGGGCGATGCGGTCCGGGTCGCGGTCGAGCTGGGCTTCCCGGCCAAGGGCATCCAGCAGGCCATCGCCGATGCGGTGAAGGACTGCGTCATGGGCGTGTCCGGCGTCGGCTCGGCCCAGGTCGATGTGAGCTGGGAGATCAAGGCCCACTCGGTGCAGAAATCGCTCAAGCCGATCGACAACGTCAAGAACATCATCGCCGTGGCCTCAGGCAAGGGCGGCGTCGGCAAGTCGACCACCGCCGTCAATCTGGCTCTGGCGCTCGCGGCCGAGGGTGCGCGCGTGGGTCTGCTGGACGCGGACATCTACGGCCCCTCGCAGCCGCGCATGCTGGGCATCGACGGCAAGCCAGAATCCAAGGACGGCAGCACGCTCGAGCCCATGAGTAGCTACGATCTCCAGGCCATGTCGATCGGGTTCCTCATCGACGAGGAGACCCCCATGATTTGGCGCGGTCCCATGGTGACCCAGGCCCTGGAGCAGCTGCTCAAGGACACCAACTGGTCCGACCTCGACTATCTGGTCATCGACCTGCCGCCGGGCACCGGCGACACCCAGCTGACCCTGGCCCAGAAGGTGCCGGTCTCGGGCGCGCTCATCGTCACCACGCCCCAGGACATCGCGCTGCTCGACGCCCGCAAGGGGCTCAAGATGTTCCAGAAGGTGGAGGTGCCGGTGCTCGGCATCGTCGAGAACATGAGCATCCACATCTGCTCCAAGTGCGGACACGAGGAGCACATCTTCGGTCAGGGCGGCGGCACGGCCATGTCCGAGCAGTACGGGGTCGATCTGCTCGGCTCTCTGCCGCTGGACATCCAGATCCGCGAGGAGACCGACAACGGCAAGCCGACCGTGGTCGCCCAGCCGGATTCGCGCATCACCGAGATCTACCGCGAGATCGCCCGCAAGACCGCTGCCAAGCTGTCGCTGCAGGCCAAGGACTACGCCGCCAAGTTCCCCCGCATCGTCATCGAGAACAACTGAGGTTTCCCGCCTCGGTACTCGCCGGTCGGTCGGGATTCGCTCCTCCTGACCGGTGGGCGGGGTTCGGGCCGGCGGCGCGATTTTGCGGTCGGCCCGGGCGCGTTGTATGCTCGCGCGTTATTTTTGCGTGAGGCTGGACAATGGCCATCAAATCCGACCGCTGGATCCGCCGTATGGCCGGACAGGGCATGATCGAACCCTTCGAGGCCGCTCAGGTGCGCGAGGGGGATGCAGGGCGTCTGATCTCGTACGGGACATCGAGCTACGGCTACGACGTGCGCTGCGCCGACGAATTCAAGATCTTTACCAACATCAACTCGGCGATCGTCGATCCCAAGAACTTCGACTCCAACAGCTTCGTCGACCTCAAGTCGGACGTCTGCATCATCCCCCCCAACTCGTTCGCGCTCGCCCGCACGGTCGAATACTTCCGTATCCCGCGCAACGTCCTCACCATCTGTCTGGGCAAGAGCACCTATGCGCGCTGCGGCATCATCGTCAACGTGACGCCCCTGGAGCCCGAGTGGGAGGGACACGTCACCCTGGAGTTCTCCAACACCACGCCGCTGCCGGCCAAGATCTACGCCAACGAGGGGGTGGCCCAGATCCTCTTCCTCGAATCGGACGAGATCTGCGAGACCTCCTACAAGGACCGCGGCGGCAAATACCAGGGCCAGCGCGGGGTGACGCTGCCCAAGTCCTGACGTCGCATCGGCATCGCGCTGTCGGCGGTTGGCCGGCAGCCGGTCGTTGAAGGCCGAAAGCTACAGGGGGTGACCATGACGCTCGATCGGCCGACCAGGCTTTTCGTGATCCTCGGCGGATTCTTCGTCTGCAACGCCCTGATCGCCGAGTTCCTCGGCGTCAAGATCTTCGCCCTGGAGGATACCCTGGGGCTCGCGCCGCTCGACTGGAATCTGTTCGGTCAGTCCGGCTCGCTGAACTTCACCGCTGGCGTGCTGCTGTGGCCGGTGGTGTTCATCATGACGGACATCATCAACGAGTATTACGGCCGTCGCGGCGTCCGTTTCCTCTCCTATCTGACCGTCGGACTCATCGTCTACGCCTTCGGCTTCGCCTATCTGGCCATCGGGCTGTCGCCGGCCGGCTGGTGGGTGGGCATCCAGGCATCCAAGGGCGTGCCGGACATGCAGGCCGCCTATGGCGTGATCTTCGGTCAGGGAATGTGGATCATCGCCGGATCCGTCATCGCCTTCCTCATCGGCCAGCTGCTCGACGTCTTCGTCTTCCACCGCATCCGGCGCGTCACCGGCGAGCGTTACGTCTGGGCACGTGCGACCGGATCGACCCTGGTCTCGCAGCTCATCGACAGCTTCGTCGTCCTCTATATCGCCTTCGTCCTTGGGCCGCAGAAATGGTCGATGGAGCTCTTCCTGGCGGTCGGCACCGTCAACTATCTCTACAAGTTCGTGGTCGCCATCGCCCTGACCCCCGTCATCTATCTCGGGCGCTATCTCATCCACGGCTATCTGGGCGACGAGACCGCGCGTGCGCTCGCCGCGCGGGCGGCTGGCCGCTCGGCGGAGGGGGCGTGACGGGGTTCGCGGAATGGCGGTCGCCGTTATCGGCGGTCAGGGCTTTACGCTAAAGTGTGAGACAGAATCAAGCCTTCTTCGAGGTGACCATCGTGATGATTTCGAGCGCATTCCAATCGGGCCTCTCAGGCATCGCGGCCGGTATGAACGGCGTGAGCCGCAACGCCGCCGAGATCGCGAGCAGCGCGCAAATGAACGGAACCGCCACCCGCGACGTCAGCGCGCCGCTGGTCGAGCAGACCCAGAACGTGCGTCTGGCCGAGTCATCGACCAAGGTCGTGGCCGCGGCGGATGGCATGATCGGCACCCTGATCGACGAATTCGCCTGAGTCCCGATCGTCCCGTCCAGCCCCTTTCAGCATGTTTCCGAGAGGGCAGGGCCGCGCAGGCGCTCTCAATATCGATCTTCGCGTCCTTTGCGCCTTTGCGGTTCAAATATCCCGAGTCAGCTCCGCTGCCTGCTGGAGATCACTTCCTCGTAGAGCCCCAGCATCCGGTCGGCCAATACGGGTGCTGACCATGAGCGTGCATGCTCGACCGCCTCCACCGACAGCCGATCGCGAAGCGCCTGGTCGGTCAGCAGGCTGACCGCCTTGTCGGCGAAATCCACCTCGTCCTCCTCGGCGATGAGCGAACCCTTGCCGTCGCCCAGCACCTCCTTGGTGCCCATGACCGCGGTCGAGACGACCGGCACGCCGAGCGCCATCGCCTCCAGCAGCACCAGGCCCTGGGTCTCGGTCCGCGAGGCGAAGACGAAGGCCGAGCCGGCGCAATAGCAGTCCTCCAGCGATCCGTCCCGGCTCAGATAGCCGGTGAAGAGGATGTTGTCCGTCAGTCCCAGCTTGACGGCCAGCCTGTCGAGTTCGGGCCGGGCCGGGCCTTCTCCGGCGATCGCCAGCAGCACGTCCGGAACCTGCTGCACGACCCGCGCGAAGGCGCGCAGGACGAAGTCGATGTTCTTCTCGAACGCCAGCCGGCTGACATGGACCAGCATCGGGCGTTTCGGCGGGATGCCGAAGCGGGCCCGGAATCGCGAACCGTCGCCCCGGCTGAACTGGGTCAGGTCGATGCCGGTCGGGATGACCTTGGCGTGGGTCTCGACGCCGTAACGGACGAGCACGTCCAGCATCGCCTGGGACGGCACGGCGAGGGCGTCCACCGCGTTGCATTGCGCGGTCGAGAAAAAGCGTGCCGCGCGCTGCAGCCAACGCGAGGGAACGAAGGAGACGTAGTGGTGGAAATATTCCTCGAAGAAGGTGTGATAGCTCTCGACGACCGGGATTCCCAGCCGCTTGGCGAGCGCCAACCCGGAATAGTGGGCGATGAAAGGGGTCTGGACGTGGAGCAGATCGAACCCGCGCTCGGCGAGCGATCGGGTCAGACCCCGGATCCGGAACGGCTGCAGGATGCGATCCTCCGGATCGATCGGGAGGTAGCGCGAGGGAATCCGCAGGATTTCGAAGGGGTCGGGCGTGCTGCTGCCGTAGTCCGGCGCGATGAGCGTGACCTCGTGTCCCTTGGCGACGAACTCGCGTGCGAAGGTCTGTATCGATGTGGAGACGCCGGTGACGCGAGGGAAATAGACATCCGAGATCATCAGGACGCGCATGGCTGGATAGATCCGCAACCGAAAAATCCGGCGATGATACCCTTAGCGGCTCTTCATTCGCATCCTCATATAGGATTGGTGACATGCTCCATCGATCGAATTCGATTCGTATCATCCTCTCCGTCGGGTTGATCGCGGCCGCGCTCGGCGCTCAGCCGGCATGGGCCCAGCGGGAGGAAACGGCCCCCGCGCTCTGGGGGTACGGGGTCAAGTCCTGCACGAACTTCCTGGCCGTGGTGCCGCGGCGCGATACCCCGCTGGAATTGGCCGACGAGGAATATCTCCGCTATCGCCAGTGGCTGGCCGGGCTGGTCAGCGGTCTGAATCTGGCGACCCGGCACGACGTATTGGAAGGCGCCCAGATCGATGCGGCCATGTCGCGCATCCAGTCGATCTGCCAGAACGATCCGAGCGAGGATTTCTTCAACGCGAGCCTGCGTCTATTGCGTCTGCTCGGACAGCTCAAGTCGAATTGATCTCTATCGCTCGGAACGGGCGTCCGGACGGCTGGTCGTCACGGAACGGTCATGTCTTCTTCATAAAATGGGCATGGGCAACGCGGAGAATATCGCCACCATTTCACTGCCCACCGGGATTCCGCAGCTATGAAGAAGACATTGATCGCCGCCGCCGTGACGCTGGCGGCCGCTTCCGTTTCGACGCAGGCGATGGCTCGCGACAGCATCTACATCGTCGGCTCCTCGACCGTGTTCCCCTTCTCCACCGCGGTGGCCGAGACCTTCGGTCGCACCACGAGCTTCGCCACCCCCAAGGTCGAGTCAACCGGTTCCGGCGGCGGGTTCAAGCTTTTCTGCGCCGGTGTCGGCGTCGATCATCCGGACATCACCAACGCCTCGCGCCGCATGAAGGGCTCCGAGTTCGACAAGTGCCAGGAGGCCGGCGTCAAGGAGATCACAGAGGTCAAGGTCGGCTTCGATGGCATCTCCGTCGCCAACTCCAAGACGGCCGGGCGTTACGACCTGACCCTGAGGGAACTCTTCCTGGCCCTGGCCAAGGACATCCCGGACGGCAAGGGCGGCTTCATGCCCAACCCGAACCAGACCTGGCACGACGTGAACCCCGATTTCCCCGAGAACAAGATCGAGGTGCTGGGTCCGCCCCCGACATCCGGTACCCGCGACGCCTTTGCCGAGCTGGCGATGGAGGGCGGCTGCAAGACCTTCCCCCAGATCAAGGCCCTGAAGAAGGAAGACAAGAGCAAGTACAAGGCGGTCTGCCACGGCATCCGTGAGGACGGCGCCTACATCGAGGCCGGCGAGAACGACAACCTCATCGTCCAGAAGCTCGCCTCCAATCCCTCGGCCCTGGGCATCTTCGGCTTCAGCTTCCTCGACCAGAACACCGACAAGGTCCAGGGATCCAAGATCGAAGGCATCGAGCCCACCTACGACACCATCTCCGATGGCTCCTATCCCATCTCGCGCTCGCTCTACTTCTACGTGAAGAACGCCCATGTCGGCACCATCCCCGGCATCGAGGAGTATGTCGCCGAGTTCACCAGCGAGAAGGCGTGGGGCCCCGAGGGCTATTTGGCCGACAAGGGCCTGATCGCGCTGCCGGATGCCGAGCGTGCGAGCATCGCCAAGACGGCCCAGTCCCTGACCCCCATGTCCAAGCCCGAATAAATCGGACCTCGGGAAACGCCGATCGCCGGCGTTTCCCGTCCGGGCCATGAATGGCCCGCAAGCCGCCGATGGTCTCCAGAGGCCATCGGCTGTTGTATTTCAGTCTGCGGGATTTCGATGAACGCCTGGACCCTCACTCTATTTCTGCTCGCCGTCATGGCCGCGGCCTACCACTTGGGCCGCAAGCGTGCGATCTCCGGTGCCGGCGGTATCGACCGGATCAAGACGCTACACTCGCTGCCTCTCTACCATGGTCTCTACGCCGCACTCTGGGCGGGCATTCCGGCGCTGCTGCTGCTGGGGCTCTGGTCTGGATTCCAGGATCAGATCATCACCGCCCTGGTGACCGCATCCCTGCCTCCCGAGAGCCTGGACGGGCTGTCGGAGGGACGGGTCGGCCTCCTGATCAACGACATCAGGAACCTGGCCACCGGCAATATCGTCTCCTCGACCCTGACCCCCGGGATCCAGGCGGCGGCCGATCAGTACGGCCGGCTCCAGCAGATTTCTAGCTGGACCAAATGGCTCCTGGTGCTGACGGTCGCGCTCGGCGGTATGGGGCTCGCGCTCTCGCACACCGAGCCCGGGATGCGGGCCCGCAATCGGGTGGAGAGGATCGTCAAGATCATCATGATCGTCTTCTCCTCGATCGCGATCCTGACCACGCTGGGCATCCTGCTGTCGGTGCTGTTCGAGTCGCTGCGCTTCTTCCATGCCATTTCCCCCCTGGAGTTCTTCCTCGGCACCAGCTGGAGCC
This sequence comes from Imhoffiella purpurea, assembly GCF_000585215.1. GTDB lineage: Bacteria > Pseudomonadota > Gammaproteobacteria > Chromatiales > Chromatiaceae > Imhoffiella > Imhoffiella purpurea. Next base: position 24,261 of record NZ_AONC01000038.1, on the reverse strand, counting down.
CGCAGATCGCGCTGCGCGCCGATCAGGTCGGCGCCTCGGGCGAGTTCGGTGCCGTGCCGCTCTTCACCGGGACCCTCCTGGTGTCGGCCATCGCCATGCTGGTCGCGGTCCCCATCGGTCTGATGGCGGCCATCTATCTCTCCGAATACGCCTCGCGCGGCGTGCGCGCCTTCGCCAAGCCGGTGATCGAGGTCCTGGCCGGCATCCCGACGGTGGTCTACGGCTTCTTCGCCGCGCTGACCGTGGCCCCCCTGATCCGCGAGTTGGGTACGTCGGTCGGACTGGAGGTCGCCTCCGAGAGCGCCCTGGCGGCCGGCCTGGTGATGGGGGTCATGATCATCCCCTTCGTCTCTTCGCTATCGGACGACGTCATCAACGCGGTGCCCCAGTCGATGCGCGACGGCTCCTACGCGCTCGGGGCGACCCAGTCCGAGACCATCCGCCGGGTCATCGTCCCGGCCGCCCTTCCGGGCATCGTCGGCGGCATCCTGCTCGCCGTCTCGCGCGCCATCGGCGAGACCATGATCGTGGTCATGGCCGCCGGTCTGGCCGCCAATCTCACCGCCAATCCGCTCGACAGCGTGACCACGGTGACGGTGCAGATCGTGACCCTGCTGACCGGCGACCAGGAATTCGACAGCGCCAAGACATTGGCCGCATTCGCATTGGGTCTGACCCTCTTCATGGCGACCCTGACCCTCAACGTCGTCGCCCTGACGATCGTGCGCAAGTATCGAGAGCAATATGACTGATCCATCCGTCAACCCGGACACCTCCACGCCCCGGCGGGCGATCGACGTCGTCAACGCCTCGCTGAAGCGCCGCTACGCCAAGGAGCGCCGCTTCCGCCTGCTCGGCGCGACGGCGGTCGGACTGGGGCTGGTGTTCGTGCTGCTGCTCTTCGCCGACATCGTCGGCAAGGGCTACACGGCCTTCCAGCAGACCTATTACCGGCTGCCGGTCACACTGTCCGCCGATCTCGTCGATCCCGAGGGGACGCGCGATCCGCGGACGCTGGCGCGGGCGGACTACATGACGCCGATTCGCCAGTCCCTGCGCCAGCTCTTCCCCGAGGTGAAGGACCGGCGCGAGCGCCGTCAGCTCAATTCCATCGTCAGCGTGGGCGCGCCCCAGCTGATCGCCGAGGCCGTGATCGCGAATCCGGACCTTATCGGAACCACCAGCGACTTCTGGATCCTGGCCGACGACGACATCGACATGCTGGTCAAGGGGTACATCGACCGCAACGCGCCCGAGTCCGACCGCCGGGTCGACGACCGGGTCATCGGCTGGATCGACCGTCTGGAGGACGAGGGACGGGTCGCCAAGCGCTTCAACACCATCTTCTTCACCCACGGCACCTCGCGCGAACCCGAACTCGCGGGGATCGCCGGTGCGCTGATGGGCTCCTTCTACACCCTGGTGCTGGCCCTGGCCCTCTCCTTCCCGATCGGGGTCGGGGCGGCCATCTATCTCGAGGAGTTCGCGCCCAGGAACCGCTGGACCGATCTGATCGAGGTCAACATCAACAACCTGGCCGCGGTGCCCTCGATCGTCTTCGGTCTGCTCGGGCTGGCGGTCTTCATCGGCTTCTTCGGCGTGCCGCGCTCGACGCCCCTTGTCGCCGCGCTGGTGCTGACCCTCATGACATTGCCGACCATCATCATCTCCAGCCGCGCCGCACTCAAATCGGTCCCGCCGTCCATTCGCGAGGCGGCGCTCGGGGTGGGCGCCTCGCCGCTGCAGACCCAGTTCCATCACGTCCTGCCCCTGGCGATGCCGGGCATGCTCACGGGCACCATCCTCGGCATGGCCCAGGCCCTGGGCGAGACCGCCCCGCTGCTGATGATCGGCATGATCGCCTTCATCGTCGACGTCCCGGGCGGGTTCACGGATCCGGCCACCGTGCTGCCGGTCCAGATCTTCCTCTGGGCCGACAGCCCCGAGCGCGGATTCGTCGAGCGCACGTCGGCGGCCATCATGGTCCTGCTGGCCTTCCTGTTCCTGATGAATCTGGCGGCGGTTCTGCTGCGGCGCCGGTTCGAGCGCCGCTGGTAGGGCAGGGCGCCGATTCAATGAATTTCGAGGTTATCGAGTGATGAATACCATGGCTGAGGCAATTGACAAGACGACCGGCGCCATGAGCGCCTCCGAGCTGGCCGGCGGGATACACTCCAGGGCGACGGTCGGGGATTTCACCGTCGCCGATCCGCGCATGTCCTGTCGCGACGTGGACGTCTGGTACGGCTCCAAGCAGGCCATCAAAGGGGTGAGTCTGGACATCGCCCAGAACGAGGTCCTCTCCATGATCGGGCCGTCCGGCTGCGGCAAGTCGACCTTCCTGCGCTGTCTCAACCGCATGAACGACACCATCGACGGCTGCCGCGTCACCGGTTCGATCCGGCTCGACGGCCAGGACATCTACGACCGGTCGCTGGACCCGGTGCCGCTGCGCGCCCGGGTCGGCATGGTGTTCCAGAAACCGAATCCCTTCCCCAAGTCGATCTACGAGAACGTGGCCTACGGTCCCAGAATCCACGGTCTGACCAACAATCGCACCGAGCTGGACGCCCTGGTCGAGAGCAGTCTGCGCAAGGCCGGGCTCTGGGAGGAGGTCAAGGACCGGCTCGACCAGCCCGGAACCGGGCTCTCGGGCGGTCAGCAGCAGCGTCTCTGCATCGCCCGCACCATCGCCGTCTCGCCCGAGGTCATCCTCATGGACGAGCCCTGCTCGGCGCTCGATCCCATCGCCACGGCGATCGTCGAGGAATTGATCGACGAGCTGCGGGCCAACTACAGTATCGCCATCGTCACCCATTCGATGCAGCAGGCGGCGCGCGTCTCGCAGCGCACGGCCTATTTCCATCTGGGCGATCTGATCGAGGTCGGAGAGACCAACGACATCTTCACCAATCCCAGACACAAGCTGACCGAAGACTACATCACCGGACGCTTCGGCTGAGACCCGCGGCGCGGAGCCAGAATGACCGACACCAACGCATCCAGACCCGTCCCCGATCTCGGCGGCGGCCATACCGTCCGCCGCTACGACGAGGAGCTCGCCAAGCTGCGCGCCATCATCCTGGAGATGGGCGAGCATGTCGTGGGACAGACCCAGTCGGCCCTGGCGGCCCTGGTCGATCGCGAGGAGAGTCAGGCCTATCGGGTCCTGGACCGCGAGCCGCAGATCGACTATCTGTCGCTGGACGCCGACGAGGAGGTGTTCCGGGTGATCGTCCGGCGCCAGCCGACCGCGGTCGACCTGCGCATCGTGCTGGCCATGTCGAAGATCGCCGGCGACGTGGAGCGTGCCGGCGACAAGGCGACCAGCATCGCCGGTCAGGCGCTCGAGCTCAAGGGACTGGCCGGGGGGCTGGACGAACTTCCGGAGGAGCTGAAGCAGTCCTTCCGCGCGCTCTACGACCGCGCCTGTTGCATGTTCGAGCAGAGCATCCAGGCCGTCGCCCATTTCGACGTGGCCCTGTCGCTCGGGATCTTCGAGGACGAGCCTCCTTTGTGCGAGGCCGGGAAGGAGCTGCGCCGGCTTCTGGGCGACGAGGAGCGATCCGAGCTGACGCCGAGACAGATCGTCTGCCTGCTCACCAGCGCCCATGCCCTGGAGCGGGTCGGGCGGCATGCCTCCAACATCGCCGAGCAGGTGATCTATGTCGCCCTGGGGCAGGACGTGCGCTACCGCAACCGCGAGATCCTGATCGAGACCCTGCGTCATCAGGGGTATTGAATCTCGATGTCCGGAGGCGCCTTTCGCGCGCCGATCATCGCCGTAATGATCCGTGGCAACCCCTGGGGATGAGCGGGCTTGAGTTCCGACCCCCATGGTCGGACAATGACTTCACACCGTCCCGCGCCCGGTTCCGTGGCGCGGTCATCCCTATAGAGGAGTCATTCCATGTCGAGCGAAGGCTATCACGAGCCGATCGAGGAGCTGTCCGACGAGACCCGCGACATGCATCGGGCCATCGTTTCCCTGATGGAGGAACTGGAGGCCGTCGACTGGTACCACCAGCGCGTCGACGCCTGCAAGGACGAAGATCTCAAGGCCATCCTCGCCCACAACCGCGACGAGGAGAAGGAGCACGCGGCCATGCTGATGGAGTGGATCCGGCGTAAGGATCCGACCTTCGACAAGGAGCTGAAGGACTATCTCTTCACCGATAAGCAGATCGCCCATCATTGATTGGAGCTACCAGCCTCCAGCGGTCAGCCACCAGCGGTGCTATCGTGCTGGTAGCTGGTAGCTGGTAGCTGGTAGCTGGTAGCTGGTAGCTGGTAGCTACTTCTCCCGCGGATATGGCCAAGCCATGATTCCGCCTTCCATCACCTTCACCTGGGTCCAGCCGTACGCTTGCAGGGCGGCCGCCGCCTCGTAGCCGCGCAGCGAGATCTTGCAGTAGAGGATGATCTCCTTGTCCTTGTCGGCCGGCAGCTCGTCCAGACGTCCGCGCAGGGCGCCCAGCGGGATGAGGGTCTCGCCGATGCCCAGTCGCATCTCCTCGAACTCCTGCGGACTGCGGGTGTCGAGGATGAAGCAGTCCGCCCCGCTGTCGACCCGCTGCTTGACCTCGGAGACCGAGATCCCTTGCATGCGCCCGCTCAGCTTGTTGTCGAGGACATGGGCCGAGACGATGACGTGATCGAGCGCCAGCGAGTAGGGTGGCGCATAGGGCAGGTCGGCGTTGTTGAGATCCTCGACGGTCAGCTTGCCGCGGATCGCCATGGCCACCGTGGCGACACGCTTGCTCGCGTCGCCCGGGCCGATGCACTGGAAGCCGATCACCCGTCCGCTCTTGCGGTCCGCGACCATCTTGCTGACGAGCAGCTGGCCGTTCATGTAGCCCGGGATGTCGAGCCCCGAGACGGTCGCGGTCTCGATATCGAATCCGGCCTCCCGGGCGGCGGCCTCGCTCAGTCCGGTGAATCCGACGGTGAAGTCGAAGATCTTGCAGATGCCGGTATGGGTGATGCCGGGGAAGCTGGCGCTCTCGGGTTCGATCAGGTTCTGTCCGATCACCCGTCCCTGCAGATTGGCGATGTCGCCGTAGGGCGCGCGGACCGTCTCGTTGTTGATCAGCGAGCGGCACTCGACGCAGTCGCCCGCGGCATAGATGTCGGGATCCGAGGTGCGCATGAAGTCGTCGACCGCGATTCCGCCCTTGTCGCCGATCTCGAGCCCCGCCGCCTTGGCGAGGCCGACGTTGGGCCGCACGCCCACCGCGATGACCGCCAGCTCGCACGGAAGCTCGGTACCGTTGTCGAGTTTCACGCCGTTCAGTTTGCCGTCTTCACCGAGGAAGGCGGCCACGCCGTTGTTGGTGATGATGTCGGCCTCCTTGGAGCGGACGTGGTTCTCGACCAGCTTGGCCAGGTCCGGGTCCAGGAAGGGCAGAATCTGTCCGGTCTTCTCGATGACCGTGGTCTGGATGCCGGCCAGATGCAGTGCCTCGCAGACCTCGAAGCCGATCAGCCCGCCGCCGACCACCACGGCCTTGGTCACCTTGCCCTGGTCGCGCACGGCGCGCAGGGCGTCGGCGTCGCCCAGGCTGTGCAGCGTGCGGATGCCGTCGAGGTCGCTGCCCGGGACCTGCGGATAGAGTGGGCTGGCCCCGGTCGCGATGACCAGGCGGTCGTAGGGCAGCACCTGGGTCTCGCCGCTCGGCAGATGCAGGCAGGTCACCGTCTTGGCCTCGCGGTCGATCGAGAGCGCCTCGGTCTCCACCAGCGCCTCGATGCGCTTGGCCTTGTCGAAGAAGTTGGGGTCGCGAACGATGCCGGCCGGGGTGCAGATGAGCATGTTGCGGTCGTCGAAGACCCCGCCGACGTAATAGGGGAATCCGCAGGAGGCCATGGAGAGATCCGCCTCCTTCTGGATCAGGGTGATGGAGGCGTGCTCGTCCATGCGGCGCGCCTTGGCGGCGGCCTTGGGACCCGCGGCCGAGCCGCCGATGACGAGGATCTTGAGGGCTTGCGAGGACATGGGGAGGGAATCCTTGCTCGATGGGTGGAAGGGACATGCCGCCGATGCATGCGGGGGATCGTCGCGTCATGATCGGCAGTCCCCCATAGTGTGAGGCGATCGGCCGGCGACGGATTTGAAGAATCGCAAAACCATGGTCGAAACCTGGGTCGACCTGAGTGTAGCTCTTGTTCATGATGGGTGTCTGTCGATCGGCTCCCGGGAGGATCCCGAGGCGGTTCGGCCCCGCTGTGTCCGCCATTCGGTCGGTGAGCGGCCCATCGCCTGGCGGAACATGTAGGTGAAGGCCGAGGTCGAGGCGTAGCCCAGACCGAGGGCGATGTCGGTGACGCTACGCTCGGTGCACAGCCACTCGACGGCCAGGAAGAGCCGCAGCCGGTAGCGCCAGTCCCGCAGGCTCATTCCCAGCTCCTTCTCGAACCGGCGGGCCAGGGTGCGGCTGGATGCGCCGAGCTCCCGTCCCCAGTCGTCGAGGCTGCGCGGATCGGCCGGGTTGGCATGGAGCGTCTCGCAGAGGCGGTTCAGCTGCAGGCTCCGGGGCCAGGGCAGATGGAAGTCCTGCACGGTCAGCCGTTCGAGTTGCGCGAGGATGAGGGCGATCAGCTGGTCGATGTAGCGGTCCTCCTGCTCGCTGCGGCCGACCTGCTCCAGCTCGATGATGAGCGCCTGCAGCAGCTCGGTGACGGCGAGCACGCAGCACCTGTCCGGCATCTGCAGTCCGGGCACGTCGGCGACGTAGAGATTCCTGAACTCGGCGCCGTTCAGCGCCCCGGTGGTGTGCTCCACACCGGTCGGAACCCAGATCGCCTGCTCGGGCGTGATGACGTGCCAGGTGTCACCGACCGTGACCACCAGGGTGCCCGAGGTGGCATAGACGAACTGGTTCCAGCGGTGCGAGTGCAGCGGGAACTTCTGTCTCGGCAGCAGGTTCTGCGAGCGCGAGTGGATGGCCCTCGGCAGGGTCTCGAGTTCGGGGACATCGATGCTGAACCAGTCCTGTTCCGGTGACATGCCGGTATCTCCGGGTGGCGGTTGGTCGATAGATATCGGCGTCGTATCGAAAGCGGGGGCCGGATCCCGACGCTAGCATGACCGGCATCCCAGATCCAAGTGAGATTCGATCATGTCCACCAGAGTTGCAGCGCTTGCCCCGGACAGCGCGGCCGAGCGCTATCGCGTCATCTTCGCCGGGGTCTGTGCCCTCATTCTGACCGTCGGTCTCGCCCGCTTCGCCTATACGCCCCTGCTGCCGATCATGCGGACCGAGGCCGGCCTTTCCTACCTGGCCGGCGGCTGGCTGGCCACCTTCAATTACATGGGCTACATCACCGGTGCCCTGATCGCCGCCAGCATCAGCGACCTCGGTCGCAAGTACCAGCTCTATCGCATCGGTCTGGTCGTGGCCCTGGCGAGTACCGCGGCGATGGGCATGACCACCGACCTGACGCTGTGGGTGGTGCTGCGCTTCATCTCAGGCTTGTCGAGCACGGCGGGGCTCCTGCTGGCCTCGGGTCTGGTGCTCAACTGGCTGATGCGTCAGGGGCATCGACCCGAGCTCGGGCTTCACTTCACCGGGCTGGGGCTCGGCATCGTCGTCTCGGGTCTGGCGGTGGCCGCCATGGTCGGCCATCTGCCCTGGAACCTGCAGTGGATCGGTCTGGGCCTGCTCGGTATCGCCTTCTTCCTTCCGGCCTGGTGGTGGCTGCCGGCACCGGCCAGAGGTCGATCCGGCGCGGTCCTTGAGTCGGACCGCAAACCTTCCAGACGCTGGATGTGGCTGCTCATGGGCGCCTATTTCTGCGGCGGATTCGGCTATGTCATCAGCGCCACATTCATCGTTTCCATCCTCGAGAAGATCCCGATGCTGACCGGGCAAGGCGGCTGGATCTGGGTCATCGTCGGGCTTGCCGCCGCGCCTTCCTGCTTTCTCTGGGACCGCGTGGCTGGAGCCTTGGGTCAGATTCCAGCCCTGATCCTCGCCTACGGTTTGCAGGCCCTCTCCATCCTGCTGCCGGTCGTCACCGAACATTCGGCCCTCAACCTGTTCAGCGCCATGCTCTACGGAGGGACCTTCGTCGGCATCGTCAGTCTGACCCTGTCGCTGGTCGGACGCTGTTTCCCTGAGAATCCGGCCAAGGCCATGGCGCGGCTGACCCTGAGCTACGGCGTCGCCCAGATCCTCGCTCCCGCGATGGCCGGCTACATTGCGGCCATGACCGGCAGCTACAGGGGTTCGCTGATCGTCGCGGCCGGCGTCATGGCGGTCGGGATGCTGCTGCTGGTGCTCCTCGAGCGGTACGAGGAACTCGAGCCTTAGGACGTCCGATTTCGGGATGGCCGAGCGCGGGTTTCTGCGGGTCCTGGTCGTGAAACGTGACGAACTCCGAGGTCGATATCGGCGTCGATCCGATAGGCTGTCTGGCGCTTGGCGGGTGGCACTCTAGACTAGGATTGCCCACATACAATGATAGAGAGGATGGTTTCGCATGCAGATGTGTACCCGCAATCGAGCACACCTTCTGTCCGTTTCCGGTGCCTTATGGCTCCTGTTCGCGATCGGATTCACGACGCCCCTCTTCGCCGAGGGACCTAGCTCGGCGGAATATGGCGTGGTCCTCAACCTGTCCGGCAAACAGCGCATGCTGAGCCAGAAGATGAGCAAGGAGGCCATGCTCGTCGCGCTGGACGTCGACAGGGACAAGAATCTGGCCAACCTGGAGAAGACCTCGGCGCTGTTCGACAAAACCTTGAAGGGGTTGCGCGACGGCAGCGAGGAGCTGGGTCTGCCGCCGACCACGAGCGGCCGCATCCTGCGTCAGCTCGGTAAGATCGATGCCGTTTGGCAAGAATTCTATACGGTGATCGAGCAGATCGTCGCCACCAAGCAGGTGACGCCCGAACAAGTCGGGGCACTGGCCAAGACCAATATCCCTTTGCTCAAGGAGATGAACAAGGCGGTCGGCCAGTACGAAAAGGACGCTAAGGCGGGCGGTCTCGAGGCCGATCCAGGGCTCGCCGCGACCATCAACCTGGCCGGCAAGCAGCGCATGCTGACCCAGAAGATGAGCAAGGAGTTCCTGCTCGTCGCCTACGGCTACGATCCGGAGGACAACAAGCTCGCGCTGCTCGAGACCTACAGCCTGTTCGAGCGCACGCTCGCGGGTCTGCGGGACGGTGATAAGATTCTGGATCTGCCCGGCACCCAGGAGCCGGCCATCCGCGAGCAGCTGGCCGTCGTCGAAGGGCTCTGGGCCACATTCAAGCCCATCGTCGCCTATGGCGCCGATTACAGGACCACTGAGATTCCGCGCGACAAGATCGAGGCGCTGGCTCGAACCAATCTGCCGCTGCTCAAGGAGATGAACGCGGCGGTCGTCATGTACGAGAAGCAGGCGGCCGAATAGTCCGCCGGACGGGCGGCGGCCTCAAGGCTGGTTTTATCGGCCACCGCCATCAATATGGACTCTTGTCCCGGCTCGGTCGCCACGACGACGAGGGTCCGTCGAGCCATCCTTCCCATCGCCTCGATCATGGACGCGCGCTGGAGGTTCATTCCGAATGACGATCAAGATCAAGCTGCTCGGCGGTGGAATCATCATCGGCCTGCTGCTGGGCGCCGTGCTGGTGCTGACCCTCATGTCCTTTGGACGCCTGAGCGGCGGCTTTTCGGACGTGGTGGTCAAATCGGCGGCGGGTGTCGAAAGTTCCAGGTTGACCGAGGAGCGTCTGGCCAAGGCCGATGGAGATCTGGCCCGCATTTCGAGTGGGATGCTGGCCGTGGTCGAGGACATCAATCAGACCAATATGCAGATCAAGGTTCTGGAGCGGAAGATCCGTGGCATCGCGGGCACCCTCACCGAGCTGACCGCGTCGGTCGACGCGGCGGCCGCCGAGCTGCCCGAGGGCGAGATCCGCTACGCGGTGGAGGACGTGACCGACGCGGTCGCCGACATCCTCGAGAGCGTGCAGCGCGAGGCATTGGTGAACGTGGCGGGCACCGTGCGCAAGATGCAGCAGTTCACCCAGAACATCGGGGCCGAGGTCGAGGGTATCGACCGGCTCTCGATGGAACTCGGCGAGGTCAAGGACCTCAGCGCCCAAATGGTCTCGACCAACCAGGAGATGCGCCATCTCTCCGAGGGCTTCAGCGATGAGATCAGCCTGTCGCGCAACCTCATCGTCGGCGTTCTGATCGCGACTCTGGTCCTGGCGCTGATCGGTGCGTCGCTCCTGACACGGACCATCGCCCGGCCGCTGGATCGAGCGAACCGGATCGCCCGTGGCATCGCGGATGGCGACTTGGATCAGGAGGTCGACATCATGGGCAAGGACGAGATCGGTCAGCTCGGCGCCTCCATGTCCGTGATGATCAGGAATATCAAGTCCTCGATGGACGAGGCGCGTCGCCGCGCCGACGAGGCGACGCGCATCCGCATGGCGCTCGACGTCTGCAGCACCAATGTCATGGTGGCCGACGAGGAGCAGCGCATCATCTATCAGAACCAGTCGTCCGGCACCACGCTTGGAGCGATCCAGGAGTCCTTGCGGAAGGGGCTGAAGGGACTTGATGCGGCGCATCTGGTCGGCAGCCGTCTGTTCGATTTCCATCCCCGGCCCGAGAGTCAGCGCACCGTCCTCGACCAGCTGGCCGAGGTCCGCCGCGAGGATCTCGCGGTCGGGGGGCGCCAGTTGCGACTGATCGCGACCCCGGTCTTCAACGATGGTGGCGCGCGTCTGGGAACGGCCATGGAATGGACGGACCGCACCCAGGAGGCCGCGGTCGAGGCGGAGGTCGAGGCCATCGTCGACGCCGCCAGGCGTGGCGACCTCTCGCGCCGGCTCGAGAGTACCGGCAAGAGCGCCTTCTTCGCCCGGCTCGGCGAGGGCATCAACGAGCTGCTCGGCGTGAGCGAGCAGGTGATCGACGATACCGCGAGCATCCTCGGCGCCGTGGCGGGCGGCGATCTGACGCATGAGATGACGCATGAGCTGGAGGGCAAGTTCGCGGTCATGCGCGACTCGCTGAACGAGACCATCCGCAATCTGCGCGACATAGTGGGACGGATCGGTGAGGCGGGCGAGACCATCGTCTCGGGTGCCGGCGAGATCGCCCAGGGCAATTCGGACCTATCCCAGCGTACCGAGGAGCAGGCCAACTCGCTGGAGAAGACCGCCTCGCGCATGGCCGAGCTCACGGGTACCGTGCGTCAGAACGCGGACCATGCCAGTCAGGCCAATCAGCTCGCCGGGGTCGCCCGGGATCATGCCGAGCGCGGCGGCGAGGTGGTCGGGCAGGCGATCAACTCCATGCAGGAGATCAACGCCGCCAGCCAGCGCATCGCGGACATCACCACCGTCATCGACGGCATCGCCTTCCAGACCAATCTGCTCGCGCTCAATGCGGCGGTCGAGGCGGCGCGCGCGGGCGAGCAGGGCCGGGGCTTCGCCGTGGTCGCCGGCGAGGTGCGCAGCCTGGCCCAGCGCAGCGCCGAGGCCGCGCGAGAGATCAAGGGCCTGATCCAGGACACGGTCGGCAAGGTCGAGGACGGTAGCCGGCTGGTCGACGAGTCGGGCGCCGCGCTGAGCGAGATCGTCACCGCGGTGAAGAAGGTGACCGATGTGGTGGCCGAGATCGCCGCCGCCACCGCCGAGCAGTCCTCCGGCATCCAGCAGGTCAACAAGTCGATCGAGCAGATGGACGAGGTGACTCAGCGCAACGCAGCCCTGGTCGAACAGGCCGCGGCCGCCTCGGAGTCGATGGCCGAGCAGGCCAAGGGTCTGCAGCAGCTCGTCGGGGTCTTCCGGGTGGCGGCCTATCGGCCGCTCGGGAAGGATGCGGTTCCGATCCCGGCCGCTCCAGCCACGCCGAGTCTGCCTCTTCTGGAAGACGAGACCCGATGATCTCGGGGGTGCTGAGATGGTATCGGCACGTTCGCCGGAGTCGTTCGAGCATCGGATCCGCAGAGGCGGTTCGGCTCTAAGAGGCTGCCCGACTTACGTTCGAGACGTGTTCGTACGCAAAATTTGGAGCACTTCGCGGAAATAACTCTGCTCTGGCTTTCGCGTACGAGCATCGGAATTGGTCACCTTGTCCCCAGTTTGCGGTCTCTTGGGCCTAAGTCGGACAGCCTCCAGCCTCCCAGCGTGGGAGATAGGAATCCGCGTATGTGAGACTCTGGTGTCGATGCTGCGGAATGTGCTTCTGCAAACAGAAAACGCCGGAAATGGTGCGGTAGAGGTAGGAAGGGGGGATTAAGCCACGAATGTAACACAGGGTTGTATTACAGCAGTTGCTTCTGAGGGGAATGCGTATTCCTTATCTCATTAAGATAGATAAGAAAAAATCGAGGGAATGGTGGCCGAGGTCTATTGAATAATTCTCATATCTTATTGTTATTAAAAGGATAGATTGGGTTCGTTATTTGGAGTTACCCCCATAGTTACCCCCATTTGGCGCTTGATGCCCGTCTGTTCTTGGTGGTGCTCCGTCCAGCATGAACCCAAACGCAGCCGCGATTCGGGCCTCATCGGAGTTGTAGGCGATCTGGTAGGGCTCCCTTCCGTAGCGGTCCAGTTGCTCCTGGGTGTTGCCGAAGGCTTCGGCGATCTTGGCTTGGTCCTGGTTCATGGTGCTTCTCTTGGTTGGTTGTCAGGGCCTCGAGGCCCTTTCGCGTGGCGCAACGGTGTTGCGTCCGCCTTCTGTATCCCGGTATATCTCGCCAAATCCCACGGTAGACCGGCTCGAAATCTCCCATCAGGCCAGCCGGTCGATGGCGAAACCCTTGCTATGTCTGGATGCGCAAGGGAATCCGGGCGCCATCATTGGGCTGGGGCTGCCTGTCGCGATAGGGACCTCATTTTCCTGAGGATCGCGTATATGCGGACCTCTGACAGGTTCCACTTCTTGGACAGGCGTTCGATGCTTACCGTGGTGCCGTCGTACTCAGCCGCGATCTGTCGATCACGCGATCCGCGGTCGAGGCTGTCCAGCTTGGACACATAGATCTGGCTGCCCGCGTAGAGGCCGATGATTCCATAGACGATGTCATCCGCCGCAGCCTCCGCTTCCTCTTCCCCAAGGAGGGTACTGAGAACGTCGATGCAGACGGTCCTGCTCAGGTCGATGAATTCCGTGGTTTTCCTCATGGCGCCTCCCGTCACTGGATCCCGGTAACGTCCGCCCCGCTTGCCTTCATCCGGGCCATGATGTCGCGTTGCATGATGGCTTCCTTGACTGGATCGACGCCCCAGGTGGCGCGGTACTCCTCGATCCACCGCAGGGTTGCGGCCGAGGTTCCGGACGAGTTCTGGATGACGGAGACAGCGAAGTCTCGCCGTTCTTCGAGGGTGTACTTGGCCCCCTCGAAGGCCGCGCTCACCCGCAGATGGATATCCAGGCAGGACTGACAGGTTTCTTCGACCACACAGGGCGTTGCCCCGCACCATTGGCATTTCATCAGGATGCCTCCAGGCCGAGGAGGAAGTCTTGGAAGTCGGCGTTGGCTCTGACCCTGATGGCTTTCAGCACCTCCCACATGAAGCCCTCGAGGTGGGGCGCGAGTCCGGTTCCGTCGATCTGGATCAAGGCATCCCCTCTTTGCAGCGCCTCTGTCTGGGCGATGACACGGGCGATCTCGGCGGTTGCCAGCTCCTTTTGCATCTTCAGTGCATCGGCTCGGTATTCGTTCTCCTTCTTGAGCTGGTCCTCGATCGCGAACCTCTCATAGAAGCTGTCGGCGTCGACGAAGTTGCCGAACAGCGAGCTGATCGTTTCGCCGGTCGAGCTGATGACATTGTCGATCGAGCTGAACGTGGCCTTGACCCGCTCCATGTCGGTCTCGAGTTGGGTGGTTTTCAGCTGAACCGAGAACTCCATCATCCTGATGTTTTCGTTCGATGCGATCTCGGCCATCTTGACCTGGAAGTCCTCTGACTTCTTGGTGGCCTCGTCCACTTTCTTGGCCGTCTCCGAGAGCGAGTCGCCAACCACGCGCGTGGCTTGGCTGAATCCAGTGATCGCGCCCTCGCCGTCGCGGATGACCTCGATCAGCGCCCCCGAGGATGATTTGGTCGTTTCGACCTCGCGTTCGGTCGTTTTCAGGCGCTCGCCGAGCACCTGGGCAGCAGCCGACGCAGGGTCCATGCCTTCGGCCATCAGCCGCATGGCCTCGGCCGTACCGCCCACACGCTCGAGCAAGCTGAATTGCTCGGCCGTGAGGCCGGCGACCGCTTTGGATTGCGTGTCCGCTGCATCCGTCGCGGCTTGCATGCTCTCGGCTTGTCGTTGCGAGGCATCGGCCGCGTTGACCCATGCCGAGGCCGCCTGGTCCCAGACCAGCGCGCCGGACTCGACGGCGGCGTTGAACTGCTCCATCGTCTGGAAGTTGGTGCCCAGCCGTTCGTTCAGGTCGGCGAGCTGCGACTGAGCATCGGCGGTGACCTCGGACATATGCTGGGTCGCGTCGGCTGAGGCTTGCGTCCGAGCCTGGTAGTCATCCCACGCCTTGACGTTCTCGGTGATCGCCCAGGCCCAGGCGCCTAGCGCAGCGGTCCCTGCGGCCAGCGTCGCCAAGGCGGTCGTCATGCCGGCGCTCAGCGTCGGAAATGACCCGCTGAGGGTTGCGACAGCTTCCCTGACTTCGTTGAACAGCTGCGCCGCCGAGCCCAGCGAGCCGCCAAGACTTCCAATCGCGGATGTGATCGGGGACAGGCCGATAGACAGCCCGAGGAGGCTGCCGATGATCTGCTTGGTCGACTCGTCCAGCGAATTGAAATACTCGATGCCCGAGGAAACGATCTCGAAGAAGGGGGCCAGGCCGTCGATGATGCCAACCGTCACGTCGATCAGCGATTCGCCGGAGTCGACCACGAACTGGATCGCTCCAGCCAGACCGTCGACAGTCGTCAGATCGATGTCGAACGCCTGCCCCATGGAGCTTCCCAGGTCGCCGAATGCCCGCACCAGGCCCGAGAAATCGACCCGCTCGAATGCCTCCGGCAGATTCTCGACCACGGCTTCCAGCGTCGCCGCCAGTTCCTCGGCCTGTCCCTTGATCAGATCGAGCAACGGATCCAGGGCGCCGTCGGTGACGATCCCTTTGAAGGCACCGCCAAGGTTCGCAACCTGGCTCACCAGCTCCTGGATCTGACCGCCGTCCGAGATCCTGTCGCCCAGATTCTCCAGCAACTGACGCCACGCCTCTGACGCGCGGTCCAGCTCCGCCGACATCAGCGCCAGCTTGCCATTGACCTCCTTGGCCATGGATCCGACCGCGCCCGTGGTCTTGTCCACCATCTGTGCGGTGTAATCCTGCGCCTTGGCCCAGCCGCCCAACAGCGCCGACATCGCCCCGGCCTGTTCCTTGCCGAAAATGATGGCCGCCGTCTGTTGCTTCTGGGCGTCCGTCAGCGTGTCCCACTTGCCAGCGAGACTGCCCAGGATCTCGTTCGAGGACAGCAGCTCGCCGTTGCTGTCGCTCGTCGCGACACCCAGGCTCGCCAGGGTCTCCGAGGCCTCTTTCGATGGCGTCAGCAACGACAGCAATCCACTCTTCAAGGCCGTCGCCGCGATCTCTCCAGACCCGAAGATATCGACCAGCACGGCGACATAGGCCGCCGTCTGCTCCATGCTCAGACCGGCATCCTTTGCGGTGGGCGAAATGCGCTCGAACCCGGTGACGATCTCCTCGAACTTGCCCGAGCTGATGTCCCCGATCTTGTTGAGCACGTCGCCGACATGCTCGGCCGCCGTCGCCGCCTCGCCGGCCGGAATGCGGAATCCGGCGAGACTCTTCGTGATCGCGTCCGTTGCCGTGCCTGCCTCCAGCTCGCCGGCAATCATCAACTGGGTCGCGGTGACGACCAGCTTGGCCGAGGTCTCGTAGTCGAAGCCAGCCGCCAGAAACCCGGCCACGGCGGCTGCGATCTCATTGGCGTTCTTCCCGTAGGTCAGGCCCAGCTCCTCGACGTCTTGACGAACCTGCTCGAGCGTGACGCCGGATTCCCCCAGCTGCTTCTCGACGAGATACAGACTGTCCTTGAACGTCACCGACTCCTTGATCGCGACCAACCCCAGCGCCACGCCAAGAGCGGTTACGGCTGCATCCGCCTTCAGCACCATCTCGCCCAGCTCCTTGAGCGGCGCGAGCACCTCCGTAGCGCTGTTGCCCATCCGTTCCAGCGAATCACCAGCGCCGTTCAGCACCTCGGATGCCTGGTCCTCGGCCTGGACGATGATCCGAAGGATCTCGGCTATGGTATTCATTCGATTGCCTCTCGATGCCTGATGGATGCCCCGCGTCGTCCAAGGGGCACGCGCCCCTTGGGTGCGGCGGGTGCTTGGCTATGCGTTCGCGGAGAGCGTGACCCCTTGTTCTTGCAGGCTGGCGCGCAGCGCCTTGGAGGCGGCCTTCCTGTACTCGGCGTCGTCCACCAGTCCCTCGACCAGATCGCGGTTGCCGATGCGGGCCGGCGGGAGCTGCAGATTCCACTGCGTTTCGGCGTTGCCGATCATGGCGCTGTCCGGGTCGATGCTGTCCACCAGCCTCGAATAGCCGACGACGATGCCGAGCTTCTCGAGCAGATCCTTGGCCACGTTGGCGTAGTCCTTGACCGAGTCCTGCATCCGCTGCTTGAGATACCAGCCGAGAACCTGGCGCCGCATCTGCTCGCGCCGCTCATGCTCGGCCTTCGCCTCGTCCAGGCGCAGCTCGAGCCCCCGAATCACAGAGAGCAGGCGCTCGCGTTCGGCCGAGCTGGCCGCGACCACCTCAATGGCGGCTTGGCGTCGCTGCTCGAGCGTGTCCAGGTCCTCCTGGGTCGCCTCGCCGAGCGCCATGGCGGCGAGCACCCGCGCGCGCTCGTTCTCGATGGCCTCGAGGTCCTGCATGGGCAACCCATTGAGCTTGGCCCGATGGTCGGCGATCAGCCCCTTGAGGCGTTCCGCGCCCTGCTTGGCCGTGTCCGCGTCGCGCTGGGCCTCGAGGACCTGCTCGATGTCGCCGCCTCCGAGCGTGTGCAGCTCCAGGCGCAACGTCTGACACTGACTCCGCAGGTCCTCGAGCGTGGCGCTGTACTGCCTGACCTCCGCCGCGACGGCCCGATGCGCGCTTCTGGCCTGCTCCAAGGCAGGACCAGGGTCCTCGCGGCGCTGAGCGTTTCCGAGCGCGGCATTCACCGCGGCATCGGCTTCTCGGAGCCGGATCTCGGCGTCGTTCAGCTTGTCCTCGGTGTCTTGGGCCGCCTGTTGCGCCTGCTCGAGCGCGGCGCTCAACCGGGCGTAGTCGTCCTGTGTCTTGAGGGTGGATGTGGGCTTGGACTTCATGGATTGGCTCCCTGGCTTGGTCGATGGATTGGCCGTGCACGGCCGTCTAGTCTTCCCCGGTCGAGGCGAAGGCCAATTGCGGTAGGGTGTACCCAGCCACCGCATCGGCCTCGAGGCCGAACAGGAATTGGCCCTTCTTGACGACGTAGCTGTCCTTGGGGTTGGTCACCTTGACGAAGGTGGGCTTCTTCCGCTGCAGCAGCACGAACGGCTTGAGGCCGAGACTTTCGCCGAACAGGAACCAAGCCCTGTCATTGGTCAGTTCCGGCCAGATCTCGAGCGTGATGCGGTTCTTGTAAGGGTTGGCTGTGCCGTCGTTGAGGCAGCGATGGTTGGCGAGGACGAGCGCGATATCCTCCAGCGCGACAGGCACCACGAGCTTGATCTTTCTGATCTTGACTGGCCTGCCGCTTCGATTCTTCATCGTTCCCAGCGCGGTCAGTCCGGCGCCCAGTGAAGCGATGGCGTCCTCTTGAGATGCGGCCGACAGCGCCACTGTCCCCATGTTGGAGAAGGTCGACCTGGCACCGTTCTTCTTCAGGATCGGATGCTCTGTGTCGAAGAACGGCCGGTCGTCCCAGCATGGAGCGGTGAAACTCGCGTTCACCGCATCCGCGACGCGCTCATCCGGGAACGCGGCGGCGAGCTCGCCGAGGCCCTCGATCTTCTTGCGAATGATCTCGAGACGATCCGCTTGCAGATCGCGGCGCTTCACGCCAATGGTCACCTCGTAGGGCTCGCACGTCAGGGAATAGCGGTCCTGGCTCAGCAGGAACAAGGAATGGATGTATTTGTCGCCGCGCCACTCGCGCCAGTTGGGGAGATCGGGCATGAAGACCTGGTCTTCGGTAATGCTGGAGGTATCCAGCACGTTCGCGACGTCCTGATACCGGGTCGGCGTGCGCTCGAGCGCGGCGTTGAAGGTCTTGTTGAGGTCCTGGTAGACCTCTTCGATGTCGACCGTGTTCATCAGCATGCGGGGTGCCCTCCGCTGTCGTGGATGTTGCTCTCTGTCGTGCGGCTCAGCTGGTCAGGCTCGAATCGCATGGTCTGGTCCTGGTTGCGCGATCTGGCGAAAACTGCACCCCCCTCCCTACGAAAAGTGGTAACAGTGGTAACGCTTGGCTTTCTCCTTGAGAGACAAGCGCTTAGCTCTGGGGAATCGGCGCTTTTCCGCTTCGAAGTGGTAACAAAAGTGGTAACAGGCCCGAAGAGCCGCCCAGACCGCCGGGGAGGCGTTACCACTTCTGTTACCACTTGCATTCCTGAAAAGGCCATTTTTCGGACTCTTTTTTCCTTTCTAATCAAAGCTCTTTCTAAGCGTTACCACTGTTACCACTTCTGGTAGGGGAGACCCCTCAACTTTTCCGGTCGGCGCTCGAGCCCCCCCTGTTGCTGGGGCGTCGGTCTATCCCTGGTCGGCGTCCTCCCGCTGCTCGATCAGCCCCAGCGGCATGACCAGCACGCGCCGGGGATTGGTGGCGATCCGCACCACGCGGGTGGTCCGGTCCACTGAACGCGCGTCGCGCTGCTCGGCGTTGCCTCCGAGCAGGAATCCCCGGTCCCAGAGCTGCCGCTTGAGCGCGGTCGGGCGCAGGTTGAGCGGGGTGTCGATGCGCTTGGCGGCCGAGTAGACCGCCTCGAGAGTGGTGGTCGGAAGCAGGTACAGCTCCTGCTTGGCCGGGTTCACCCAACCGATGTGGACGCCGCCCGGTTCGTCGCCCCGCCAGCCGAATGCCTGCGCCTGCTGCTCGGGCCGGCTGTCGAACAGGTCGCGCAGATGTGCCCCGCCGGAGAGCAGAAGGTCGGTGAGAATGGAGACGAAGGCGTCGGCCGGCTGCGAGTTGGCGATGCGTCGCTCATGGTCCTTGGCCAGGTCGAACAGGATCCGCTTGGCGTTGCCGATCTGTTCGTGCCCCTGGTCGCGGGTCAGGACGCCCGCGCCGATCCAGTGCTCGACCGCAATCCCGTAGCCGATCAGCAGGTACGCGACCTGCTCGGGCGTGCGTCCGCTCAGCCCGTACTCGAGGCCAGCGGTCCGCCATGCCTGCCATTCGGCTCTGAGCGCCGCGCAACGGTCCTCGAAGCCGTCGGCCATGACGCATACGCAGTCGGCCAGCGAGCGCGCCAGGAGCCCAGCGCGGGCGTCCGCCTGGGTCTGGTTGAGGTGCTCGAGGTCGAGTATTCCCGGGCGCATGGTGACCCCGATCACGCGGGCGTTGATGCTCTCTCCGCCGGGCCACTGCTCGGCGGTGCAGAGCGCCATGGCGCGCGGCTTGCGCTCGGCCTGGAGGCGGATGTCGGCGGTCAGGCGACCGCGCCCGGTGCGGTTGCCGATGCTGCGAATCACGGTGGCCACGGTCTTGTCGAGCTTGGCCTGGTCCGAGGCCGAGGGCTGCGGGGCGTAGTCGTCGAGGATCGCCAGGGCATCGGCGAGCAGGAACAGCTTGAGCCCGATCGCGTTGGCGGTATCGAGCCAGCTCGCGGCCAAGCGGGTACGCTCCATGCCCGCGCCGAAGTGTGCCCCCATGATCGCCGCCAGGGTGCTCTTCATGCTGCGGCTCGGCCCCTCGAGCCACACCGCGAAATCGACCCCGAGCGGTTGCGCCATGGGTGCCAGGTAGGTGCAGGCGAGCAGGGGCACCGCGACCTCGGGAGGCGCGACGCGGTGCACGCGATAGCTCGCCTCGGCCGCCTCCCGGCGCCGGGCCTCGTCCGCGCTCGGTTCCGGCAGCCGGTAGAGTTCGGCCAGCTCCCCGAGATCGACCTCGATTCCAGGCACGACGCCATCGGGGCCGATGACGGCCCCCGCCGAGAGATATACCCATGCCCCATCGATCCGACGCCAACCGGTGTGGGTATAGGTGGTCCGCGAGCGCACCTGCTCCGCGCCTTGGTGGGACAGCAGCTGGATGGCGTACTTCAGATGGTCCTTCGCGCCTTGGCCCGGGTGGGTCAGGGCGGCGGTGCCCCAGTGCCGGGCCGGCCAGTCCATGCGGTTGAACTGCTCGATGGTGAGACTGATCGCCGGCAGATCGCGCCCGGCCATGGTGCCCGTGATCGCGATGGTCAGGGCGCGCTCCTCGCCATCGTCGCGGGTGACCTCCTCGACGATGCGGGCGGCGAAGTTGGCGAGCTGCTGCTCGATGGGGTCGCCCCCGGGCGAGCGGGTCAGGCGGAAGGTCCCGCGCTCGTTCATGACATAGGGCTTGGGCTCGCCGATCTCGCGATAGGTTGCCGGCTCCTTCGCCCCGGTCTCGCCGCCCCAGTCCTCTGGGGCCTGGCCCTGGATGTCGGCGACGCTCGCCACCAGGCGCGCGCGCAACCCCTGGCGCTCCTGCTCGGTGAGCGGTGGCGGAAGCAGCCCGTTCCAGTCGTGGCCGAACTCGCGCATGCGCTCGGACAGCCAGTCCGCAGCTCCAGCCCCTTCGGTGGCCGGTGTGCCTTCCGGCTGCTCGAGCAGACACTGGCACTCGTCGCCGATCAGGTTGGCGACGGTCGCGGCATAGGACCGCCCGGGTTCGTCATGGTCGGGCCAGACGAGGACCTGGCGCTCTGCCTCGAGCGCGCGCCGCAGGGGTTCCCAATCGGCCTTTCTGGCCGCCTTGCCGCCTCCTTGCGAGGTGACGGCAGCGAAGCCGATCCCCTGAAGCGCGGCGGCGTCCTTCTCGCCCTCGCACACCAGGATCGGCCCGGGCCGGTCGAGGGTGTTGAGACCGAACAAGGGGCGCGGTTCGTCGGGCGCCTTGGCCTTGGGGCGGCCCTGGTCGTCCTTGGCGAAGAAGGGCACCACGAGCTTGCGTCCCTCGCGCTCGAAGCGCACCACGGCGCCCAGGGGCGTTCCGCCCTGCTCGGGGTAGTAGTGCCATTCATGGGCGCGGCTGAAGGTTTCGCCGCTGTCGCGGTCCTTCCATGTCTGGGGGAAGCTATTCATCCTCGCGCCCCCCGTTGAACAGGAACCGCTCGGCCAGGTCGCGGATGGTCTCCGGAAAGTCCAGGCCGTGCCGGCGCTGGTGGAAGGCGAGGATGTCGCCACCCTTGGCGCCGCAGGAGAAGCAGCAGAAGGCCCCGGTATCGAGGTTGACCCGGAAGTTTCCCCGGTGCTGGTCGTCGTGGAAGGGGCACAGGCCGCCGTCGACCCATCCCGCGTGGCGGGTATGGGGCATGGTCGGCAGCTCGCGGCGGTAGTAGGCGGACGCGGGCAGCGCCGCCTTGAGTACATCGGCACTCAGGCGGCTCATGGTCAGACCCTCCCGACCAGCTCGGCGCATCCGTCGCGCGCCATGGCAAGGTCGATCGCGTCGAACAGGGCGTCATCAAGACGGCTGTCGTTCCAGTTCGCGGCGATTCGGTGCAGCCGTTTGAGCGCGCGACGGTCGGTCTCGGACAGGCGTGGTTCGGGGGATGCCTCGACGGCGAAACCCGCCAGGTCGAGCCGATAGGCGCGGTCACCGGCAATGCGCATGCGGATGTGGCCATCCTCGAGCGTCACATCCGCCCACTCGAGCCAGGTGCATCCGGTCGCCAGGGCGGCCGCTTTCCCGAGGTCGGATGCCGCTTCCAGCATCACGGCGGCGGCTTGCTTCTCGCGGTCGATCGCCTCGTTCGCCTGTCGGATCGTCGTCAGATAACGATCGTGCGCGATGTTCCAGGCGTCCCTGGGCGCCGAGGTGGATTCCTTCAGCGCCGAGGTGGCCTCGATCTCGCGGTCGAGGGCCTCGCGGGCGAATTGCGCCGCGTCGAGATGCCGCACGCGGGCCACGATCCACGTCAGCACCAGGGTGGTGTCGATGCGTGCGTTCATGCCGTTGCCCTCCCGTTCGCGGCGGAGCGGAGCGCCACCAGCTGCCCATCGACGGCATCGAGCAAGAACGTGGCAATGCGCAACTGTTGCGAGGCGCCACGCGCAATGGCTTCAACGCTTGGCGGGTAGAGGGTCACCTCGCCGGGTCGATGGGAGGCCTGGGTGGAGTGGTCGGACAACAGCTCGAGCGAGCCCCGGACGACCTCCAGCAGGTCGCGCAAGGCTTCTTCCGGGTGATTGTGGCTGTGGCAAACAGCCTCGAGGACGTTCCGGGCGAGGGAATCGCGATCGATAGAGTCAGAGAGGTTATGCATTGGGTCAGTCTCCAAGGGGTTCTTGAGACCGACCGAACAGGCGGGCAGAGGCGCAGACAGACGGGGAGTGCAGACGCACCAATCCCGTTCGAGTAGAATTGTCCTGCCGGTGCAAGCCGAGTTCTGGTCGGGTTGCTTTGCGCGGGACGGAGTTGGCGCTCCTGCCCGCGACGGCTCCCACGATAACCGAACTGTGGAATTCTTCGCAACGCCCCGATGGGTCGGCCCTGTCGGGGCGTTCTTGTGTGTGCGGGTTCCACGCGGCTCGGCCGACGGCGTCGACATCGGTCATCGGTCGACTTTCCGCTGGGTGCTCGCGGTCTTCCTGGAACCGCCCTGGCGCCCCAGGGAGTCCATGCCACCGTTGGCCTTCTGCCATGATTGCTCGAACCTCCCGTTGCGCCATCGGTTCGCGAGCGTGATTCCACGGCTACGGATCCTCGCTTTTCCGCTCATGTCCGCCTGCACTCCTCCAGGAATCGGTCGAGATCGGCGACCGCGTAATAGACGCGCCGGCCGACCTTGAGGTACGGGACGCGCTTGCGCTTGGTGGTCACCCAGTTGGCCAGCGTGTGCTCCGGGATGCCGAGATACTCGGCCGCCTGGGCGCGCGTCAGCCGCTGCTGGCGGATCTGCAGCAGCTCGGGCGGGAGGGTTGAGTGGGGTTCGGTCATGGTGGCGCCAGCTCAATCACGGGAAAATCCCGTATTACGCGGCTCGCCATCACTGAGCCGCTTGGTGCGCTCCCTGATGGCGAAGGCGGCCAAGCGGCTCTTGCGGGTCTCGTAGTCCAGGCCGGCCAGGATGAACGCGCGGTTGCGATCGCGGACATGCTCCAGAAGGGCGGCGTCCCCATTGCCAAGGGTCTGCTCGTCGATCCTCCCGAAACGCCCGGTGACCACCCAATTGCAGAGCTTGTTCTCAGCCATGTGCTGACGGCTGTCGGTGCGCTTGCCAGCGGCCGAGCGGATTTCGACCAAGGCGTCCATCATCGACTGATGCGCGTCCCGTTTCGCCCGCAGGATCTCTTGGCGCGGCGGGTTGGCGTAGAGCCTGGCGATCTCGTCCAGGGCCTGGCGGAACGCTTTGACCAGCGTCAGCTTGAAGCGCCGAACGATGGGGGTATTCCGGAAGAGTGTGATCGCGAACGTCGCTTGGTCCTCATTGAGGATGGCGATCTCTCTCCGCTGGGTGCCGCCCGATGTCTCAAAGGGTCGCGTTTCAAACGCGAGCCGGCCAAGTTCCTCGAACTCCGATCGGTACTTACGAATCATCGCGAGCACCTGCTTGTGCTGGATCGCGCACCCCTCGGTGATTGCGAGGCTCGTCGTCGTGGCTTGGCGGTTGCGGATCTCGACGATGGCAGTGTTGGTCATTGCCTTGGTCCTCATCACGCGGCCTGTTGGCGCGATTCGATCCAGGCGGCCACGTCAGACTCACGCCAACCGACGGCGCGCTCTGACAGCTTGATGGACTTCGGGAAGCGGCCCTTGGACATCAGGGCGTAGACGGAAGCTCTCGACAGGCCGGTGCGGGTGACGACTTCCGGCATGCGAACGATGCGGGTTGGCCGGTTGGCCGAGTCTGTTGATTTCACTGTACGTCTCGCGATGTCGTTGACATGGCGAGACGTTATATGTGCCGGTGGGTGGTTGTGTTCCTATAGGGCTGGTGGGGGAGCCCTATAGGGTCATTTTCAGTCTATTTTGCGAGCGTCTGTGACAACGCTGACGATGGCCATGATCATAACCCTGGCCAAGACCGAGTGCGGATGTAGGTGATTAGGGTGACAAGAATTGGCAGGACCCTCTCCCGTGCGTACCCT
>NZ_AONC01000037.1 GCF_000585215.1 Imhoffiella purpurea | reverse complement strand
GGAGGCCCCCCCCCCCGCCGATGAGCACCCGAAGGGGGTCGAGGCCGTCTTGCGCAACTGCCATGCCGGTCGCCGGATCCTTCTAGCGGAGGACAATCCTGTCAACCGGGAGGTGGCGCTCGAGCTTCTGACGGAGGTGGGGCTGGAGGTGGACACGGCAGCGGATGGCGTCGAGGCCATGGAGAAGGCCGGGAACCGGGATTACGCCTTGATCCTGATGGATGTGCAGATGCCGCGGATGGACGGGCTGGCCGCTACCCGGGCGATCCGTGCCCTTCCCGGCTGGCGTGACCGTCCCATCCTGGCCATGACCGCCAATGCCTTCGCCGAGGATCGTCAGGCCTGTATCGGTGCGGGCATGAACGATTTCGTCGCCAAGCCGGTGGAGCCTGAGGAATTGTACGGCATCCTGCTTCGGTGGCTCGAGCCGGCGGGCGATGGTGCCGGTCAGACCATGGCCGGCACTCGCCCGATCTCGGCGCCGATCCGGGACAATCCTCCGGAAACGGCCGATGCGGCCGCGGAACCGATTGTCTGGTCGTAGCGATCCCCGTCGCAGGTCACATCTGATCGACGGGCGTTCCTGAGGGGCTTTCTCTCGCTCGCGACATCGGCGACGAGGCATTCGTTTCGTTCGAGGGCCGACCGCTTTGACTTCGCTCCGGCATGGTTTATTGTCGATTTCCCCATTGAACATGGTCGGGTCTGCGACTCTACCCGAATCGAATCATGCCCGATCGCATCAGGGACGACCTTGCCGCCGCTCGGGGCCGGATTGGCGACGGGTGGCGGCCCCCGGCCACAGAAGACGAACCCCGATCCCCATGACCAACGAAACATCGTGGAACGAGCCGTTTTCGGGCAGCTATCGCCCCGAGGACGTCCAGTTCCTGCTCAAGACGATCGACGTCGACCCCATCGAGGTCGCCGAGAAGGAGCGTCTCATTCAGAGCGGCCAGCGTCACTACAGCGAGATGCTCAGCCGCGAATCGCTGCCCTCGGCACGCTATCTGGAAGTCTTCCACCGCGCCCTCGCCATGGGGCTGGAGCCCATGGCCCGTGGCGTGCTCGATCTGGCGGCCATCCTCGCCGCGCGCCGTCCCGACGAGATCAGCCTGGTCTCGCTGGCACGCGCCGGCACACCGGTCGGGGTGGCGCTCAAGCATGTGCTGAGCGAGCACTTCGGGCGCGCGTCCGAGCACTATTCGATCTCGATCATCCGCGACCGCGGGATCGACCGCAATGCCCTGCGCTATATCCTGGAGCGGGCCGGGCGCGATCCGGCCGGGGTCCTCTTCGTCGACGGCTGGACCGGCAAGGGCGTGATCGCGCGCGAGCTGCGCCGGGCGCTCGCAGACTTCGAGCGCGATCATGGGGTACGACTGGATCCGGCGCTCTATGCCCTGACCGATCTGGCCGGCGTCGGTGTCGCCCCCTCGGACGCCGACTATCTGATTCCGTCGAGCATCCTGAACGCCACCATGTCGGGACTCGTCAGCCGCTCCATCCTCAACGAGCGGATCGGGCCCGACGACTTCCACGGCTGCGTCTACTATCGCGAGTTCGCCGACGCCGACCTTTCGATCTGGTTCATCGAGCAATTGCTGGCCGAGGCGCGCAGACTGATCGCCGAGGGCTATGCGCCTGACGATCGGCCGGTCGATCCGGCAAAGGCGCGGGCGCGCTCGACGGCGATGCTCGAGGCTGTTCGCGCCGCCTTCGGGATTCGCGACGAAAACTTCATCAAGCCCGGCATCGGCGAGGCTACACGCGTTCTGCTGCGCCGGGTGCCGGAACGCATCCTCATCCGCGATCCGGAGGCCCCGGAGGTCGCCCATCTATTGGAGCTGGCGCGGGAGAAGGATGTCCGCTGGCAGGTGGATCCGGCGCTGCCCTATCAGGCGGTTTCGCTCATCAAGGGGGTGAACGATGCCTGAATTGGAATTGGAACCGCAAAGGCGCGAAGGGCGCAAAGAGATCTAATCTCGTTCAATGCTGGCACTAGCTTTGTCGGCTGATTCTGGCAATCCAGGCGGACAGTGACTGGAGCACTTGAGCGCCCTTGATTTCGAAGGATGCGCTGCCGCCCCGGCTCAGTTCGATCTGGATCCAGGGGATCTCCTTGGCGTGATGGCGGGTGATGAATCCGCCGGAGAAGGGGCGGTTGAGGGTGACCTCGCCGTCGAATGTCTCGCGGAAGCAATCGGCCAGTGCCATGGCCCAGTCGTGCGGGCAGGCGCCGTTGGCGTCGCCGATGCAGACGGCTGGACGCGGACATCCGGGATCGGGTGCCTCGGGCGGAGCTATGGCGGCCATGGTGTGACAGTCGACACCGGCGATGACGCCGGAATCGGCCAGGTCGGTCAGTCGTTTGTGATAGGGGCGGTGATAGCGGGCCAGCAGTGTCTCGATCAGCTCCGCGGACAGCGGGTGGCAGTAGATGGGCACGTCCCAGCAAGTGTGGGTCTTGACCACGCCGTCCTTGCGGATGTCGTCCTCGGCGCGGTTCAGATCGACGAAGGCGCGGGCGATGTCGCTGGTCGCGAAGGCCGCTACATGATCCTTGAGGGGGGCGTAGATCTCCCAGGCGCCCTCATCTCCGTCATGTGCGATCTCGCGGGCCGTCAGGCGGTTCAGTGCGGCGACCTCGGGCGGGATCCGCAGGCCTGCATGGGGAACCGAGATCAGCAGGGGTAACCTGGCCATGACGGCTCAGTCCGGGGGACCCGCGGCCGAGCCGTCGCGGCGCGGATCGGCGACGCCCACGAAGCCGCCGTCCTCGCGCAGCACCAGCTGCACGCAGCCCAGATAGAAGGAATAGGGGTCGCGCATCTCGACCTCGAAGCCATGCCGGCGCAGCAGGCGCGGGATGTCGTCGCGCATGCGCGTGCCTTCCAGCGAGACCTTGCCCTTGACCGAGCAGTGCAGCCGGGGCGCCTCGACGGCGTCGAAGGGGGTGGCGCCGCGCTCGAGTCGCAGCAGGACCTGGAGGATGGCCGAGACGATGCGCTCGGAGCCCGGCGAGCCGACGGTCATCCAGGGCTGCGGACCGCGAAAGACGATGGTCGGGGCGACCGAGGCCCAGGGCACGGCGTTGGGGCGCAGATAGTAGGGATGTGTGATGTCCTGGTACTCGAAGGCGCTCATGTAGTTGTTGTAGAGGAATCCCAGCTCGGGGCTCGCGGCGAAGGAGCCGTAGACCCGTTCGATGGACTGGGTCAGCCCGACGGCGTTGCCGGCCGCGTCCATCACCGAGAGATGGGTGGTCTCTCCGCTCGATCGGATGCGCGTCCGGATGCGTTTGGCGACGCGCTTGGCGTATTCGAGATGGGTGATGTCCTCACCGAGCTCCAGCTCCTGGGCGAAGAGGGCCGGGTCCTCGGGGCGGTCCGCCCGGTCGAGGTTGGCCTTGCGGATGACGTGGGCGAGCAGCAGGGCGCCGCGCGGCGAATCGGGATCGCGCTGGGCCTCGGGGAACTGGCTCAGCAGGTTGATCGCCTCGATCAGGGTGCGGCCGGCACCGGGCGGTCCGAAGGTGAAGACGCGCGACGGCCCGAAATGGGTCGCGAGCGGCCGGCGCTCGGTTGGCCAGGGGATCTGGGCGAGATCGTCGTCGCGGATCAGTCCATCGTTGTGGACCATGTCGGCGTGGATCTTGGCCGCGATCTCTCCGCGATAGAAATCCTCGACGCCGGCCTCGGCCAGGCGGCGCAGGGTGGCGGCCAGCACCGGCTGCTGGAAGCGGGCGCCGATGGGATAGGGCGTCTTCCCGGCCTTGAGGAAGAAGTGTCCCCCGGAAAAGAGCCGCAGGTGCTTGAGCTCGCGTCGGGTCAGGTGGTGCTGCAGGGGCGAGACGCGATAGCCGCGCTCGGCGAGCCCAATGGCCGGTTCCAGGGCCTCGGCGAGCGACTTGGTGCCATAGTGCTTGAGGGCGTAGGCGAGCACGGCCGGGGTGCTGGGCACCGTGGTCGCGCGATGCCCGCGCAGCTGCTCGGCACGCTCCAGCTCGCCCGGGGGCGTACGGTGCGGGGCTCGCGTGGCGCCGTCCAGGCAGAACTTGCGCCCAGCCTCGTCCAGGCTGAGCAGCATCATGGTCTGTCCGCCGAGCCCCGAGGCCGCCGGCTCGACCACGCCCAGGGCGAAGGCGGCGGCGACGGCGGCGTCCACGGCGTTGCCGCCGGATGCCAGCATGGCCACACCTGCCTCGGTCGCCAGATAGTGCTGGGTGGACACCATCCCCTTGGCCGCGACCCCGACCCGCTGCGGATAGACGACGCGGCGGTCTCCCGGATCGAGCAGGTCCTCGTAGAGCGGGCTGCGGGTCTGTCTAGCGCTCATGGCCGGCGTCGAGCAGGAATTGGGTCAGCAGCAATGTACGCTGGACCAGGCTGATACGCGAGACCGATTCGCGGCCGGTGTAGAGCTCGCGCGCCACCGGGCCGACGCCGCAGACGACCGGCACCGCATCCGGGACCAGCCCGGCCACCGAGGGCCAGAGCGAGGATTCGCTGCCGAGGGGGATGCCCCACTGTTCGGCGATCCTCTGCAGCCGGTGCTCCAGCGCCGTGTTGGCGCGGCGTTCGTGCATGGGCGGGCGGTCGGCGATCAGGGCCAGATCCCAGTGGACACCGCCCCCGCGCAGGATGTGCCGCATCGCTCGGTCGAGCGCGTGGGCCTGTTCCAGATCCGGGTAGGACACCTGCAGGCTCACCTGAACCCGGTGGGGAAGGCGCATGGGAAATGCCTCGGGCCGGATGTCGACGGCAGACACCGCGACTCGGGCCTTGCGGTCGGTCAGGGCCGTGATCTCTTCGAGCTTGGCATAGAGCACCCGCATGACCTCGGCGGCGCGTCCGGATTGGCCGAGACGCAACGATTTGCCCTCGACCTGCAGCCGGTAGCGGCGCTGACCGCGTCGCGCGGTGATGAGCCGCTCGCCCTCGTTGCCCGCGTTGAGCACCAGTACGCGGCCGGCGCGCGCGCAGGCGCGCTGGAGGATGTCGGTACTCTCCTCGCAGTCGCGGCCCTCGTCGGCATAGATGGCGACGCCCAAGGGCATTCGGGAAAGACGCCGGGCGGTCCTCAGCGCGCGCAGGCTGTATTCCAGCATGGCCAGCGGGGCGCGCGAGGAGCCGACGCCCTCGCCGAACAGCCACTCGGGATCGCGATGGAAGTGCGCCCGACCCAGCATCGGGTTGACGGGGACGTCCAGGTGACCGATCAGCAGGGTTCCTCCGTCCAGACCGGCCGGGGTTTCCCAGGTCCAGACGTCGCGCTGATCGCCGAGCGCCGGCTGCAGGCGCAGTCCGATCTCGTCCAGCGTCTCGCCCAGCATGTCCGCGGCCATGCGGATGCCGACCGGGTCCTCCGTGCGGCTGCCGATCCCGGTCCAAGTCTCGACGCGCTTCTCCAGGCGGTCGCGCCGCTCGGTGAGATAGGCGAAGACGAGGCTCTTGGGATCTTTGGATTTGGGTGCCAGCTCGGGTGGGGCGGGGGTGCCGAAATAGCGCGCGGCGGCCACCTCGACCAGTCGGTTGATGAGGGCGGCGAAGTCCAGGCCGACGGCCTCCGCCGCCGCGACATAGGAACCGTGCTCGCCGAGGCTCGGCAGGCTGTTGATCTCGAGCACGTAGAGCCTGCCGTCCGCGTCCATGCGCATGTCGACGCGGGCGCAGTCGTAGCAGCCGAGCACGTTGAAGGCGCGCATGGCGATTTGGCGCGCCTGCTGCGCCTTGGACTCGTCGATCCCGGCGGGACAGCGCACCTGGATCTCGCGGCCCGACTGGCGCCTCTTGTCCTCGAGCGTATAGATGTTCGGTCCCCCCTCGCCGAAGATCAGCTCGGCGGGCGGGAAGGTCTCCAGGCTCGCGCCGTTGCCGAGCAGGCCGACGTTGATCTCGGTGCCGTCGATGTAGCGTTCGGCGAGCACCGCCTGGTCGAACTGCTCGAAGATGACATCGGCGGCCGCGCGCAGCTCGGCCTCGTCGTTGACGATCTGGATGCCGAAGGAGACCGCCTCGTTCTTGGGTTTGACGATGAGCGGGAAGGGCAGGTCGGGCATCTCGAATCCGGTTGCGTCCAGCACCGCGAATTCCGGGGTCGGAACCCCGTTCTGGACGAACAGCATCTTGGCGACGACCTTGTCTAGCGCGAGCGAGTGGGCCAGCGGGCCGGAGCCGACGTAGGGGATGCCGACCATCTCCAGGATGCCGGGGACATGGGTATAGCGGGCCTGGCCCTGGATGCCGTAGGAGAGGTTGAAGGCCATCCCGGGACGTTCGCCCTTGAGCGCGCGCGGCATGAACTCCTCGAGATTGTCGATCAGGTCCTTGTCGCCCTCGAGCGCGATCGCCTGATGTCCCCCGCGCTTGAGCGAGTCGAGGATACGCCGGATCGCGGCCAGACCGTACTTCTCGCGATTGGGCATGCCGAAGAGGTTGATGACCTTCTGGGACTCGCGGTTGTAGATGACGGCGATCTTCATGAGTCCTCCACTCGTTGTTGAGGCGGGCCGGGCCGGGCCGGGACGGACTGGTCGGGCGTCCCGCAGCACCGATATTAGCCCTCTTTCCGTGATAGAAAGGGCATCGTCGTGAAACGTCCGCTTTGAATGATGCTGGGTTCGGTCGAGGATGGCGCCCTAAGATTCCAGGAGACCTTGGACATTTTGGTGAAAATCCCCACATTCGGGCTGTCCTCGAAGATGCCCGTTTTTCGATGCTGACAGCTGGTTGGACGATTCGGAAACCTTAGGCATGGTGGGCCGAATATCCCTTCGGCACCCAGGAGCCAATTCGACGAATTGGCTTCGCGAGACTCGGACTCCGCTCCCAGGCCGGGGTCCGGAAAGATTCGATCGATTAGGTCATTGCCCCCCTCATCCTTTGGGAGCCCTAAGGTATGAATTTTCGCTCGTTGCGTTTCAAGATCGCGCTCTGGTCTGCATTGTCGCTCATCCTACTGGCCGCGGCATTGACGCTCTATTCGGTTTGGACCCTGCAGCAGCAGGTGGAGGAGCAGCGTCGGACGACGCTCTCTACCTCCGAGCAGCTTCTGCTCGATGGAGCCCAGGCGAGGGCCAAAGAGGTCGAGGAGAGCATCATGCGCGCCTTGCAGACTGCTCGGGTCCTGGCGCATACGTTCGGCAGCATGGCCGGCCGCGAGGCGGATTTGCCCGCTGTACCCGACGCTGCTTCGGTGGCCGCCGAGACCGGAGTGGCGCCAGGCTCGGCGTCAATCATGGACGACGCGCCCAAGGCGGACGGTCGACGTGAATCCGTCGACCGCATACTGCAGGCGGTGCTGCGCGGGCATCCGGATTTTCTCGCCGTCTATACGGCCTGGGAGCCGAACGCCTTCGATGGGCGCGATGCCGACTTCGTCGGCGCTCGGGGCACGGATGCGAGCGGACGGCTCATCCCCTATTGGAGCCGGGCACCGGACGGAGCCCTGGGCCTCGAGCCGCTGCTGGACTATGAGACACCGGGCGACGGCGACTATTACCTGCTTCCCAAGAAGACCGGGACCGAGCATGTCCTGAATCCCTACGTCTATCCCGTTCAGGGACGCGATGTCCTGCTCACCTCCCTGGTCGTGCCCATCCTGGTCGACGGACGTTTCCAGGGCATTGCCGGTGTGGATCTCGCGCTCGATCATCTTCAGGGGATGATCGACGAGACCGCCAAGGGGCTTTACGAGGGGGCGGCCGGCATCGCGCTCGTCGCGCACGATGGCACCATCGTCGCCGCCAGCGGCCGTCCGGAGCTGATCGGCAAGCCGCTGTCGGCCCTGCACGAGGACTGGCAGGAGGATCTGAAGGACATCCAGAACGCCAGTCCCATGGTCGAGGAGGACGAGGGCAATCTGATGGCGGTCGTGCCCGTCCGCTTCGGCGAGGACCCCATGAACTGGGGCATTCAGCTCACGCTGCCGATGGATTGGGTGATGGCTCGCGTGGAGGAGGTGGCCTCCGAGGGGCAGCGTGCCATCGGTACCATGGTCGGTCTGTCCGTGCTCTGTCTCGTCCTCGGCGTGGCCCTCATGATGGTCGTCGCCGGGATGGTCGTGCGTCCGATTCGCCGTCTGAGCCTGGCGCTGCACGACATCGCCGAGGGCGACGGCGACCTGACGCATGACCTCGACGATTCGGCGCAGGATGAGACCGGCGAGCTGGCGCGGGCGTTCAATGTCTTCCAGGGCAAACTGAGAGAGCTGATCCATCAGCTCGCCGACGGCGGGCGCCAGGTCGCGAGTTCGGCCGACCAGCTGTCGGTGATGAGCGATCGCAGTGCCGAGAACGTCAATCGCCAGCATTCGGAAACGGATCAGGTCGCCACCGCGATGAACGAGATGACCGCCACCGTGGCCGAGGTCTCCCGGCATGCCAGTCAGGCGGCCGAGGCGACCCAGCAGGCCGACCAGCAGGCCGACAGCGGACGTGCCGCGGTCAGCCGCTCGGTGGAGGCCATGCAGACGCTTTCGCAGCAGGTGCAGTCGGCCTCCGAGGCCATCGCCCGGGTCTCGAACGATGCCACCGAGATCACCAGCATCCTGGATGTGATCGGTGGCATCGCCGATCAGACCAATCTGCTCGCCCTCAATGCCGCCATCGAGGCCGCCCGGGCCGGGGAGCAGGGCCGCGGTTTCGCCGTGGTAGCCGACGAGGTGCGTACCCTCGCCGGCCGTACTCAGAATTCCACCCGCGAGATCCAGGAGATGATCGAGCGTCTCCAGAGCGGCACCCGAGGCGCCGTGGAGGTGATGGACGCCGGCCAGGACCGGGCGAGGGACAGTCTGGATGCGGTGGCCGAGGCCGCGGACGCGATCGAGACCATGGCCAGATCCGTGGCCTCGGTGAAGGACATGAACATGCAGATCGCCAGTGCCGCCGAGGAGCAGACCGCCGTAGCCGAGGAGATCGACCGCAACCTGGTCACCATCGTCCAACTCGTCGAGCAGGTTTCCAACGGCGCGACGGAGAGCAACCAGGCCGCTCAGCGGCTCAAACAGCTCGCGACAGAGCAGAACGCGCGACTCGGACGCTTCAAGGTCTGAGATGCCGATGGACCGAAACGGCCTTCGCGGCCGTTTCGGATGGTTGTGGAGATCTATCGGGAGCGACCGGTCGGAGGGTTCCAGTCAGGCGCCTGTAGGGATGAGGATCCCCCCGATGCCGGCGCTCCCTCGGGGGATTATTCGAACGTCACCCCTCCGTCGATGATGGTGGCATAGGTCACGGTGACGCCGTCGCCAGGGACGACCGAGTTCAGCAGTGCTGGATCCTCGACCTCGAAGGTCCTGACCTGCTGGGGACCGCGGATCGTTACCGTCGAGGCATCCTGATCCACGGATTCGACCACGCCCTTGAGCGTGACCGTATCGACGATCGCGCCGGACGGCTTCGAGCCCGGGTCGCGAATCATGGCGCTGTCCTTTTCGATGCCGATACCAGCTGCTTCGACGCCTTTCACCAGATCGATCAGCACCAGCTTGGTTTGTGTGACGGTCAGGGTGTTGCCGATCTTGATCTGATCGAGCCGCGTCACCTCGGGCGGGACGCGCAGCACCTCGAAACGCCCGTCCTCCGTCTTGATGGTGAGCAGCCGTTTCTCGACATTGACCACGGTGACCGTTCCGGTCAGTGTGGTGCTCGCAGCGGCCCCGGCGACGGGCAGAGTCTGGGCATGGGCCATGGTCGCAAGGCTCAGGGTGCCTGCGGTCAGGAGACAGGCACCGATTTTGGCGAGTGAGTGGGTCGACGACATGAGATCCTCCATGTTGGGATGCTTCGTTGGGATGCTTTGGCATGCATCGGTGAACGATCGAATCGCTCGATCGCCGGTGGCGTCGCCACCTGGTTTCATTCGGACGCGGTCTGTTCCTGCGTTCGTCCGAGATATGAATATAGGGGCTCGATGCGGCCAATTCATTGCATTCTGCGCATGTCTGCGGCAGGTCGCTGACTGAGCACGGAATTCCATGATGCTCCATCGGTTCGAGTGCCCCGGCCCGGTTGCGCCAAATTCCGCGACCCGGATCCGTGCGACGTCCTACACTGCCGTGCATGGACAAGCAGCCGCACATTCTGGTCGTCGACGACCATTCCGAGATCCGTCAGCTTCTGCAGCGCTATCTGGGCGATCACGGCTATCGCGTGACGACCTCCGCGAACGGTGCCGAGATGCGGCGCGTCCTGACGGATGCCGCCATCGATCTCATCATCCTCGATCTCATGATGCCGGGCGAAGACGGCCTCACGCTCTGCCGCAATCTGCGTGCCGGCCCCCAATCGGCGTTGCCGGTCATCATGCTCACCGCCATGGGCGAGGATACGGATCGCATCGTCGGTCTCGAGATGGGCGCCGACGACTATCTGGCGAAGCCGTTCAACCCGCGCGAGCTGCTGGCGCGCATCAAGGCCGTGATGCGTCGCACCGGGCTCGGTCGGGACCGGTTCGCGAGCGAGACCGCGGAGCGTCTCCGATTCCTCGGCTGGACGCTGATGCCCGAGTCTCGCGAGCTGATCGACCCGGATCAGACCCTGGTGCCGCTCAGCACGGCCGAGTTCGCCCTCTTGATGGCGCTGGTCACTCGGTCCGGACGCGTTCTGAGTCGGGATCAGCTGCTCGACCTGGCGCGCGGACGCGACGCCAAGGCGTTCGACCGCTCCATCGATACCCTGGTCAGCCGACTGAGACGCAAGCTCGGCGACCAGTCGCGCGATCCGCAGATCATCAAGACGGTTCGCGGCGACGGTTATCTGTTCGCCCCCAGGGTCGAGCGTCTCGATGCCTGATCCGCAGCCTCCAAGGTCCTGGCTCCCCGCGCGTTTCGACACCCTGGCCGGTCGCACTCTGATGCTGCTGGTCGTCATGACCCTGCTCCTGATCCTCGGGGGCGGATATATTCTCCAGGACGAGCGCAAGGACCGCTTCGAGGAGCGCAATCTGGCCTATCTGCTCGACGAGGTCGGTACCCTCGTCTGGCTGCTCCAGGATGCGGACCCCGAGGAAAGGAGCCGGATCCTCGAGCGCTTTTCGCGGACCGGAGACAGGATCGGCATCGCGGATCGGCCCCGGCTCGGTCGCAATCGGCCCTGGCGCCATGCCGTCGAGCACATCATCCACCACAGGCTGCGCAGCGCACTCGGTATCGAGGATCGCGAATCGCTGCGCGTCAGGGTCCAGATCGACGCCCATCGGGCGCCTGGTCCGGAGGTTTCCGCCAATCCGACCGCGGCGCACGAGGAGGGAGGGGAGCGCGAGGAGATCCGTACCGACGACGTCGAGGCGATCGTCATTTGCGTGCGTCTGCGGGACGGTGCCTGGCTCAACTATCGCACCACCCGTATCGACGAGCCGCCACCCTGGGCCGGCAAGACCCTCCAGCTCCTGGGGCTGCTGCTGATCGCCGTGGTCGGAAGCAGTCTCCTGATCGCGCGCAAGGCGTCACGTTCCATGGCCGATCTGGCCGAGGCGGCGCATCGGTTCGGACGGGGAGAGGATCCGCCCCGGCTGTCCGAGCAGGGTCCGCGCGAGGTGCGCGAGACCATCCGGGCCTTCAATCTGATGCAGGAGCGTCTGCACAAGCATCTCCAGGACCGCTCGCGCCTTCTGGCCGCGGTCTCGCACGATCTGCGCACCCCCATCACCACCCTGAGGCTGCGGGCCGAGTACATCGAGGATGCCGAGATGCGCGAGCGAACGCTCGCCACCCTGGAGGAGATGGAGGCCATTCTCTCGGCTACCCTGAGCTTCGCCCGCGACGAGGCGTCCGACGAAAGGGCGCGCTCGACCGACCTCGCGGCCCTGGTCCAGAGTCTGGTCGACGACCATGCCGACCTGGGGGGCGATGTCGTCTACCGGGGACCGGATCGGCTCATCGCCTGCTGCCGCCCGGTTTCCCTGAGGCGCGCTCTGTCCAATCTGATCGACAACGCCGTCAAATACGGCGGCGGTGTGCGGGTGGATCTGCGCGAGGAGTCGGACGGCCGCGTCATCCGGATCGACGACGCCGGGCCGGGCATTCCGGAGGAAGAACTGGAGCGCGTTCTGGATCCCTTCTACCGTCTCGAGTCTTCGCGCAGCCGCGAGACCGGCGGCACCGGGCTCGGACTGTCCGTGGCCCGGACCATCGTGCACGCCCACGGCGGTACCCTGACGCTGAGCAATCGGCCGGAAGGGGGGCTGAGCGTCTCGATTCGGCTGCCTGAGTAGGCGTCCCGAATCGCCTGGGCGGCGAGCGGCAATCGTCCGTCGTCGAGACCTGCCATGCTTTGTCCCCGAGTGTTCATCAGGCCCATGCGGAGGATGCCTGCCAATTCCATTGTCACGTGTACGGATATGTGATCGATCTCAATGATTCACTGCGAACGGTATCCTAGTATCGGCTCTACCTTGTCACATAGATGTAATCTCAAGACCCAAGTCTCTGGTTTCTCTGTACAGAGCGGGAGCGGGAAGAGCGCATGGCAGCATCAGAGAGTCGGTCGTTCATGGTGGCCCTGTGCGGCTTCTCCGACAGCGAGCGCAAGGTCCTCGGCAGGGCGTTCGGCCTCTCGCAGATTCGTCCGCAGCGCTACCTGCTCTGGGAGCCGGGTTCCCAGCCGCCGCAGTTGTGCATGGTCAACGAGGATCAGGCGTCGGGCCGGGAGGATTGGGCCGCGCTGCTCAGGACCATGAACGTCCGCTCTCCGCCCGTCGTCCGGGTCGGCGTTTCGGACAGCCGGACAGCGGAATACGAGGGTGCGCCGCAGATCTTCTTCAAGCGTCCGGTTCTGGCCAGCCGCGTTCTCAAGACGCTCGATGAACTGGTCAACGAGGCCTATCACTTCGCGCCCGATCTGACCATTCACGACGACATGCTCGTCACCCGGGATGCGGTCGGGGATGGATCTCAGGTCGCGGTCTCCGGTGGCACCAAGCGGGTGCTGGTCGTCGATGACAGCGAATCGGTGCGCAAGGTCATGGAGCTTCAGCTCACCAAGAAGGGCTATGCGGTCGATTTCGCCGTCAGCGGCGAAGAGTGTCTGACGAAGGTCCGCAGGCAGCTCTACGATCTGATCTTTCTCGATGTCATGCTGCCCGGCATCAACGGATACGACGTCGCCCGCCATCTGAAGCGCGATTTCCGTGTCCTGTCGCCCGTGGTCATGCTGACCAGCAAATCGTCCAGGCTCGACAAGCTCAAGGGAACGCTGGCCTCGGCCGATGCCTATCTCACCAAGCCGCTGACGATCCGTTGCCTGGAGGAAACCCTGCAGCGCTTCCTGGCTTGAAACCACGCGAGGTCTTAGTTTATGGCGAACCTGCTGATCGTCGAGGATTCCGCGACCGATCGCGAGTATCTGCTGGACATGCTGCGCAAGGCCGGCCATTCCACGCTGGTGGCCGCTTCCGGTGGGGAAGGCGTGGAGGTGGCTCGCAGCCAGTGTCCGGACCTGATCTTCATGGACATCGTCATGGAAGGGGGCGACGGCTATCTCGCCATTCGCGCCCTGCGCGAGGATCCCGCGACCGCGCGGATTCCGGTGGTCGTCGTCAGCAGCAAGAACCAGAAAGCCGACAAGATGTGGGCGCAGCTGCAGGGCGCCAAGGGCTACGTCGTCAAGCCGGCGAATGCCGAGGTCGTGCTCGGCTATGTCGATTCGCTGGCCGGACGCCCGTCGCCATGACGTCCGGGGAGGATGCCGGGGACCGCGAGCCGGGCGGCGACGGGAGGGAATCCTGGGCATGGATCCTCACCGCCCTCGACGCGGAGGAGCTCGACCAGCAGCCGGGCGAGGTGCGCTATGCCTTCCGTATCGGATCCTGGTGGTTTCTGGTTCCTCTCGACCTCCAGGCCGAGGTCGCTCCGCGACAGACATGCAGCCGCCTCCCCTTTACGCCCACATGGTGTCTCGGGCTCAGCAATTATCGCGGCGATCTGGTTCCCGTCTATGAACTGGGCGAACTGATCGAGGAACGGCGCGGTCCGGGAACGGGCAGCTATTTCCTCATGCTGGGCCGCCGCGACAGACGCGCCGGTCTGTGCATCGACGAGATCCGCTCGCTCAGGATTCCGCCCGACACCGGTTCCGTGCCCCTCTATCCAATGCGCAATTTTCCCGACGACCTCGAATGTCGCGGCATCCGGATCGAAGGGACGCTCTTCGCCGAGGTCGATCTAGCCGAAATACTGGGGATGCTCACCGAGCGGGCGAGTCTGCTCGGGACCTCCGCCCCTTGCTCTGAGGATTGACGATGAAGATCGCGGATCTCACCATTTCTGCCAAGCTCACCATGGTTACCACGGGGCTCGTCCTCGCCGTCCTTCTGGTCGTGACGGCGGCCATTCTATGGGGCCTGCAGGGGCTCGATCGGGAGCGCCATGGCGCGCCGACCTCGGGTGGCGGGAGCTCGCCCGCCGAGCTGCTCCAGAAGAAGGGCATCCGTTCGATCGAAACGGCCGGTGCGCTGCTGGCCGAGATCGCCGCCCGGGATCGCGATGAGGATGCGAAGCGGCGACTGGGCACATTGATCTCGGTCGTGGAGCGGGATCCGGATATCGCCTACGTGGCGATCCGCAACGCCGACGGCACCAGTCGGATCGGCGAGATGCCCGAGTCCCGAGGGAGCTTCCGCGAGTTTCCGGTCGAGCGCGATGGACGCTCGCTCGGCAAGGTCGTCATCGGTCTCAAGCACGGATTTCAGACTGAAGCCTACGGCGATCCGGGCGACCAGACGCAGCTCGAGGTCACCATGGCGCTGGTCATCGCGCTGCTTCTGTTGAGCGCCCTGGTCGCGGGCTTTGTCATCTATCTGGCGATCACCAGGCTTTCCAGGCGCTTCATCCTGATGCCGGCCGAGCGGATCCGCAACGCGCTCGACCGCATGGAGGCCGAGCGCGATTTCTCCGAGCGGCTCGAACCGGGCGCGGATGACGAATTGGGCCGCACGGTCGCCGCCTTCAACCGGGGGATCGATTTCCTCGAGCGACAGAACGATCTGCTGAACGAGTCGATCATCGAGATGCTGCAGATCGGCAACGAGATCAGCCAGGCCCGCGATCTGACCCTGACGCTCCCGGTCAAGGAGGACATCACGGGACCCCTGAGCGATGCCCTGAACCAGATCACCTCCGAGAGCGCGCGCGTGCTCGTCCAGGTGCGCGAGATCGCCGAGCGCGTCGAGCGGGCCTCGCTGCAGGTTCAGGCCCAGGGACGGCGGGTGGTGGAGGTCGCGGACGCCGAGCGGGCCCAGATCGAGCAGACGGCGACCGACCTCGGTCAGGCCGTCGAGGCCGTCGAGGGTATCGCCGAGCTGGCGCGCTTCTGTCGCGACGAAGCGGCGACGGCGACCAGTCTGACCGATCAGGCCATGGGGTCGGTGAGAGGATCGGTGGAGGGTATGGCCCAGATCCGCTCGTCCATCCAGCAGACCGGCAAGCGTATCAAGCGTCTCGGCGAGCGCTCTCAGGAGATCGGCGGTATCGTCGACATCATCAAGAGCTTCTCCGAGCGCACGCACGTGCTGGCCATCAACGCGGCGATGCAGGCGGCGACCTCCGGGGAGGCCGGTCGCGGCTTCGCGGTGGTGGCGCAGGAGGTCCAGCGTCTGGCCGACAGCTCGCGCAATGCCACCAACCAGATCGAGACCCTGATCGCCAATATCCAGGTCGAGACCCAGGACAGCATCCAAACCGTCAACGATGCGACGGAGGCCGTCACCAGGGAATCGCATACCGTCGAGAGTGCCGGAGAGCTGATGCTGGAGACCCAGCAGACCGCCGCCAGCCTCGCCGAAACGGTGTCGCGGATCGACGAGCGCGCCCAGTCGCAGGTCGTCTCCAATCGCGCACTGATGGAGCGGGTCGAGTCGATGCGGGCCGGTACCCTCGAGACGACGGAACAGATCGATCAGCAGACCCTGGAGACCGGCAGTCTGGTCGGCTATTCGAGACAATTGCTCGAGACCATCCAGTTGTTCCGGCTCCCCGGCCCGCAGGCGCCGGCCGATGGGACTCGGGGCTAGCCGGGGCGGCCGACGCCGGTTCGAGCGGCGCCGATATCGCAGACGATGACGATCTGGCACGATCCAGGCAAAAGGCGAGCATGAGTCGATTCGGTTTGAGCGAGCTCTTTTCGGCGGCCCTTCCAGGATTGCAGCAGGCGGTCCAGACGGCGGGCGATCCCGCGGCCGAGCCCGTCGAGCGGCTGGCGGCCGCGGGCGCCTTCGCCGAATCGCTTGGCGACCTCTGGCCGGAGCTGGAAGCCGGTGGCCCGCATCTGGCCGATTTCCTCGCCTTCCTGGACAACGGCGTCGCCGCGCTGCCGGAGCGGGACGACGCGATGGCCTCGGTCCAGATCCTCGAACTGATGGCACTGTTCGAGGCGCATCTGCAGGATCCCGACGACGCTGAGGTCCTGGAGGCGCTGCTCGAGACCGCTTCGGCGGAGACCTTCGATCCACCTCTGCCGGCGGAGTCCGCGGCGCTCTGGCACCAGGGTCGCGAGCCGGCGGAGCAGGCGCCAATGGGTACCGACTCGCCCGGCCTCATGGACGAGCGGTCCGAGTCCCGATCCGAGGTCGACGCATCCCTCGCCGCCGCAGACGAGTCGGCGACCGAGCCCGACGTTTCGGAGGATGAGCCGGACGCGCAGGCGCTGGGCGAGGAGGCGGCCGAGCTGCTCGGCATCCTGGTCGGCGCCATTGCCGAGAGCCGGGAGGAATTTCTGGAGCGGGTCGAGGAGATCGCCGAGGCCGGGGATGGGGACGCGCGTGTCCTCGCCGCGCAGGCCTGCCGGGAAATCCTCGACCGCTTCGCGACGGCCTCGGCCCAGGCCGGCTTCCTGGCCTTTTCGACCCTGTGCGAGGGCGTCGGCGAGCGCATCCTCGCCCAGCCGTCCGCGTCCGAGTGGTCCGATTCGCTGATCGACGGTCTGATCCAGCTGCCCTGGCGGATGCAGGTCTATCTGGAACGGCCCTTGGACGCGGCGACCGGACGCGAACTGGTGGAGCTCCTGACGGATCCCCATTGGCTGGATCCGATTCGGACCGACGCCGCCGAGGCGCTTGCGCACGAACTGGGACAGGATCCGCTCCTCCTGGAGCCGGATGCCGGATCCATCTATCCGGAAGCGGTGACGCGCGAGGATCTGTCGCTCGCGCCGGCCGAGGACATCGATCCGGTCGTGCTCGCGAGCTTTCGTCGCGAGGGCCCCGATCTGGCCCACCGATTGGCGTCGTCCATTCAGTCGATCCTGTCGGGCGGCGGCGG
The DNA here is from genome assembly GCF_000585215.1 of Imhoffiella purpurea. Classification (GTDB taxonomy): domain Bacteria; phylum Pseudomonadota; class Gammaproteobacteria; order Chromatiales; family Chromatiaceae; genus Imhoffiella; species Imhoffiella purpurea. Next base: position 89,047 of record NZ_AONC01000037.1, on the reverse strand, counting down.
GGAGCCGACGCTCGATGCGCAGCGCTGGGCCCACACCCTCAAGGGCTCGGCCAACATCTGCGGCGTCAATGCCATCGCGGTCCTGAGCCATTATCTGGAGGATCTGCTGGAATTCCTGACGGTCCAGGGTCTGACGCCGACCCCGGAGCTGGGGGAGACGCTGGCCGCGGGCGCGGACGGACTCGCGCTCATGCTCGACATGCTCAATGGAGTCGAGCCAGAGGATCCGGAGACGTTGCGCCTCATCGTGCAGGAGGTCCTGGACTGGGCCAACCGCATCGGGCGGGGTGGGGCGTCCGCCCTGACGATAGAGCCCGAGATCTCGGCTCCGCCTTCTACGGACCGCGACGCGATCGAACCCGAACCCGAGGCCGAATCGGACCCAGGTTCCTCCGCCATGCCTTCGGAGATGTCGTCGGACGTCTCCTCGGAACGGGATGACGCCTATCTACAGGTCCCGGCTCGAACCGTCGACGATCTGCTGCGGCTCGTCGGCGAGCTGGCCGTGTCACTGTCCCGGTCGGAGGAGCAGCTGGCCCAGGCGCGCCGGGTCCTGGGCGAGGCCGGGCTGATCGAGCAGCGCAATCAGATTCAGGTCGCCGAGCTCGAGAAGATGGTCGATCTACAGGGCTCCGGCATCGCGCCCGTGGCGGGCGCGAGTTCGGAGCGGCGCTCGACATTCGATCCGCTCGAGCTGGAAGAGTACAACGAGATGTACACGGCCGCCCGGCGGATCAACGAAGGTGTCACCGACACGCGAGAGCTGGGTCTGGCGCTGAACGCCTCGCTGCACGAGCTCGACGAGTCCATTCAGCATCAGAGCAGGCTGCAACGTCTGATTCGGCAATTGGCGATGAGCACGCGTCTCGTGGACGTCGACTCGGTGACTCCGCGTTTGCAGCGCGCGGTGCGTCAGACCTGCCGCGCGACCGGAAAGGAGGCGGAGCTTCAGGTCTCCGGGGGCGGCACGCAGATGGACGGCGAGGTGCTGGACCAGCTCATGCCGGCACTCATGCATCTGGTGCGCAATTCGATCGATCACGGGATCGAGTCTCCCGATCGGCGCGAGCAGATGGACAAGCCGCGACGCGGCCGGATCGAGCTCCGCTTCGGTCGGCTCGGCGATCAGATCTCGGTCTCCTTCGGTGACGATGGCGCTGGGCTGGATCTGGACCGGATCCGCGCCAAGGCGATCGCCGCCGGCATGCTCGATGCGGCGGCCGAGCCGACCGATCAGGAGCTGGTTCAGCTGACGCTCAGGCCCGGTTTCTCGACCCGGGACGCCGTGACCCAGGTCTCCGGGCGCGGGGTGGGCATGGATGTGGTGGCCAGCATCCTTCGCTCGCTCAACGGTTCGCTGTCGATCGAGTCCGAGCCCGGGAAGGGCTATCGGGCCCATATGCGGCTTCCCTCATCCATGCTGACGCTCTATTGCCTGCTCATTCGATACGGGGATCAACTGCTCGCCCTTCCGGCAAACGATGTGCGCCTGGTGGTGATCGCCGGCGAGGGCGAGTGCGTCGAAACCTCCGATGGTCGCCAGTTTCGGCACGATGGACGCAGCTATCCGCTGTTCCGGCTCGATCGGCTCCTGGGGTTGCGGGCCGATGCGACGGATCTGATGGGGCAGGCCGTCCTGATCCTGAACTCCGATCGGGGCGACCAGGCGGTGATGGTCGATGCCCTCTGGGAAGGCCGAGAGCTGGTGGTCATGAAGCCGGGGATCATGGTCCCTCGGATTCCCGGATTGATGGCGGTGTCCGTCCTGGGTGACGGCACCGTGGTTCCCATCTTCGAAATGGCCGCGATTCTGCGGTTCGCCGAGAGTGGCGGCCCGGGCGAGCAGTGGCAGGACGAGAGTGCGGGCAAGGGGTATCTGCCGACGGTCCTGGTCGTGGACGACTCGGTCTCCATGCGGCGCATCCTGGCGCAGCTGGTGACCGATGGCGGCTATCGCGCGTTGACCGCCCGCGACGGGATGGATGCGCTCCGGACCATGGAGTCCGAGCGGGTCGATCTGTGCCTGGTCGATATGGAAATGCCGCAGATGAATGGTCTGGAACTGGCGGCCCATCTTCGTTCTCGGCCCGAAACCCGCACCCTGCCGATCGGCATGATCACCTCGCGTTCGACCGAGAAGCATCGGCGCGAGGCGGAGCGGGTGGGTATCGACCGTTATTTCGTCAAACCTTATCGCGATGACGAGGTGATGGAGTTTCTTCAGCAGGCGCTCGAGCAGGTCTTCTAATGGTTTCAAGGATACGTATGGGTTTCTACAGTCGCCTCATCTGTTGTTCCTGTCTGGTCTGGCCGGCAGCCGTGCCGGCACAGACGGACTCGTCCACCGGGATGCCGGCCTATCGCTATCCGAGCCCGCCGGTTTTCTATGGCGGATATGCCCCTTACGGGTATCCGCCGGCCCAGCGGGCCGCCCCTGTCTCGGTGCCGTCTCGGCCCGGCGCGTCCGCTCCGGCGCGTGCCGGGGCCGGAGCCTCGTCCGAGGTCGGCCCCCAGGGCTCCCGAAAGCCGGAAACGGAGAACCTTTCGGCGCCCGTTCCGGACGCCTTCCGTATCGAGGAGACACGACTGGGCCGGGTGCTGACGTCGGATCTGGGGCTGACGCTCTATCGCTCGATCCGGGATTCCGACGGGGTTTCGGAGTGTGCCGGGAATTGCGGTCCGCTGTGGCGACCCTTCCTCATGGCCCAGTCGGAACAGCCCGCACCGCCTTTCGGCGCGGTACCGCATCCGGATGGATCCAGACAGTGGAGCCATGAAGGTCATCCGCTCTATCTCTGGCTCGGCGACGAGCAGGCCGGGGATGTCACGGGGGATGGCGTCGATGGTATTTGGCAAGCCGTCCGAGTCTCGGCGCAGGACGCGCTGTCCGGCTCGGCGCTTGGCTCCGATCGGGAATCGAGACAATGACCACACTCTTCAATCTCACCTATTATTCCTTCCTGGTCTGCGGAGTGGCGGCCGCGGTCGCGGTCCTCTACTTCATGACCCAAGTCCCCCATCTGGAGGGTCGGCTGAGATATCTGGCCTTCCTCAACATCCTCATTTGCGGCGTCTCCAGCGTTCTGCATCTCTACTTCTTCAACAGTCTCCATACACTTGCAAGCGCCTCGCCGGATCTCGCCGAGATGGCCGCCGCCATCGGCCAGCTGCCGCTCACCGTGCGTTATGGCTATTGGCTGGTGACCACGGCGATGCTGATTCTGATGTTTCCCTTGCTGATCGGTCCCGAGCATGTGGGCGTTCGTTTCGCCGTGCAGCTCGTGCTGATCGACGCCGGAATGATCCTGACCGGCTATCTCGGGGAGCACTCGGCCCAGGGGGGCGATGGCGTGACACTGGCCACCTTCGCCTGGTTCGCCTTGAGCGGCATGCTGTGGCTCGCCATGACGGCCTCGATCCTCAGGGTGCTGCGACGCCTGCCGAGCGACCGCTTGATTCCGGCTCAACGCGACGCGCTCGTCTACATGTTCTTTTTCTTCCTGATCGGCTGGGCGATCTTTCCCGCCGGATTCTTCTATGCGATCGTTTTCGAAACCGGCATCGGGGTCGTGCTGCGCGAGCTGACCGTCAACATCGGCGACATCGTCAACAAGGTGATCTGGGGCATTCTGGTCGTCTACGCCGCGCGCGAGATCGTCAATGCGAGCCGTCGGGAGCGGACGCATTGATCCAGACCCGCCGGCCCTCCATCCTCGGCACTGGTCGCGAGACCGCCGAGGGCGGGGAGAGGCTCTGGACCGGAGCGATGCTCGGTGTTGATATAGCCGGTTGACACCCATCACGACGGCCAGCCGCGCGGAGAACCCATGCCTACGATCGGAACCCCCTTCTCATCGACCACGACCAAGATCCTCCTGTGCGGGGCGGGAGAGCTCGGCAAGGAGGTCGTCATCGAGCTCAAGCGGCTCGGCGTCGAGGTCGTCGCCTGCGACCGTTACTCCAACGCCCCCGCCATGCAGGTCGCCGACCGCTCCTACAGCTTCTCCATGCTCGATGGCGCCGAGCTTCGGCGGGTCATCGAGCTGGAGCTTCCGGACTACATCGTTCCCGAGATCGAGGCGATCGCCACCGATACCCTGCTCGAACTGGAGTCGGAGGGTTTCAAGGTCGTTCCCACCGCGCGCGCGGCTCGGCTCACCATGAACCGGGAGGGGATCCGGCGGCTGGTCGCCGAGGAACTCGGCATCCCGACCTCGCCCTATCGCTTCGCCGACGACCGCGACGCCTTCGAGCGGGCCGTGGCGGAGCTCGGGCTGCCCTGCGTGGTCAAGCCGATCATGAGCTCCTCGGGCAAGGGACAGAGCCTGGTGCGCCGCCCGGATGAGATCGGCCGGGCCTGGGACTACGCACAGGCCGGTGGACGCGCCGGTGGCGGACGGGTCATCGTCGAGGGCTTCGTCGACTTCGACTACGAGATCACCCTCCTGACCGTGCGTCACCGCGACGGAACCTCCTTCTGCGAGCCGATCGGGCATCGCCAGGAGGACGGCGACTATCGCGAGTCCTGGCAGCCTCAACCCATGTCTCCGGCGTCCATCGAGCGCGCCCGCGACATCGCCGCGCGGGTCACCGAGGCACTCGGCGGTCGCGGTATCTTCGGGGTCGAGCTGTTCGTGCGCGGCGAGGAGGTCATCTTCAGCGAGGTCTCGCCGCGTCCTCACGACACCGGAATGGTGACCCTGATCTCGCAGGATCTCTCCGAGTTCGCGCTCCATGCCCGCGCGATCCTCGGGCTTCCGGTCCCCGAGATCCGCCAGCTGGGCCCGGCGGCCTCCGCGGTCATTCTGGTCGAGGGGGATTCGTCGCGGCCGCGTTTCGGCAATCTCGCCGAGGCGCTCGCCGAGCCGGGTACGGATCTGCGACTGTTCGGCAAGCCCGAGGTGCGCGGGCGACGACGCATGGGCGTGGCGCTGGCGCGCGGGTCCGACGTCGATGACGCCAGGACGCGGGCGCTGCGCGTCGCCTCGGCGGTGAGCGTCGATCTGGAATGAGGATCCGGGCGGTGGTCAGGGTCCGTGGGGTGCGCCGATCGTCGGGACGGTGAGATTCATCACGCCAAGACCCTGATTTCTCTGCCAGACTCTAGGGTGTTCTTTCAATCTCGGGGCATTCTAGGCCCGCACTATCGAGGCTCGAGATCATGGTCGGAATCGGCAACAATCTTTCCCTGACCGCTCAGAACTCGCTCAACGGCAATCAGAAGGCATTGGAGACCAGTCAGGAGCGCATGGCCTCGGGCAAGCAGGTCAACCAGGCGTCCGACGATGCGGCGGCTTCTGCGCTCATCTCACAATTCGCATCCCAGATCGCCGGCAGCCAGCAGGCATCGCGCAACCTCGGCGACAGCGCCTCTCTGGTCGGTACCGCCGAGGCCGGCGTGACTCAGGTCGGCGACGCCATGGAGCGGATCCGCGAGCTGAGTCTGCAAAGCCTCAACGGAACCCTGAACGATTCCGATCGGGAGTCGCTCCAGGCCGAGGTCGGCCAGCTGCAGGACCAGATCGCCCAGACCCTCGAGAACACCAGCTTCAATGGCATCCAGCTGCTCAACCGGGAGGGCAGTCTGAGCGTTCAGGCGGGCAGCGATGCGGAAGATGCATTCTCCGTCGGCACCTATGACATTCAGGGTCGGCTGAGCGAGTTGGGCTTCGGCGAGATCGACATCTCCAGCGCGGCTGGCGCGGCCAGTGCCGTCGGCGTGCTGGATCAGGCGGGCGACTTACTCGACGAGGTGCGAGGAGAGATGGGTGCCGTCATGAACCGCTTCGACAGCGCCTTGAGCAACCTGCAGGACAGCAATATCGAGAGCGTCGCGGCCCGCAGCCGCATCGAGGACGCCGATTACGCCCGCGAGGCCGCCTCGCAGGCCAGCGGTCAGATTCAGCAGCAGGCGAATATCGCCATGATGGGCCAGGCGTCGCGCGTTTCCTCCCAGTTCGTGAGTCAGTTGCTGGGTCTCGGATAGGGCTTGGCCGGTCGCGGTGGCGCTCGTCGGCCTGGTGGCCTCGGCGCTGGCTCAGTTGGCCGCCACTTCATCGGTGGACGGCTTCTTCGACACCGGCCTGCCCCTCTTGACCTCCCTGAGCGAATCTCGGAGGCTCAGGTAGCCGTCGTCGAAGGATTCCCTGAAATCGGCGAACATGAACTCCTTCAGTGCCTCGGGCGGCTCCGAATCGTCGATCAGGACCGGAAGCAGGCGTTTGTTCTGCTCGGCGACCTTGGCGAAGGCGGGCTCGAACCATTCGGGGTTGGTGCTGTGGCTGGAGATCACGAAGATGACATCGCTGCTCGATGCCAGCAGCTGATTCGTCTTCTTCTCGATATGGTCGCCGACCTTGACCTCCTTCTTGTCCCAGAGGATCCGGTAGGGTGAGATCTTGAGCGCCTCGTAGAGCTTGGAGACGAATTCCGTATCCTCCGGCGCGTAGAGGATGAAGACCTTGCGAACCACCTTGCTGCTTCGGGACCCGATCACCGAGGAGACGAGGATGAGTCCGCTCGCCGCGCCCACGACCATCAGCAGCGTATCCAGCCCGTCCATGTAGTTGTGCTCGGACAGGAAGATGAGCAGGGCGCAGAGGACCGCCAGCAGGATCATTTTGACTGTCATGGGTACGGTCTAATCGAGTGCCAGTGATGGGCGGCCGTCGGAAGGTGCATGATTGCAGGATTCGAGGCGGCCCGCTATCGATTGGTGCCGGATTTGTGCTCTGGCCTCTGCCGGAAGGCTCGCAGATCTGGAAATGGGTCGAGCGAAAATTCTATCCGGATACGCTCGGCGCCCAAACGAAAACGGCTCGGACGAGCATCGTCCAAGCCGTTTCCTGAAGAATGGCGCGCCCGGAGAGATTCGAACTCCCGACCACCTGGTTCGTAGCCAGGTACTCTATCCAGCTGAGCTACGGGCGCATGTCTGTATTGTCGTACCGAGGCGGGAATTCTCCCGCTCCCCGATGTGCTTGTCAAACAAGCTGGGCTCAGTCGGCGCGAGCCGGCTAGGCTTTTTCAATATGGCGCGCCCGGAGAGATTCGAACTCCCGACCACCTGGTTCGTAGCCAGGTACTCTATCCAGCTGAGCTACGGGCGCATTTTGGTTCTTCGGACATTCATGCAAGGCTGCTGAACGTCGAGCAGCACATTATCGTGATCAGGGGATGGATTGTCAAATCCGGATTTCCGGTCTCGGCTGTGCCGAGCTCGGCGGGTGCTCGCGGCATAGACCATGGGTAGGGGCATCCGCTACCATGCGGCAATGAACCCGAGTGCCCGAGTAGGACTCGTTTCTCTCCCTCTTCACGAGGCATTCAGCCCGCTCGTACCGCGCCGATCCTCGTCGAGGGCCGGTCATCATCCGTTCGGCATCATCTATGGATCGAGACACCTCAATCGACGAACTGCTCGAGATCATGGCCCGACTGCGCGACCCGCGCTCCGGCTGTCCCTGGGATCTGGAGCAGACCTTCGCCACGATCCTGCCCTACACCCTGGAGGAGGCCTACGAGGTCGCCGAGGCGATCGAGAAGGCCGACATGCCGGCATTGCGCGACGAGCTGGGCGATCTGCTGCTGCAGGTCGTCTTCCATGCGCGCATGGCCGAGGAGGAGGGGCTCTTCGATTTCGACCAGGTGGCGCGTTCCATCTGCGACAAGATGATCCGGCGGCATCCGCATGTCTTCGGCGATGTCGATCTGGCCGGGCCCGATGCGGTGCTTGCCAATTGGGAGCGCATCAAGGCCGACGAACGGACCTCGAAGCGGGATGAATCAGCCGACGGCGTCCTGTCCGGTGTCGCCCAGGCCTTGCCGGCCCTGCTGCGCGCCGAGAAGCTCCAGCGCCGCGCGGCGCGCGTCGGCTTCGACTGGGACGCGGTCGATGGCGTGCTCGACAAGGTGGCGGAGGAACTCGACGAGTGCCGGGCGACCCTCGATGAACGGATGCCGCACGCCGAGCGCGTCCACGAGGTCGGCGATCTGCTCTTCTCCTGCGTCAATCTGGCGCGCCATCTCGGCGTCGATGCCGAGCAGGCGCTGCGCGCGGCGAATCATCGCTTCGAGTCGCGCTTCGCCAAGGTCGAATCCGGTCTGCGCGAACGAGGGCTTGCACCCTCGGTCGAGACGCGCGAGGAGATGGAGCGTCTCTGGGAGCACGCCAAGAGGGATGAGACCTGATGTCCGCCTCGATCGACCGCGAGGCGATTCGTTCGGAGCAACCATGAGCTTCATCGATAAGATCCGCGCCTGCAATGCCTGGAATCCGGGCGATTTCGTTCCATTGATGCTCGATGGCGAGCGGATCGGCATGCTGCGACAGGGCGCGGCCAAGGCGCTGAGGCGCTGGCCGGATCGTTTCTCGGTGACGCCCGAGGTGGTGCGCTGGATCGATGCGCCGGCCGACTTCGACGGCCGCACTGCACTCTTGGCGGAGGTCGTGCACACGCTGGTGGAGGAGGGCCTGATATCCCATCTCCACGGCGAGCGCTATCCGGTGACCGCCGGCAACCGCGAGCAGGCCCGCTGTCTGGTGGACCGCGCCTGCGCCCCCTTCTTCGGGATGCGCGCCTTCGGCCAGCACCTGAATGGATTCGTGCGGACCTCGAAGGGGATCGAGATGTGGATCGGCCGGCGCTCGGCGGACCGGCGTCTCTATCCGCGATATCTGGACAATCTGGTCGCCGGTGGTCTGCCGTTCGACCTGACCCTGGCCGAGAACCTGCGCAAGGAATGCGCCGAGGAGGCCGGGATGCCGGCCGAGATCGCCGACCGGGCGGTCGCCGTGGGGGCCGTCACCTATTGCCGCGACTCGGAGCGCGGGCTCAAGCCGGACGTCATGTACTGCTACGACCTGGAGCTGCCGGAGGATTTCGAGCCGCGCTGCACCGACGGCGAGGTCGAGGCATTCTATCGTCTGCCGGTCGAGGAGGTCCGCGATCTGGTCCGCGATACCGGCGAGTTCAAGCTCAACTGCAATCTGGTGATCATCGACTTCCTGGTCCGCCACGGCATCATCCCGCAGACGGATCCGGACTATCTCGCGATCATCGGCGGGTTGCGCTCGCCGCTGTGCTAGGCGGTCGTCGGCAAGATCCTTCCGGCGACGGCCCGGAGAAACCAGGCAAATTCCATCTGTTTCCCGGTCGTTCGCCGCTGTCAAACTAGAGTCATCAACTACGCGATATCCATCGAGCGAATCGCATCCGCGGAAAAGGCACCATGAGCCCAGTTCTAGATCCCGTTCAGAGACGCAAGACACTTCCAGTGGCCGTCGGCCCAGTCACCATCGGCGGCGGTGCGCCGATCGTGGTCCAGTCCATGACCAACACGGATACCGCCGACGTGGAGTCGACGGTGCGCCAGGTGGCCGATCTGGCGCGGGCCGGCTCGGAGATGGTGCGCATCACCGTCAATCACGAGTCGGCGGCGAAGGCGGTGCCCCTGATCCGCGACGCGCTCGCCGCCCAGGGCTGCGAGGTGCCCCTGGTGGGCGACTTCCACTTCAACGGCCATCGTCTGCTCGCGGACTATCCCGAATGTGCCGAGGCGCTCGCCAAGTACCGTATCAATCCGGGCAACGTCGGCAAGGGCGAGAAGAAGGACAGCCAGTTCGCGACCATGGTCGAGCTGGCCTGCCGCTACGACCGTCCGGTGCGGATCGGGGTCAACTGGGGCAGTCTCGACCAGGAGGTGGTGGCGCGCATGATGGACGAGAACGCGCGCGCGGCGCAGCCCAAGTCCTCCGAGCGGATCATGTACGAGGCCATGGTCGAGTCGGCCGTCTCCAGCGCCGAGCGGGCGGTCCAGGTCGGGCTGCCAAGGGACCATATCATCCTCTCGTGCAAGATGAGCGGCGTCCAGGACCTGATCAGCGTCTACCGCATGCTGGCCGAGCGCGCCGACTTCGCCCTGCACCTGGGGCTGACCGAGGCCGGCATGGGATCCAAGGGGATCGTGGCCTCGACCGCGGCGCTCGCGGTGCTCTTGCAGGAAGGGATCGGCGACACCATCCGTGTCTCCCTGACCCCGGCGCCCGGCGAGGCGCGCACCCGCGAGGTGGTGGTGGCCCAGGAGATCCTGCAGTCGATGGGATTCCGCTCCTTCGCCCCCATGGTGACGGCATGCCCCGGATGCGGTCGTACCACCAGCGACACATTCCAGCATCTGGCCCAGAGCATCCAGACCTATCTGCGCGACCAGATGCCGGACTGGCGCAGCCGCTATCCGGGCGTCGAGAACATGCAGGTGGCCGTCATGGGATGCGTGGTCAACGGTCCGGGCGAGAGCAAGCATGCCAACATCGGCATCAGTCTGCCCGGCAGCGGCGAGAACCCCTCGGCCCCCGTCTATGTCGACGGCGAGAAGGTCGCGACGCTCAAGGGCGACGGCATCGCCGAGCAGTTCAAACGTATGGTGGACGATTATATCGATGCGCGCTACGGTGGCGCCTCGCGGCTCTGAGATCGCGGTTGTCGTTCGTCCGCTTCGATCGCAGATCCGGATATTCCAATAATCGAGGAGGACCGACGATGAGACGATTGATTGGTGTGGTGGGGCTCGTGTGTCTGGCTGGATCGGTGGCGGCCGAGGACTCCATGGTGGTCTCGCTGAAGCGGCTGTCGCTCGACACCGCGGTCGAGATCGCCCAGGGCGCGATCGACGCCTGTCGGGAGAAGGGTATCCAGATCGGTGTGACGGTGGTCGACCGGGAGGGCAACGTGCAGGTGACCCTGCGCGACACCATCGCCGCGCCCATCACCGAGCGCATCAGCCGCATGAAGGCCTACACGGCGGTCAACTTCAACGCCTCGACCTCCGCCATGAGCGCCAGGGCCGAGACCCCGGTCGGCCGGGTCGAGGGTCTGGTCATGTCGGCCGGGGGCGTTCCGGTTCTGGTCGGCGGTTCCGCCCTGGTAGCCGGGATCGGCGTCAGCGGCGCGCCCGAGGGCGAGACCGACGAGGCCTGTGCCCTGGCCGGGCTCGCCAAGGTGCAGGACGACCTGGACATGGCGATGTGACCCGACCGGGTCGTCCTGCGGCGGGTGTGCGTTCCACTGTCATAGCAGAGGGCTCTAGAGATGCACCTGATCGATGCCGAGCAGATCCTGATCGACGATCTGAAGGAAGAGGGCGAGCTCATCGGCGAGAAGACCGTATCTGGCGTCACCGTCTATATCGTACGTCACCCGACTCTGGGCAAGGTCGTGCTGGTTCGGACCCAGGAGGGCAAGGGTGTTGCGATCGAGCTGGACGAGTGATCCAGGTGTCGGCGCCTTGTTCAGAAGCCGTCTGAAATCCCCATAACTAGCGATTTGGTCCGCACAGCGGACCCTAGGGTTCACGCCTCGGTCTGGTCCGCGTCGCGGACAAGACCTCCGGCGCCTGATTTCAGATAGCCTCTCAGAGGCGCCATCGCTGCTTCGAATGAATCTGTATGAATACCCTGGGCAGTCGCAAGGACTGTCCGTGTCCAATTCGCCTTCGTCAATCGCAGAACCACGCTATCGGGAGTGACATCATGCGCAATCGCATCGCTTTGCTGTCGTTCGTTCTGGCCGCAGCCGTCTTATCCGGGCCTCGGGTCGAGGCCGCGGTTCAGTCCAAGGCCGTTCACTACGAGGACGAGGGAACGGCCCTGACCGGCTATCTCTTCTGGGACGACACCCTCACCGACAAGCGTCCGGGCGTGCTGGTGATTCACGAGTGGTGGGGGCTTAACGACTACGCCAAGGAGCGCGCGCGGATGCTTGCCGAACTCGGCTATGTCGCCTTCGCCGCCGACATGTACGGCGACGATCGGGTCACCGAGGAGCCGGACCAGGCCAGCGAATGGATGCAGGAAATCACGGCCGATGTCGAGCTGTGGCGTCAGCGCGCCGGACTGGGGCTCGATCAGCTGATCGCGAGCGGCATGGTCGCCCCGGGTCGGGTCGCCGCGATCGGCTACTGCTTCGGTGGCGGTACCGTGCTGCAGATGGCCTATGGTGGCGCGCCCGTCGAGGGTGTGGTGAGCTTCCACGGCTCGCTGCCCGCCGCCCCGGAGGAGACCAAGGGCAAGATCGCAGCCAAGATCCTGGTGCTGCACGGTCAGGCGGACAGCTTCGTCTCGCCCGAGGTCGTGTCCAACTTCCAGGACAAGCTGGAAGCGGCCGGCGCCAACTGGGAGATGGACATCTACGGCGGCGTGAGGCACAGCTTCACCAGCCCGCATGCCGGTGACTACGGCATCGACAATCTGCGCTACGACCCCCAGGCCGATCGGAGGTCGTGGCGGCGGATGCAGTCATTCTTCGACGAGCTGTTCCAGCCCTGACGCTTCGATGGCCGCGGCCGGTGTCAGGGGCGCGGGAGGAGCCTTAAGGCGATTATACTTGTAGGCAGGTCGTAACAGCCCCCGAGGTGCGTGATGGAGACCAATGCCTACAAGCATCTGCTGCTAGCCGTGGATTTCGAGCCGGAGAGCGAGGTGGTGGTGGCCAGGGCGCGGCAGCTGCGCGGACTCCTGGACGCCCGTCTGACGCTGCTGCACGTGGTCGAGCATGTTCCCCCGGCGGTCGAGTCCATGTATCTCGGTTACTCGGGCGAGATCGCCCTGCCCGAGACCCGGGATCTGGAGGAGGAACTCATGAAGGTGGCTCGGGGCGAGATGGATCTGCTCGGCGGTCAGCTCGGGGTCAGCGAAGCGGATCGCCTGATCCGCGTCGGTCCGACCGGGCGCGTCATCGACGAGGTCGCCGCCGAGCTGGGCGTCGATCTGGTGATCGTCGGCAGCCGTGGCCGTCACGGTCTCCTCGGTCTGTTCGGCGATACCGCGGAGTCCGTGCTCCGCCGTGCCGCCTGCGATCTCTTGTGCGTCAAGATCCGCGAAGACTGATCCGCGAGCCCCGGCGGCGATCCGGAGTAGGGCGCAATAGCGTCAGCGTATTGCGCCGCCTGCCCCGTAACCCAGACGGTTCAAGAATTTTGCTGGGATGATTCCAGCGTGCGCCGAATCCGCTCGAAGCGCTCGCTGAGCGGCCGATCGTCCGCTGCCGGGCCGCAGAGATACCAGTCCTGCAACAGCCGTGTCGCACCCGCCAGTGGATCGTCCTCGCCCTCGACCATCCGTTCGGCGAGGCGTGCGACCTGGTATTCCAGACGTTGCTGCGCATGCTCCGGCGGCGAGTCGATTCCCGCGATGATCTCCAGCTGCAGACAGAGTTGACCCAGCCTGTCCGCGTCGAGTGCGCGCCGCTCGCGCAGTTCCTCTCGCCGGGTCGGATCCGCGGCCGCCTCTAGCGCGAAGGCGAAGCGGGTCTCCATCGCCTGCTGCAGGTCGGGATCCGCCTGTCTCGGGAGTTTCTGCCAGGCGTCCCGGGCCGTTTGCGGGTCGATGTCCTCTGGTCGATCGTTCAATAGACTGGATTCGAGCCGCTCGCAGACCTCCGCCTGGTGTTGGAGCAGATCCAGGGCCTCCGTGCGCTGGCGGTCCTCGGCGGTGCGGCGGCGTTCCTCGATCTCGGCGCGGGCGCGCTGCCAGCGTTGGTGGGACTGGCTCGCCATCTGGCGCGGGATCGGCTGGGATTCGAGTGCCTTCCAGCGGGCGTCGTAATCGCGCAGCCCCGCCGCCAGGCGCTGGGGATCCGTCTCGGTCGCCGCGAAGCCCAGGGCCTCGTCGCAGAGTGCCTCGCGCGCGGAGAGATGCTCGCGCATCTCCTTGGCCTGCACCTGATGCAGCGCCGCGCGCCGTTCGAAGACGGCGTCGCAGGCGGCGCGGAATTCCTGCCAGAGCTTGTTCTCTTCCTTTTGGCGCGCCGGCACGGTGGTGCGCCATTCGCGCTGCAAGCCCTTGGTGCGCTCGATCGCCGTGTTGAGATCCGGGTGATCGACCAGGGCCTGGACCTGCTCGATCAGGCTGTGCTTGAGGGCCTGATTCAGACGGCGTTCCTTGTCGAGCCGGTGATCGAGCGTCTTGAGCAGTTGATGGAAGCGGCGCTCGAGTTGCTTGCGCTGGCGCGGCTCGGTGGGTCCGATCGCGGCCCATGCCTGACGGGTCTCGCGCTCGGCGCGCAGGATCTTCTTCCATTCGACCCGCTCCCAGTCGACCTTGGAGAGGAACTCCTCGAGCTGCTGACAGACCCGCTCGCGGGCGATCCGGTTGGACTCGCGCTCCGTGGCCTGCGATTCCATGAAGGGCTTGCAGCGGACGTAGACCTGCTCGGATGCCTGATGGAACCGTTCCCACAAGCTCTGGTTCGCGGGCGAGCCCGTCTTGTCGAGCCCCTTCCAGTCCATCTGCAGGCTATGCAGCTGCTCGGCGAGCGCGGCCAGCGGTAGCTCCTTGTCGATGAGAGCCTCCATGTCGGCGCAGAGGCCCTCTCGGTGCTGGTCGGCCCCCCAGCGGCGCCAGTTCTGCAGTTCTCTCAGCCTGGGGGCGAATGCCCGAAGGCGATGGTTGAAGTCGGATAGGGCCGCGGTCTGGAGTCCGCTGCTCTGGATGAGATCGAGTCCGGCCTGCAGGCTTTGATAGAGCGGATCCGCCTTTCTGAGTTCGCCGTCGGCGAGATGCCGCTCCAGCTCCTCCAGACGTTCGGGCAGCTGTCTCAGCCGCTGCTCGGCGGTCTTGCGCTGATGTCTGAGGCGCGATTCGAGCCGCTCCGCCAAGGCGCTGAAGGACTCGTTCGTCTCGTCCCCGATGGCATTCGCGGCAAGTGCGCGTCCTTGATCGAGCAGTGTCTGGACCTGTTTGTGGTCCAGCGGCTTCGACTCGCCGAGCAGGCGTTCGGCCTTGGCGGTGAGCCGGCCAAGGCGTTCGTGTGCCTGCCGCCGGTCCGTGAGCGTCTTGCGCCGGGCCTCCAATGATTTGCAGCGCTCGCGGTAGCGTCTCTCCAGATCGCTATCCCTGGTTCCGGAGGCGGGAGCAAGCGCCTTCCAGGCGGTCTCGATACGCTCGCCGAGCGCCGTCAGTTCGGACGCGTCGGTCAGGGTATCGGCGATCTCGAGTTCCTGGATGAGCGCCTCGCGCTCGGCGCGCACCGACTCCAGCGCCTCTTGTGCCGCGATCTGGGCCGCATTGTCGTGACGATAGGCCTCGTAGGAGTCGAGGAAGCGCTCGCGCTCGACCGCGAATCGGGATTGCCACTCAGGCTCGATCGGGTCCTGAATGCCGCTCCATTGACGCTCCAGGTGCTCGAGCAGGGCGCGGTCCTGGGTCCAGTTGCCCAGCTTGCCGAGGCGCTCGGCCTTGGCGCAGATCTCCTCGCATTGGGCGCGGACGAGTTTGGGGCGCTCCTCGCGCGCGGCGATCAGCCGGAGTTTGTCGCGCGCCGCGCGCAGGACGTTCTTGTCCCGCTTGCCGATCTCGCGCACCACCTGTTCCAGGGCAGGCCGGTCCTCGATCCGTTCGGCCGCGCGCGCGCGGTTGGCGGCCAGGCTGTCCTGGACCGCGCAGGTTGCGAGGGTCGATTGAGAGGCGGTGCGTTCGATGGCGGCTCTCCGCACCTGGGAGGAGACGCCCTGTCGGGCGATCTGGTCGATCAGCTCGGCCTGGTCGATGCGGGAGAAGGCGTCCAGCAGTTCTTCGCTCGATGATGGCGGCTGACCGTCCTCGCAGAGCAGCTGGCCGAGCCGCTCGAGTGAGGCCCCGCGGATCATGGGGTCGGTCTCGCCGTCGAGAATTCGGGTCAGCACCGAGGGAGTGGCGACCTGACGGATCGCATCGCATCGGGCCGCGGGGTCGGCATGACTCAGCGCCTTCTCGTCCAGGGCCTGCTGATTCTGGGATGCGACAACCTGCTGGGTCGCCGCGGCGGCCTGTTTGCGTTTGTTGAGGAATCGCTGGAATAGCATGTCAGCTCCGCCAATCATGGGTGTCGGTGCGGCATTCTAGCCGAGCCCGCGTCGGGGCCGATCCGCACGAGGTCGCCGCTGTTCTCGGGATCCGAGTCTCTCCGGCGGCCGGGTTCTATGCTCTAGCCCCTGACGAAGGGGTTGCTGTGACGCTCCTCTCCGAGACTGGACATGGGGCCGTGCCCGGGAATGAAGCGGATGTCGTCGCCGAGCGCGAACAGCCTTTGCTGGATCGACTCGATCAGCTGGCGATGGTTGCCGCGCGGGAAGTCGGTGCGGCCGATCGAGCCGCGGAACAGCACGTCGCCGACCTGGGCGAGACGGGCGTCGCGATCGACGAACACCATGTGGCCCGGGGTGTGCCCGGGGCAATGGATGGCTTCGAGCCGCTGTTCGCCGATCTCCAGGATCTCGCCGTCTTCGAGCCAACGGGTGGGCGTGAAGGGTGCGATCGGGGGGAAGCCGAACATCTCGCATTGGCCGGGAAGCGCCTTGAAGAGGAATGCGTCCTCGGCATGCGGGCCGATGATGGGCAGTCCGGTTCGCTGTGCGATCTCGCCCGCCGCGCCGATGTGGTCGAGATGGCCGTGGGTCAGCAGAATCTGCTCTGGCTGCAGGTCCAGGGCGCGGACACGCTCGAGGATGCGATCCGCCTCGCCGCCTGGATCGATGATGGCGGCGCGGCGCGTTCGCTCGCACCACATGAGCGTGGCGTTCTGCTGGAAGGGGGTGACTGGGAGGATGCTGAATTCCACTGGCTTGCGCGGTCCTGGTGCTGCGGGTTGGCTGTGGGCGCGACGGCGACCGGCCGTCGCCGATGTCTGCAGGCCGAGAGCGACCCGGTGACCGCGCTGCGGTTCACCGGATGCTGGGGAGGCAGCTGCTTGGGGCGAGCGTCGGTGGGAACCGAACGGCTGCGGGGTATTCAGGCCCTCAGCATGCTGTAGAGTGCATCCTTGAGTTGGAGACGCTCCTTCTTCAGGTCCTCGATGGTCTCGTCGGCGACGGGGGAGCCGAGCTCCTCGATACTGCGGACACGGGCGTCCAGGTCGTCATACCGGTCCATGAGCGACGAGAACTCCGAGTTCCTTTCCCGCAGCGTCGCGATTTTGTTCTCCAGGTCGGGGAACTCGTGAAGCAGGTCGTGCGATTCACCAAGCATGGGTCCGCTCCTAGTGTGATGGAGACCGCCGCGCCAGGCGCGGTCGGGAGAGGTTGAGGTTGACATCGACTCGGGCGAGGACAACTGGACCCGGGCGGCCCGATGTCGCGCTGCCTTGCGATCCGCCCGCACGGGAGGGGTGCGTGTCGGACCATCTGGCAGGACAGTGGGACGGTCTCTCTCGCACGGACCCCTGGTCTGGTTCGGCGTCTCGCATCAAAGGCTCCGGGATGCCCGATCGACATGCAAATGGGGTGAAACATGCGCGTGCCGCGCGGCCCCGATACGTCTTCAGGGGCCATCCGGCGAGCCCGCAGAGCGCCTCGAAGCGCATCGAGTATACCCCCATCGAGTAGGGGCGGAAACAGTCCGGTCACAAAGGTCCCCGAGCGTTTCCGAAGGCCGCGACCGGACCCCGTTCATCGGGTTATTTGGTCGTCGAGTCGAGCTGTTCGATGACCGCCTGGGTGATGTCGAAATCGGCGTCGACGAACAGGAGTCCGCTCATGCCGCGCTCGACGACCATGCCGAGCTTCTTCTTCTTCGCGACCGCGTCGACCGCCTTGCGGGCCGGGGCCACGATCTCGCGTCCCTTCTCCTGCTGCGCCTTCATCAGCTCCTGCTGGACCGGCATCGCCTTCTTCTGATAGGCGGCGATACGGTCCTGGATCTCCTTCTCCTTCTTCTTCAGCTGGTCGTTGCTCATCAGCGGCTTGTCGCGGTCGAGTTCCTGCTGGAGCTGGTTGATCTCGCGCTCCTCGATGGCCAGCTCCTTGGCCTGGGATTCGAACTCCTTGCGCAGCTGTTCCTGCAGCCGCTGGCCGAGCTTGCTGTCTTCCAGCACCTTCTGCATGTCGACATAGGCAATGCTGGCGCCGCTCCCCGCATGGGCCGGCAGCACGAGCGAGAGCGACAGGGCGGCGAATAGAAAGAGTCGGGTCATGAAGGTTACTCCGTGTATCTCGGGCATGGTCGTTGGGTCGGGACGTCAAGGTGAGACGGCGGACGTTGCGATCGTGTCGTACCGCCGCGCGCGGATTGTACTCATCCAGGTCGCTCGGGGACAAAGGCGTCCGCTCGGGACGGCGAGCTTGCGTCCTGGGCGTGGCTGTCGGATCCTCTCGCCCAGAGAATTCTGCAGCCATTCATTCATCATCGGGGTCGCTGCGCTCACAGGCTCCGGCCAGATCGTACGACTCGAATCAACGGGGAACCACATCGTGGGGAATTCACTTCAAGATCAGCTGCTGAAGGCCGGCCTGGTCGACGAGCAGAAGCTCAAGCAGGCGCGGTCCTCGAAGCGCAAACAGGTCAAGCAGACCGGCAAGAAGGGTCCTCGGCCCGATGCCGAGGCGCGTCAGGCGGCTCAGCGCGCGCGCGCCGAAAAGGCCGAGCGCGATCGCGAGCTGAACCGTCAGCGCCAGGAGGAGGCGGCCAAGCGCGCCGCGGAGAACGAGATCCGCCAGCTCATCCACACGCACCGGGTGGTGCGCGACGGCGGCGATCTCGCCTTCAACTTCAGCGACGGCTCCACCCTCAAGCGCATCTACGTCAACAAGGATCAGCACGTCAAGCTGGTCTCGGGCCGTCTGGCCGTGGTGCGTCAGGACGCCTTCTACGAGGTGGTTCCGGCCGAGGTCGCCGAGCGGGTGCGCGCGCGCGACGCCAGTCTGGTGCTGGTGCTCAACCAGCCGACGCAGGAACCGGATCCGAACGATCCCTACGCCGAATTCCAGGTCCCCGACGATCTCATGTGGTAGCGAGTCATCCTCGTGCGCCATGCGGATTGCATCATAGACCCAAGGAGGTCGCCGCACATGTCCGACCCAGCCAATCTCAAGCTCGCGGTCCTGATCGATGCCGACAACGCTCAGGCCAGCATCGTCGAGGGGCTGCTGGCCGAGATCGCCAAATACGGAACCGCCCACGTCAAGCGCATCTACGGTGACTGGACCCTGCCGAACCTGGGCAGCTGGAAGGAAACACTGCTGCAGCATTCGATCCAGCCGATGCAGCAGTTCCGCTATACCAAGGGCAAGAATGCGACCGACGGGGCCATGATGATCGACGCCATGGACCTGCTCTATTCGCGCAATTTCGACGGCTTCTGCATCGTCTCCAGCGACAGCGACTTCACCCGTCTGGCTCAGCGCCTGCGCGAATCCGGGATGACGGTCTATGGGTTCGGCGAGCAGAAGACGCCCGAGCCCTTCGTCGCCGCCTGCGACAAGTTCGTCTATACCGAGGTGCTGCGCGAGGATGCCGCGAGTGATGCCACGACCCGCAAGAGCTCCAAGGAGCTCAAGTGCGACGCCAAGCTGGTTGCCCTGCTGCGCGGCGCGGTGGACAGCGCCGCCGACGATACCGGCTGGGCCGCGCTGGGCATGGTGGGCTCGGCCATCGCCAAGCGCAGTCCCGAGTTCGACTCGCGCAACTATGGCTATGCCAAGCTCAGCGGTCTGCTGAAGGCGACCCAGCTCTTCGACCTGGAGGAGCGCGCGGCGACGCGCGGGGCGCACAAGGCGATCTTCGTGCGCGATCCGCGCAGCGCCGCCGGGGCCTGATGGGGCGGCCGGGCATCGAGCCATGCCGGAATTGATCGATACCCACTGCCATCTGGACGTCGCCGCCTTCGACCCGGATCGCGATGCGGTCCGGCGCCGATGCGGCGCGCTGGGTCTCGATGCCATTCTGGTGCCGGCGATCCAGGCCGCCGGCTGGCCGGGACTGCTCGACTGCTGCGCTCGGTGGGAGGAGGGCACGCCCAGACTCCATCCCGCGCTCGGTCTGCATCCGGTCTATCTGGAGTCGCACGGCGATGCCGACATCGCCGCGCTGGAGCGGGCGGTCGCGGACCGTTCCCCGGCCGCTATCGGCGAGATCGGTCTGGACTTCTTCGTCGAGGGGCTGGATCCGGACCGGCAGCTGGCACTCTTCGAAGCCCAGCTGGGGATTGCCCGCGATGCCGGTCTGCCGGTCGTTCTGCACGTGCGCAAGGCGCACGACCGGGTGCTGGCAGCCTTGCAGCGGATCCCGGTCGTGGGCGGGATCGCCCATGCCTTCAGCGGCAGTCTGCAGCAGGGGCGACAGTATCTGGATCTGGGCTTCGCGCTCGGATTCGGCGGCATGCTCACCTTCGAGCGATCCAGCAAGCTCCGTCGGCTGGCGCGTCAGCTGCCTTTGGAGGGGATGGTGCTGGAGACGGATGCGCCGGATCTGACGGTCGCCTCGCACCGCGGCGAGCGCAACAGCCCCGAGTATCTGCCAGAGGTTCTGGAGTCCCTGGCCGCGCTCCGCGAACTCGGAACGGACGAGGTCGCGCGCGTCACCACGGCCAATGCCAGACGTGTCCTGAGGTTGAATCGCTCATGATGGATGAAGAAACGAACGCCGATTTCGGCGATCCGTCCGAGGGTCTCTCGGACCGCACCCGCATCCTGGTCGGCGATCGGGGCATCGAGCGTCTGCGGGCGAGCCATGTCCTGGTCGCCGGGATCGGCGGGGTCGGTTCATTCGTCGCCGAGGCATTGGCGCGGGCCGGGGTGGGCTCGCTGACCCTGGTCGATCACGACCGGGTGGCGCCGTCCAATCTCAATCGCCAGCTGGTCGCGCTCCGATCCACGCTCGGCCGCCTCAAGACCGACGTCATGGCCGAGCGCATCGCCGATATCAACCCGGATTGCCGACTGACCGCCGTGCCCGAGTTTCTCGAAGAGGATGGGATGGAGACCTTTCTGAGCGGGGGGTTCGACCTGGTCGTCGATGCCATCGACAGTCTCTCCAGCAAGGTGGCCCTGATCGAGACCTCGGTACGGCTCGATGTGCCCATTCTCAGCAGCATGGGTGCCGGGGGGCGCATGGATCCGACCCGGCTGCGGGTGGGCGATCTGATGGAGACCCAGGTCTGTCCATTGGCGCGGGCGGTGCGCAGCCAGCTGCGCCGGCGCGGGGTGGGGCGGGGCGTGACCGTGGTCTGGTCCGACGAGACGCCGGTTCCGCCGCGTCCGCCCGAGGAGACGGGACGGGGTCGTCCGCGCGCGGTCAATGGCACCTTGAGCTACATGCCGTCGCTCTTCGGGCTGACCCTGGCCGGTCTCGCCGTTCGTCGGCTGGTCGACGGGGTCGGGCGGCAGGCCATCATTTGATCGTCTCCCAGGCGGCGAGTGCCTCCTTGCGCGACGCCGCCAGATCCACCAATGGGTAGGGGTAGTTCGAGCCGAGCGTCACCCCGGCGGCCGTCAGAATCGCCTTGGGCGCGGTCCAGGGCTGGTGCAGATATTTGAGCGGGAGACCCGCCAGCTCGGGGCACCAGCGTTTGACGTAGGCGCCGTCCGGGTCGAAGCGCTGACCCTGGAGGACCGGGTTGAAGACCCGGAAATAGGGCGCCGCATCGGCGCCGCAGCCGGCCGTCCATTGCCAGCCGAGGGTGTTGGCGGCCAGGTCCGCGTCGACCAGGGTGTCCCAGAACCAGCGTGCGCCCTCCTGCCAGGGCAGCAGCAGGTTCTTGGTGAGGAAGGAGGCGACCAGCATCCGCACCCGGTTGTGCATCCAGCCCGTATGCCACAGCTCGCGCATGCCCGCGTCGACCATGGGGATGCCGGTTCGTCCCTGTTGCCAGGCTCGAAGGCGGTTCTGGGTGTCGTCCTGTTTCCAGGGGAAATCGGCGAAGCGGATATCCAGAGGCTCGGTCGGCGTTCGCGGAAAGTGATAGAGCAGATGGTGCGCGAACTCGCGCCAGCCGAGCTCGCGCACGAGCGGCTCGGCCGGATCCGTCGTCGGGTCCGCGCCGCTCGCGCGGATCATGGCCAGCAAGCGTCGCGGGCCGATCTCGCCGAAATGCAGGTGCGGCGAGAGCCGGGTCGTGCCCATGAGGTCCGGACGGTCGCGGTCCGCGCCGTAGCGGTCCAGACGATCGTCCAAGAAGCGTGCGGCCGACGCCAGTGCGGATGGCTCGCCCGGGTCCCATGTCTCCCGGAGACCGGCGTCCCAGGGGATGTCGGGTTTCAGCCCGAGATCCTCGATCTCGAGGCTGTGGGGGCCTGGGCTTGCCCAATGAAAGGTTCGCGGCCTGTCCGTCGGCTGGGTATCCGCCAGCCGTCCGACCGCGTTGCGCCAGAAGGCGCCGAAGACCCTGTAGGGGTTGCCGTCGGCGGTCCGGATCTCCCAAGGCTCCGACAGGAGCGCGCCGTTGTGGCTCGCGCAGCGGATGCCGTCTGCCCGCAGCGTCTGCTTGACGAGGCTGTCCCGCTCGCGGCTAGCCGGATCGTAGAGGCGGTTCCAGTGGACCTGGCCCGCGCCGGTCGCGGCGATGACGCGCCGCAGTTCCGCGAGGCTGTCGCCGCGTGCGATGAAGAGTCGCGAGCCGAGATCGCGCAGCGATCGGTCGAGCGATTTCAGGCTGAGATGCAGCCACCAGTCGCTGGCTCCACCTGGCTGCCAGGTGGCCTCTTCGTGGGGGGCGTGGATGTAGAGCGGCAGAACGCGGCTTCCATTGGCCACGGCTGCGCTCAATGCCGGGTTGTCGTCCAAACGCAGGTCGCGTCTGAGCCAGAGGATCGAGATCATGATGTCCTGGTCTCGTGTCGGTCTCGAAGGCGCCGATCCGATCAGGATCGTTGCAACCCGATGGTGCCGAGTCTATTCTAATGCTGCGTTGCAGCATGCGAGGTCCGTCTCTGCGCGGCGGTCCTGTGAGCCGGTGTCGGCCAAGAGGGCGCTTCCACCGGGCGAGTCTTTGCGGGTCCGGTCGTGTCAGGCGTGCCCGATCAGTTCGTCGATATGGGTGCTGACGCAGCGGCCGAGCGCGGACAGCGTATATCCACCTTCCAGGCAGGAGACGACCCGCTCATTGCAATGTTTCACGGCCAGCTTGTGGATCTCTCGGGTGATCCATCCGAAGTCCGCCTCGCGCAGGTTGAAGTGAGCCATGTCGTCCTCGATGTGTCCGTCGAATCCGGCCGAGATCATGATCAATTGGGGTTCGAAGGCATCGATCCGGGGCAGCCAGGCGGTCTCGACGCTCTCCTTGAAGGCGGCTCCATCCGTGAGGCGCGGCAGAGGCAGATTGACCACGTTCGGTGCCTTGCTGTCGGCGCCGGTTCCCGGATAGAAGGGATGCTGAAAGCTGGAGCAGAAGAGGATGCGCTCGTCCCCGCCGAAGATCTCCTCGGTTCCGTCGCCGTGATGCACGTCGAAGTCGACGATGGCGATCCGTTCCAGGCCATGGTGCTCCATGGCGTAGGCCGCGCCGACGGCGACGTTGTTGAAGATGCAGAATCCGCCGGCCTTGGCGCGTCCGGCATGATGTCCCGGCGGACGCACGTTGCAGAAGGCGGCGTGATGCCTGTCTCCCATCACCAGATCGACCCCCAGGATGGCGGCGCCCGCGGAATGCAGGGCGGCCTCCAGGGAGTAGCTGTTCATGGCCGTGTCGCCGTCGATCCAGGTCAGCACGTCCGCGGCCTTGGGCGAGGCGTCGAAGATGCTCTGGATGTAGTCGCGATCATGGACGAGGCTCAAGTGCTCGACGCTCGCCGCCGGGGCGTCATAATGGGTCACCAGCATCTCCATGCCGGAGGCGATCAAGCGGTCCTGAATCGCATGGAGCCGTTCCGGGCATTCGGGATGATGGGCGCCCATGCGGTGCTCCATGCACTGCTGGTGCGAGATAAAGGCGAGATTCATGGCTGCTCCTCGGGACGCGGCACTGGATGCGTGGCCCGATGTCCCGGTCGGCTGTTGGTGATCTAGTCTTCTTTGGATTGGATTTCGTTGCCGTTCTGCGGCGGCATCGTGACAGATTAACCCCTTTATGCCTCAGAGGGCAGACCCATGCGCTTGACTGATATTGACCAGCTCTTTACGCCCAGTGCCGTGGCCGTCTTCGGCGCGAGTGAGAACGAGGGTTCGATCGGTGGCATGGTCTTCCGCAACCTCTTCGCGGGCGGCTTCAAGGGGGCCTGCTATGCCATCAACCCCAAGTACGATCAGGTGGACGGCCGGCCCTGCTATCCGTCCCTGAGCGCCCTGGACAAGCAGGTCGACTTGGCGGTGATTGCGACCCCCGCGAAATCGGTCCCCGGGATCCTTGATCAGTGCGGAAGCTACGGGGTCAAGGCGGCGGTCGTGCATTCGGCCGGATTCGGCGAGCACGGCGAGCGCGGCATCGCCATCCAGGAGAAGATGGTCGAGGCCGCGCGGCGCAACCGGATCCGCGTGCTCGGGCCGAACTGTCTCGGGGTGATGCGCCCGCAGCATGGGCTCAACGCCAGCGTCGGCAAGGATCTGCCGCGTCGGGGCAACGTGGCCCTGGTGTCGCAGTCGGGTGCCATCTGCACCGCCATCATCGACTGGTCCGAGCCGCGCCGGGTGGGCTTCTCCGCCATCGTCTCGCTGGGTGCGGCGGCCGATCTGGATTTCGGCGACGTCCTCGACTATCTCGCCCTGGATACCCAGACCCAGTGCATCCTGCTCTATGTCGAGGGCGTCCGCAACGCGCGTCACTTCATGAGCGGTCTGCGCGCGGCGGCGCGTCTCAAGCCGGTGATCGTGGTCAAGGCGGGGCGCCAGCCGGCCGGAACCCGGGCCATCAAGTCGCACACCGGAGGGTTCGTGGGATCGGCCGACGTCTTCCGCGCCGTGACCGACCGCGCCGGCGTGGTGCAGGTGACCAATCTCGATCAGCTGTTCGCCGCGGCCCAGGTGTTCGGCACCCGGCGCCGGCTGGGCGGCGACCGCATCGCCATCATCACCAACGGTGGAGGGCCCGGCGTCCTGGCGGCGGACCGGGCGGTCGAGCTCGGACTGACCTTGGCCCAGTTCGGCGACGAGACGCGCCAGAAGCTGGAGAAGGCGCTCCCGGACTACTGGTCGCACGGCAATCCGATCGACATCATCGGCGACGCGCCGCCCGAGCGGTATCGTCTCGCGCTCGACGCCTGCATCGCCGACTCCGAGGTGGACGGCGTGCTCTGCATCCTGGCGCCCCTGGTGTTCGTCGATCCGGTCGCGGCGGCACGCGAGGTGGTGGAGGCCGCCAAGGGGAGCCGCAAGCCGGTACTGGCCTGCTGGATGGGCAGCAATCAGGTCGCCGAGGCCCAGGCGCTCCTGTCGGAGAACAACGTCCCCAATTTCGACAACCCCGAGGCTGCGGCCGAGGCATTTTCCTTCCTCGCCGCCCACGAGCGCAACCAGAAGCTGCTGATGCAGTCTCCCGCGCCCTTGTCCTACGAGGATCCGCCGGATGTGGAGGGCGCGCGTCTCATCATCGAGGGGGTCATGGCCGAGGGCCGCAAGGTGCTAGGGACGGTGGAGGCGCGGGCGATCCTCTCGGCCTTCCGCATCCCGACCATGCAGGCGATCCTGACCCGCACGCCCAACGAGGCACTGATGGCGGCCGAGGCGCTCGGCTTCCCGGTGGTGATGAAGATCAATTCGCCGGATCTGGAGCACAAGTCGGACGTCGACGGGGTCAAGCTCAACATCGACGACGCCCAATCGGTGCGGCGTACCTTCAGCGAAATTCTCGAGCGGGCCAAGCGTCTGCGTCCGGACGCGCGCATGGAGGGCATCACCGTCGAGCACATGGTGTCGACGCGCGCCGCGCGTGAGCTCATGATCGGCGTCTTCCGCGACAAGATCTTCGGCCCGGTCATCAGCTTCGGTTCTGGCGGCACCAAGGTCGAGGTGCTGCAGGACCTGGCGCTGGGTCTGCCCCCGCTGAACGCCTTCATCATCCAGACCATGATCGACCACACCCGCATCGCGCGGCTCATGGGCGCCTTCCAGCACATGCCGCCGATGAACCGGGTCGCCCTGGCGAGGATCCTGCAGCGCGTGTCCGAGATGGTCTGCGAGCTGCCCGAGATCATCGCCATGGACATCAACCCCCTGATCGGCAACGACAAGGAGGTCATCGCGGTCGATGCCAGCATCAAGGTCGAGTACCGCCCGCCGCAGCAGCCGACCTATGGCCACATGGCCATCCATCCCTACCCGAGCCATCTCATCGAGCGGGTGCAGCTGCCCGATGGCAAGGATCTGGTGATCCGTCCCATCCGTCCCGAGGACGCCGAGATGGAGCAGCTGTTCGTGCGCAGTCTCTCGGAGCAGACCAAGTATTTTCGCTTCATGCAGGCGATCAAGGAACTGACGCCCGAGATGCTGGTGCGCTTCACCCAGATCGACTACGACCGCGAGATGGCCCTCATCGGCGTGGTCGAGCACGAAGGGGCCGATGTCGAGGTGGGGGTCGCGCGCTATATGTCGCGTCCCGGCGGCGAGGCCTGTGAATTCGCCATCGTGGTGTCGGATACCTGGAAGAACCTGGGGATCGGCGCGCGCCTGATGCGCTCGCTGATGCAGAATGCGCGTCTGCGCGGATTCCGTCTCATGGAGGGCGAGGTGCTGACCGCCAACACGCGCATGCTGGCGCTGGTCAAGTCGCTCGGGTTCCGGATCGAGAGCGATCCTCAGGACATGGCCGTCAAGCTGGTAACCAAGGTGCTCTGACTCTCTCGGGATCCGAGTCGGGCAGGCTGGGTTCGGCCTGCCTGGCCCGGGGATCCGGGCTGGGCGCTATTCGCTTTCTCGCGGCTGGTAGCTGTCCGGGATCAGGATGGTCGGGCCGCGCTGCGTCCTGTCCTTGAGGGGGAAATCCAGCGTATAGTGCAGCCCTCGGCTTTCGCGTCGGCGCAGGGCCGACTGGATGATGAGGTTGGAGACCTCCTGCAGGTTGCGCAGCTCGATGAGGTCGTTTCCGACCCTGAAGTTGCTGTAATATTCGATGATCTCCTGTGCCAGCAGATCGGTGCGGCGCTTGGCTCGCCGCAGACGCTTGTTGGTGCGCACGATGCCGACGTAGTCCCACATGAAGCGGCGCAGTTCGTCCCAGTTGTGGGTCACCACCACCTCTTCGTCGGGCTCGGTCACCCGGCTCTCGTCCCAGTGCGGTACCTCGGATGGAGCCTCGTGGCCTGACATCAGTTGCTCGATATCCTGTGCGGCCGATTCCGAGTAGACCAGACACTCCAGTAACGAGTTGCTGGCCATGCGGTTGGCGCCATGGAGTCCCGTGTAGGCGGTTTCGCCGCTGGCGTAGAGTCCGGCCAGATCGGTGCGGGCCCGGTGGTCCACCATGACGCCGCCGCAGGTATAGTGTGCGGCTGGAACGATGGGGATGGGATCGCGGGTGATGTCGATGCCGAACTCCAGGCAGCGTGCGTGGATGGTGGGGAAGTGCTCGACGACGAAATCGGCGGGACGGTGCGAGATGTCGAGGTAGAGACATTCCGAACCGAGACGCTTCATCTCGTGGTCGATGGCCCGGGCCACGATATCGCGGGGGGCCAGCTCGGCACGGGGATCGAAGCGCGGCATGAAGCGCTCGCCGTCGGGAAGCAGGAGTTTCGCCCCCTCTCCGCGAAGCGCCTCGGAGATCAGGAAGTTGCGAGCCTCGGGATGATAGAGGCAGGTCGGGTGGAACTGCATGAATTCCATGTTCGCCACCCGGCAGCCGGCCCGCCAGGCCATGGCGATGCCGTCGCCGGTGGAGACGTCGGGGTTGCTGGTGTAGAGATAGACCTTGTTGGCCCCGCCCGTGGCCAGTACCACGAAGCGCGTGAGGAAGGTCTCGACCTGACCGGTTCCGCGATCGAGAATATAGGCCCCCAGGCAACGATGCTGGTCGTGGCCCTGGATATGTCTGGAAGTGATGAGATCGACCGCGATATGTTGTTCGTAGAGTGTGACATTGGCCTTGGATCGGACGCAGTCCTCGAGGGTGGTCGCCACCGCCTGTCCGGTGGCATCCGCCGCGTGCACCACGCGGCGGTGGCTGTGTCCTCCCTCGCGGGTGAGATGATAGCCGCCAGCGGAGACGTATTCCGCGTCCCGGGTGAACTCGACCCCTTGGTCGAGCAGCCAGCGGATGTTGTCCGGTCCGCGCTCGACGACGCGTCGAACCACCTCGGGGTCGCAGAGTCCGGCTCCCGCCTTGAGCGTATCCTGCACGTGAGACTCGATGGAGTCCCTTTCGTCCAGAACGGCGGAGATGCCGCCTTGGGCGTAGCGGGTGCTGCCTTCGGTCAGCTCGCGCTTGGACACGACGGCGACCGAGATGTCATCGCGCAGTCTCAGCGCGAGACTCAGCCCCGCGGCACCGCTGCCGAGGATGAGAACGTCATGGCGATAGTAGTTTGGAGACATGGATTCACTCGTCTGGAGGACGGACGCTCGGCTGGTCCGGGGGGCGGCGATGCGACGACGATCCTGGCGTCGATGGCTCATTACCGTCTGGCCGTCCGAGCGCGCCCGAATTGCGACCTGGATCAATGGATCGTGCCTTATTCGACCCGAGCTGGCCGCTTGCGTATACGGCTCAGAACTTCCCTTTCGGTGGATTGTCCATGCCAACGGAACCCATGGCTAGATGCCAGACGGGGTGCGCCGCATGAGTGAGCGCCAAACCGACCAAGAACTGGTGGGGCGCGCCCAGGCGGGAGACAAGCGCGCCTTCGATCTGCTGGTGCTCAAATATCAGCAGAAGGTGTCCAACCTGATTTCGCGTTACATCCGGGATCCGAGCGAGGTCATGGACGTGAGCCAGGATGCCTTTCTCAAGGCCTATCGCGCCTTGCCTGGCTTTCGTGGCGAGAGCGCCTTCTACACCTGGCTCTATCGGATCGCCGTCAACACGGTCAAGAACCATCTGGTGGCGCTCGGCCGTCGGCCCCCGGGCGACGATGTCGAGGCCGAGGTGGCCGAGCAGATGGATGGTGGCGGGCGGCTGCGCGAGTCCGCGACGCCGGAACGGAATCTGCTAAGCGACGAGATCGCCCGCACCATCCAGGGCGCGCTCGACGATCTTCCGGACGATCTGCGCACGGCGATCATGCTGCGCGAATTCGAGGGTATGAGTTACGACGAGATCGCGACGGCGATGGAATGCCCGATCGGCACCGTCAGATCGAGGATCTTTCGTGCCAGGGAGGCGATCGACAAGCGTCTGCGGCCACTGCTCGAGGCATGAGCGAGGTTGCGGTCGACGACCCGCAAGGCGATGAGGACGGAGGACGTCGCCATGGCGATATGGCTGATTCGAGTCTTGGATCTCGATATCACATCCCTGTAGATATCCAGCTCAGGCGTGAAACGATGACCGACGAGCACAAACAACGACTTTCGGAACTTCAGGACGGCGAGCTCGATTCCGCGAGCGTCACGCGATTGCTCGATACCGTCGCGTACGACGATCAGTTGCGCGCGTCTTGGGAGCGATACCATCTGATCGGGCAGGCGATTCGTGGCGAGCCCATAGGCGTCGACACTCGAAGGATCGCCGATCGAGTGCGCTGCACATTGCAGGCGGAGCCCGCCATCCTGGCTCACCGTCGTCGGCGCTCGCCCCTGCGTCAGCGCGTTCAGCGCATGGCCGGCATGGCGCTGGCCGCCTCGGTAGCGTTCGCGGTCTTCCTCATGGGGCCCGTGTTCTATCAGGACGCCTTGCAGGATACGCCGCCCGCCGGCGCCTCCTCGCGGTTCGCCGAGCGGGATGCCTCCGCCAACCAGCGCTGGCACCAGGAGCGCGTCGACGTCGCCAACAAGCTCGACCTCTTCCTGGTCACGCATCAAGCGGCGGCGCCGATGACCGGGGCCAAGGGCATGCTTCCATATGCGACGCTGGTCGGTTATGAAGTTCCGCGCTAGGCGGTGCGTGCCGGGGCGTCGCCAGGCGGCCCGATGGCTGGGTATCGGACTCTGTGGCCTAGGCTTGCTGAGCCTGGCGCTGGCCGGGGATGGGCGTCCGGGGATGGGCTCCCACCATGAAACGAACGCTGTGGATGTGAGCGGTTTGCTCGAGAAGATGGCTCAGGCCGTGCGCTTGCTGAGTTACGAGGGCACCCTGGTCTATCTTCATGAAAACCGTCTCGATGCCTTGAGTCTGGTGCATCGTGTCGAGAAGGGCGAGATCCAGGAGCGCCTCATCTCGCTCAGCGGGCCGATTCAGGCGACCGCGCGACAGCATGATCGCGTCATGTGCGTCATGCCCAATGGCCATCCGATCTCGGTCGAGCCCGAGCAGGGGGCGGGCTTCCTGAATGCCGGAGGGATCGATCCCTCGGCCTTGGGGGCGCATTATCGGATCGAGGAGTTGGGGTCCGCGCGGGTCGCCGGCCGGGATACCGACGTGATCGGGATCATTCCGCGCGACGGTCTGCGTTACGGCTATCAGTTCCATATCGATCGCGAGACGGCGTTGCCGCTGAAATCGGACCTCATCGATGCCGATCGCGAGCCGCTCGAGCAGCTCATGTTCACCTCGCTCGATCTGAAGCCCTCGGATGGCGTGCCGCCGCGCGAGGAATCTACCCCGATGCGCAGCGCGCCGGAGGCGACCTCGTCCGGAGGCTGGCGGTTCCAGGATCCGCCGGAGGGGTTCGCCTTGGTGATGGGGCACTCCCTGAAGCAGCGGGACGGCTCGGAGCTCGAGCACTACCTCTTCACCGATCGCCTGTCCTCCTATTCCATCTACATCGAGCAGGGCGATCAGGAAGGGCTGGAAGGCGAGGCCAGCATCGGTGCCGTTCACGCCGTCGGTCGCCGGATCCAGGGGCATCAGGTGACGGTCGTCGGCGAGGTGCCTCTGGTGACCGTTCGCCAGGCCATCGCCGGGGTGCAGCGGATGAGCGGATCGCATGACTGAGGTGGGACCATGATCGAGCAGGAAGGCACCGTGATCGCCGTGATCGGGCGGTATGCGCGGGTTCGTACCGAGCGCCGCGGCGCCTGCGGTCGATGCTCGGTCAGCAATGCCTGCGGTACCTCGTTGCTCGAGCGCTTCTTCGGGCGGCGCCCAGGCGAGCTCACGCTGCTGAATCTGCCCGATGCCGACGTCGGGGATCGGGTCCTGGTCGGGATCAGCGAACAGGGGCTGTTGCGCGCGGCGGTCCTGGCCTATCTCGTCCCCGTGCTCGCGCTGATCGGCGGTGCGATGCTGGGGGAGACCTGGGGCGGCGAATACCCGGGTGTCGCCAGTCTCGTCGGCGGTGCGCTGGGCCTGACACTGGCATTGCTCTGGCTGCGTGGCTACAGTGTCTTATCGGTGCGTCATCCAGAGCGCCAGTCGTTGGTCCTGAAACGGCTTGAACCTCTTTCGATCGCTATCGCGCCACCCGTGAATCCTCGCGATGCGCGCGATCCAATCTAACGGAGCATCCATGCGACCTTCACCCGCCCTTTCCCTCGCCTTCACTGCATTGTTGTGCTGTGCGCTCGCCCCTGGGATGGCCGTCAGTCGCGAGCTTCCGGACTTCACGGCGCTCGTGGCCGAGAATGGGCCGGCCGTCGTCAATATCAGCACCAAACAGACGCTGAGCGCCGCTCCCAGCATGCGCGGCTTCTCGCTGCCGGAGCTTCCCGACGACAGTCCGCTGCAGGATTTCTTCCGCCATTTCTTCGGCGAGGATGGCGAGCTTCCGGACGACAGCATCCAGTCCCGCTCACTGGGCTCGGGCTTCATCGTCTCGTCCGATGGCTACGTGCTGACCAATTCGCATGTCGTCGAAAGCGCCGACGAGATCATCGTGCGCACCAGCGATCGGCGCGAATTCGTCGCCAAGCTGATCGGAACCGACAAGCGCAGCGATATCGCCCTGCTCAAGGTGGATGGCGACGGTCTGCCCACCGCGCGGATCGGTTCGTCCAAGGATCTTCTGGTCGGCGAATGGGTGCTGGCCATCGGTTCGCCGTTCGGCTTCGAGTCGTCGGCGACGGCCGGTATCGTCAGCGCCAAGGGGCGGAGTCTGCCGAGCGAGAACTATGTGCCCTTCATCCAGACCGATGTCGCCATCAATCCAGGCAACTCCGGCGGGCCGTTGTTCAACCTCGATGGCGAGGTGATCGGGGTCAACAGCCAGATCTACAGCCGTACCGGCGGTTTCATGGGGCTGTCCTTCGCCATCCCCATCGACGTGGCGATGGACGTGTTCAATCAGCTCAAGACCAAGGGGCGGGTGAGTCGGGGCTGGCTCGGCGTCCTGATTCAGGACGTGACGCGCGAGCTGGCCGAGTCCTTCGGCATGCCTCAGCCGCGCGGGGCGCTGGTCGCCCAGGTGCTGCCGGGCAGTCCCGCCGAGGCGGCCGGTCTGCAGGCGGGCGACGTGATCCTGAGCTACAACGGTCGCGACGTGGTGACCTCCAGCACCTTGCCGCCCCTGGTCGGCGAGACTCCGGTCGATGCCGAGGCCAGTCTGCGGGTGCTTCGACGTGGCGAGAAGGTCGATCTGAGGGTGAAGATCGAGGAGCTGCCCGACGACGAGCAGGTCTCCTCTTCCGCGCCGGGTGCCCCGGAAGAGCCTTCCAACCGACTTGGGCTGGTGGTGCGCGACCTGACCTCCGAGCAGCGTCAGCAGATGGGGATCGCGATGGGCGGTATCCTGGTCGAGGCCGTGGATCCTGGTCCGGCCGACGACGCGGGCCTGACGCCTGGTGACGTCATCCTCATGCTCGACAACCAGCTGGTCGAGAATGTCGCCGGCTTCAAGCGGATCCTGGACGCGATCGAGCCCGGCAGGTCCGTGGCGGTGCTGGTGCAGCGCGGCGAGGGGCGCATGTTCTACGCGATCAAGGTTCCGAAGAGCTGACGGGTCCCGAAGAGCCGATGGACTGGCAATGCTGACGGATGCTGCGTACCGGCGGTTCCGCGAGTCGCCGGCCCAGCATGTTCGATCGAGCCGAATTTATTCAGGTCTGCTATCATTGCGCGCTCTTCGGCGCGCAATTCCTTTCGTGATACACCGCTTTGGGATCGGTCCACGGTTCCGAATGGTCCTTTGGGGAGGCATCGACCGCAGTAGTGCCGGACGTCGTCCATCGGCTCGACGACAGGCCTTTCGAGCCGCCCGGTCCAGCTCGGTCAATGACTTCCGCCTGGCCTTTCCCGGTCGCGACAGCCTTGAGCGTATCGCTTTCATTTGCCCCTGGGCCCCCTGAACATCGATGACCGACCTCAGTCATATCCGCAATTTTTCGATCATTGCCCACATCGATCACGGGAAGTCGACGATCGCCGATCGCTTCATCCAGATCAGCGGTGCGCTCACGGACCGAGAGATGTCCAGCCAGGTGCTGGATTCGATGGATCTCGAGCGCGAGCGCGGCATCACCATCAAGGCCCAGAGCGTGACGCTCGACTATCGGGCGCGCGACGGAGAGATCTATCAGCTGAACTTCATCGACACCCCGGGACATGTCGACTTCTCCTACGAGGTGTCGCGCTCGCTGGCGGCCTGCGAGGGCGCGCTGCTGGTGGTCGACGCCGCTCAGGGGGTCGAGGCCCAGAGCGTGGCCAACTGTTATACGGCGATCGATCAGGGCTTGGAGGTGCTTCCGGTCCTCAACAAGATCGATCTGCCCTCCGCCGAGCCCGAGCGCGTCATCAAGGAGATCGAGGAGATCATCGGTCTCGAGGCCGAGGCCGCTTTGCGCGTCAGCGCCAAGACCGGGGAGGGGATCCCCGACCTGCTGGAGATGCTGGTCGAGAAGGTGCCCGCACCCAAGGGCGACGTGGACGCGCCGCTCCAGGCCCTGATCATCGATTCCTGGTTCGATCCCTACGTCGGTGTGGTCTCCCTGGTGCGCGTGGTCAACGGCACCATCCGCCGACGCGACAAGATCCTCATCATGTCGACCGGGCGCACTTTTCAGGCCGACAACGTGGGCGTCTTCACGCCCAAGAAGACCGAGCGCGAACGTCTCTCGGCGGGCGAGGTCGGCTATCTCATCGCCGGGATCAAGGAGATCGACGGCGCGCCCGTCGGCGACACCATCACGCTCGCCGACCGCCCCGCACCCAAGCTGCCCGGGTTCAAGGAGGTACGGCCACGCGTCTTCGCCGGTCTCTATACCGTGGTCTCGGACGACTACGAGGATCTGCGCGAGGCATTGGGCAAGCTGCGTCTGAACGACGCGGCCCTGAATTACGAGCCCGAGGTGTCCCAGGCGCTCGGATTCGGCTTCCGCTGCGGCTTCCTCGGCATGCTGCACATGGAGATCATCCAGGAGCGCCTGGAGCGCGAGTACGACCTGGATCTCATCACCACCGCACCGACCGTGGTCTACGAGGTGCTGCGGACCGACGAGGAGGTGGTCCGGATCGACAACCCATCGGATCTGCCCGAATCGGGCAAGATTCGCGAGGTTCGCGAGCCGATCATCGAGGCGCACATCCTGGTGCCCCAGGACTATCTGGGCGCGGTCATCACCCTCTGTATCGAGAAGCGTGGCATCCAGAAGCAGATCCACTATGTCGGTGGCCAGGTCCAGGTGACCTACGAGCTGCCGATGAGCGAGGTCGTGCTCGATTTCTTCGACAGGCTCAAGTCCTGCAGCCGCGGCTTCGCCTCCTTCGAGTACGAGTTCAAGCGCTTCCAGCCCTCCGATCTGGTCAAGCTGGATATCCTGATCAATGGCGACAAGGTGGATTCGCTCTCCTGCATCGTCCATCGCTCCGTGTCTCAGACGCGCGGACGCGAGATCACCGAACGCATGAAGGATCTGATCCCGCGCCAGATGTTCGAGGTCGCGATCCAGGCCGCGATCGGCTCCAAGATCATCGCCCGCACCACGGTGAAGGCGCTGCGCAAGAACGTGACCGCCAAGTGCTACGGCGGCGACGTGACCCGCAAGCGCAAGCTGCTGGAGAAGCAGAAGGAAGGCAAGCGCCGCATGAAGCAGGTCGGCAAGGTCGACATCCCGCAGGAGGCCTTCCTTGCCGTGCTGCAGACGGGCAAAGATAATTGATCGGATGCGCGAGAATGCCGGGCGCCTCCATGACCCGGGCGGGACACGCGATACAAAAGTCCTTCATTTGACCCTTTAGGGATAAAAACCGAGTTGCAGAGTCCAAGATGACCTTTGATTTTCCGGCTTTCCTGGTGTTGGCGTCCTTTTTGACCGGCGGAATCTGGCTGGTGGATGCCCTCGTTTTCGCACCGCGTCGCCGTCGGGCGGCCGAGGCGCTCGGATCCGATGGGGAGGCTGCCGGAACGGCTGTCTCGTCCTACAAGGAGCCGGTTCTGGTCGAATACGCGCGCTCCTTCTTCCCCGTGATCTTCGCGGTGCTGATACTGCGCTCCTTCCTGGTCGAGCCCTTCCGCATCCCGTCCAACTCGATGATGCCGACACTGCTCACGGGCGATTTCATCCTGGTCAACAAATTCTCGTACGGGCTGCGACTGCCCGTGCTCAACGTAAAATTCCTCGACCTCGGCGAGCCGCATCGCGGCGACGTGGTGGTCTTCAAGTTTCCTCTGGATCCCAGGGTCGATTACATCAAGCGTGTCGTCGGGCTGCCTGGAGACAGCGTCTACTATCGCAACAAGCAGGTGATCGTGAACGGTCAGCCGATGGCGCAGATGCCGGTCGGCGACTATGAAGGCGAGGGGTCGGGACGCGAGATGACCGGTGCCCGCCAGTCGTTGGAGAGTCTGGATGGCGTCGATCACAGCATCCTGACCCGGTCTGCCGCGCCCGATCTCCCGTTCGGCTGTCAGGTCCTCGCGCAGGGGCCCGTCGTCGTGCCGCCCGGACACTTTTTCGTCATGGGCGACAACCGCGACAACAGCAATGATAGCCGCTGCTGGGGCTTCGTGCCGGAGGAGAATCTCGTCGGCAAGGCATTCGGTATCTGGATGCACTGGGACGGGCGGCGCGACGGTTTTCCCATCGTCTGGTCTCGCCTCGGCAGCGGGATCGAATAATTGCAGTGGGATCGAATCAATTCGGAGCATATCCAGATGTCGAACTCATCGATCGGTGTTTTTCGTCACTCCCCGTCCCCTCGGTTCCTGTCGCGACAGGCTGGTCTGGGGCTGATCGGCTTCGTCGTCCTCATCGGGGTGATCGCCTTCTTCGTGACCATCCTCTTGAAGGTCGGGCCGACCTATCAGCATTTCTGGACCGCGCGCACGATTCTGCATGAGGTAGCGAGTCCCGACCAGCGAATCGAGGGCGGGGCGCACGGCATCATGAGCTCGATCGATAAACGTCTGGACATCAATATGCTGTCCAATCCGACACGCAAGGATTTCAGTATCAGGAAGCTCGACGGAAATACCTATGGTGTGACCCTCGAATACGAAGAACGCGTGCATCTCTTCTTCAACGTCGATGCCGTGACCAGTTTCAAAGATCAGGTGGAAGTCCAGGCCCAGTGAGCGCAGATCCACGTCGCCTTGCTCAGCTGCTTGGGCATCTTTTCGATCGGGGCGGTCTTCTCGAACAGGCGCTGACTCATCGCAGTGCCGGCCCCGTCAACAACGAACGGCTCGAGTTCCTGGGCGATGCCCTGATCGGGTTCGTGATCGCGGAGGCCTTGTGTCTGCGCTTCCCTCAGGCCGATGAGGGTACCCTGAGCCGGCTGAGGGCCTCGCTGGTCAAGCGCGACTCGCTCGCCAGGCTCGCCCGCGGCCTGAAGCTCGGGGACTATCTGCGTCTGGGCGCGGGCGAGCTGCGGACCGGCGGCCATGCGCGCGATTCGATCCTGGCCGATGCGCTGGAGGCCGTGTTCGGTGCCGTCTATATCGATGCGGGTTTCGAGAAGGCCCGGACCGTGGTCCTGAATCTGTTCGCCAACCGGCTCGAACAGACCGATGCCGCTCATGCCGGCAAGGATCCCAAGACACGGCTCCAGGAATGGCTGCAGTCGCGCAAGCGTCCGCTCCCGGAGTATCTGGTGCTCTCGATCGGTGGCGATCAGCACGACCAGACCTTCACCGTGAGCTGCCTGCTCAACGACGTCGATGTCAGTACCCGGGGCGAGGGGACCAGTCGGCGCCGGGCGGAACAGGCCGCCGCGCAGGCCATGCTGGAGAGGATCGAACATGTCTGACGCCGATTCGGATTCCGCCATCGGACGATGCGGCTATGTCGCCATCGTCGGGCGGCCCAACGTGGGTAAATCGACCCTTCTGAACCGTATCCTGGGTCAGAAGCTGGCCATCACCTCGCACAAGGCGCAGACCACGCGCCACTCCATCCTGGGGATCAAGACGCGTGCGGACGGTCAGATCCTGTTCGTCGACACGCCCGGCATCCATCAGCGCGGCGGCAGCGCCCTCAATCGCTATCTGAACCGATCGGCGCGGGCCTCGCTCGCCGACACCGATCTCGCGCTCCTGGTGGTCGAGGCCTTGCGCTGGACCGACGAGGACCGCGAGGCGCTCGAGGCGGTCGTGCAGGCCGGGGTGCCCGTCATTGCCGTCGTCAACAAGGTGGACCGTGTCGCCGACAAGACGTCGCTGCTGCCCTATCTGCAGACCCTGTCGGAGCGTCACGCCTTTGCGAGCCTGATTCCGGTTTCGGCCAGCCGTGGCGATCAGGTCGAGGCGCTCGAGCAGGCGGTGATCGCGGCGCTCCCGGAGGGGGCGCCCGTCTTCCCCGAGGATCAGGTCACGGACCGCTCGGAGCGCTTCTTCGCCGCCGAGCTGGTGCGCGAGCAGCTCATGCAGCGTTATGGCGAAGAGCTGCCCTACCGGACCACGGTCGAAATCGAGCGTTTCGAGGAGCAGGACGGACGCTACCGCATCGACGCCCTCATTTGGGTCGAGCGGCCGAGTCAGAAGGGGATCATCATCGGCAAGCAGGGCGAGGCGCTGAAGGCGGTGGCCAGCCAGGCGCGCCAGGAGATGCAGAAGCTCTTCGACTGCCCCGTCCATCTCGAGGTCTGGGTCAAGGTCAAGAAGAGCTGGTCGAGCGACGAGGCCGCCATCGCGAGCCTCGGCTACAGCGACGAGCGCTGATCCTCCCGAGATCCGCGTGCGCCTCCGGACGCCATGAGCATCTGGCAACCGTCGCGGCATGGGGCCGAGCTCAGTCCGGGGTTCGTGCTGCATCGGCGCGATTACTCCAACACGAGCCTGCTGGTCGAGCTGTTCGTCGAAGGTCGCGGACGACTTCCCGCGATCGCCAAGGGCGCGCGGCGTCCCCGCAATCCCGCGAGCGCATTGCTGCAGCCCTTTCAACCGCTGTGGCTGGGTGTGAGCGGCCGTGGCGAGGTGCGAACGCTGACCCGGGTCGAGGGCGAGGGTCCGCCATTGGGGCTCTCGGGCGAGGTTCTCTTCGGCGGCTTCTACCTCAACGAATTGCTGATGCGGCTGCTCGGTCGGGACGACCCTCACGACAGGCTTTTCGGGATTTACCGGGATACGCTCGTCAGACTGGCCGAAGGCTTCGACCTGGAGAGCGGATTGCGCCGCTTCGAGCTCGATCTGCTCGGCGAGCTCGGCTATGGCTTGACGTTGGACCGCGAGATCGGCGGTCACCCGGTGAGCGCGGATTCCTGGTATCTGGTAGAGCAGGACGAGGGCGTGCGCCGGGTCGACTTCGTTCCCGAGGTTCCGCTGGTCTCGGGCGGGACCCTACTCGCATTGGCCTCCGGCGATTCGCTCGTAGATGGGCAGCGGCGCGAGTCGCGCACTTTGCTGCGCCGTATTCTGGCGCATCATCTCGGCGAGCGTCCGCTCAGGAGCCGCGAGCTCTATCGCCAATTGCATGGCTCCAGGAGCGGCTGAGCCGTTGCCGGTCGCGAATGCCATTGCCCGATCAACCCATCAGGAGGACTCAGAACTCATGCCGTCCGATTCCATCTCCCATGCCGCAGAATCGAGCGAGGTGCTGCTCGGCGTCAATATCGACCATGTGGCGACCTTGCGTCAGGCGCGCGGAACGCGCTATCCCGAGCCCATTCAGGCGGCTCTGGTGGCCGAGCAGGCCGGCGCGGACGGCATTACGCTCCATCTGCGCGAGGACCGCAGGCATATCCAGGACCGGGACGTCGAGATGCTGCGCGGGATCCTGCAGACCCGCATGAATCTCGAGATGGCGGCCACGGCCGAGATGGGCGCGATCGCCTGCCGTCTGCGTCCGTCTGACTGCTGTCTGGTCCCCGAGCGGCGCCAGGAACTGACGACCGAGGGCGGTCTGGACGTGGCCGGAAACCGGTCCTATCTGGCCGAGTTCTGCGGCCGGCTCGCCGAGGCGGGCGTGAGGGTCTCGCTCTTCATCGATGCCGATCCGGCCCAGATCGAGGCGGCGCGCGCCGTGGGTGCGCCCGTGATCGAGATCCATACCGGGCGCTATGCCGACGCCGAAACCCCGGCGGGGCGTGCGAGCGAGCTGGAGCGGATCCGCCGGGCCGTCGATCTGGGGCTGTCCCTGGGGCTGCAGGTCAATGCCGGTCACGGTCTCGACTATCACAACGTCAAGGCGATCGCCGCCATTTCCGGGGTGCGCGAGCTCAATATCGGCCATTCCATCATCGCCAGGGCCGTTTTCTCCGGGCTCGACCGGGCCGTGCGCGACATGAAGCGCATCATCAACGGCCATGCGTGACGCGCGCTCGGGGCGCTGGTCTTCCGGTGCGTCCGACCGCTAGACTCTCTCGACCCGCTCAATTTTCCGCCTTCATTCTGCGAGCCGCCATGTCCGAAGATACCCTGATCCTCGTTCTCGCCATCGATCGCGGCGCCGGACCCGAGCCGCTGACCCGGCACCGCACCAAGGCGGCGGTGCCCTTCGGCGGCAAGTATCGGGTCATCGACTTCACCCTGGCCAACTGTCTGCATTCCGGTCTGCGTCAGGTTCTGGTGCTGACCCAGTACAAGAGCCACTCGCTGCACAAGCATCTGCGCGACGGCTGGTCGATCTTCAATCCGGAACTGGGCGAGTTCATCACCCCGGTTCCGCCCCAGATGCGCCAGACCCAGGAATGGTATGCGGGTCCCTTCGACGCCATTCGTCAGAATCGCTATCTGATCGAGCGCAACCGGGCGCGTCGCGTGCTGGTGGTGGACGGAGGATCCGTGTATCGGATGGATTATGCCGAGCTGGTGCGGGCGCACGACGAGACGGGCGCGCGGGTGACCATGGCGGTCCGCGCCGTGCGTGGTCTGGGATCCTCGACTCAGGTGGGCGTGACGCTGGACGAGCGGGATCGGGTCGCAGGCATCCTGCCGCCGAGAGAGGAGAAGCGGGAGCGAGATGTCGAGTCGGCCGCCGAGGATGAGGAGCATTTCGAGGCGATGGGCGTCTATCTCTTCGACAAGGCGTTCCTGATGGCCGAGCTCGACCGCATCGAATGCGGCTCGATTCCGGACCGGGATCTGGCGCTCGACATCGTCGCGCCCCTGGCCGCCGAGCAGTCGGTCTTCGGCTATCGCTTCGGCCAGGCTCGGGGCCGGGTCACTCCCGACGGCTACTGGTGCGATCTGAGCACGCTCGATGCCTATTACCAGGCGAACATGCAGCTGCTGCGCGCCGAGCCGCCGCTCGATCTCTATCAGGCCGATTGGAACATCCTCACCTATCAGGGGCAGTATCCCCCAGCGCGAACGGTCCCCGGGGCCGTTACCGGCAACGAGGGCGTCTTCGTCAATTCGATGCTGGCGGCCGGGACCGTGATCAGCGGGGGCGGGGTGAATCACTCCATCCTCTACCCGCGCGTGCAGGTCGGGGACGGCGCGATCGTCGAGGCGTCCATTCTCTTCGACGGGGTGCGGGTGGGCGAGGGCGCCCATCTGAATCGCTGCATCGTCGAGAAGGATGTCGTCATCCCTCCGCGCGAGCAGATCGGTTTCGACGCGAGATTGGACCGCGAACGCTTCACATTGTCCGAGGACGGCATCGTGGTGGTCTCGCGCGGGGCCTGGGAATAGGGCGGCGAGGTCGGGATCTTGGCCGAAGGGCAGCGAGCGGGACGCATGAAGGACGCCCCTCTGGGGCTCGATCCGGCCCTGGTGCTGGGTGTCCATGATGCGCTGATCGCGGATTATGGTTCGCAGGACTGGTGGCCGGCCGAGACGCCGTTCGAGGTGATGGTCGGTGCGATCCTCACCCAGAACACCGCCTGGACCAATGTCGAGCGTGCCTTGGGGCGTCTGGCCGAACGCATCGATCTGAACGCCGAGTCGATCCTGGCCCTGGATCCGGACGATTTGGCCGATGCGCTGCGTCCGGCCGGCTATTTCAACCTCAAGGCGCGCCGGCTGCGGGACTTCTGCGACTTCTATCTCCGCTCGGGCGGCATGGAGGTGCTGAGCCGGTTGGGCGCGGAGGATCTCCGCGCGCGTCTCCTGGCGGTCAAAGGCATCGGGCCCGAGACCGCCGACGACATGCTGCTCTACGCCTTCGAGCGCCCGGTCTTCGTGGTCGACGCCTATACCAGGCGTCTCTTCGCCCGGCTGGGACGGCTCTCCGGCAACGAGGGGTACGAGCCGATCCGCGCCGCCTTCGAGAGGGCGCTCGGTCCTGACGTGCCGCTGCTCAAGGAGTACCATGCGCTCGTCGTGCGGCATGCCAAGGATGCCTGCCGGAGCCGTCGTCCACTCTGTTCGGCCTGTGCGCTGCGCCCGGATTGTCCAGCTGGCGCGGATACGTCTCCATCGGCGCGATAGGATAGAGTGCGAGGATGATCCATGCCCCGAGTCGACAATGATGCCTTCTACCGCAGTTCGCTGATCGCCCATGGCGAGACCGCCGAGGGTGTGCATTGGAATTCGGTCGAGACCCAGGAGGTCCGCTTCCGGGCCCTGCGCTCGTTCCTGCCGGAGGACATCTCCGGCCTGACGCTGGTGGATGCCGGCTGCGGATTCGGCGATCTCTACTGCTATCTGCGGCGTCAGGGCGAGCGGCCCAAGGCATACCTGGGGCTCGACGTCATGGCACCCATGGTCGAGACCGCCCGTGCGCGCACCGGCTGCGAGATTCGGGTCTGCGATATCCTCGGGGAGGAGTTGCCGCGGGCCGACTACTATCTCTGCAGCGGCGCCATGAACACGCTCACTCGCGATGAGACCCGGGTCTTCATCCGCAAGTGCTTCGAGGCGAGCGGGCGGGGTTTCCTGTTCAATCTGCTCAAGGGATGGAACACCTCGACCATCTACAATCTCTTTCTGCCGCGCGAGATCCGGCGTCTGGGGCGCGATATGGAGGCCGAGACGGAGATCCTCGAAGGTTATCTGTCGGGCGATTTCTCGGTGGCCTTGCGCAAGCCCCAGTGATGCATTCGCCGATGGCGCTATCGACCGCCCATGTCGAGCGCTGTCGGCACAGAGTCAACCAGCACCCTGTTTCGGCTCGGATCCCGAGAGGACCCTGACCTCGGGCGGCGATCCGGGCCGCGAAACCTTTCAGCTTCTCAAGGAATCAGTATGTTAGACCCACGTTTGCTGCGCGCCGATCTCGATATGGTTGCGGAACAACTGGCCCGGCGTGGTTTCGCGCTGGACAAGGCCCGCTTCGAGGCGCTCGAATCCGAGCGCAAGGAACTGCAGATCCAGGTTCAGGAGCTGCAGAATCAGCGCAACACCCGCTCCAAGTCGATCGGCAAGGCCAAGGCGGCGGGCGAGGACATCCAGCCGCTGCTGGCCGAGGTCTCGGATCTGGGCGACCGGCTCAAGGCCGCCGACGCCCGTCTCGCCGAGATCCAGCAGGAGGTGGGCGCCATCAGCCTGGGGCTGCCCAACCTGCCCGACGCCAGCGTCCCCGACGGGCGCGACGAGTCGGCCAACCGCGAGGAACGCCGCTGGGGCGAACCGCCCGCGTTCGATTTCGAGCCGCGCGACCATGTCGACATCGGTGCCGTCAACGGCTGGATGGACTTCGAC
Source organism: Imhoffiella purpurea (assembly GCF_000585215.1). Classification (GTDB taxonomy): domain Bacteria; phylum Pseudomonadota; class Gammaproteobacteria; order Chromatiales; family Chromatiaceae; genus Imhoffiella; species Imhoffiella purpurea. The sequence goes on along the minus strand of NZ_AONC01000037.1, from coordinate 46,384 downwards.
CTGGCGGCCAAGGTGACCGGGTCGCGCTTCGTGGTGCTCTCCGGCCCCATGGCGCGTCTGCACCGCGCCCTGATCCAGTTCATGCTCGACACCCATACCGGCGAGCACGGCTATACCGAGACCTATGTCCCCTATCTGGTGAACGCGGACAGCCTCCAGGGCACGGGTCAGCTGCCCAAGTTCGAGGCCGATCTCTTCAAGGTGCCCGGCGAGCGCGATCTCTATCTGATCCCGACCGCCGAGGTGCCGGTGACCAACCTGGTCCGCGACTGCATCCTCGAGGCCGGCGACATGCCGCGCAGGTTCGTCGCCCATACGCCCTGCTTCCGCAGCGAGGCCGGATCCTACGGCAAGGACACCCGCGGCATGATCCGCCAGCACCAGTTCGAGAAGGTGGAGCTGGTCCAGGTGGTGCGCCCCGAGGAGTCGATGCAGGCCCTGGAGGCCCTCACCGGCCATGCCGAAAAGATCCTGCAGAAACTGGGTCTGGCCTACCGGGTCGTGACGCTCTGCACCGGCGATCTCGGCTTCGGATCGCGCAAGACCTACGACCTGGAGGTCTGGCTCCCGGGGCAGCAGGCCTATCGCGAGATCTCCTCCTGCAGCAACTACGGCGACTTCCAGGCGCGGCGTCTGCAGGCGCGCTGGCGCAATCCCGAGACCGGCAAGCCGGAGCTGGCCCATACCCTCAACGGCTCGGGTCTGGCGATCGGCCGCACCCTGGTCGCCGTGCTGGAGAACTACCAGCAGGCCGACGGCAGCGTCCTCATCCCCGAGGCGCTGCGTCCCTACATGGGCGGGATGGAGCGGCTCGGCCGCTGATGTCGGTGTGCCGCCCTCCGATCGGCGGCATGCGATTGGGCTCCGTTCGTAGGCTGGGTTCGCGTCGAGAATTGAATTTCTCGGTCGTGCGGAATATTCTGTTCGATTCTCTTTTTTGCACTGAGGTAAGGCCATGGTCGCCAAGACCCTCTACGACAAACTCTGGGACGAGCATGTCGTCCGTGTCGACGACAATGGCACGGCGCTGCTCTACATCGATCGTCAGCTGATCCACGAGGTGACCTCGCCGCAGGCCTTCGAGGGGCTGCGCCTGGCCGGCCGCAAGCCTTGGCGCACCTCCGCCAACCTGGCGGTTCCGGATCACAACGTCCCCACGACCGACCGTACCGCCGGCATCGCCGATCCGGTCGCGCGCGTCCAGGTCGAGGCGCTGGGCACCAACTGTCTGACCTTCGGCATCACCGAGCTCAACATGGGCGACAAGCGCCAGGGCGTGGTGCACGTCATCGGTCCCGAGCAGGGCTTCACCCTGCCCGGCAGCACCGTGGTCTGCGGCGATTCCCATACCGCCACCCATGGCGCCTTCGGCGCGCTGGCCTTCGGCATCGGCACCTCCGAGGTCGAGCATGCCCTGGCCACCCAGACCCTGATCCAGCGCAAGTCCAAGTCGATGCTGATCAGCGTCGACGGCAAGCTGGGCGCGGGCGTTACGGCTAAGGATATCGTGCTGGCCATCATCGGCAAGATCGGCACCGCCGGCGGTACCGGCTACGTCATCGAATTCGGTGGCGAGGCGATCCGCGATCTCAGCATGGAAGGCCGGATGACGGTCTGCAACATGGCGATCGAGGCGGGTGCGCGTGCCGGTCTGATCGGGGTCGACGAGAAGACCGTCGACTACATGCGCGGCCGTCCGCTGGCCCCGGCCGGCGAACTGTTCGAGCGTGCCGCCGCCCACTGGCGCACCCTGGTCAGCGACGCGGGCGCCCAGTTCGACACCGTCATCCATCTGGATGCTGCCGAGGTCCAGCCGCAGATCACCTGGGGCACCTCGCCCGAGATGGTGCTGCCGGTCGACGGCAAGGTGCCGAGCCCGGAGGACGCCGGAGACGAGGTCAAGGCCAGCGGCATCCGCCGCGCCCTGGACTACATGGGTCTGACCGCCGGCACCCCGCTTACCGAGATCCGTCCCGACAAGGTCTTCATCGGTTCCTGCACCAACTCGCGGATCGAGGATCTGCGTGCCGCCGCCGAGATCGCCAAGGGCCGCAAGGTCGCCGAGGGTATCAAGCTGGCGATGGTGGTTCCCGGGTCGGGTCTGGTGAAGGAGCAGGCCGAGGCCGAGGGTCTGGACAAGATCTTCACCGAGGCCGGTTTCGAATGGCGCGAGCCCGGCTGCTCCATGTGTCTGGCGATGAATGCCGACCGTCTGGAGCCCGGCGAGCGCTGCGCCTCGACCTCGAACCGCAACTTCGAGGGGCGTCAGGGGCAGGGCGGCCGCACCCATCTGGTCAGCCCCGCCATGGCCGCCGCGGCCGCCGTGACCGGGCATTTCGTCGACGTGAGGGAGCTGTGATGGAAGCGTTCAAGAACTTTACCGGCGTCGTCGCGCCCCTGGACCGCGCCAACGTGGATACGGATGCCATCATCCCCAAGCAGTTCCTCAAGAGCATCAAGCGCACCGGGTTCGGTCCCTACCTGTTCGACGAGTGGCGCTATCTGGATCACGGCGAGCCGGACATGGACTGCAGCGGCCGTCCGCGCAACCCCGAGTTCGTGCTCAACGATCCGCGTTTTGCGCAGGCCCAAATCCTGCTGGCGCGCGAGAACTTCGGCTGCGGCTCCTCGCGCGAGCACGCCCCCTGGGCGCTGACCGATTTCGGCTTCCGGGTGATCCTGGCCCCGAGCTTCGCGGACATCTTCTTCAACAACAGCTTCAAGAACGGTCTCCTGCCGATCGTGCTCGACGCCAAGACGATCGATGCCCTCTTCGCCAAGGCGGGCGGCGAGACGCCGCTGTCCATATCGGTCGATCTGTCGGCGCAGACCCTGACCCTGGACGACGGCAGCGTCATCGACTTCGATGTGGACGCGGGCAGCAAGCGCCGTCTGATCGAGGGGCTGGACGACATCGGCCTGACCCTGCAGGAGGTGGAGACCATTCGCGCCTACGAGGAGCGCCGCCGTCAAGAGGCGCCCTGGCTGTTCATCTAGAAAGGGGCGCCATTCATGCCTGATGCGCGTCGACCCTTTTTTCAGGTCGTGAAGCGGCGGGAGGTGGCTGGGAAGCAGGTCGAGCGCGATCGGTCCGAGATCGAGCCGACCGAGACGGATTCGCAGCCTTCCTCCGCCGACGAGACGCGACCGGATGTCCGCGAGCCGATTCCATCGGACGCGGGCGTGACACTGAAATGATTGTGGAGATCGAGATTTGAGCAAGAAGATTCTGGTCGTCGCCGGTGACGGTATCGGCCCGGAGATCGTCGCCGAGGCACTCAAGGTGCTTCAGGCCCTGCAGGCCGACGGCAGCATCGACATCAGCCTCGAAGAGGGGCTGATCGGCGGCGCGGCCTACGACGCGGTCGGCGATCCGCTGCCCGAGGAGACCCTGGCCGCGGCCAAGGCGTCCGACGCCGTGCTGCTCGGCGCCGTCGGCGGTCCCAAGTGGGAGCCGCTGCACATCTCCAAGCGTCCCGAGAAGGGGCTGCTCGGCATGCGCGCCGGTCTGGGTCTGTTCGCCAACCTGCGCCCGGCGATCCTCTATCCGCAGCTCGCCGGTGCCTCGACCCTCAAGCCCGAGATCGTCTCGGGTCTGGACATCATGATCGTCCGCGAGCTGACCGGCGGCATCTATTTCGGTCAGCCGCGCGGCATCGAGACCCTGCCCTCCGGCGAGCGTCGGGGATTCAACACCCTGGTCTACACCGAGTCCGAGGTCGAGCGCATCTGTCGCGTCGCCTACGACATCGCCATGAAGCGCGGCAAGAAGGTCTGCTCGGTCGACAAGGCGAACGTGCTCGAATCCACCGAGATGTGGCGCGAGGTCGCCATCAAGACCGCGGCCGACTATCCCGAGATCGAGCTCAGTCACCTGTACGTCGACAATGCGTCCATGCAGCTGGTGCGCGCGCCCAAGCAGTTCGACGTCATGGTCACCACCAATATGTTCGGCGACATCCTCTCGGACTGCGCCGCCATGCTGACCGGCTCCATCGGCATGCTGCCGTCGGCGTCCCTCAACGCCGAGGGGCAGGGCATGTACGAGCCCATCCACGGTTCGGCTCCGGACATCGCCGGGCGCGGCGTCGCCAATCCGCTGGCCACCATCCTGTCGGTCGCCATGATGCTTCGCTACTCGCTGGATGCGGCCGGTGCGGCCGACCGGATCGAGGCGGCTGTCTCCAAGGTGCTGGATCAGGGGCTGCGTACCGGCGACATCATGTCCGAGGGCATGCGTCAGGTGGGCACCGTCGAGATGGGCGACGCGGTCGTCGCGGCGCTCGCGGGCGAGTGATTCAATCAGATCGAAGTTGACGGGGTAGTGTGATGAAGCGGGTCGGTTTCGTCGGTTGGCGTGGCATGGTGGGTTCGGTCCTCATGGACCGGATGCGCGCGGAGAATGATTTCACCTGGATCGACGAGCCCGTCTTCTTCACCACCTCGCAGGTCGGGCAGCCGGGTCCGGACGTCGGGCGCGGCTCCCGTCCGCTCGAGGACGCGAAGGCGCTGGATGCGCTGCGCGAGATGGACGTGATCGTCACCTGTCAGGGCGGCGACTACACCAAGTCGGTGCATCCCAAGCTGCGCGCGAGCGGCTGGGACGGCTACTGGATCGATGCCGCCTCCTCGCTGCGCATGGCCCCCGAGTCGACCATCGTCCTGGATCCGGTGAACCGGGGCGTGATCGATGCGGCGTTGGATGCCGGGCGGCGCGACTTCATCGGCGGCAACTGCACCGTGAGCCTGATGCTGATGGCCATCGGCGGGCTCTTCCGCGAGGGGCTCGTGGAGTGGGTGACCGCCATGACCTATCAGGCCGCCTCCGGTGCCGGCGCCAAGAACATGCGCGAGCTGCTGTCCCAGATGGGCGTTTTGCACGCTGCCGTGGAACCTCTGCTGAAGGATCCGGGGTCGGCGATTCTGGAGATCGATCGCCGGGTGACCTCGGCGATGCGCGGCTCAGAGTTTCCGACCGCGAATTTCGGCGCCCCGCTCGCCGGCAGCCTCATCCCCTGGATCGACACCCAGCTCGACAACGGCCAGAGCCGCGAGGAATGGAAGGGTCAGGCCGAGACCAACAAGATCCTGGGTCTGAGCGAGCGGCCCGTCCCGATCGACGGTACCTGCGTGCGCATCGGCGCCATGCGCTGCCACAGCCAGGGGCTGACCATCAAGCTGGCGCGCGACGTCTCCATCGCCGAGGTCGAGCGCATCGTCGCCGGTGCGAACGACTGGGTGAAGCTCGTCCCCAACGACCGCGATCTCAGCATCCGCGAACTGTCGCCGGCCGTCGTGACCGGCACGCTCGGCGTTCCGGTCGGCCGTCTGCGCAAGATGAATCTGGGCGACCGCTATCTCTCGGCCTTCACCGTGGGCGACCAGCTGCTTTGGGGCGCGGCGGAGCCCTTGCGGCGGATGCTGGCGATCCTGGCCGAGGCATGAGGCCGGCTCCCTCGATCACGGCCTGGATCTTCTTGGTTCAGGATGGCTAATCAGATATAGTCTGCCCGTGTTCAGGGTTTCTTGCATCCGATAGAGAGACCGCTTGGCTGACAGTTCTGGGGCCTGGACAGGATCGAGTATCGGTCCTCCTAAGGATCCAGGTGGGCGGTATTGTGACTGTCGGCTCCAATCGGACGACTGCTAACGCGATCCGCGACGAGGAAGTCAGGCCGGTCACGGGCTCGTCTTCCGAGTCTTGTCACTGGACGTTCGCCGTTGCTTGGTGCACGAGGGAGGAGGATGTCTCGCAAGCTCATTCTAGCGTCGACCATGACCATGGTTCTGGCCGGCACCGATGCCTCCGCCCTCGGGCTCGGGGGATTGAATACCCAATCGGTCCTCAATCAGCCTTTCCTCGGCGAAATCGGCCTCGAGGATGCCAAGCCGGATGAGCTGGACGCCATCAAGGCGTCCCTGGCTTCGACGGCGGCCTTCGAAAAGGCGGGGATCGAGCGTTATTACTATCTCACCAAGCTGACCTTCGTCCCCGAGGTGACCCCGGATGGCCGGGTCGTGCTGCGGGTATCCAGTCGCGAGCCCATTCGCGAGCCCTACATGGATTTCCTGGTCGAGGTCGTCTGGTCGTCCGGCAAGCTGCTCAAGGAATATACGGTCCTGCTGGATCCGCCGGTTCTGGCCGATCGCGGCGCGCCAGCGATCGCGAACGCGCGTGCCAATTCGGCGCGTGCCGGCCGCCCCGCCGAGGCTCGATCACGCTCGACCGCTTCCTCCTCCCGCTATATCCCGGCACCTGGCGATGGCTTTCCCGTCTATGTCGGTCCCATCAGACCCGGAAAGGGTTTGTGGAGGGTCGCCAGCGAAAATGCCCCGTCAGGGGCGACCGTGGCCCAGACGGCCATGGCTCTGTACCGCAACAATCAGGATGCCTTCATTCGGGGCGATATCGATCGTCTGCGTGTCGGCAGGACGCTGGTCATCCCCACGGGCGAGGAGCTTTTCGCGCTCGATGCGACCCAGGCCGAGCGGGAATATGCCGATGCCCTGCGTGGCAGGGCGGTGCGCCGCTCTCCGATCACGGATATTCCGCCAGGCGCTCTGGATGCGCGTCTTCGGATCGCCGGTTCGGCGCAGCGTACCGCCGCTGTCGATGCTTCGACCGCTAACGGTGCCATTCCGTCCACGACGCGGTCGGCCGTTCCCGCGCCGGCCGTCGAACAGGATGTGCTGCGCGCGCTCGAGACCAGCGAGAGCACGCGTCAGGAGACGCTCGAGCTGAGGGATCGGATCAGGGAACTCGAGACGCAGCTGTCCGGAATTCAGGATATCCTGCAGCTACGCAATGCCGAGTTGGCCCGAATCCAGAGCCAGATGGCCGCGCCTGGAGTGCTCGGCGATCAGGCTCCGCCCTTGCTCGATACCCTGGAGCAGCCCCCTGAGACCCAGGAGCCTCCGCTTCCCGACGAAGACGCCGGCCGGCAGACCGCTGCCGAGAGCCTGGAGTCTCCTCCGGGCGAGCTGGCTCGGACGTCCGAGGGCGATGTCTCTCCCGAGGCAGAGACCATGCTGCCGCCACCGGATGCCGCTGCAACGCTCGAAGAGGTTTCGGACGTTACGGCAGAGGACTCGTCGGGCCTGGTTCCGCTGCCCTTGCCCGTTCCAGTCCCCGAAGAGCCGCCGGAAACCGAACCGGCTGTGGAACCGCCGGTTGCGGAGCCGCCCAAACCGGCACAGGTTCCACCATCCGCTCCGCCCGTCGAGGAGCCGCCTCCGTCCACCTGGGATTCGTTGCTGCTCCCGCTCGCGGGTCTGGCCAGCGTGACGGCAATCGGAATACTGCTCTTCTCCTGGATCAGTCTGAGACGCAAGCGGCGCGAGGAGGCATCGGAAGACGCGGATGAGGTCGAGCACGACAAGGATCTGCTGTTCGGGCCGCTCGACGAGACCACCGAACCACGGTCCATGGATGTATCCGAGAAGGATGTATCGACGACCGCTTCCCCCGCGGTCGATCTGGAGAAGAGACAGGAAACGTCGGCCCCCGCAGTCCAGACCTCGTCGAACAGAACCGAAGATAAGGTCGAGGAGACCGGCTTGCCGCTCATGTCGTCTCTGAGCAATTTCGACGCCGAGACCGACGAGGCCGATATTCTGTCCGAGGCGGACATCTATATCGCCTACGGCAGGCACAGCGAGGCACAGGATCTCCTGCGCGCCGAGCTCAAGCGCACCCCGGAACGCATCGATATCAAGTACAAGCTGGCCGAGGTCTATGCCGGCGCCAAGGATATGGACGCGCTCAACGGGATGCTCGCAGAGATCGAGTCGAGCGGGGCCGATCGTGCCGACCCGGCCATGTGGCGGCGACTTCAGGAATTGAAGGAGCGTCTGCTGGAGAAGAGCGGCGACGCCGAGGACGAGACCAGGCGGGACTCTCCGAGGGGGGCTGCCGCTGCGTCCAGCGCAAGCGGTTCGGTAGACTCCATGGAGTTCGACGCCGACGATTCCTTTTCGCTCGATATCAGCGACCTGCAGAAGGCGTCCTCCGACTTGGCGGGCGGACCGAGGCTCGACGAAGAGGAGGTCGAGTTCGATCTCGATCTCGAGGATGGCGCCCCGCTCAAGATCAGTGACGAGCTGCTGGAGGATCTTGCGGACGAGCCGAGAGCCGGTTTCGGGTTGGACTCAGATCATGATTCCTTCGGAGCTGCGCCGACCGTGGCCGTTTCCGACGAGGGCGGCTTCACCTCGGAAAAACAGCGGCAGGACTCGGTCCAGATCGAGTCGGAAATGGTTCTGTCCCTGGACGACCGGCGTGTCGAGGTGGTGGACGACCTGGATTCCATCTTCGATTCGGGCGCCATGGACGACCCGACCCTGGCCCGCAACGAGGCGGAAGGCGCGCGTCCGACCGGACCCAAGGGAGAGCGGGACCTGTCTGCGCCGGTGATCGATACGATCGATTCGTCCGATCAGGAAAGCGTGCCCACGGATCTCCTGTCCTCGCAATGGCAGATGGATTCGGGTATCTGGGACGAGACCGCGACCAAGCTGGATCTTGCCCGCGCCTATATCGAGATGGATGACGCCGAGGCGGCACGAGAAATTCTCGAGGAGGTGGTCGCGGAGGGTCGCGAAGAGCAGCGCAGCGAGGCGCAGGAAATGCTGAGCAAGCTGGGCTAAGTGAGCGGTTCGCAGTCTTATCGCCATTCTTGCCCGGCGCTCGGGGTCGGCACACCTTGATCTCGGGTCGGATCGCCATGGGCGTCGAGTACGACGGAACGGATTTTCACGGCTGGCAGATCCAGTCGGGGGTCCGGACCGTTCAGGCCGTCCTCGAGGAGGCGATCTCCAGGGTCGCCAATCATCCGCTGGGCGTGCACTGTGCCGGCCGTACCGATACGGGCGTGCACGGTCTGGAGCAGGTCCTGCATTTCGAGACGACCGCGGCGCGCAGCGAGCGCTCCTGGGTCTTGGGGGCCAATGTGAACCTGCCTCCGGACGTGGCGGTACGATGGGCGCATCCGGTGCCGGACGACTTCCATGCCCGCTTCAGCGCGGTCGCGCGACACTATCGCTATCGGATCCAGGTGCGCCGGACGCGTTCGGCGCTCTATCGCTCGCGCGCCGTCTGGGTGCACGAGGCGCTGGATCTGGAGCGGATGCGCGAGGCCGCCCGGTTCCTGGTCGGCGAGCACGACTTCACGAGCTTTCGCGCCGTCGCCTGCCAGGCCAAGAGCCCGGTCCGTCGCGTCCATTACCTGGACGTCGTCGAGGACGAGGAGGGGCTCATCACGTTGCGTGTGGGGGCCAACGGCTTCCTGCATCACATGGTGCGCAACATCGCCGGGGTGCTCATCGCCGTCGGCCGTTCCGAGGCGCCCGTGACCTGGACCCGGGAACTGCTCGAGGTGCGCGACCGCACCCTGGGCGGTGTGACCGCGCCGCCGCACGGGCTCTATTTCGTCCGGGCCGACTATCCGGAGCGTTTCGCGCTCCCTCAGGTCGAGAAGACCGATCCATTGCAGCGTCTGTCGGACGATTGACGGCCGATCCGCGCTCGATATCGAATCCTTTCCGATGTTCACCCTTCGCACGAACCACGACTCTCGCACGAGAGACAACATACGAATCTTCGCAGATGATCCGAACCCGGGTTAAGATTTGCGGCTTGACTCGCGCCCCCGATGTGGAGGCGGCCGTCGCCGCGGGTGCCGATGCGCTCGGCTTCGTCTTCTATCCCCCGAGCCCGCGCGCGGTGACGCCGGAACAGGCCGCGCAGCTGTGCGCCGGGCTGCCGCCCTTCGTCACGGCGGTCGGTCTCTTCGTCGATGCCGCGCCCGAGAGCGTGCGTGCGACCCTGGACCGGGTGCCGCTGGATCTGCTCCAGTTCCACGGCGACGAGTCCCCGGACGACTGCGCCATTTACGGCCGGCGCTGGATCAAGGCGCTGCGCATGCGTCCGGATATCGATCTCGCCGCCGAGCGCGCGCGCTACGCCGGCTCCGCGGGACTGCTGCTCGACGCCTACGATCCGGCGCGCGCCGGCGGAACCGGCCGATGCTTCGACTGGGATCGGATTCCCCCCGAGATCGCGCCCGACATCGTGCTGGCCGGCGGGCTGGACGCGGACAACGTGGCCGAGGCGATCGCGCGCGTCCGGCCCTATGGCGTCGATGTCAGCGGCGGCGTCGAGGCCGCCAAGGGCCTCAAGGACCCAAACAGAATCAATGCTTTCATGCAAGGGGTGAGAGATGGCGATACACGCCGATAACAGCCATGCGTCGCGCATGGAGACGGGTCGGGATACGGCCTACCAGATGCCGGATGCCAACGGCCATTTCGGCCCCTACGGCGGGATGTTCGTCGCCGAGACCCTCATGTATCCGCTCGAGGAGCTGCTCAAGGCCTACGAGACCTGCATGGCCGATCCCCAGTTCCAGGCCGAGCTGGACGCCGATCTGCGCGACTACGTGGGCCGTCCCTCGCCCCTCTATCATGCCGAGCGCTGGAGCCGCGAGCTCGGCGGCGCCCAGATCTATCTCAAGCGCGAGGATCTCAACCACACGGGCGCGCACAAGGTCAACAACACCATCGGGCAGGCGCTGCTCGCCAAGCGCATGGGCAAGACCCGCATCATCGCCGAGACCGGGGCCGGTCAGCACGGCGTCGCTACCGCAACCGTCGCGGCCCGCCTGGGGCTCGAATGCATCGTCTACATGGGCGAGGTCGACGTCGCCCGTCAGGAGGCCAACGTCTATCGGATGCGGCTCCTCGGCGCCGAGGTGGTCTCGGTCAAGTCCGGTTCGCGGACCCTCAAGGACGCCATGAACGAGGCGATGCGCGACTGGGTCACCAACGTCGACGATACCTTCTACATCATCGGCACCGTCGCGGGTCCGCATCCCTATCCCATGCTGGTGCGCGATTTCCAGGCGGTGATCGGGCGCGAGGCGCGGGCGCAGATGCTCGAGCGCACCGGGCGTCTGCCCGATGCCCTGGTCGCTTGTGTGGGCGGCGGCTCCAATGCCCTGGGACTCTTCCATCCCTTCATCGGCGATGAGGGTGTGGCCATCTACGGCGTCGAGGCGGCGGGCGACGGTCTCGAGACCGGGCGTCATGCGGCGCCGCTGAGCGCCGGGCGTCCGGGCGTGCTGCACGGCAACCGCACCTATCTGATGGAGGACGACGACGGCCAGATCATGGAGACCCATTCGATCTCGGCCGGTCTCGACTATCCGGGCGTGGGTCCCGAGCATTCCTGGCTCAAGGACAGCGGCCGCGCGACCTACGATGCCGTCACCGACGACGAGGCCCTGGCCGCCTTTCATCATCTGACGCGGACCGAGGGCATCATCCCGGCGCTCGAGTCCAGTCACGCACTCGCCTACGCACACACACTCGCGGCGACCATGCGTCCGGATCAGAGCGTCCTGGTCAATCTGTCCGGCCGCGGGGACAAGGACATGCACACGGTCGCGCACCACGACGGGTTGGTCCTATGAGCCGTATCGCAGCACGCTTCTCGCAACTTGCCGATCGAGGGCGTACTGCCCTCATTCCCTTCGTCACCGCCGGCGATCCGAATCCGGATGTCACGGTCCCGCTGATGCACGCCATGGTCGCGGCCGGTGCCGATCTGATCGAACTGGGCGTTCCCTTCTCCGATCCCATGGCCGACGGTCCGGTGATCCAGCGCGCCACCGAGCGCGCGCTCGCCCAGGGCGTCTCCCTGAGCCGGGTGCTGGAGATGGTCCGCGACTTCCGGGTCCAAGACCAGGAGACGCCGGTCGTCCTCATGGGCTATCTGAATCCGATCGAGGTCATGGGCTACACCGCCTTCTCCGAGCAGGCCAGCGCCGCCGGCGTCGATGGCGCCCTGATCGTCGATCTGCCGCCCGAGGAAGGGCACGACCTCATCGCCATGATGCGCGATTGCGGCCTGGACCTGGTCAACCTGATCGCGCCGACCTCCAATCCGGGCCGGATCGCCAGGATCGGCCAGGTGGCCTCGGGATTCGTCTACTATGTCTCGATCAAGGGCGTCACCGGCGCCGCGCACCTGGACGTGAGCACCATCGCCGACAAGGTCGGCCAGATCCGCGAGCGGATCCAGCTGCCGGTCGGCGTCGGTTTCGGCATCCGCGATGCGGAGACGGCCGCCCAGGTGGCAAAGGTCGCCGATGCCGTCATCGTCGGCAGCGCCATCGTCGGGCGCATCGAGTCGCTCGCCGAGACCCCGGAGCGGATTCCAGAGACCATCGCCGGCTTTCTCGGCGATCTGAGAGCGGCCGTCGACGCCGCCGACGGGGTGGGGCATGGCTCAACTTCCGACTAAATCCAGTAAATCCAGGCCGATCGATCCAGAAGCAGGTGCCACATTGAAGCAGGCGATGGACAAGGGTAAGAGCTGGTTCGAGAAACTCATCCCGAGCCGTATCCGTATCGAGTCCAGCACCAAGCGCGCGGTCCCCGAGGGCGTCTGGGCCAAGTGTCCGGGCTGCAACGCCATCCTCTACCGCGCCGAGCTGGAGCGGAACCTGGAGGTCTGCCCCAAGTGCAGCCACCACAACCGCCTGACCGCTCGCAGGCGTCTGGAGGCCTTCCTCGATCCCGATTGCCGCGAGGAGATCGGCGCCGGGCTCGAATCCCTGGATCCACTCAAGTTCAAGGATCTGAAGAAATACAAGGAACGCATCCTGGCGGCGCAAAAGCAGTCCTCCGAGAAGGAGGCGATGGTGGTGATGCGCGGACGGCTCAAGGATGCGCCCATCGTCGCGGCGGCCTTCGAGTTCAGCTTCATGGGCGGCTCCATGGGCTCGGTGGTCGGCGAGCGCTTCGTGCGCGGCGTCGAGGCGGCGCTGGAGCAGGATTCGCCCTACGTTTGCTTTTCCGCCAGCGGCGGGGCGCGCATGCAGGAGAGCCTCTTCTCGCTGATGCAGATGGCCAAGACCAGCGCGGCCCTGGCCAAGATGCGTGAGCGCTCGCTGCCCTTCGTCTCGGTGATGACGGATCCGACCATGGGCGGGGTCTCGGCCAGTCTGGCCATGCTCGGTGACATCAACATCGCCGAGCCGGGTGCCTTGATCGGTTTCGCCGGTCCGCGCGTCATCGAGCAGACCGTGCACGAGAAACTGCCCGAGGGCTTCCAGCGCAGCGAATTCCTGATGGAGAAGGGCGCCCTGGACATGATCATCGACCGTCGCGATCTGCGCGAACGTATCGCCGATCTGCTCGCCATCCTCACGCATCGGCCGCGCTATTGCCGGACGGTCGTTCCGGTCTGACAGCGGGGTTCGGATGACAGCCTTGGATATCCCGGATCCCTCGGGCTCCGGAGAGGGGGGCGCGCGTCGGTTCGATCGGCTGCAGGACTGGCTCGACTGGCAGCTCGGTCTCAACCCCAAGCTCATCGAGCTGGGTCTTCAGCGGGTCGCCGAGGTCTGGCGCCGGCTCGGTCACGGCGCTCCGCGCTTCCCGGTCGTCACGGTCGGCGGGACCAACGGCAAGGGATCCTGCGTCGCTATGATCGATGCCATCGCGCGCGCGGCCGGATACCGTTGCGGCACCTTTACCTCGCCCCATCTGCTGCGCTACAACGAGCGCATACGGATCGACGGCGAACCGGTCGGGGACGAGTCCCTGTGCGAGAGCTTCGAGCGCATCGACCGCGCGCGCGGCGATCTGCTGCTGACCTATTTCGAATTCGGCACCCTGGCGGCGCTGGACATCTTCGTACGGGAATCCCCCGATCTGGCGGTGCTGGAGGTGGGCCTCGGGGGGCGACTGGACGCTGTCAATCTTCTCGATGCGGACGTGTCCGTGGTGACCAGCATCGGGCGCGATCACACCGCTTGGCTCGGTGAAACCCTGGACGAGATCGCTGTCGAAAAGGCCGGTATCTTCCGTGCAGATCGCGCGGCGATCCTGGGCCAGTCGGACGCCCCCGAAACCCTGCGCCAGGAGGCGATCCGCCTCGGGGCGCGCCCTTTGCAGATGGGCCGCGAACTGATCCACGAGACCGCCGACGCCGGATGGATCTGGCAGGGGCCGGGCGGCCGGCGACTGTCCTTGCCGCTGCCAGCGATGCGGGGCAGGTTCCAACTCGACAACGCCTCCGCGGCGATCGCCGCCCTGATGGAGATCGAGGGGCGCTTGCCGCTTCCGGTGAATGCGATTCGCGCCGGACTGCAGCGCGCCCGTCTCCCCGGACGCTTCGAGGTGCAGCCGGGAACGGTGACCCGAATTCTCGACGTCGCCCACAACGGACCTGCGGCATGTGCCCTCGCCGGCAATCTGCGCGCGTTCAAGTCCGGGTCCGGGGGACGGGTCAGAGCGGTGCTCGCCATTCTCTCGGACAAGGATCCGGAGGCGATCGTCGAGCCGCTTCTGCCCCATGTCGACGACTGGTATCTATCGCAGAGCGATGACGGCCGGGCACTGTCCGTCGACGCGCTGGCCCGGAGTCTGTCCGCCTCGGTGCCGCGTCCGGCGGGCCTCTTCGCGCGACTCGAGCAGGCATTGGATGCGGCCCATGCGGACTCGGAGACCGGCGACAGCGTTCTGATACTGGGTTCCTTCACGACGGTCGGTCAGGCTTTGCGGTATCGGCCAGGTATCTGAGCCGATTCGTGACGGACTATACTAAAGCGTTCTTGAATAGATCTGGATCATCCGCACTAAGAATGCGGTTGGTCGGGACGGCACAAGACAAGTGGGTGAGTATCTATGCGAGAAGGGGCCAAGAGACGTTTGGCGGGCGCGGTCGTGATCGTCGCCTTGGCGGTGATCTTCGTACCCATGCTGTTCGAAGAGGATTCGCTGGCGCCGTCGGTGGATCGGACGACCATCCCGGACGAGCCCGATCTCGGGGACCGTTTCGGCGTGGCGCCTCCCTTGCCGCTTCTTCCTGAGGACGGTCAGATGCCCGATGAAGCTCTGACGGTGGATCTCGCGCCGTCCGAGCAGGGTGGAACCGATCCGACCGCGGGCGGGTCCGGGCAGCTGGCAGAGGGCACGCCCGAGCCCGTTCGGCCGAAGCCGCAGCCAGAGCCGCCCCGCACGACCCAGTCCTCTCCGAAGCCTGCGCCAGCTGTCAGGTCTGCGTCTTCGCCCCAGACCCAGAAGCCTGCGGCCCCGATCGCCCCGCCTCCACGCGGACCGAGCGACGGTATGCCGTCCTGGGTCGTTCAGGTCGCCAGCCTGGGCGCCGTCGAGACGGCCCAGGGGCTGGCCGGCAAGCTCAAGAAATCGGGCTTCTCCGCCTTCGTCGAGCGGGCCGAGGTGCGTGGCAAGACCTACTATCGCGTGCGCGTCGGTCCCGAGCTGGACCGGGCGAATGCCGAGCGTACCGCGGCCATGCTGCGTCAGCAGGAAAAGCTCGATACCCTGATCCAACGCTATCCGTCCAACTGATCTCCAGAGGATCCATCGGAAGCCAGGATGAACTGGGTCGACTATCTCATCATCTCCATCATCGTCGTCTCGGCTCTGGTCGGTGTCGCCCGCGGACTGATCCGCGAGGTGCTGGCGCTCGGGGTCTGGATCCTGGCGCTGCTCGTCGCCTGGCTCTTCCATCGGGATGTGGCGGATCTGTTGATTCCCTATCTTTCTCAGCCCGCGTTGCGCATGCTGGTGGCATTCGCCGTGCTGGTGGTTGTGATTCTCTTTTTGGGTGCCATCTTGGGTGCCATCCTGGTCGCTCTGGTCGACAGGGCCGGTCTCAACGGCGTCGATCGCTTTCTTGGGCTCGGCTTCGGTGCCGCTCGCGGCGTTCTGATCGTCGCGATGGCCGTCTTCCTCGCGGCCCTGACCCCCTTGCCGTCGGATCCGGTCTGGGCTGAGTCCAGCTTGCTCGGAGATTTCCAGGATATGGCCGACTGGCTTCTCGAACGGGTACCCGAGGATGTGAAGGCGCGCCTGAAGGCGCTTTGAGTGCCGGCTCGGATCTTGGACGGTTTGCTTGCAGGTTGATGGGGGCCATCTACGTAAGGTAAGCTGGTCGGCTTCAAAATGTTCGCGTTCGTCTTTCCGGGCGTGCGCTGGCGGGGGCCACATGTGCGGTATCGTCGGAATCGTCGGCAAGACTCCAGTCAATCAATCACTCTATGACGCCCTGCTGGTGCTCCAGCACCGGGGTCAGGATGCAGCGGGCATCATCACCTGCGAGGGCGACAAGCTGCATCTGCGCAAGGACAAGGGTCTGGCCCGCGACGTGTTCCAGACGCGTCACATGCTCCGGCTGCTCGGCAACATCGGCGTCGGGCACGTCCGCTATCCGACCGCCGGGGCATCCAGCTCGGCCGAGTCGCAGCCCTTCTATGTCAACTCGCCCTACGGCATCGTGCTGGCGCACAACGGTAATCTCACCAACGCCGAGGAGCTCAAGCATGACCTGATCGTCGACGATCTGCGTCATCTCAATACCGAATCCGACTCCGAGATCCTGCTCAACATCTTCGCCCACGAACTGCAGATCCAGGGCAAGTTGCGCATCGACGAACAGGATATCTTCCGCGCGGTTGCCGGCGTGCATCGGCGCTGCCGCGGCGGCTACGCGGCGGTCGCCATGATCCCGGGCTTCGGCGTTTTCGGCTTCCGCGATCCCCACGGCATCCGTCCGCTGGTCTACGGCCGGCGCGAGACCGCCGAGGGCACCGAATACATGATCGCCTCGGAGAGCGTGGCCCTGGACAGCAACGGCTTCCAGATCATCGCCGACGTGGCCCCGGGCGAGGCCGTGCTCATCACGGTCGACGGCGAGCTCCATACCCGTCAGTGCGCGGCCAGTCCGGCTCTGTCGCCCTGCATCTTCGAGTTCGTCTATTTCGCCCGTCCAGACTCCATCATCGACAACATCTCGGTGCACAAGGCGCGCTCGCGCATGGGCAAGAAGTTGGCGGCCAAGATCAAGCGCGAATGGTCGAGCCACGACATCGACGTCGTCATCCCCATTCCGGACACCAGCCGCACGGCGGCCCTGCAGCTGGCCAACCATCTCGGTCTCAGCTATGCCGAGGGCTTCATCAAGAATCGCTATATCGGCCGCACCTTCATCATGCCGGGGCAGAAGGTACGCAAGAAGTCGGTGCGCCAGAAGCTCAACGCCATCGATCTGGAGTTCCGCAAGAAGAACGTGCTGCTGGTCGACGATTCAATCGTGCGCGGCACCACCTCGCGGCAGATCATCCAGATGGCCCGCGATGCGGGGGCGAATCGGGTCTATTTCGCCTCGGCGGCGCCGCCGGTGCGTTATCCCAACGTCTATGGCATCGACATGCCGGCCGCCAGCGAGCTCATCGCCTCGGGGCGCACCGAGGAGGAGGTGGGGCGTGAATTGGGCACCGATGGCCTCATATTCCAGGATCTGCCGGATCTCATCGAGGCGGTCCAGAAGAAGGGCAAGAGCCATGTGCAGCGCTTCGACACGGCCGTTTTCGATGGGGTCTATGTGACCGGGGATGTGACGCCGGAGTATCTCCAGGCATTGGAGGCACGGCGTAACGATGCCGCCAAGGAGACGCGGCTTCCGACCAACGAGAGCGCCATTGACCTCCACAACGACTACTGAGACATTCGATTCGGATCCGGCCCGGCCGGATTCCGAGCCCGCGATCGCCGGCTCCGAGGTCGGCTTCGCCACTCGCGCCATCCGCACCGGCCATCTGCGCACCCCTGAGAGCGAGCACGCCGAGCCGATTTTCACCACCTCCAGCTTCGTCTTCTCCAGCGCCGCCGAGGCGGCCGCCCGCTTCGCCGGAGACGTGCCCGGCAACATCTATTCGCGTTTCACCAACCCTACGGTGCGGGCCTTCGAGGAGCGTCTCGCCGCGCTGGAGGGCGGCGAGAGCTGCGTCGCCACCGCCTCGGGCATGTCGGCCATCCTCGCCGTCTGCATGGGGCTGCTGAAGCAGGGCGACCGCATCCTCTCCTCGCGCAGTCTCTTCGGCAGCACCACCATGCTGTTCAACAAGTATCTGGCGCGCTTCGGCATCGAGACCGACTATGTCCCGCTGAGCGACCCGGACGCCTGGGAGGCGGCGGTCGATCCGCGCACCCGTCTCTTCTTCTGCGAGACCCCGTCCAACCCGCTCACCGAGATGGCCGATCTGTCCCGTCTGGCCGAGATCGCCCATCGACACGGCTGTCTGCTCGCGGTCGACAACTGCTTCTGCACCCCGGCGCTGCAGCGTCCGCTGGAGTTGGGGGCGGACCTGGTGGTGCATTCGGCGACCAAATATCTGGACGGACAGGGACGCTGCGTCGGCGGCGCGGTCGTCGGCGACCGCAAGCTGGTGGGCGAGGAGGTCTTCGGGGTACTGCGTACCGCCGGTCCGACCATGAGTCCCTTCAACGCCTGGGTCTTCCTCAAGGGTCTGGAGACGCTCGAACTGCGCATGCTGGCCCATTCCGAGCGCGCGGCCAAGCTGGCCATCTGGCTGCTGGAGCAGCCCGCCGTGGAGCGGGTCTACTATCCCGGGCTCGCCGATCATCCCCAGCATGCCCTGGTCGGGACCCAGCAGCGGACCGGTGGGGGCATCGTCTCCTTCGACGTGCGCGGCGGCAAGCCGGCCGCCTGGAGCCTGATCGACGCCACCCGACTCATCTCCATCACCGCCAACCTGGGCGATGTCAAGACCACCATCACCCATCCAGGGAGCACGACCCATGGGCGTCTCAAGCCCGAGGAACGTGCCGCGGCCGGGATCGGCGACGGCCTGATCCGAGTCGCCGTCGGGCTCGAGAGCGTCGGGGACATCCAGGCCGATCTGGCTCGGGGACTTCCCCGATCCTGAGCGCGCCCTGCGTGGTCTCGGCGGGTCGACACCCCCTTATCGGAATGACAGCCTCAGCCAGTATCCGACTCCTCTGTCCCGGTCTGCTCGGTCCCTTGCCGGTCCTGCCGCAACCGATGCCGTCCGTCGCCGCGATCGAGCGTTTGCTGGGACGCGCCGATCGGAGCGGGGCCGAACCACGCGATCCCTTCGCCCTGCTGTTCGACGCCTTCGGCCTGCATCATGCCGACGAGCGGGATCTGCCGTCCGCTCCGATTTCCCTCCTGGGTGAGGGCGTGGAGGTCGAGCCGGACGCCTATTGGCTGCATGCCGATCCCATCCATTTGCGTCCGGACCGCGATCGCCTGCTGCTCTTCGCCGGCGAAGCCTTCGCGCCGACTCCGCCCGAGGCCGATGCCTTGATCGAGGGTTTCAACGCCCATTTCGCGGACGAGGGGCTCCATCTGATCGCGCCGACACCGGCTCGCTGGTATCTCCGCGTCGAAGGCGAGCCGCCTCCCCCCGAGATCCCGCTTCATCGCCTCCTTGGCCAGCCGCTCGATCCGCTACGCCCCAGGACGCCCGAATCGAGGCGCTGGTCGAGCCTCCTCAACGAGATCCAGATGCTCTTCCATGCCCATCCGGTCAATCAGGCGCGCATGGATCAGGGCCGTCCGAGCATCAGCGGCATCTGGACCTGGGGCGGCGGCCGGCTGCCCGGGCATGTCGAGACCGATCTCGACGCCGTCGTCGGCGATCATCCACTCCTATTCGGCCTGGGGCGTCTGGCTGGGCTGACGACGATGCGGTCGGAGGAGGCGTTGCCAGAGCCTGTAATGGGGCAAGGCGGAACACTGGTGTTCTGGGACAGTCTCTGGAATGCGCTCCGGGCGCATGATCTCGATGCTTGGGCCTCGGGCCTGGAGGCGCTCGAGGCATGGATGCTCCGCATGGAGGTGGAAGTGCGGCGAAGGCATCTTTCCGTCCTCGAGATTCAGACATGCGATGGCCAGCAATGGGCGGTGGGCCGCCGACATCTGCGCCGTTTCTGGCGTAGGGTCGGATTCGGCTCCCGTCTGCAGCTCGGCCGGCCAGACGCGTCCTGAGTCCAACTTCCAGGGCGTCAAGCCGCCATCTCGACCAGCGTGGGCTGCAGCAAACGCAGTGCGTCCTGGGTATCGAGCGAGATGATGTAGCCGCGTTTGCCGCCGTTGATATAGATGCGCGGCAGATCGGCAATGCCGCGCTCGCAGTAGACGGGCATGTCTCGCTTGGTGCCGAAGGGCGAGGTGCCCCCGACCTGATACCCCGAGTGTTTGTCGGCGATCTTGGGATCGCAGGGTGCGATGCGTTTGACACCGATCGCGCGCGCCAGGGACTGGGTCGAGACCTGGCGATCGCCGTGCATCAGCACGATCATCGGATTGCCCTTGTCGTCCTCCATGATGAGCGTCTTGATCACCAGATGCTCGTCCACGCCCATCTCCTCGGCGAACTGTCTCGTGCCTCCACCATCGACATAGGTATAGGGATGCCCCTCGAAGGCGATCTTGGCGGTGCGCAAGGCGCGAACGGCTTGGGTGACGGGTTCTTTGGCGGGTTTCATGCGTTGAGCTTCCAGATTCCAGCGGTCGGCAATCAGCGGGATGGGCGATTGTCTTCCGGCTGGGTGGATCAATCGGCGTTCAGCTGATGGACAGGCGTTCGCCGCTATCATACGCCTGTCGATATCGGCCAACCGAGGAGTGAAGGCATGTTGCGCAAGCTGTTGCGGTGGACTGGATGGCTGGCCGGTGGCTTCCTGGCC
The DNA here is from genome assembly GCF_000585215.1 of Imhoffiella purpurea. GTDB lineage: Bacteria > Pseudomonadota > Gammaproteobacteria > Chromatiales > Chromatiaceae > Imhoffiella > Imhoffiella purpurea. Next base: position 25,840 of record NZ_AONC01000037.1, on the reverse strand, counting down.
CTTTCGCTGGTGTCGGTCGGGGCGTTGCGCTGGCTGGATCCGCCCACCTCGTCCTTCATGTTGCAGCATTGGTTGGCCGGAAAGCTCGGTTTGATCGAAGGTGCCCATGTCCGTCACGAATGGGTCGACTGGTCCCGGATCCCGCCCGAGATGGCCGTGGCGGTCATGGCGGCCGAGGATCAGCGCTTTCCGCAGCACCGCGGATTCGATCTGGTCGAGATCCGTCGCGCGCTGGAGCGTTTCGAGTCGGGCGGCAGACTGCGCGGCGCCAGCACCATCAGCCAGCAGACGGCCAAGAACCTCTTCCTCTGGTCCGGACGCGACTATGTTCGCAAGGGGCTGGAGGTCTGGCTCACCTTCCTCGTCGAGACGCTTTGGTCGAAGCAGCGCATCCTCGAGGTCTATCTCAACATCGCTCAGTTCGGCCCCGATACCTTCGGCGTCGGCGCCGCCAGCTGGCAGTATTTCGACCGGCCGGTGCAGGCCATCGGCACCGGACAGGCATCCCTGCTTGCCGCCGTCTTGCCCAATCCGGTCCGCTATCGGGTCGACCGCCCGAGTGCATGGGTCCTGAAGCGGGCCGACTGGATCCGGCAGCAGATGGCCAATCTGGGCGGGGCGAGCTATCTCGATCGGCTGTGACGGTCCGACGGGGCATCGTCCCCCGTCGGACCGTCGCCTCAATGCACCAGGTTCGGCACGATCAGCACGGGGATGTGGCTGTGCTGGATCACCTTGCGGGCGGTCGACCCGACCGACGCGCGTCCCATGAGCGAGTGGGTGCAGGTACCCATGACGATGAGATCGACGTGCCGGTTCTCGGCGGTGCGGATGATCTCCTCGGACGGCAGCCCGGTCGCGACCTCCAGTGCCTCGACGATCTCCGATTCGTTCTGCTGGTTGGCGCTCATCTCCTCGGCGCAGAACTTGGTCAGACGCTTGTGCATGGTCGCCAGGATCTCCTTCAAGGCGTCGCGCTCGATCGTGTGCACGTCCACGTCCGGCAGATAGGCGCCGATCACGGCGCGTCCCGTATTCCCCAGCGGCTCGACCACGTGCAGCATGGTGATGCGGGCGCCGGTGGCGATGGCCAGGGCGACCGCATTGCGGAAGACCGGCCGGGTATAGCGGCCGATATCCGTGGCGTAGAGGATGTGGGTGTATTTCGGCGGCAAGCTCATCGGTCGTTACCTTATTGATCGAAACCTGGGGGTCAGTTGTAGCCCTGCAGCTTGTCGAGATAGTTCGGCAGGAACAGCGAAATCTCCGGGATATAGGTGATCATCATCAGGAAGCCGAGCAGGAGCAGCATCCAGGGCAGCACCGCCTTGATGACCCAGCCCATGCTCTCTCCGGTGATGCCGGCGGTGACGAACAGATTGAGTCCGACCGGCGGCGTCAGCATCCCGATCTCCATGTTCACGACCATGATGATGCCGAGATGGATGGGATCGATCCCCAGCTGCATGGCGATGGGGAAGAGGATGGGCGCCATGATGAGCAGGATCGCCGAGGGTTCCATGAAGTTGCCGGCGATCAGCAGCAATATGTTGACCACGATGAGGAACATCCAGGGCGAGAGACCCCATTGGACGATGGTCTCGGCGATCTGGTGCGGGATGCGCTCGGTGGTCAGGACGTGCGCGAACAGCATGGCGTTGGCGATGATGAAGAGCAGCATGATGGAGACCTTGGCGGCGTCCATGACCACCTTGCGGACCTCCGGATGGGCGAAGCTCTGGCCGAGTGCGAGCGGAACCTGCCACAGATTCCGGACCATGAGGGAGCCGAAGCCCTCGTTCTGCTTGCGCCAGGGGGTTTCCTTGAGCGGCCCCATGTCGCGGTAGCCGATGACGGCGACCAGGAAGGCGTAGACGGCCGACACGGCAGCCGCCTCGGTCGGGCTGGCCACGCCGCCGTAGATGGAGCCGAGCACGATGACGATCAGCAGGATGCCGCCCGAGGCGCTGACGCCAGAGCCGATGATCTCGCGCAGTCCGGGCCAGGGCTGGGACGGCAGCTTCTTGACCCGGGCGACCACGTAGATGGCCAGCATCAGCAGCAGACCCATCATGAGCCCGGGGACGAATCCGGCCATGAACATGCGCGCCGCCGAGACCTCGGTGGCCGCCGCATAGACCAGCATGACGATCGACGGCGGAATGAGGATGCCCAGGGTGCCCGCGTTGGTGATGACCCCGGCGGCGAATTCCTTGGGATAGCCTGAGCGCACCATGCCGACGATGACGATGGTGCCGATGGCTGCGACGGTGGCCGGCGAGGATCCTGAGACCGCGGCGAACAGCATGCAGGCGAGCACCGAGGCCATCGCCAGTCCGCCCTTGATGTGGCCGACCACGGCGGTGGCGAAGCGAATCAGGCGTTTGGCCACGCCCCCGGTCGAGAGGAAGGCCGAGGAGAGGATGAAGAATGGGATCGCCAGCAGCGTGTAGTGTCCGGACAGGGCTTCGAACAGCTTGAGCGTGATCGAGGCCAGCGAGTCGTTGGAGAACAGCAGGATGGTGACGATGCTGGAGAAGCCGAGCGCGATGGCGATCGGCATGCCGAGCAGCATGCAGCCGAACAGCAGTATAAAGAGTGTCGCCGTGGTCATGCCCGGGCCTCCTCGCGCTTGATTTCCTCGGCCAGATGCAGGCTCTCGTCGGCCTCGTCGGACTTGTTGAATCCGGTCGCCTTGCCGGTGACGACGGACCAGAGCAGCAGCAGCAGGCGGATCGAGAGGAAGACGAGTCCGACCAGCAGGATGCTCCGTGCGATCCAGATCTGGACCGGGATGTCCTCCAGTTCGATGCCGATACGATGCATCTTGCCGAGATAGATCCAGGCGCCGTAGATGAAGAGACCGCAGTAGCCGAGCGACAGCAGGATGGCGAGCACGCTGATGAGCCGCTGTCCGAGTGGCGGGAAGAGTCTGACGAAGGCGTCGACCCCGATGTGGGCGCCGACCTTGAGTCCATAGGAGACGCCGAAGAGGACGAACCAGGCGGACAGATAGAGCGTCGCCTCCTGCCCCCAGGTCAGTCCGGTGTTGAAGACGAAGCGCAGGATCACCTCGAGGAACACCAGCAGCGTCATGGCGACCAGCAGGAGCGAGATGACGGCCTCCTCGGTCTTGTTGAGTAGGCGAAGGAGCATGTCAGAGGTCCGGGTGGGGTGGGCGATGGGTTCCGGCGCCCATGGGCGGTCCGTCGCCGAACCGCTGGGATGGGCTTCGGGGCGGGCGCAAGACGCCCACCCCGATCGCACGATGTCGGAAGACGAGGGTCTGGATCAGGGCTGGTTCGAGGCGTAGGCTGCGTCGATCAGATCCGCGCCGATCTCCTTCTCGAACTGCTTCCACACCGGCTTCATGGCCTTCACCCACTGAGCGCGCTCCTCGGGGGTCAGCTCGATGATCTCGGTGCGATTGGAATCGATGATCGCCTGGCGGTCCTGGTTCGCCTTGTCGCGCGCGATCTGGTTGCCGTAGGCGATGGACTCGTCGAGGGCGGCCTTGAGCGGTTCGCGCAGGTCGTCGGGCAGATCCATCCAGAACTCGGCCGAGGTCACCACCATGTAGTCGAGCAAGCCGTGGTTGGACTCGGTGATGTAGGGCTGCACCTCGTAGAACTTCTTGGTGTAGGTGTTCGACCAGGGGCTCTCCTGACCGTCGATCGCCTTGGTCTGGAGCAGGGTGAAGACCTCGGAGAAGGGCTTCTTCAGCGGAATGGCGTCGATCGCCTCGAACTGTGCCTCGAGCACATCGGAGGACATGATGCGGAACTTCATTCCGGCGGCGTCCTCGGGCACGTGCAGCGGCTTGTTGCTGCTGAACTGCTTGAGCCCGCTGTGGAGGTAGCCGAGGCCGATCAGCCCCTTCTTCTCCATCGAGGAGAGCAGCTTCTGCCCGGCCTCGCTTTGCTGGAAGCGGTCGACCGCGTCCAGGTTCTCGAACAGGAAGGGCAGGTCGAAGAGCGCGAGCTTGTCGGTGTAACGACCGAACTTGGAGAGCGCGGGCGCGGCCAGCTGGACGTCGCCGAGCTGCATGGCCTCGAGCACGTTGTCGTCGCCGAAGAGCTGCGAGTTCGGATAGACCTCGACGACGACCCGATCGCCCATGCGCTCCGCGACCAGCTCCTTGAACTTGTTCGCCATCTTGCCCTTGGGCGTGTTCTCGGCGACGACGTGCGAGAACTTGATGACGATGGGTTCGTCGGCGGCGTTGGCCAGACCGACCATGAGCGTGGAGGCCGCGGCGAGCGCGAATGCGGCTAGGGTGCGTTTCATGCTGTTGTCCTCACGTGGATGTGTGGTGATTCGCCGATCCGGGTGGATCCCGCATCTGTGAGCAAGGGGCGGGCCAGGAAGGGCGAAGACGGGCAGATTCCTGATGATTCGGGGGGTGGCCGCGATGCAAGGCGATGTGGCTGCGTTCGCGATGGGTGAGAATCCGCCCATTTTGCCGTAACCGAGGGCGGGAATCCGCCGGTGTGGTACCGGTTCGGATGAGTGGCGAATCCATCCGTCGATAGCCCCTTGTCACGCCTTGATGGAACGCAGCCGGAGTGCGTTCGTGATCACAGACACAGACCTGAAGTTTTCATGGGAAAGTGGGCTCCCTCGCACTGCAGCCGCATGTGCACCGGCAGCTTGCGAGAGTTCTGCCAGCGCCGGCTCAGGCGGCTAGCGGCGCGGCATCCAGACCGACATCCACCGCCTGGGTGAGCGCATCGTGGGCTAGGGAGCTAAGGTCGACCAGGCTCGTCTCGTCATCCAGGTGTCGGCGGAGCGTCTTTTTGAGGTAGGCGTCCCAGCCATTGTCCCAACGGGTCGGCTCACTGCACCAGGCGGAGAGTGCGGGAATGGCCGAATCGTCCGCCTGTCCACGAGCGATCTGCACCAGCCGGGTGAGGTGCTGACTCTCCGGGAAGCGCTCGAGCAGATCGCGCCAGTGGCCGGTGCCGACATCCTGCGGGCTGAGGGCGAGGCGGACCGGCAGAGAACCGGCGAAGCGCTCGGCGCGCCCGATCATCTCAACCCGATGTTCAGGGACCGCCAGCCCCTTCACCACCTGGGCATAGGCGTCCGCAGGGTCGGCGAGTGCGGTATCCACCAAACTCAGGGCCTCAGGCCGGCGCTCCGGTCCGAGCAAGGGTGTAGAGGGTAACGGCATCCTCTGCGCGGTCGAGGAAGTCGCGCAGCAGGCTCAATGCTTCGTCGGCGCAGCCCCGCAGCCACAGCACCCGCGCCAGCTCGACGAAGGTGGGCGCACTGTCAGGATCAAGGGCTGCGGCCTTGCGTAGCAGGGCCTCGGCCTCGCCGAGCGCACCGCGGCCGATCCCGGCGAGGGCGAGGGCGTTGTAGAGCACGGCGTTGGAAGGGATGCGGCGCACCGCCTCCCACAGCACCGCCTCGGCCAGGTCCGGACGGCCCAGACGGTCGAGGGCGGTGGCGCGAATGCTCCAGGCATGGCCATCGGACGGGGACCAGAGCAGGGCGCGGCGGGTCAGGGCAAGTGCGTGGCCAGGGGCATGCTCCATCACGATTCCGGCGATGTTGGTGCAGCTCGTGACCAGGTAATAGCTCTCGCCGGTTGCATCGGCATAGCGCTCCACCTGATCGAGCAACGCCGCCATCCGGTCGTCTATCTTTAATATTCCTATGGCTGAGGACACTTCTATACAAGGCTTCGCCAGGAAATCAATCGGTTCGGCGGGGCTTTTCGTTCGGGCAGGCATCGACCGGAGCGATCGAGGGGACGGAGTCCGCTCCCATGCTGGCATGAGACGCCGGGGCTCAATGACTGGAAAGCCATTCGAGAAGCGCCCCGAACAGCGTCTCGGGATCCACGGGCTTGGCGATGAAATCGTTCATTCCCGCGACCTGGCATGCTTCGCGGTCTTCGGCGAAGTCATTGGCGGTCATGGCGAGGATGGGTCCCTCGAACAGGAGTCTGTGGGTGACCTCCTGATTGATGGGCTCGTCCTCGACGAGGAGGATGCGGGCGCCGCGGAAGGGCTCGGATAGGGCCAGAGCGGCCTCGCACTCCTGATCGGACCTGGATGGGGATGCCTCCCCAGGCTTGCTGGCGACGTCGAGCTCTCCGTTCGTGGCTCATGTTGGCCAGGAACCGCGGCTTGGCCTGGCTGACGCGCTCCGCCGTCTCCTTTGCCTCGGCCAATTCCGCTTCGGCGCGTCGCCGCATGACGATGCGCCAGAGGTCGTCGGCCGAGATCTGCAGGTCCGATTCGTGACCGGTGTGCTCGTCCGCGCTCATGTCCTGGTGCCTTTCGAAGGGCATGACAGCCAGATCGCCCGCATCGCCAGTGCGACCTCGAGACTAGCCCGGATCTTCATCGAGACGGAACCGCTCGATCCGGTATCTCGGGTCCGGTTCCGTCTCGATGAGGTGAAGCGCGGCCTACGAGATGCGCTTTCGATCTTTGCGCCGCTCTCGGTCGACTTCCCAATTGCACTGGTCGATCAGTCTCTCCAGTGAGCGGGCGATCGGAAACTCCCGTTTCGGCTCGAATCTCCTGCCCTCGTTCCAGCATTGCGCTGCATCGTCTGCAGTGATCTGAAATCCTTGTCTGCACAGCTCCCAGATGGCTTGTAACTGTATGGTGCTCATGGTGGGTCATCCCCCTGATCGGCTTCGAGTGGAAGGCTGCAGCGGTCGACCGACGGCTACGAGATCCGCTCACGACTCGATGCGAGGCATCGGACGGCTGTTACCAATTAGCAACAGTAAACAATGTGAGACGTGCCGTCCGATCCCAAGTCAAGACTAGACGATCTTCGGCTATCTGTCAGATTGACGTGAGCCGATGAATCATTTCAGGTACAGGTAGAACTACCTGTCGATGACATAGGATCTAAGGGCGGGCGCCGGCCTTCACCAGCATTGCCGTGGAGGAGGCGTTCGGTTCTGTGATCCCGTCGACGTCTTGGGCCCGTGACGGGACGAACGGCTCAGCCGCCGACCCGGGTCACGGTGTTCGGCAGCCGTTCCCGCACCACGGCGGCGAATGCCTCCAGTGCCTGACGGCGTGGGAAGCTGCGTCGATAGACCAGGGAGATGCGACGGAAGGCATCGGATAGATGCAGCTGGCGGGCGATGATGCCGGTGTCGGTCATCCAGCCTCCGCGGATCGCCAATGCGGGCACCAGGGTGCATCCGAATCCCGCGCCGACCAGCTGCAGGAGCGTCTCCAGACTGGCCGCGCGCAGGTCGGCCATCTCGCCGTGTACGGGACGCTCGGCCAGGCGGCAGACGTCCATGACCTGATGGGTCAGGCAGTGTCCGTCGGCCAGGAGCAGCAGCTCCACGTCCTCCAGATCCTGGGCGCTGATCTCGTCCTTGTCGTTGAGCGGATGGCCGGCCGGGTGGGCGAGCCAGAAGGGCTCGTCGAACAGTGGCATGGCCTCGAAATCGGACTCGTCGACCGGGGTCGCCAGAAGCGCGGCGTCGATCTCGTGACGGGCGAGCCGCCCGAGCAGCATGTCCGTGATCTCCTCGGACAGGACCAGCTTGAGCTTGGGGTAGGTGTGCTTGAGTGGCACCAGAACCAAAGGCATCAGATAGGGACTAAGGGTCGGGATGGCACCGATGCGCAGCGGTCCGGCCATGGGGTCCTGGTGGGCGCGCGCGACCTGCTCGATGGCTTCGGCCTGTTCCAGCGCGAGCCGGGCATGGGACAGGATGGACTGTCCGACGGGGGTGATCTCGACCGAGCGGTTGGTGCGCTCGAAGATGACCACGTCAAGCTCGTCCTCCAGCTTCTTGATCTGACCGCTCAGGGTCGGCTGGCTGACGAAGCAACGCTCCGCGGCGCGCCCGAAGTGGCGCGTCTCGGCGACGGCGAGGATATATTTGAGGTCGCGTAGATTCACCTGCGCATGATACCGGAAATCGTCATCCGCGCGCGCATCCATGCGCGCTCCGATCCACTATCATCGGCCGAAGACCGTTCGACCTCAGGAGACCGGATCATGGCACTGGCCCAGCGTGACACCGACTACCATACCTATGCCGACTATCTGACCTGGCCCGATGATGTGCGCTACGAGCTCATCGACGGCGTGGCCTGGATGATGGCCCCGGCACCGTCACTGGATCATCAGGACGTGGCTGGCGAGATCTATTTCCAGCTTCGCCAGGCACTTCAAGATCGGCCTTGCCGGCCCTTCATCGCCCCGGTCGACGTGCGGCTGCCCAATGGCGACGAGGAGGACGGCCGCATCGACACGGTGGTACAGCCCGACGTACTGGTGGTCTGCGATCCCTCGAAGCTCGATCGGCGCGGGGTGCGCGGGGCTCCGGATCTGGTGGTCGAGGTGCTCTCGCCCGGAACGGCCAGCCATGATCACGTGCGCAAACGTCAGGTCTACGAGCGCGCCGGGGTGCGCGAATACTGGCTCGTGCATCCGGTCGACCGCATGGTCACCATCTATCGGCTGGAGGATGGGCAGTTCGGCAAGCCGGAGGTCGGCGAGCTGGCCGGCGAGACGCCCGTCGGCATCCTGCCGGGCGTGGTCGTCGCCTGGGACGCGCTCGGCGAACGCCTCTTCCCGCCCGAATTCTGAGTCCCACCGGGCCGGCTTGATTCATTAGGTATCTCTCCCCAATTTCCCAGGTAATTAGACAGGAAATACGAAGGAGTCATCGCCGTGAGAACGGACAAACTGACAGCGAAATTCCAGATGGCGCTGGGCGACGCCCAGAGTCTGGCGCTCGGGCGCGATCACCAGTTCATCGAGCCTCTGCACCTCATGGTCGCCCTGCTCGATCAGGAGGGCGGGACCATCCGCCATCTGCTGAGCCGGGCCGACGTCAACGCCAACCAGCTGCGCTCGAGCCTCGGCGAGGCGCTCGATCGTCTGCCGACGGTCCAGGGCGTCGGCGGGGACGTGCATCTGAGCAACGACCTGAACCGGCTGCTCAACCTGACCGACAAGCTCGCCCAGCAGCGCAACGACCAGTACGTCTCCTCCGAGCTCTTCGTGCTCGCGGCCCTGGAGGACAAGGGGCCGCTCGGCAACGCACTGCGCGAGGCGGGGGCCAGCAAGAGCGCCGTCGAGCAGGCGATCCAGTCGGTGCGCGGCGGACAGAAGGTCGACGACCCCAACGCCGAGGAGCAGCGCCAGGCGCTGGAGAAGTACACCATCGATCTGACCGAGCGCGCCGAGCAGGGCAAGCTGGACCCGGTGATCGGACGCGACGACGAGATCCGCCGCACCGTGCAGGTGCTCCAGCGCCGCACCAAGAACAACCCCGTCCTCATCGGCGAGCCCGGCGTGGGCAAGACCGCCATCGTCGAGGGGCTGGCGCAGCGCATCGTCAACGGCGAGGTGCCCGAGGGGCTCAAGACCAAGCGTCTGCTCTCGCTCGACATGGCTGCACTCATCGCCGGGGCCAAGTTCCGCGGCGAGTTCGAGGAGCGCCTCAAGGCGGTGCTGAACGACGTCGCCCGTCAGGAGGGCAACGTCATCCTCTTCATCGACGAGCTGCACACCATGGTCGGGGCCGGCAAGGCCGAGGGCGCCATGGATGCTGGAAACATGCTCAAGCCGGCCCTGGCGCGCGGCGAGCTGCACTGCGTCGGCGCCACCACGCTCGACGAGTACCGCAAGTACGTCGAGAAGGACGCCGCCCTGGAGCGCCGCTTCCAGAAGGTGCTGGTCGACGAGCCCAACGTCGAGGACACCATCGCCATCCTGCGCGGACTCAAGGAGCGCTACGAGGTCCATCACGCGGTCGAGATCACCGACCCGGCGATCGTCGCCGCGGCCGTGCTCTCGCACCGCTACATCGCCGACCGCCAGCTCCCGGACAAGGCCATCGACCTGATCGACGAGGCCGCCTCGCAGATCCGCATGGAGATCGACTCCATGCCCGAGGAGATGGACCGGCTCGACCGGCGCCTGATCCAGCTCAAGATCGAGCGCGAGGCGCTCAAGAAGGAGTCGGACGAGGCGTCCAGGAAGCGGCTCTCGGACCTGGAGGGACAGATCGAGCGTCTGGAGCGCGAGTTCGCCGATCTCGACGAGATCTGGAAGTCGGAGAAGGCGGCGGTGCAGGGGACGGCCCATATCAAGGAGGCGCTCGACCGCGCCCGGGTCGAGATGGAGACCGCGCGCCGGGCCGGCGACCTGACCCGCATGTCCGAGCTGGCCTACGGCCGGATTCCGGAACTTGAGAAGCAGCTGGCCTCGGCGACGGTCGCCGAGAAGGGCGAGAACCGGCTGCTGCGCAACAAGGTCACGGACGAGGAGATCGCCGAGATCGTCTCCAAATGGACCGGGATCCCGGTCTCGCGCATGCTCGAGGGCGAGCGCGAGAAGCTCTTGCGCATGGAGCAGGAGATCGAGCGCCGCGTGGTCGGCCAGAACGAGGCGGTGCGTGCGGTCAGCGACGCCATCCGCCGCTCGCGCGCCGGGCTCTCGGATCCGGCGCGTCCCATCGGCTCCTTCCTCTTCCTGGGGCCGACCGGCGTCGGCAAGACCGAGCTGTGCAAGTCGCTCGCGACCTTCCTCTTCGACACCGAGGAGGCCATGGTGCGCATCGACATGTCCGAGTTCATGGAGAAGCACTCGGTCGCGCGGCTCATCGGCGCGCCGCCCGGCTACGTCGGCTACGAGGAGGGCGGCTATCTGACCGAGGCCATCCGCCGCCGGCCCTACAGCCTCATCCTGCTCGACGAGGTCGAGAAGGCCCATCCGGACGTCTTCAATGTGCTGCTTCAGGTGCTCGACGATGGGCGTCTGACCGACGGCCAGGGACGCACGGTGGACTTCCGCAACGCGGTCATCGTCATGACCTCGAACCTGGGCTCGGATATCATCCAGCAGCGCGCGGGCGAGGAGAACTATGGCGAGATGAAGGAGGCGGTGATGGAGGTGGTCCGCCACGCCTTCCGTCCCGAGTTCGTCAATCGGCTCGACGAGATCGTGGTCTTCCATCCGCTGCAGAAGGACCAGATCCGCGCCATCGCGCGCATCCAGATCGACTATCTGCAGAAACGCCTGGCCGATCGCGACATGAAGCTGGCCGTGAACGACGCCGCGCTCGATCATCTCGGCGAGGCCGGATTCGACCCGGTCTATGGTGCCCGTCCGCTCAAGCGCGCCATCCGCGCCCAGCTGGAGAATCCGCTGGCCCAGGAGATCCTGTCCGGCAAGTTCGGTCCGGGCGATCTGATCGAGGTCGGCTTCGAGAAGGATCAGCTAGTCTTCGAGCGGGTGCTGCAGGGCGAGCTGGTGGATTGATCTATAGCTTCCAGCTTCCAGCCGTCAGCGACCAGCTGGTACCAACAGACCGCTGGCCGCTGGCAGCTTTCTTACATGAGGCTTGGAATACCATCATGAGTCAGGCATTGCAGACCGCCGTCGCGCGTCAGCGCATCGAGCTTCAGGAACGACTGGCCGGATTGCTGGAGCGTTTGGTCGTCGGCTGCCGGGCATGCTGGTCGGAGCGCGCGGCCCTGGAGGCGCTGCTTCAGGCTGCGCTGCCGTCGCTGCCGTCCTGCAAATATCTCTACGTGCTCGATGCCGATGCACGTCAGCTGACCGCCAACCTCTCGCCTCAGGGGCCGCTTCCCGAGCACCTGGGGCGCGATCGCAGCGAGCGGCCCTATCTGGCCGAGGCGCTGGTCGGCGCGCGATTCTCCTTGTCGCCGGCCTATCTCAGTCGCAATGCACGCCGTCCATCGCTGACGGCGGTGCAGCGCATCGAAACGGAGTCGGGCGAGCTCCTCGGCTTCATCGGCGCCGATTTCGATCTGCGCGAGCTGCCATTGACCCGCGAGCTCTATCAGCAGCCAGGTCAGTGGTTCCAGCTCAAGGGCGATCCGGCGATTCGTGGCGGTCTCTTCCAGCAGGAACGGGTCGAGAGCCTCATGGACGGCCGCATCGACGAGGTGCTGGATCTGCTGATCGAGTTGATCGCCGCGCACGGCGTCTTCCACGGCAAGCTGCATTTCTCGAGCTCGCGCGCGACGCTCTGGATGATCGACGACCCCTTCCGCTACCGCATCCTCGACTACGAGGATCTGGTCGATCCGGGGATCTGTCTCGCCTATCCGCGGCGTGACTATCCGCTGGATGCGGCCATTCCGGTCGATCGGGTCGGCGAGGTCTGCGGTGCCTTCCGCGATCTGCGTTTCATGGACGAGACCATCTATCTGCGTTCCGGCTCGATCAACATCTTCAACGGCATGGTCGGACTCAATTTCTCCTGCGACGGTTCGCACTACATGCCCTGGGAGGAGTTTCTCGACAAGAGCCTCGGCTTCTGGCTCGGAACGGGCGAGGCTTGTGCCGTCCTGAAATCATGATGTTGATAACGCGTTCCAATGTCTGACGGGCGGCTTTGTGGTTAGAATCGGTCGCCAGACGTTGCCAACAAGGTGATCGCCATGAACAGGATTTCGGTGCTTGCATTGAGTCTGCTTATCGTCAGTGGGCCAGGGGCGGCGGGCATGTACAAATGCGACGACCCGGATACGGGCAAGCCCATCTATTCGCAGACGCCCTGTGCCCCGGACGCGGAGGTCATGGAACTCGATGTCCATCGTCCGACCCCTGAGCAGATTCGGAGGCATCAGGAACAGATGGAGTCCGAGCGCAGGTTCATCGAGGAGAGCAGCGAGCGTCGCAAGGCGGCCCAGGAGGCGTCCAAGACAGCCGAGGAGGCGCCGAGCTTCCGGATGTCGCCGCCTCAGACCGGCAAGCCCGCCGATCTGTGATACTCGGCCGCCAGTGTCATTCTCGTGCGTGTAGCTACAACAGCATCCCCACCACCGCGCCCGTCATGAGCGTGGCCAGGGTTCCGGCGACGATCGATTTCATGCCCATGGCGACGATCTCGCCGCGTCGTTCGGGGGCCATGGCCCCCAATCCGCCGATCATGATTCCCAGACTGCCCAGGTTGGCGAAGCCGCACATGGCATAGGTCATGATGAGACGGCTGCGCTCGCTCAGTGCGTCGGCCGGGAGCTGGGCCAGCTGCAGATAGGCGACCAGCTCGTTGAGGATGGTCTTGATGCCCATGAGCGAGCCGGCGGTGGGCGCCTCGGACCAGGGGATGCCGATGAGCCAGACGATGGGGGCCATGATCCAGCCGAGTATCCTCTGGGCCGAAATGGGCTCTCCGGATATCTCCGGAAGCCATGCGAGCATCTGGTTGACCAGGCTGACCAGGGCGATCATGACGATGAGCATGGCGATGATGTTGAGCCAGAGCGGAATGGCATCCAGGGTTCCGCGGGTGATGGCGTCCATGCTGCCGAGATCCTGATTGGGGATGCTCGGTGGGGTCTCGTCCGCGGTCTCGCCCGTCTCCGGGATCATGATGCCGGCGATCATGAGCGCCGCCGGGGTGCTGACGATCGAGGCGATCAGGATGTGTCCCATGGCGTCCGGGATGACCGGACCGACGATGCCGGCGTAGAGCATCATCATGGTGCCGGCGATGGTGGCCATGCCGCAGGTCATGAGACCGAAGAGCGCCGAGCGCGACATGCCGCTCAGATAGGGGCGGATGAGCAGAGGCGCCTCGGTCATGCCGACGAAGACGTTCGCCGCGGCCCCGAGTCCAAGCGGGCCGCCCGTGCCCATGATCCGTCGCAGGATCCAGGCGAATGCGCGGACCAGTTTCGGCATGATCCCCCAATGGAAGAGAAGCGCGGAGAGTGCGCTGATCACCAGGATCAGAGGCAGCGCCTGAAAGGCGAGCACGAAGCTGTTCTGCGGAAATTCGGGCGTGAAGGGGGCCGGTCCGCCCCCCAGATAGCCGAAGACCAGCTGGGTGCCCGACTGCGTCGCTTGCTGGACGGCGATCACGATCTGGTTGAGCCCCAGGAACAGCTCCTTGGCGAAGGGGATCTTGAGGAAGGCCAGGGCGAGTGCGAATTGCAGGCCCAGGCCCGTCAGGATCAATCGCGGTTTGACCCCCATTCGGTTTTCGCTGAGCGACCAGGCCAGAAATGTCAACAGCGTCAGGCCGAGCGCGGCCTGGAGGATGCTCGTCATCGGCGGTTCCTGGGGGACGGGGCCGTCGTGGGCTCAATGCTGAGCCGAGGGGGCTTCGTGCCGGGTGTGCTCGGCGAAGAGCTGGCGCGTGTCGACCGGGTCGAAACGGTATTCGCGGTTGCAGAACTCGCAGGTCACCTGGATGTATCCCTGCTCGTCCAGGAGCGAAAACACCTCGTCCTCGCCGAGCAGCTTCACCAGATTCTCGATGCGGTTGCGCGAGCAGCCGCAGCGGAAGGCCATGGGATCCGGGTCGAACAGCCGGACCGACTCCTCGTGGAAGAGCCGGTGCAGCAGGCTCTCGGTCGGCAGCTCGATCAGTTCGTCCGGGGTGAGGGTCGAGGCGAGCAGCCCGATGCGATCCCAATCCTCGTTCGTGTGTTCCGGGCCCGGCATGCGCTGAAGCAGCATTCCCGCCGCCCGGTCGGCCGAGGCGGCGAGCCAGAGCCGCGTCGGCAGCTGCTCGGATTGCCCGAAATAGCCTTCGATCGCAGCGGTGAGGCTGGAGCCGGCGAATGGGACGATACCTTGATAGGGCTCGGCCTTGTCGCGCTCGATCGTGAGCACCAGCTGGCCGTCGCCGAAGAGCGTGTCGAGCGTTCCGTTTTCGGGCAGATCTCCGCTCCAGTGGGCCAGCCCGCGGATGGTGTGCTGGTGGGTCGCCTGGGCCACGAGGGTGCTGATCGGTCCCGAGCCCTGTACCTGGAGAATGAGCGAGCCGTCGAATTTGATGGTCCCGGCGAGCAGGGCGACGGCCGCCAGCGCCTCGCCGAGCGGAGTGCGAACGGTCTCGGGATAGTCGCGGTTCGAGAGGACCGTCCGCCAACTGGCATCCAGGTGCACCAGATTGCCGCGGATGCCGGACTGCTCGAAGAGGAAGCGCGTAAAGGTGTCTGCGTCGATCATCATGGCTCTATGTCGAACATCATCGATTGAGTCGATAAAGGATTGGATCGGTCGAGGGATTGGGCAGGTCGATAGGGACCGAGTCGGCCGACACGGATTGGGGATCCTGCGCCGGGGTCAGTCCAATCCGGCGATGAATGCATCCACGGCGGAACCCAGTGGACGCTCGCCGGCCAGGACGGCCGGTTCGAAGTCGCGCCGCCATAGCGGCATCAGCAGGCGTGCCCGACGCCATTCCTCGTAGAGGATGCGGGCTAGGGGGCCTCCTTGCTCGATGAAACCCGAATGCTGGAAATCGCGGTCGGCGCGCTCTCGATCGTACTCGAAGCGGATGATCTCCCAATGCCACTCGCCGTCTCTCCATTCCAGTCGGGCGTAACTGCCGCGCGGATCGCCGTCGAAGGGCGAGCCGACGGATCCGACGTTGAGAATAGGGACGTCCTGGAATCGGCGCAACAGTGGCCGATGCGTATGGGCGGTGACGAAGAGCGCGACGTCGTCCGGGACCGCCCCTGCGAGGTCTTCGTCGGGAAGACTGGCGGTGATGCCCTGACGATTGCTGTTCAGGGTGCCGTGGGTGACGTGCACCCAGCTCGCATCGCCTTCGGCGTCGAAACACAGATGGTCGGGCCAGCCGCGCAGGTCGTCCAGACGCGGCCGGATCTGTTCCAGGGTCCAGTCGGCGAAGCGGCGCATGTCCGCCTCGAGCGCGTCTCGTGGCGCCTGTCGGTCGCAGCGCATCATCCAGGTCTCGTGATTTCCCTGTACGGGAAGCCAGCCGGATTCGCGGCGCAGACGATCGAACAGCTCGAGACAGGCCAGACTGCTGGGGCCGCGGTTGACGAGATCGCCATCCATGACGACCAGATCCGGGTCCCAGTCCTGGATCGCCGAGACGACCTTCTCCATGGCCGGCAGGTTGCCTTGTATGTCCGAAAAGATGGCGACTTTCATGGTTTGACCGTAACGCGTGGCTCAGCTTGGCGGACACGATACCCAAACCCGGTCTTCAGGAAAACTCGGCACCCTCCTCGACATCTCCGATATGCTCGCGAATCGAGGCGATTTTTCCGCTCAGACGGCCGAGCGGCCCCTGGCGGATATCGAACTTGGCGACCACGTAGACGCGCTCGCAGCCGAATCCGTCGAGGAGGGCCTGGGCCTGATCGATGAGGTCGAGCGCCTCGCGCAGGGTCTCGGTTTCGATCTGCGTGCCCATCGGCGAGAGCCGATGGGCGAATCCGCTGTCGCGAATCATGGCGATGACGGGCGCGACGAAACGACTGACGCTGACACCTTGGTCCATGGGGAAGATGGTGAGATCGAGAATGACGGACATGTGTTTGACCTTATGGCGTGGGTGGATTCAGGGGTTGGTGTTCGTGGGATTGCCGCCCTTGGGATTGCCGCCCTTGGGTTCCCGGCCGTAGACTGGAGGTCGACACTTCATTCATCGCCCGGCGAGATTTTAGTCGCGGCAGGGAGCGAGGCTCCAGATCGACCATGACACCAGAAAACGACTCCTCCGAACCGGACTGGGATACCCCCTTGTCCCTGACCATCACTCCGGCCTTGCTCATTCACGCCCTCATGGGCACGGCGAGCGCCGTTCATACGGGTTGGAGCAGCTGTGTCGATGATACATTGGTGTTGTCGAATCTGGTCGCCATGGATGATGTCGCCGGAAATTACGTGCGTCTCGTCGAGCAGGAGTTCGTGGAGGAGGATCAGGCGGAGAACCTCTGGCATGACTGGGCGCTGGAGGTGCGTATCGGTGCGATTCTCACCACCGGACATTGGCAGTTCCTGGCCGCGGCGCATCCGTCCGAGTGGGAGTGGAACGCCCGCGAGGCATCGCGGGCCTTCGAGCGCGCCTGCGTGCTGATCGGGCGGAGGGCTCGACCGGCCCTGGCGGTCGAGGAGCCCGTGCCCACGGATCCACTGCCGCGCTCGAGCCGACACTGAATGTACCCCGTTCCTCCCCATGGGCGATCATCTGCGACAGAGCGCCCCATCCAACGGAGAATCCCATGAAGGTAACCGTCGATTTCGATATCACCCCGGAAGAGGTGCGCAAGCTCTTCGGGCTCCCGGATGTCGAATCCTTCCAGCGCCAGATCATGGACGATATCCGCGAGCGCATGAATGCGGGCGTCGAGGGCTATGATCCGATCAAGCTGTTTCAGCCCTATCTCGCCGGGACCATGGCCTCATGGGACATGTTCCAGAAGATGCTGGTCAATGCCACCTCCATGGCGGCGTCCGGTTCGGGTGGCGGTGCCTCCTCGGCGCGTGACGAGAGGCCATGATCCGGGATCGGCCAAGCTGAGAATAGCGGGCGGCCAGGGTTCGGGACCCTGGTGTCCGCGCTAGGACTCTGGTCGGAGTGCGGATTCCGATCGCTCATCGATTCTGCTCCCTACTGATCGACACATGTCCAAGGGTCACACATTAGAACAGGGTTGGACGAAAAGAATCTACGGACAGGATTTCGCGATCGAGCTGGTTCAGCAGTTGGTGATACCGACCTTCGTCCTCGACGCCGAGTGTCGGGTCATCGTCTGGAATCGTGCCTGTGAGCGTCTCACCGGGATGGCGGCGATCGAGGTGATCGGAACCCGCGAGCATTGGCGCGCCTTCTACGACGCGCCACGTCCCTGTCTCGCCGATCTGATCGCGCAGGGTCGGGACGGCGATGTGCGGAAATTCTATTCCCCGAACGACGTGGTGTCCGAATGGTCCTGGGGCATGCATGCCGAGAACTGGTGCGTCATGCCGCTGCGGGATGCCGAGCTCTATCTGGCCCTGGACGCCAGTCCGATCCTCGACGCATCGGGCGAGCTGATCGGTGTCGTCGAGACCCTGCGCGACATGACCGACCGCAAGCGGACGGAGTCGGAGCTGCGCCTGATCGCCAGCGTCTTCGACAATTCCCAGGAAGGTATCCTCATGACCGATCCGGATGGGCGGATCCTGGACGTCAACGGCGCCTTCACGCGCGTGACCGGATACACGCGGGAGGAGGTGATCGGCCAGACGCCGGCCATCCTCAAGTCGGGCGTTCAGGAGTCCGCCTTCTACAAGGAGATGTGGCGCTGTCTCGGCGAGACCGGTCAATGGCAGGGCGAGGTCTGGAATCGCAAGAAATCCGGCGAGGTCTATCCCGAGATCCTCCACATCAATGCGGTCACAGGGGCCTGCGGCAGGGTCACCCATTACATCGGGATGTTCACCGACATCACCGACCTCAAGAGCACCCAGCAGCGTCTGGTCAGCCTAGCCTACTACGATGCCCTGACCGACCTGCCCAACCGCGTCCTCCTGGCCCAGCGGCTCCATCAGGCGATGTCCAGGGCGAAGCGCAGCGAGCGTCTGGTCGCCATCTGCTTCCTCGATCTGGACGACTTCAAGGTGGTCAACGACCGCTACGGGCATGAGATCGGCAACCGCTTTCTCATCGAGACCGCCAACCGGCTGCTCGGGTGTCTGGGCAATGGCGACACGGTGGCCCGTCTGGGCGGGGACGAGTTCGTGCTGCTGGTGGCCGATCTCATCAGTGCCGAGCAGCTGGAGGGCATCCTCGGCAAGGTGTTCGAGGCCGTCGCCGCGCCCTTCGACATCGGGGACATCGATATCGGTGTCTCGGCGAGCGTTGGGGTGACGCTCTATCCGCTCGACGACAGCGATCCGGACACATTGTTGCGGCATGCGGATCATTCCATGTATCAGGCCAAGCAGCTGGGTCGCAACCGCTACCATCTCTACGACCTCGACGCGGCCAAGGATCTCCAGACCCGTCATCGCGAACTGGAGCGGATCCGCCAGGCCTTGCAGCACGGCGAGTTCCGGCTCCATTATCAGCCCAAGGTGAACATGCGCAGCGGCCGGGTGATCGGGCTGGAGGCATTGATCCGATGGCAGCATCCTGAGCAGGGTCTGCTGTCTCCCGCCGCCTTTCTCCCGCAGACCGAGCACTCGCCATTGATCGTCGATATCGGCGAATGGGTCCTGCACGAGGTCCTGGCCCAGATGGCGGTATGGGCGCTGGAAGGCTATGAGCTGCCGGTGAGCGTCAATATCGCCGCGCGTCATTTCCACCATATCGACTTCGTCCAGCGGCTGCAGGAGATCCTCTCCGAGCATCCGGAGGTCTCCCCGCATTTGCTGGAGCTGGAGATCCTGGAGAGCGCCGCGCTCGAGGACGTGCTGGTGATGCGCGAGGTCATGGCGGCCTGTCAGGGGATCGGGGTTTCCTTCGCGCTGGACGATTTCGGGACCGGCTATTCCTCTCTGACCTATCTCAAGCAACTGCCGGCGGAGACCATCAAGATCGACAAGTCCTTCGTGCACGATATGCTGGACGATCAGGAGGATCTGGCGATCATCGAGGGCGTGATCGGTCTCGCGGGCGTCTTCCGCAAGGAGCTGATCGCCGAGGGCGTGGAGACCGCGGAGCACGGTCTGATGCTGATGCGTTACGGATGCGATTGCGCTCAAGGCTATGGCATCGGACGTCCGATGCCGCCCGAGGCGGTCGCCGAATGGGTCCGCGGATTCGAACCCGACTGGAAATGGCCGCTCTGGGCCGAGAATTCCTGGCACGCTCATGACATGCCGCTTCTACTGGCGCCCTACGACTACGAAAAGTGGATCCGGCTCCTGCAGGAGCGGGTCGCCGATATGGGGGGTGCCGATTCGGCGCTCGAGCTGTCCGACTTCGAGGACTGCCGCCTGAGCCGATGGTATGCCGGGAGCCGCGAGCAGTATGGAGACCTGCCTGAGTTCGAGGATCTGGCGGTCCTTCATGAGCGCCTGCATCGGGTCTGTACGCAGATCGTCGCCATGTGCAACAGTGGCCACGGGACCTCCGCGGTTCGGCTGTGCGACGAACTCGTGGCGATCAAAGCCGAATTCTTCGACAAGCTGGTCGAGCTGCAGCGGTGCGTGGTGCGCAAGCGCGCGTCTTGAATGTCGCCATCGTCCGGCCGGCGCGGGACCGGCGCCGCTCGTACGCCGGACCCGGATCGAGCCTCGAGCGCCCTGTGTGGAGGAGCCCCTATCCATGAAGACATCCAGGATCCTGCTGACCTTCTATCTGCTCGCCAATATGGCCGTCCCGTCCGCTCAGGAGTGCAGAGAGGACGGCTCGCCCCCCATCCCCGGAGCGCGCTACATCCTGGTACAGAACGGGACCGTCATCGATCGGGGGACGGGATTGATGTGGCGTCAGTGCAGCGAAGGCACGGTCGGAATCGGCTGCACGCAAGGTCATGCCGAGCGCCTCAAATGGAAATCGGCGCTGGAACGCGCAAGGAGTTCCAGATTCGCCGGCTATAGCGACTGGCGGCTCCCCAATCAGGGCGAGCTCACGACCCTGCTGCAGAATCGCTGCTACGGCCTGCGTATCGACGGGGTCGTTTTCCCCAATACCATGGCCGCGCGCTTCTGGACCTCGACCCCGGCGAGCTATTACGCGGGCAGCGCCTGGACGCTCGACTTCAGGGATGGAAGCAGCGGCTACGGCACCGGTAGCGACAAGGCCTACGTCAGGCTGGTCCGCGACGCGGGCGCCTGCTCGCCCGCCATCCCAGGCACCTGTCTGCCGCATGAGGACCGGCTCTACGAGCCGCATGGCTCGGTCGAGGAGCTGGACCCTACGAACGAGATCCGGTAGCAGGCTCCAAGGGTCTTCCCCACCGGGCGCGGGCCGATCTCAGTCGGCCTCTCCGTTCTCGGGGGGCTGCTCCTCGATCAGGTAAGGGGATTCGAGTCTGCTCCCGTCCAGATAGGGCAGCCCGTCTTCGCCCAGCCGCAGACGCCCTTGGGCGAACCAGTCCGCGGCCATGGGATAGATGATGTGCTCGTATCCCAGGACCCGTGCGGCCAGGCTCTCGGCATCCTCGTCCGGCCGGATCGAGATTCTGGCCTGGATGACGAGCGGCCCGCCGTCGAGCTCGGCCGTCACGAAGTGCACGCTCGCGCCGTGTTCGGTCTCGCCGGCCTCCAGGGCTCGCCGATGGGTGTGCAGTCCCCGGAACTTGGGCAGCAGCGAGGGGTGGATGTTGAGCATGCGGCCCTGATAGCGGCCGACGAATCCCGGGGTGAGGATGCGCATGAATCCTGCCAGCAGGACCAGACCGGGGGCGTAACCGTCGATCAGCGCGCGCAGATCGGCATCGTACGCATCCCGGTCGGGATAGCCGGCATGGCTCAGGACCTCGGCCGGAATGCCGTGCCTGCGCGCGCGCTCCAGCCCGAAGGCGTCGGCCCGGTTGCTGATGACGGCCGCGATCCGAAAGGGTGCCCCCCGGTTCTGGGCGTCGATCATCGCCTGCAGGTTGCTGCCGCTGCCCGAGATGAGCACCACGACCGGGAGTGCCTCCCGCTCAGACATCGGCCGGGCCGCCCTGGTAGACGACCGCGGGGGCCTCCTCGGACGGCTCGATCCGTCCGATCGTCCAGGCGTCCTCGCCCGCCGTGCGCAACTGTTCGAGGGCCCGGTCCGCGTCCTCGGCCGCGACGCAGACCACCATGCCCACGCCGCAGTTGAAGGTGCGCAACATCTCGGCGTCGGCGATGCGTCCGGCCTGCTGCAGCCAGTCGAAAACGGCGGGGCGCTTCCAGGAGTCGAGATCGATCCGCGCGCAGGTTCCCTCGGCCAGCACCCGTGGCAGGTTTTCGGTCAGTCCTCCGCCGGTGATATGGGCCAGCGCGTGCACCCGCATCTCGCGGGTCAGGGGCAGCAGGGAGCGGGCATAGATGCGCGTGGGCGCGAGCAGCCGCTCGCCCAAGGTCGCTCCGTCCAGGTCGGCGCCCAGATCCGCGCCGCTCACCTCGATGACCTTGCGGATCAGCGAATAGCCGTTGGAATGGGGACCCGAGGAGGCCAGTCCGATCAGGACGTCCCCGGCCCGAACGCGGTCGGGCTGGATGAGCTCGGATTTCTCGGCGATCCCCACGCAGAAGCCGGCCAGGTCGTAGTCCCCTTCCTCGTACATGCCCGGCATCTCGGCGGTCTCGCCCCCGGTCAGGGCGCAGCCGGCGAGCTCGCAACCCTTCGCGATGCCGGCGACCACCGAACTGGCGACCTCGACGTCGAGTCGGGCGGTGGCATAGTAGTCGAGGAAGAACAGGGGTTCGGCGCCGCTGACCAGGATGTCGTTGGCGCACATGGCGACCAAGTCGATACCGATGGTGTCGTGGCGGCCCAGCTCGATCGCGAGCCGCAGCTTGGTGCCCACGCCGTCGGTACCCGAGACCAGGACCGGCTGGCGATAGCGGTCCAACGGGATCTCGAACAGTGCGCCGAAACCGCCGAGTCCGGTGAGCACGCCCGGACGCATGGTCGCTGCGGCCAGCGGCTTGATGCGTTCGACGAGCTCGGCGCCAGCGTCGATGTCGACGCCGGCGTCGCGGTAGTTGAGTGGGGCGGTCGTGGGGTGTTGCGAATCCTGCGGCACGCGGGAGCTCCGATGTTGAATGGAAGTTGCCGGAATGGCTGGCTGATCCGTCACCCGATCCTCTCGAAAGGACCGAGCGACGGAACTCCGATCGCCATCCGCCATGGGTATGCAAATGGGAATTGTATAACGAGCCTTGGACAGCCGGCATGGGTCAAGCTAGCATCTTGCGATCCGATTGCTATCCAGTACCAGAGAAACGGCCGTGCAGTTCAGGGATATACCAAATATCATCAGCGTCTTGCGACTGATCGCCGTGATTCCGGTGGTCTATCTGCTGTTGGCGAAAGAGTTCGGTTGGGCGCTCCTGCTCTTCGCCGCCGCCGGGGCCTCCGATGGTCTCGACGGCTTTCTCGCCAAGCATTACGGCTGGCAGAGCCGATTGGGCGGTATCCTGGATCCGCTCGCGGACAAGGCGCTGTTGATCTGCTGCTTCCTGGTTCTGGGGGCGCTCGGGCTCATTCCCCTATGGCTGGTCCTGGCGGTCATCTTCCGCGATCTGGTGATCGTCGGCGGGGCCGTGCTCTACAACTATCGGGTCGCCGAGCTCGAGGCTGCGCCCATCCTCGTCAGCAAGCTCAACACGCTGATCCAGATCCTGCTGGTGGTGGCGGTCATCATCCACGCCGGAGTCCACCCCTTGCCGGATCTGCTGCTGTCCGTCCTCGTCTGGAGCTGTCTCGTCACCGTCGTCGTCAGCGGCGCCCAGTATGTCTGGATCTGGGGCCGCAAGGCGATCGCCAACGGCTGGAAGGACGATTGACCGGGGCGTTCGAGCAGGGGCGGCGCCTCATCGGTCTGGCGACTCTTCGAGCATGGCGCTGCGGACCAGGCGAATGGTCGGCTGACGCTGCTCGCGCAGACTGATGCTGTCCAGCCGGGCGATCAGCGTCATGAGCGACGATGGATCGCGCGCGCTGTAGTGCATGATGTGGCGAATCACATCGTCGCTCAGCCGCATGCCGCGATGTGCCGCCGACTGGATCAGCAGTCTCTCGCATTCCGCGTCGTTCAGCGGGATCAGACAGTATCTCGGACCCCATTGGAGACGCGAGCGCAGGTCGGCCAGGGTCAGCGGCAGGCTGTCGGGTGCCGATCCCGCCGCGATCAGCAGTCGATTGCCGTGGGCGCGGATCTGGTTGAAGAAGGCGAACAGCGTGCGCTCCCAGTTCGCGTCGCCCGCGATCGCCTCGAGGTCGTCGATGGCAACCAGATCCGAGCGCTCCAGGTTCTCGAGGATCTCCGGTTCCAGTCCCTCCGTTCCCAAGGGTATGAAATGGGTCTTGAGCCCGCGCTGGGCGGCGTCGAGACAGGCGGCCTGAAGCAGATGCGTCTTGCCGGTGCCTGGGCTGCCGAACAGGAACAGGAATGGCTCGCCGGATCCGGCGGCCATGGCCGAGATGGCCTCCACAGCCTCGGCGTTGGGGCCGGGCAGATACTCGGCGAGCGTCGGCTCGCGTCTGAGCTCGATCGGGAGATGCAGTTGCGGGTTGGTCGTGTTCACGCCGATGTCGGCCGATTGAGCATGCATGGATCCATCAGGCATTCAGTCGCGGCCCCGTGCGAGCTTCGCCGCCGTTTCGGCCAGGCGCTTCCCGAGGGCGTGGCAGAGACGCCTTTCCTCGTCCGTGAGCGGCAGGTTGCTCTCGGTGCCGGCCAGATGCGAGGGACCATAGGGGGTGCCGCCGCTGCGCGTGTGCAGAAGATCGGTTTCGCTGAAGGGGAGGCCGGTGATCAGCATGCCGTGATGCAGCAGAGGCAGCATCATGCTGAGCAAGGTCGTCTCCTGGCCGCCGTGAAGGCTAGAGGTGGAGGTGAAGACGCCGGCCGGCTTGCCGGCGAGTGCGCCGCCGAGCCAGAGACTGCTGGTTCCGTCGAGAAAATATTTGACCGGCGCGGCCATGTTGCCGAAGCGGGTCGGGCTGCCGAGCGCCAGACCGGCGCAATCGCGCAGATCTTCGGTCGTCGCATAGGGAGGACCGCTTTCAGGGATGCTGTCGGCGGTGGCCTCGCAAATGGTCGATACCGGCGGCAAGGTGCGCAGCCGGGCGGTGAGGCTGGTCGATTCGACACCGCGGGCGACCTGTCTGGCCATCTCGGCGGTCGCGCCGTAGCGGCTGTAATAGAGGACGAGGATATGGCTCATCTGTACTGGAGTGTCTCCTGAAGCGGATCTCGAGGTCGCTGAATCCATCCCCTAGTCTATCAGTGCGCGGGTGATTCGTATCATCTGGTCGCCGCATCCGGAGCGCTCGCGTTGATCGGGTGGACGGATACGGAGAGAATCAGCATTCTGGATGCGCGTTCCTCGTGCCCGAGCCAGGCTCGGGCGCGGGTTCATGAGAAGACCCGGATATGACGACCAACCGGGTACGACAACGAGGATGGAGAGGAGAGCGATGAAGAACCGAACGACGTTTCTTGCCGGCAGGTTCGGCTGGCTGACCATGCTGACCGTCTCGACGATTCTGGTGGTGGCGATGCATCCCTACGGGGCTTCCGCCTCCACCCGCGATCCCGGAGACTATTTCTTCGACACCACCTTCGGGGATTTCTCCGAGGAGGCTCGGACCGCCAGGGAGGAGGGCAAGCAGGGCGTTCTCATCATGTTCGAGATGGACGAATGTCCCTTCTGCCATCGGATGAAGGCCGATGTACTGAACCGGTCCGAGGTCCAGGACTACTTCAAGGAGCATTTCCTGATCTTTCCGCTGGATATCGAGGGCGATGTCGAGGTGACCGATTTCGATGGCACCTCGATGCCACAGAAGGATATGGCGCTCAAGTCGTATCGGGTGAGGGCGACCCCGGTGTTCGCCTTCTTCGATCTCGACGGCAAGCTGATCGCCAAATACATCGGCGCGACCCGAGATGCCGATGAGTTCATGCTGCTAGGCCGCTATGTCGTCGAGGGGCATTACAAGGACATGAGCTTCCAGAAGTACAAGCGGGAGCAACGTGGTGGGGGCACGCCCTGAGGCAGGGTCCGGCGGCGCTGACCTCGGGGCAGCGCCGACACCTCATCGGTGCGGTCTCGGGCCGCGGATGGCGAGGAACGAGAGATGGATGAGCAAGAGAAGGAACCGAGGGTCTGTTACCACTGTCTCGTCGGCGGGCGGGTGCAGGGCGTCTTCTTCCGCGGCGCGGCGCGCGAACAGGCGATGCGGCTCGGGGTGACGGGCTATGCG
The DNA here is from genome assembly GCF_000585215.1 of Imhoffiella purpurea. GTDB lineage: Bacteria > Pseudomonadota > Gammaproteobacteria > Chromatiales > Chromatiaceae > Imhoffiella > Imhoffiella purpurea. The sequence continues at coordinate 255 of NZ_AONC01000037.1, read as the reverse complement.
CGCAATCTGCCCGATGGGCGGGTCGAGGTCATGGTCTGTGGCGATCCGAACGCCGTTTCGCAGCTGCGTGATTGGCTGCGTGTCGGACCCGGCCACGCCAATGTGACCGGAGTGGCATGCGAGCCCTTGGATTATCAGCCCTACGCGAATTTCGTGATCGAGTAGCGACCAGCGACCAGCGACCAGCGACCAGCGACCAGCGACCAGCGACCAGCGACCAGCGACCAGCGACCAGCGACCAGCGACCAGCGACCA
>NZ_AONC01000036.1 GCF_000585215.1 Imhoffiella purpurea | reverse complement strand
GCCACCGTGCAGACGAACGAGTCGACAGCGGGCGAGCCCGAAGACAGCTGGGGCCAGGATGTTCACCTTACGTGACCTTCAAAGCCCTGGTCACCGGGTCCTGCGATCATGGCGCTGGCCGTCATGACAGGAGACGTTTGGCCCGATCCACGACGAAGGGCCACAGCCGTCCCTTCTCCCAGAGGATGCGCGCGAACATCCGTCCCCGGTTCCTGGGCGGCCTGGGCCGACGCTCACGCTCGACCAGACGGATCGCACCCTGCTCGCAGACCGGAATGCAGGCTCCGCAGCCGAGACAGACGGCCGCATCGACCTCGGCGAAGCGATCCGGCTTGGGACGCGCGCGGGCCTCTGACGCGAGACCGATGCATTTGACGTTGCAGGCCCGGAGACAGGCGCCGCAGTAGTCGCATCGTTCCGGGTCGATCTCGGCCAGGAAGGGGGTCTTGGCGATCCCATCGGCGAATCCGAGCTGAACGCCCGCCATCAGCTCGCAACAGCAACGGCAGCAGTTGCAGAGAAAGGACGGCTGTTCGCGAACGTTGTCGGTGACATGGGTGAGCCCGAGCGAGCGTGCATACTCCAGTGTCTCCAGCATGCTCGTCTTGTCGCGCTCCTCGGCGAATCCGCGCCGGACCAGGAAGCGCGCGCCCTCGCCGAGCACCATGCAGATGTCCTCGACCGGCGCGCCCTTGCGGCAGGGTTCGCCCAGATGCTCCTTCTTGTGACGGCAGTAACAGAGGGTAACGGCGCAGAAATCGGCATCCAGGATGATGCGTCTGGCATCCTCGTAGGCCGTGATCCGCGAGCTGACGGGGATGTGCTCCTCATGCACCAGGGCGCGGGTGAGCTGGGTCGGGCTGCCGAAGAATTCGCCCATCTGTCCGTCCCGGCCCCGCTCCTCGAAATACTCGGACATGAGCCGTGCCAGTTCGGGCTGCGCCAGATCGGTCCGGCGGCGCATGAAGCTGAACTCCATGAAGCCGATCAGTCCGGGAACCAGCAGATAGTAGGTCGTGCCCGCGTAGGGCATGTCCATCACCAGCCCCTTGTCGGCCATCCTTTCGAGCACCGGCAACAGAGGCTCGGGCGCCATGCCGGTCAGTCCGGACAGCTCGTCCAGGGTGGCCTCGTGCAGCGGGAAGCGGGAGCCGACGAAGGCCTCGGTCTCGTCGAACAGAAGGGAGAGGATGCGGCGCAGCCGCTCGCTGTCCACCAGCCCGATGGGATAGCGGTTCAGCCGGTCGATCAGGTGCGTCAGCTCGGATTTGCTGCCTGCCAGATGGCCCATGTCTGCCGGTCTCGCGAAGAAATGCACCGAGGGCTCAAGGCCCGGGAATGCATTCTAGGTTACGCCCATTGGCCCAGTCGCTCACCCTCGGCGCTCCCGGCAGCAAGAATCGCTCGCGAACCGGAGCGATCTCAGTATTTCACCGAGCAGCCGTAGGGCCGCGTCACCGGGGTCGACACGGGCTTGCCTGCCGCCAGATCGGCCAGGGCCGCGCGAACGTAGTTGTGCGCACCCTCGACGTCCGCCGGATCGGTGGTCGGCCGGTCGTCGATGCCGCCCATGTAGACCAGGGTTCCGCTGCCGTCGACGACGAACATATGCGGGGTGGTGCTGGCGCCGTAGGCGCGGCCGATGGTCCCCTCGGGATCGAGCAGCACGGCCGTCGGGGCGGCACCGCGCTCCTCGGTCAGGACATCCGCCTCGGCGGGACTCAGGCTCCCCTGCTTGCCTGGCGCCGAGGAGATCACCGAGAGCCAGACCACGCCCTCGCCGGTCGCCTCGCGCTGCAGGGCCTGCATGTTGCCGCTGCCGTAATGCTTGCGGACGTAGGGGCAGTCGTGATTGGTCCATTCCAGCACCAGGGTCTTGCCGGAGAGATCGGACAGGCTCCAGGTCCGGCCCGAGGTGTCGGTCCCGCTGAAGTCCGGCGCCGGGGCGCCGACCTCCGGCTTGGCCAGTGCGGTAGCGGTCGCGAACACACCGATCAGGATCAGCGCGGCGGCGCGCGCGCCTTGCTTCAGGGTCGAACGAGACATGGCGATTCTCCTCGCTGGGTCGATGGAATGGATCAATGGCTGGGGATCGGCTCCGCAGAGCCGGCGACGACGTCCCGGACGATGCCCGGGGTCAGGATCTGGGGCAGCACCCGGGGCTCCCGTCCGGGCGCGTAATAGACGTAGAGCGGCACGCCGGTCCGGCCGAAGCCGGCGAGATATCGGGTGATCGACGGGTCCCGGTTGGTCCAGTCCCCCTTCAGATAGACCACCCCATGGGCGTCGAAGAGTTCGGCCGTCGCGGCGGTCACCAGCGCCACGCGCTCGTTGACCAGACAGGTGATGCACCAGGCGGCAGTCATGTTGACCAGCACGGGACGGCCCTCGGCGCGGATCTCGGCGAGACGCCCGGCCGAATAGGGTTCGGCGATCAGGGACATGCGACCCTCATCCGCATCCGCCCCGGATCGAACGGCGGACGTCTCCAAACCCTCGGTCGAGACCCCCAGCCACAGGGCCGCGACGAGCCCGACGAGGGCGGTCGCCGCCCCACCCCGCCGCAGCCGCGAGGACCCGAGCAAGGTGCGCTCCCGGACCCAGAGCCCGAACGCGAGCAGCAGCATGGCGGTCAGACCCAGCGCCAGCCCCTGCGGACCGGTCTGGACCGAGAGCACCCACAGCAGCCAGGCCGCGGCGGCGAACATGGGAAAGGCGAGCCCCTGCTTGAGGATCTCCATCCAGGGTCCGGGCCGCGGCAGTCGGCGCGCCAGCGCCGGGACCAGCGTCAATACCAGGAAGGGCAGTGCGAGCCCCAGCCCCAGGACCAGGATCACCGTCATGGCCTCGGACCAGTCGAGCGTCAGGGCATAGCCGAGCGCCGCCCCCATGAAGGGCGCGGTACAGGGTGCGGCGACCAGGGCGGCGAGCGCGCCCGTCCCGAAGGCCCCCGCGAGACCGCTCCCGGTCCGCCCGCCACCCAGGGCCATCAGCCGTGCGCCCAGGGTCACGACACCGGCCAGCGACAGCCCGATCACCAGGAAGAGATCCGCCATCAAGGCGACGAAGGACGGGGACTGGAGCTGGAAGCCCCAGCCGACGGCGGCCCCGCCGGCGCGCAATGCCAGCAGCAGGGCGCCCAGCAGCCCGAAGAACAGCAGCACCCCGCCTGTATAGGCGAGGCCGTGAAGCGCCCGCCGCCCTGCCCCCTCGTCCTGTCCGCTCGTCAGGCTCAGCGCCTTGATCGCCAGCACCGGGAAGACGCAGGGCATGAGGTTCAGGATGAGCCCACCGAGCAGGGCGAAAACCAGTGCGACCGGCAGGCTCAGCCCCTCGCCGCCCGTGGATCCGGTCGAGACCGGCGGGGAACCGCGCTCGGCGACGAGCGAGAAGGCCCGGGATCCGCCGTCAGGTCCAGCCACCACCAGGACACCCTCTGGGTCCGCCGTGGCGGCCATGGCGCCCGGAGTCAGATCCATCTCCAGCCGATTCCCGCCGATCCGCCAAGGCTGGTCCGCGGCATGCTCGATCAGCCCCCAGCTCCCGGCGAAGAACCAGACCGATACCGCCCCCCGAACGGGAAGCTGCGGATTCTCCGCCAGCGGAACGGACAACCCCAGTCCCCCATCCCCTTCGACGACGCGCGCGCCAAGAACCTCGCCCTCGGGCAAGGACGAACGCGCCACGTCGAAGAGGTCGGCGACCTCGGGATCCATGGGTCCAGGTGTCCCGGCGGTCTCCAGGGTCAGATCCAGGATGCCGGATTCGGGGATGCAATGCTCCTCGCACACCAGCCAATGGGCCTCGGCCCGGATGGGGACGGGCGTACCGGCCGGCCAGTCCGGCGGCACCGCGAGGGAGACCAGGTGGAGGGCCCGGCCCGAGTATCCGTAATTCGCCAGCGGACCGACCCGAATCAGCTCCGGATGCGGCCAGCGGATCTCGCTCGCCGTCACGCCATCGGGCAGAGTCCAGTCGATCCGGGGCGACTCGCCCGAATCGCCCGGATTGCGCCAGTAGGTATGCCATCCCGGCTGGATGTCGAGCACCAGCGCCAGGTCGACGCTGGTACCAGGTGCGATCCGGTCTCGCTCCGCGACCAGGCGGGCCGTCACATGCTCGGTCGTCACCTCGCTCGCCGCGGCGAGCAGGGGCAAGAGCAGCAGCGCCCACAAGAGACCTGCCCGGAGGCCCGTGGGCCGAACCGCGCGGCCCGTCCTGATGATCGAGTCTTGGAGCATCGCCATGCGGCGGTTATGGAGCCCATCGGCGGAAACTTCAAACAGGCGCTTGCCGAAACGGCGCGGGTGCAAGAGGAAATAGGACTTGCCGCTGCTCGCCAGCTCCTCTCCCGACGCAGGATCCAAGACGCAAGGTCGGTAGATTTCTTGCCGCTCCACAGGTCGAGATGACGCAAACCAGAAATCTCAACTATCGAAAATCATCAATCGATAGTCTTGGCCGTTCACCAGGATCCATCCAAACAATTATCAGAAACTATTGCAAAAACATACTCTATAGTCCTGATCGATGATCAGACGCGAGCGGCAACAGTCGCCCGAGATATCTACGACAGGAGAAAGCGATGAGTCACGATACGACGAAGACCGCCGGCACATGCCCAGTGATGCATGGCGGAAACACGGCCGCCGGATCCTCGGTCATGGAGTGGTGGCCGAACGCGCTGAATCTCGACATCCTGCATCAGCACGACACCAAGACCGACCCGATGGGACAGGCGTTCGACTATCGCAAGGCGGTCGAGACGCTCGACGTCGAGGCGCTGAAGCAGGATCTGAAGGCCCTCATGACCGACAGCCAGGACTGGTGGCCCGCAGACTGGGGTCATTACGGCGGTCTCATGATCCGCATGGCCTGGCACGCGGCGGGCAGCTACCGCATCGCCGACGGCCGCGGCGGCGCCGGGACGGGCAATCAGCGGTTCGCCCCGCTCAACAGCTGGCCGGACAACGTCAACCTGGACAAGGCGCGCCGCCTGCTGTGGCCGATCAAGAAAAAGTACGGCAACAAGATCAGCTGGGCCGATCTCATCATCCTCGCCGGCACCATGGCCTATGAGTCCATGGGGCTGAAGACCTTCGGCTACGCCTTCGGCCGCGAGGACATCTGGCATCCGGAGAAGGACACCTACTGGGGCTCGGAGAAGGAATGGCTGGCGACCAGCGACAGCCCGAACAGCCGCTACTCCGGCGAGCGCGATCTGGAGAATCCGCTGGCCGCCGTGATGATGGGTCTGATCTACGTCAATCCGGAAGGTGTCGACGGCAACCCGGATCCGCTGCGGACCGCCCACGACGTCCGCGTGACCTTCGAGCGCATGGCGATGAACGACGAGGAGACCGTCGCCCTGACCGCCGGCGGCCACACGGTCGGCAAGTGCCACGGCAACGGCGACGCCGCGCTCCTGGGACCGGATCCCGAAGGGGCCGACGTCGAGGACCAGGGGCTGGGCTGGATCAACAAGACCGCCCGCGGCATCGGCCGCGACGCAGTGACCAGCGGCATCGAGGGCGCCTGGACCACCCATCCGACTCAGTGGGACAACGGCTACTTCTACCTGCTGTTCAACTACGAGTGGGAGCTGAAGAAGAGTCCGGCCGGCGCCTGGCAGTGGGAGCCCATCGACATCGAGGAGGAGGACAAGCCGGTCGATGTGGAGGATTCCTCGATCCGCTACAACCCGATCATGACCGATGCCGACATGGCCATGAAGATGGACCCCACGTATCGGGCGATCGCCGAGCGCTTCTACAAGGACCCCGACGCCTTCGCGGACGCCTTCGCCCGGGCCTGGTTCAAGCTGACGCACCGCGACATGGGACCCAAGTCGCGCTACATCGGCCCCGACGTCCCCCAGGAGGACCTGATCTGGCAGGATCCGGTGCCCGTGGGCCCAACCGGCTACGACGTCGCGGCAGTCAAGGCCAAGATCGCCGCCAGCGGTCTGAGCGTCGCCGAGATGGTCGCGACCGCCTGGGACAGCGCCCGGACCTTCCGCGGCTCCGACATGCGCGGCGGCGCCAACGGCGCGCGCATCCGCCTGACCCCGCAGAGGGACTGGGAGGGCAACGAGCCCGAGCGTCTGGCCAAGGTCCTGGGTGTACTGGAGGGCATCGCGGCCGACTCGGGCGCGAGCGTCGCCGACGTCATCGTCCTGGCCGGCAATGTCGGGATCGAACAGGCGGCCAAGGCGGCCGGGGTCGAGGTCGAGGTTCCCTTCTCGCCCGGTCGCGGCGATGCCACGCAGGAGATGACGGACGCCGACTCCTTCGAGCCACTGGAGCCGATCCATGACGGCTACCGCAACTGGATGAAGAAGGACTACAACGTCAGTGCCGAGGAACTCATGCTCGACCGGACCCAGCTGATGGGTCTGACCGCACCCGAGATGACGGTTCTCGTCGGCGGTATGCGCGTGCTGGGGACCAACCACGGAGGGACCAGGCACGGCGTGCTCACCGATCGCGAGGGCGTGCTGACGAATGACTTCTTCGTCAACCTGACCGACATGGCCAACACCTGGAAGCCGGTGGCTAGGAATCTCTACGAGATCCGCGACCGCAAGACGGACGCGGTCAAATGGACGGCGACCCGGGTGGATCTGGTCTTCGGCTCGAACGCCATCTTGCGGGCCTATGCCGAGGTCTACGCCCAGGACGACAACCGGGAGAAGTTCGTCCGAGACTTCGTCGCGGCATGGACCAAGGTGATGGACGCCGACCGCTTCGATCTGGATTGATCCGCCATGACCGCCTCGCGCCGGAGGAATCCGGCGCGAGGAATGCTCAACCGAGCCCCGAGAACGGGGCTTATGCACCGCGACCCGGCCGATAGCCACCATCCGAACACACAGGATCGCCCCCTTCTTGCATGCCATGGCGCTACGGGCGGCCGGAGTCATCTGGCCTGCTCTTTGCCTGGAGCCCGAAACGATCGGAACACCGCCAACCGCGAGGAGAACGCCAATGAATCTCAGGACCGTCATGATCCATCCCGCGCCCCCTTTCCCACCAGCCCCGATCCTGCGGCCATAGATCGAGCAGGACATCGGAGGGACGGACAGGGTGAAAGGATCGGGCGCCAATGCCCTGATGCATGCCGCCAGGGTGCGGGTCGTGCTGGCGGTACTCGGAAAGCTCGCCCTGGTTCTGGCCGTCCTGGGCGCCGTCCCCGCGATCGTCGCGGGAGCGACGGGCGAGATGGCGATGTTCCAGCGGCTGCTGGCCGTCAGTCTCGCGCTCGCCCTGCTGGGAGCCCCGCTCTCCCGGCTCGGCACGCCCAGCACCATTCAGTGGAACGAGGCGCTCGCGGTCACCGGGCTCGCCTTCACGCTCGCCGCGGCGGTCATGGTGTGGCCGTTGACCAGCGCCGGGATGAGCCCCCTGGACGCCTGGTTCGAGACCGTCTCGGCCATCACCACCACGGGTTTGTCCATGCTGACCGACCTGGAGGAGCGACCGGCGGCCGTCCTCTTCCTGCGCGCCTGGATGCAGTGGTACGGGGGGCTGGGGATCGCCGCCATGACGGTCGCGCTCATCATGCGCCATCACGCCAGCGCCCGGCGGCTGCTCGAGACCACGGGAGAAACCCTGACCGAATCCGGGGCGCGCGAGCATGCGCGGACCGTCTTCATGGTCTATCTGCTGCTGACCCTCGCCGCCATCGCGGCCGTCACGGCTACCGGTCTCGCCCCTTTCGAGGCCACGCTCTACGCACTGTCAGCGGTGGCAACCGGAGGCTTCGCGCCCCATGACGACAGCCTCGCCTCGCTGCCCGGATCGAGCATGGCGGCGATCAGTCTCTTCTGCCTCCTGGGCGCGATCAGCCTGCCGCTCTACGGACGGGCGGTCAGACGCGGCCCGGGGGTTATCTTCCGGGACCCCGAGTTTCGGGCGCTCGTCCTGGTCGTGCTGGCGACGACCGCCCTGCTGGCCCTGAGCGCCGTCCTCCTGGACGGCACGCACGAGTTGGAGGCGCTGGGCACCGGGGCCGTGCTGGCCGTCTCCGCGCAGACCGACACCGGATTCAGCCCGGTCCAGCTGTCCTCGCTGTCCCCGGCCGCCCAGGTCGTGCTCATGGTCTCCATGACGCTCGGCGGATGCACCGGATCCACGGCCGGCGGCCTCAAGCTGATCCGGCTCCTGATCCTGCTGCGGCTCATCCAGGTCGCGCTCTGGCGCACCGCGGCACCGGATCGCGCGGTGTTCGACGTGCGCATCGGCGGAGAGCGGGTCGAATCCTCCGTCCTCTCCGGCGCTCTGGTGCTGCTGGGGCTCTGGACGGTCGTGGTGCTGGTGTCCTGGATGGCCTTCCTCTTCGCCGGCCAGCCACCCATGCCGAGCCTGTTCGAGGTCGTGTCGGCGACCGCCAATGCGGGCCTGTCCGTCGGACTGACCGGAACCGAGCTGCCGCCCGCGCTCAAGGCGATCCTGTCGCTCGACATGCTGTTCGGACGCGTCGAGGTGCTCGCCCTGCTGGTCGTCCTCTATCCGCCGACCTGGATCGGGCGACGCCAGGACATCGACCATTGAAGCCCCGTCGCGCGACGGGCCGGACACCAGACCAGGAGACAACCCCATGAGAACCGTCTTCGTCGGAACCAGCTCACTATCCCTCTCCACGGCCGAACTCCTTTTGGAGGAGGGCCATCAGGTGGTCATCATCGAGCGCGACCGCGACCGGATCGAGATGCTCGCGGACCGCCTGGACGCCGGATTCATCCACGGCGACGGCACCTCGCCGGACGTGCTCAAGGACGCCGAGCCCGAGAACACCGACATGCTCTTCTGTCTGCTCGACAGCGACCAGGCGAACATCCTCGCCGGACTGATCGGCCGCTCGCTCGGCTTCGCCCGCATCGTCCCCCGCGTCAACGACCCGCAGTTCCAGCGCATCTGCGTCGAACTCGGACTCGACGAGAGCGTGATGCCCAACCGCGCGGTCGCCTCGCACCTCAAGGACCTGCTGGCCGGCGAGCGGTCGCTCGAGCTCTCGTCCGTCATCCGCGGCGAGGGTGCCGTCTTCAGCGCCATCGCCGGTGAGCAGGACGCAGGACCCATCGAGGATCTGCCGCTGCCCGACCGAGCGCGGATCGTCTGTCTCTATCGCGACGAGACCTTCATGCTCCCGGAGCCGGACATGCGCCTGGAGGAAGGCGACGAGCTGATTCTGATCGCCCACGAATCCGCGCTCGACGGACTCCAGGAACGCTGGGGCGGATGAGCATCCTCGACGCACCCCTCGAACGCACGCCGACAGGTGCTTTTAGCCCATCCGGCGGTTGATTCACACCATCGAGCCCGAGCGGACACCCTTCTCGCCGACTGCCCGCCGCCCATCCAGGACACCCAAGCATCTGGCCTGGTCCTTGCGTTACCCCGAAGTACCTTCAACACACCGAGGAGCACGCCAAATGACCGAACGCGAGGCCTATGTCGAAGGGCTGAAATCGAAGCTGGACCAATGGGATGCGGAGATCGACAAGCTCGAGACCAAGGTGGACGTCGTGAGCGCCGATGCCAAGGCCCAATACGTCGAGTACCTAGCAACGCTGAAGGAACAGCGGGACGAGGCATCCTCCCGCCTCGAGGAATTGCGTGATTCGAGCGGCGATGCCTGGCAGGAGATGCGCGATGGCGCGGAACGCGCGGCGAACGCCCTGACCGAGTCGCTGAAGTCCGCGAAGTCCAAGCTCCATTGAATGTCGGGAACCCATGGAGACACGCGAATGAACTTGAATCGTCTGGCCGCCTGAGGCCGGATTTCCTGCGGACGATCGATTCCCATGCAGCCGACACCCCAACGCATCCTGGCATCCATCGCCCTCGTCCTGCTCGCCGCAGGTTCGATCTGGCTCATCTGGATCGACCCCGGCGGTCTCGGCCCCCTGACCCAGGCAGCCGAGACCGAGGAGAAATCCGAATCCGCCCCGGACGGATCCGAGCGAGAGGAAACGGACGGCGCTTCGCGCCCTCCCCCGCTCGTCGAGGTCGCCGAGGCGCGCCGAGCCGAGGTGCGCCAACGTCTCTCGACCACGGGTACGCTGATCGCCTCCGAGAAGGTGACCCTGACCACCGAGGCATCGGGTCGCGTCGTCGCGGTCGGCTTCGAGGACGGCGACCGCGTCCGCCGCGGTCAGGTCCTGCTCGAGCTCGAGCGCACCCGGGGCCGCGCCGAGGTGCGGCGCGCCGAGGCCAGCCTCGAGGAGCGCCGGCGGGAACTCGCCAGACTGCGGGAACTGCGCGCCCAGGATTTCGTCTCCGAGGACGAGCTGGAGTCCGCGACGACGGCGATGGAGCACGCCGAGGCCAGCCTCACCGTCGCCCGCGACCAGCTCGACGACCGCTCGCTCAAGGCCCCCTTCGAGGGCGTCGTGGGACGCCGTCTCGTCAGCCCGGGGGCCGTCGTCGAGCCCGGCACGCCGGTGACCGAACTGGTCCAGCTCGATCCGCTGGACGTGCTGCTCGACATCCCGGGCTCGGACGCCGCGCGAGCCCGCGTCGGTCTGCACGTCGAGGTCGAAACCCCGGCCTACCCGGACCGGACCTTCTCGGGCAAGGTGACCTACGTCGGGACCCAGGTCGAGGAGAGCACCCGCAGCCTCCCGCTGGAGGCGCGCATCGACAATCACGAGGGGCTACTGAGGCCCGGCATGCTGGCGGTCGTCGCGCTGCTGCTCGAGCCCGTCCCTGTGATCCAGGTTCCGGAGGCCGCGATCCTGGCCCGAGGCCCGAGCCAGCGCGTCTACGTGGTCGACGACAGCGGACGGGTCGAGCGGCGCATCGTCGAGACCAGCCTGCGCCGCAACGGCTGGGTCGGCATCGCCTCCGGCGTCGAGGCCGGCGAGTCCGTCGTCACCGAGGGGCTCGGGATGCTGCGCGACGGGATGCGGGTGCGCGTCAAGGACGCCGATGAGCCCCAGGGGGACGAGGCATCATGAAGATCACGACCCTGGCCGTCACCCGGCCGGTCGCGACCACGGTGCTGGCGCTCCTGCTCATGGTGCTCGGCGCCGCCGCCCTGCTCGACCTGCCGGTGCGCGAATACCCGGACATCGACGACCCGAGCGTCACCGTCACCGTGGTCTATCCGGGCGCCTCGGCCTCGGTCGTCCAGCGCGAGGTCTCGGAGCCGGTCGAGGAGGTCCTCAGCGGCATCGACGGGGTGCGGCGAATCCGCTCGAGCTCGCGCGACGGACGCGCCCGGATCGAGGTGCAGTTCTCGCTCGACCGCAACCTGGACCTCGCGGCGGCCGATGTGCGCGACCGGGTCTCGACCATCCGCAACGAGCTGCCGGACCAGGCCGAGGCCCCCGAGATCGCCCAGCGCTCACTCGAATCCCAGGTCAGCATGTGGCTGGTGCTCACCAGCGATGCACTGGACCGGCTCGATCTGTCCGATTTCGCGGACCGGGTCCTCGTCGACCCGCTCTCGACCGTGCCCGGCGTCTCGACCGTCCTCTTCGGCGGCGAGCGCCGCTATGCCATGCGCGTGCGTCTCGACCTCGACGCCCTGGCGTCCCACGGACTGACCGTGCTCGACGTGGAGCGCGCCCTGCGCGAGCGCAACATCGAGCTTCCCGCCGGGCGTCTGGTCTCGGAAACCCGGGAGCTGACGCTGCGCACCATGACCGAGCTCGAACGCCCCGAGTCCTTCCGGGACCTGATCCTGCGCGACGAGGGCGGGACCCAGATCCGGCTCGGCCAGGTCGCCGAGGTCTCCCACGGACCCGAGGTCGACCGCACCTCGGCCCGCCTCGACGGCCAGGAGGCCATCGGTCTGGGCGTGGTGCGCCAGTCGGGCAGCAATCTGGTCGCCGTGTCCCAGGCCGTGCGCGAGCGGCTCGAAGGACTGGAGTCGCGCATTCCAGACGACGTGAACGTCGAGATCGCCTACGACGCCTCGGTCTTCGTGGAGGCGTCGATCCACCAGATCGTCCGCACCCTGGTGATCACCATCGCCCTGGTCGTCGCCGTGGTCTTCTTCGCGCTCGGCTCCTGGCGCGCCACCCTGGTGCCGGCCGCCACCATCCCGGCCTCCGCCATCGGCGCCTTCATCCTGCTCTATCTGTTCGGCTTCTCGATCAACGTGCTGACGCTGCTCGCGCTCATCCTGGCCATCGGGATGCTGGTCGACGACGCCATCGTCGTCAGCGAGAACGTCTTCCGCTACTCGGAGCGCGGCAAGCCGCGCCTGCTGGCCGCGGACCTGGGCGCCTCCGAGGTGGTCTTCGCCGTCCTCTCGACCACCGCCGTGCTGCTGGCCGTCATCGCGCCACTGGCGCTGCTCTCGGGCGACGCCGGGCGCCTCTTCTCCGAGTTCGCCGCCGGACTGGGGGGGGCGCTCGGGATCTCCAGCCTCATGGCCCTGACGCTCGGCGTGACCGTCGCCTCCAAGCTGATCGATGCCGGACGCATCCGCGAGACGCGGCTCTACCGGACGGTCTCGTCCGGGATCGACGCCGGGGGCCGCGGCTACCAGAGGATCCTGCGGCGGCTGGTGGCCGCGCGCTGGCTGGTGGCGATCCTGGCGCTGCTGGTCATGGCCGGGACCTGGTGGCTCTATCGCGAGCTGCCCCGCGAGCTGTCCCCGCGCGAGGACCGCGGCAGCGTCTTCATCCCGGTCGCCGCCCCCGAGGGCGCAACCATGAAGCACATGCTCGGGGTCATGAAGGACATCGAGTCCGTGCTCCTGCCCCTGACCGGCGAGGATGGCCCCGCCGAGCACGTCATCGGCCTGATCGCCCCCCGCAGCGCGGGCCAGGGTCCGGTCAATTCGGGCATCGTCATCCTGCGTCTGAAGGACTGGTCGGAGCGCGAGCGGAGCCAGTTCGAGGTCACGGCCTCGCTGCTCCCCAAGCTCGGGGCCATCACGGGCGCCCAGGTGTTCGCCATCAACCCGCCGAGCCTGGCGGCCTCGGGCTTCGAGCAGCCGGTCCAGATGGCCATCACCGGGGACGACCTCGACCAGGTCAACGAATGGGCGCAGCAGGTGCTCGCGCGCGCCCGCCAGCTGCCCGGGCTCGAACAGGCGCGGCTCGACTATCAGCCGACCAGCCCTCAGCTCCAGATCCGGGTCGACCGCGACCGGGCCGCGGCACTGGGCGTGCCCATCGCCGAGATCGGACGGACCCTGCAGATCCTCATGGGCGGACAAGACGTCACGGACTTCTCGATCGACGCCGAGACCTACGAGGTCATGGTCCGGGCACAGCCGGAAGACCGCTCCGACCCCGAGGATCTGAGCCGGGTCCAGGTCCGCGCCGAGGACGGATCGCTGGTCTCGCTCGGCGGACTCGTCGAGACGCGCCTGATCGGGCGCGCCTCGGAGCTGATCCGCGTCGACCGTCTGCCGGCCATCACGCTCGAGGGCTCGCTCGCCGACGGCGCCGCGCTCGGCGACGTGCTCGACGCCCTGGAGCGCGAGGCGCGCGAGCTGCTGCCGGCCACGGCCCACATCCGCTTCCTCGGGGTCAGCGAGGACTACCAGCGTTCCGGCCGGGCCTTCGTCTACGCCTTCGGCCTGGCCATGGTGATCGTCTTCCTGGTGCTCGCGGCCCAGTTCGAGAGCTTCGTCCAGCCGATCGTGCTGCTGGCCGGGGTGCCCCTGGCCCTGTTCGGCGCGCTGGCGGCGCTCTGGCTCGGCGGCGGCTCGATCAATCTCTACAGCCAGATCGGCTTCATCCTGGCGATCGGGCTCATGGCCAAGAACGCCATCCTGCTGGTGGAGTTCGTCAACCAGCTCCGCGACCGCGGTCGCGAGATCCGGCCCGCGCTGGAGGAGGCGGCCCGGGTGCGCTTCCGGCCCATCATGATGACCTCCGTGGCCACCCTCTTCGGCGCCCTCCCCCTGGCCCTGGCCACGGGGCCCGGCGCCGAGACGCGCCGCATCCTCGGCCTGGTGATCATCGGTGGCGTCGTCGCGGCCACCCTGCTGACCCTGCTGCTCGTCCCCGTGCTCTACCTGCTGCTCGCGGGCGCCAGCCGACCCCGCGCCGGACTCGCGCGCGAGCTCGAACGCCAGCGCCGGTCGGACGGGGATCCCGAGCCCGAGACCTGATGGAAAGCCAGGCGCGACCATCGGCCCTTCCCCATGCGCATCGGAACCGAGATGAAGTCACCAGATCCAGCGAAGAACGAACAGGAACCGCTCTACGGCGAGCAGACCCGGCTCGCGGTCCGCAACTTCCGCATCGGCGGCCGGCCGCTCCCCGGGGCCTTCATTCGCGCCCTGGGGGCGATCAAGGCGACGGCCGCGCGTGTCAACGGGGCGCTCGGCGTCCTGGATCCGGATCTGGCCGAGGCCATCGCCGAGGCGGGGGACGCGATCGCCGAGGGCCGCCACCCGGACCAGTTCCCGGTCGACGTCTACCAGACCGGCTCGGGCACCAGCAGCAACATGAACGCCAACGAGGTCATCGCCGAGCTGGCCTGCCGCCGGCTCGGTCGTCCGGTGCACCCGAACGACCATGTCAACCGCGGACAAAGCAGCAACGACGTCATCCCGACGGCCATCCACCTCAGCTCGGCCCTGGCCCTGAGGGAACTCGTCGAGCGCCTCGCCGCGCTCCAGGAGGCCATCGAGACCCGCGCGCAAGCGCTCGAATCGGTGGTCAAGACGGGCCGCACCCATCTGATGGACGCGGTGCCCGTGACCTTCGGACAGGAGCTGTCGGGCTGGGCGGCCCAGATCGCCGCGGACATCGAGCGCCTGGACGACGTGGAGCGGCGTCTGCTGCGGCTCGCGCAGGGCGGAACGGCCGTCGGCAGCGGACTCAACACCCATCCGGAGTTCGCCGAGCGCTTCGCCGCGCGGCTCGCCGAGCGGACCGGCCTGGACTTCCGCCCGGCGCCCGACGCCTTCGCGGCCATCTCGGCCCAGGACACGGCCGTCGAGCTGAGCGGCCAGCTGCGCGTGACCGCCACCAGCCTGCTCAAGATCGCCACCGATCTGCGCTGGATGAACAGCGGCCCGGTCGCCGGTCTCGGCGAGATCCGGCTGCCCGAACTGCAGCCCGGCAGCAGCATCATGCCGGGCAAGGTCAATCCCGTGATCCCGGAGGCCGTCTCCATGGCCTGCACCCAGGTCGTGGGTCTTGACGCCGCCATCGCCCTCGCCGGTCAGGACACCCGATTCCAGCTCGCGACCATGCTCCCGCTCATCGCATCCGACCTGCTGGAGCAGATCCATCTGCTGTGCGGATCGGCCGAGGCGCTGGAGACGCAGGCCATCGCCCGCTTCGAGGTCGACACCGAGACCCTGGGCCAGCGGGCACGTTCCAACGCCATGCTGGCGACGGCCCTGACGCCGCGCATCGGCTACGACCGGGCCGTCGAGATCGCCCGCGCCGCGAACGCCCAGAACCGCGAGGTGATCGCGGTGGCGCGCGAGATGACCGAGCTGTCCGATCCGGAGCTCGAGGCGCTGCTCGACCCGAGGCGCATGACGCATGGGAAGGACGAACGATGACGGACTCCCCAACGGCCTGACCGGCGCTGGACTCCGACGACCGCTCGTCGCATCCCGCCTATCGCACGAAATTGTCCTTCAGCAGATCGACCACCTCGTCGGTGCGTCCGTTGAGCACCGCCTTGAGACCGAACAGCGCGGTCGAGGCGACCTGGCCGGCCTCCACCTTGGGCGGCATGACCAGCTCGAAGCGGTTCACGGCGACATCCAGCAGGGCCGGACCCTCGTGCGCCAGCCACGAGGCGAGCGCCTCCTCCAGGCGATCCGCGCGCTCGACGCGGTCCCCGTAGAGACCGCAGGCCTCGGCCATCTTGCCGAAGTCCGGGTTCTTCAGCTCGGTGTAGGCGTCGAGCAGACCCTCGACGCGCTGCTCCATCTCGACGAAGCCCAGGGAGCCGTTGTTGAAGACGAGCAGCTTCACCGGAAGCCGTTCCTGCACCAGCGTCAGCAGGTCGCCCATCAGCATGGTCATGCCGCCGTCGCCGCACAGGGCGATCACCTGCCGGTCCGGATAGGCCTTCTGGATGCCGATGGCCTGCGGATAGGCGTTGGCCATGGTCCCGTGCAGGAGACTGGTCAGGAAGCGCCGCTGACCGTTGGCGCTCAGATGGCGCAGCAGCCAGACCATCGGCGAGCCCCCATCGGCCGTGAAGATGGCGTCCGGGGCGGCGAGCCGGTCCAGCGCCTGGGTCAGCTGCTGCGGATGGACGAGGTTCGGATCCTTCACGGCGCCGCGCGCCCGGTAGTCGTCCTGGTCCTGCCGCCAGCGGTCCAGCGCCCGCTCCAGATGCGTCCCGTCGCGGCGGGGCGCGACCCGCTCGGTCAGCGCCTCGAGCGTCGCCCCCACGTCGCCGACCACGCCGATGTCGACCGGGGTGCGCCGCCCCAGACGCGTCGGGTCGATGTCGATCTGGATGATCCGCGCCGCGTCCGGATAGAACTGGGTGTAGGCGAAATCGGTGCCCAGGGTCAGCAGCAGATCGCAATCGGCGACCGCCTCCATGCCGGCGCGATTGCCCAGGATGCCGGTCATGCCGACGTTGAACGGATTGTCCGGCTCGACGAACTCCTTGGCGCGCGTCGTATGGACGATCGGGGCCTTGATCCGGTCGGCGAATGCGATCAGCCGGTCGTGCGCGCCGCGCGCACCGATGCCGACGTAGAGGGTGGTGCGTGCGGCGACGTCGACGGCCTCGGCGATGGCCGTGAGCTCCGGTTCCGAGGGCAGGGTCACCGGAGCGGCGCGATTCACGCGCCAGGGCAACGCGTCGTGGCAGGTCTCCTGCAGCAGATCGCCGTTGACGATCAGCACCGCGACGCCCCGCCGCGCCAGCGCGGCCTGGGCCGCCTGCACGGCGATGCGGCGTGCCTGATCCGGGTGCGCGATCCGCTCGCAGAACACCGAGCATTGCTCGTAGAGCCGCTTCTGATCGACCTCCTGGGGAAAGCCCAGCCCTTCCTCGCTCCGGTCGACGTTCGAGGCGATCAGCACCACAGGGGCGCCGTTGCGGTGGCTCTCGAAGATGCCGTTCAGGAAGTGCAGACTGCCCGGACCGCAGGTGCCGGCACAGGCGGCCAGCTCGCCCGTCATGTAGGACTCGCCCCCGGCGGCCAGACCGCCGGCCTCCTCGTGGCGCACATGCACCCACTCCAGCTCGGAGCGGCGCACCGCGTCGGTGAAATGGTTGATGGTGTCGCCGACGATCCCGTAGCAGCGCCGCGCGCCGGCCTGCAGCAGGGTGTCGACGATGGTCTCGGATACGCTCGTGCTCATGTGAACAGCCCCGTGTTGCGTTCGTCGATGGAGACGCGCCGCTCGGTCAGATCGATCCGGGGCGCGAAGGTGTCTGGATCGGCCGCCTCCCAGAATTCGGCATACTGGGTGCTCTGCGGATCCTCGAGCAGGATCCCTTCGGGGAGAAAGTGCTGGAGCTCGTCCAGCGGCTTGGCCTCCGCGGGGCCGGTGCGGATCGCCAGATGGTGCGGCTGCAGATCCGCGGGATGGGTCAGGCCGCACGCGGCCGTGATGCCGACGAGCGCCTCGATGGTCTTGCGGTGGAAGCGGGCCGCGCGCTCGCCCTGCACCCCGGGCACCAGCCCGGCCTGGCGCCAGGGATCCTGGGTCGCGACCCCGGTCGGACAGGTTCCCAGATGGCAGCGCTTGGACTGGATACAGCCGACCGAGAACATGAAGGCCCGCGCGGCATTGCACCAGTCGGCCCCCACGGCCAGGTTGTGGGCGATGCCCATGCCGGAATAGACCTTGCCGCTGGCGGCGAGACGGACATGGCGGCGCAGTCCGCTGCCCTCCAGGGCGTTGCGCACCACCGCCAGCCCCTCCTTCAGCGGCATGCCGACCCAGTCCGAGAGCTCCAGGGGCGCCGCGCCGGTGCCGCCCTCGGCGCCGTCGACGATGATGAAGTCGAGCCGGATGCCCGTCTTCAGCATCGCCTTCATCAGCGCCATGACCTCGTGCGGCTGGCCGACGCAGAGCTTGATCCCCACCGGCTTGCCGCCGGACAGATCGCGCATGCGGGCCGCGAATTCCAGCAGCCCGACCGGGGTGGAGAAGGCGGAGTGGCCGCGCGGCGAGAGACAGTCGCGGTGCGCCGGGACCTGACGGACCGCGGCGATCTCATCGGTGACCTTGGCCGCGGGCAGCAGGCCGCCGTGTCCGGGCTTGGCGCCCTGTGACAGTTTGATCTCGGTCATCCGGACCGACTCCCGCTGGGCCTTGTCGCGGAAGGACTCGGGATCGAACCGGCCCTGACGGTCGCGCGCGCCGAAATACCCGGAGCCGAGCTCCCAGACCAGGTCGCCGCCGTGCCGGAGGTGGTAGTCGGAGAGACCGCCCTCCCCGGTGTCCTGATAGAAGCCGCCCTTGGCGGCCCCGAGATTCAAGGCCTCGATCGCCCGGGCCGACAGGGCCCCGAAGCTCATCGCCGAGACGTTCAGCAGCGAGGCCTCGTAGGGCTGGCGGCATTGATCGCCGCCGACGCGCACCCGGGGATCGGTGTCCGGATCCGCGACCGGGGCGATCGAGTGCGACACCCAGACATAGCCGTCCGCGTCCATCGCGCGCTCGGAGCCGAAGGGGTGCGTATCCGTATCGCCCTTGGCCCGCGCCTTGACCAGGTTGCGAGCCTCGAAGCTGAGCGGGGTCCCTTCCAGATCGTCCTCGACGATGTACTGGCGCAGGAACGGCCGCAGCCGGTAGCCGAGGAAGCGAATGTGACCGGCGACCGGGTAATTGCGGATCACCGCGTTGCCGTTCTGGAGGACGTCGATCAGCCCGAGCAGCAGCAGGAAGGCGCTCAGGGTGTAGATCGTCAGCGCGACACCCGAGTCAGGCGCCAGGAGCGCGGCCAGGAGGCTCGCGAGCAGGGCCAGCAGCGGGACCATGGCGCGTATCGCGGCGTGCAGGAATTGGGTCATGTGGGACGGCTCGTCGGGTGGGGTGGAGTCTCTTCGTTGCGGTGCATCCAAGGAGACCCTAACGGCCGTGTGCGATCACCCAGTCGAGGAAACCTCGAAGATAGGGCTCGAGACGTGCGAGAGCCGCCTCGTCCTGCAGCACACCCTGGTCGTCGAATGCATTCTGGGCCATGGGCAGGAGGAAGTCCGGCGAGGGATAGACGGGGGTCAGCGTGGCCGCCAGCACGTCGCGCAGATGCGCCTGTGCCCTGGCGCCGCCGACCGCGCTCATGGACGCGCTCAGGATGCCGGCCGGCCTGTTGGCCAGCACGGAGGCATAGGCCGGGCGCGAGGCCCAGTCGATCGCGTTCTTGAGCACACCCGGGATGCTGTAGTTGTACTCGGGCGTCGCGAACAGCAGGGCCTGGGACGATGCGATCGCCTCCAGCAGCGTCCGGACGGGCTCGGGCTTCACCTCCCCGTCCAGCGACGCGTCGTAGAGCGGGATCGCGGACAGATCGTGGATCTCCAAGCGGATGCCGTCCCCGAGCCGCTGCCCGGCGATCCTCAGCAAGGCGCCGTTGTAGGAACCGGCTCTGAGACTGCCACTGATACCCAATACCTTCATGACCCAAGGCCTCCTATCGTTCGACGAATGCAACAGGTTTCGAGTTGGACCCAGTCGGGCGGAATGTCACCCGCCCCTCGGCCACGCGCCCCGGAAGCCGTGCCCGGGACGGTTGATGGACGCGCGTCCCTGCTCGGACTCAGCGGAAAGAAGAGTCGCGAGTCCGACTCCTGATCCGCCGTCAGTTCGACACCGAAACGGGCACGTAATCGGAGGCGTCGTACTCGAGACGGGAGATCAGGGTCTTCTCCGAGTTGGCGAAGTCGGGGGCCGCATAGCCCTCGCTGCGCCGCTCGAGATCCTCCAACGGGACCGCGGCCAGCTCGGTGCCGACACCGGCGAATCCGCCGACCGAGACGAGCGCATTCAGACGGCCGGTCGCGCGATGACGCACGATCCCCTCGATCGTCCCCAGTTCGTCACCCGAATCGTCGACGAGCGCCTTGCCGACGAAATCCGCGGTTCCCTTCGCAACCGAGCCGGTCGCCGTCCCGGGCTGCGAGGGCTTGATGCGCGATTCCACCTGTCTCGGGATATCCAGCGAGGTTTGGGTACGGGATTCGAAGTGCTCGGGATCGGGCGACATCTCGTAATAGCTGTCTCCCTCGGCGATTGCCGCGACAGGTGCGTATGCCAGTGCCGCGATCGCAAATGCCGTCGGTCCAAATGTGCGTAAGCTGATCATGGATCTCCTCCTAATCTGACGGATGGCTGCGAGGTTGGCCTTCGTCTGGATTCCTGCATTCACCTTGCCAAGATCTCGAATATCGGCCGCAGCCCGGTCTGACGGCCAGACCGCCGCCCCGGTCGGCCGATGTAAAGGCGTGGGATCCACCAGGCCCGGGGGGATAAGCCCCGATCGAAACATCACACCCTCGGCAGCTCGCTGCCCCCGCGCACATAGGTGTCCACGGACTCGGCGCACTGGCGCCCCTCGCGGATGGCCCAGACGATCAGCGACTGACCGCGCCGCGCGTCCCCGCAGGCGAAGACGCCCTCGCGGCTCGCGCGATAGTCGCCGTCGCCGGCGGCGATGTTCCCGCGGCCGTCGAGGCTCAGATCCAGTTCGGCGATGACGTCGCCGTGGGCCGGGTGCCGATAGCCGATCGCGATCAGCACCAGCTGGGCCGGCAGACGCCGCGACTCGCCCGTCACCGGCTCGCGCCGCCAGCGGCCGTCGTCGGCGCGGGACCAGTGCAGACGCTGCAGATCGACCCCGGCGACCCGCTCCCCGTCCGCGCGGAAGGCGACCGTCTCCCAGCCCCAGATGCGCCGTCCGCCCTCGGCCTCGTGGTCGTTGGGCTTGAGCTCGGGAACCGGCTCGGGCCAGTGCGTCAGCACGTCGCCCTGATGCGGGGGCTCGGCGTGATACTGGATCTGGGTGACGCTTCGCGCCCCCTGGCGGATCGCCGTGCCGACGCAGTCCGATCCCGTGTCCCCGCCGCCGATGACCACCACGTCCAGATCGCACGCATCCATGTACCGTCCCCTTTCCATCCCGCGGTCGAGCGAGCGGTTCTGTCCGCTCAGATAGTCGAGCGCGAAATGGACGCCCCCGAGCCCTCGGCCCGGAACCGTGACGTCCCGCGGCGTGCTCGATCCGCAGGCGAGCACCAGGACGCCGCCCTCCGTCATCAGGTCCCGCGCGGGCAGGTCCGCACCGACCCTGACGCCCGTGCGGAAGCGCACGCCCTCCTCGCGCATCTGATCCAGACGCCGGTCCAGGATCCGTTTTTCGAGACGGAAGTCGGGGATCCCGTAGCGCAGCAGTCCGCCGATCTTCGGCGCGGCCTCGTAGACGGTGACCGCATGCCCAGCGCGGGCGAGCTGCTGGGCGCAGGCGAGCCCGGCGGGACCCGAACCGACCACGGACACCTGTCCGGCCGGCGCGTCCAGGGATGCCGAACTCGGCCGTTGCGGCCTCACCCAGCCGCGCTGCCAGGCGTGCTCGACGATCGCCAGCTCGATGGCGCGGATGGTCACCGGCGAGCCGCTGAGCCGCAGCGTGCAGGCGTCCTCGCAGGGCGCCGGGCAGAGCCGTCCCGTCAGCTCGGGGAAGTTGTTGGTGGACTCGAGCTGCTCCCAGGCCGCGCGCCACTCGTCCTCGCTCACCAGGGCGTTCCACTCCGGGATCTGGTTGTGCACCGGGCAATAGCCGTGACACCAGGGCACGCCGCAGTCCATGCAGCGCGCGCCCTGTTCGGCGGCCCGTGGATCGGGCAGCGGATGCTCGTACTCGTGCCAGTGGCGAATGCGCCGGCCGGGCGCCTGGCGCTCCGGCTCAACCCTCGGGATGCGGAGAAATGCCGTGGGGCTATGCATGGGAATCACCTCCCGCCACGCGGGCGGATGCGGAGGGCGCAGCGGCTCTCACGCGAAGTGCCGGCTGCGACTGATTTCGAGGTCCAAGGACTGAACGGACACCGGACCCAAGGCAACGACGCCCTTCTTCAGCCCCCGGCCCCGGCGATGCGCCGGATCTCGCCCGATCTGGGCGGCTCGCCGAGGATGGCGTCGATGGCGGAGCGGTCCAGACTCTCGTCCTCCAGCACCGCCTCGGCCAGGCGTTCGAGGCGGTCGCGATGCTCCTCCATGAGCCGGCGCGCGCGTCCCTCGATGTCCTCGACGAGCTGACGGATCTCCTCGTCGATCAGACGCGCCGTCGCATCGCTGAAGTCCTGGGACTGGCCCATCTCCCGGCCGAGGAAGACCGGCTCGTCGCCGCGGCGGAAGGCGACCGGGCCGATCCGCCGGCTCATGCCCCAGCGCGAGACCATGCGCCGCGCCAGCTCGGTGGCCTGGGCCAGATCGGACTCGGCGCCCGTGGTCACCTCGCCGAAGACGGTCTGCTCGGCGACCCGGCCGCCCAGCATGACGCCGATGCGATCGCGCAGATAGCTCTCCTTGTAGGTCCGCCGGTCCTCCTCGGGCAGCTGTTGGGTCACCCCCAGTGCCCGTCCGCGCGGAACGATGCTGATCTTGTCGAGCCGGTCCGCAGCGGGCAGCATCCAGGCCATGAGCGTATGCCCGCTCTCGTGGTAGGCAACCAGACGACGCTCCTCGTCGCCCATGCCCTGATCGCGTTCCGCGCCCAGGACGATCTTGTCCCGGGCCGACTCCAGCAGGGCCATGTCCACGGCGTCCTGGCGCTCGCGCCCGGCCAGCAGGGCGGCCTCGTTGATCAGGTTCTCCAGATCGGCGCCCGAGAAGCCGACCGTCCGCACCGCGACCTTCCCCAGATCCACGTCCGCGTCGAGCCGGATCTTGCGTGCATGGACCTCCAGGATGGCCTTGCGCGCCTTGCGGTCGGGCAGATCGATGTTCACCTTGCGGTCGAAGCGACCCGGTCTCAGCAGGGCCTGATCCAGCACGTCCGGGCGATTGGTGGCGGCCAGCACCACCACGTCCTCGGTGGGGGTGAATCCGTCCATCTCGCTGAGGATCTGGTTCAGCGTCTGCTCGCGCTCGTCGTGTCCGCCGCCCAGTCCGGCGCCCCGGCTGCGCCCGACGGCGTCGATCTCGTCGATGAAGATGACGCAGGGCGACTCCTTCTTGGCGGCCTCGAAGAGATCGCGCACGCGCGAGGCGCCGACGCCGACGAACATCTCGACGAACTCCGAGCCGCTGAGGCTGAAGAAGGGCACGCCCGCCTCGCCCGCCACGGCGCGCGCCAGCAGCGTCTTGCCCGTCCCGGGCGGACCGATGAGCAGCACGCCCTTGGGCATGGTGGCGCCGAGACGGCGGAAACGCTCCGGATCGGCCAGATGGTCGACGATCTCCTGCAGATCCGCCTTGGCGTTCTCCAGCCCGGCGACGTCGTCCATCCCCAGATTGCTGTCCTGGTGGCGAAAACGCTTGGCCTTGGTCTTGCCGAAGCTGAAGAGACCGCCGTCCTGCCCACCGCCCATCATGCGTTTCTGCATCCGCTGGCTGAGATAGAGGAAGCCGCCGAGCAGGATCGCCCAGGGGAGCAGGGTCGCCAGCACCCGCGTCCAGACCCCGGACTCGGCCGGATTGGCGGCGATCTCCACGTCCCGCTTCTCCAGGAGCGGCAGGAGTTCGGCGTCCTGCACCTGAGGCATGGTGGTCTCGAAGGGCTCGCCGGCCCGCACCTTCCCCGAGCCGGCCGGGTCATCCGGCAGGGGATCGGCGAACCGTCCGCCGATGCGGTCGCGCTCGAAGGTGACCTCGGCCACCTGGCCCTGACTCACCGCCTGTTTGAAGCGGGTGTAGCTCAGCTCGGTCGGGCCAGGCGCCAGCAAGGGCGCAAGAACCATCCAGAGAACCAGGGTCATGCCCAGGGCGAGGAGCAGCCGGCGCCTCAGGCTCTCGCCGTCCGGTGGGGTTGGATGGCCCGGCTGAGCCTTGCGAGTGGTCTGATCGTGCGTCATCTGCTGTTCTCCTTCTCTTCCGACCCGATGGATTGCGGCACTCGGCCAATCGATCAGGTGTCGCCGCGGATCTGGTGCACCTCATCGGGCTCGGGACCGGAAAAGGCCTGGGGCACCGAGAGCGAGTCGACGACCTCGAAGGCATCGATCATGCCGACCAGATCCCCCTCGGAACTGGTCACGCAGACCGCCGGCTGACGCCGGCTGAAGATCAGGCTCCTCACGTCCTCCAGGCTGGTCTCCATCCCGCAGCTCAGGGGATCGCGCTTCATGACATCGGCGACCGTCCGATCGCGCGCCCGCTCCTCGTCCGCGTCCGAACCCTCATCGCCGAAGCAAAAGGACACCAGATCCTGCAGCGACAGGCTTCCCACCAGCCGCGAACCGATGCACACCGGCAGCAGCCATTGACCGGACAGGGCCATCTCCTTGGCGGCGACGTCCAGCGATCTGTCGGGATCCAGCGCCTTGAATTGCGTCCTCATCGTTTGGATCAATGTCATTTTGGATACCTTCTTCATCGTGTCTTCAAGATGCGTCTCCTCGGCGGATCCGCACCGTCCTGCAAGAAGCACGAGCGGCTTCCATGCCAACGCGTGCCTCGGCCCGGCAGCGGAGACGGGCGGGCGCGGGAGGAACGCCCGTCGAGGATCCATGCCGGAATCGCCCGGTTGATACCAGCCGGCGATCGGTGGCAATGCCCCGCGCGCATCCTGGGCGCAATCCCCGGTCGGGCGAAGGACCGGCTATGGGGTGACCGGCAGGGATTCCGCCTGCCAGCCGGTCATTCCGCCGAGCACGTTGAACACCGCCTTGTGACCTTGACGCTTGAGGACGCTCGCAGCGACCGAGGACCGGAAGCCGCTGCCGCAGACGACCGCGACCGGCCGGCCCTTGGGGATCTCGTCGGCACGCCGCCGGATTTCGGCACCCGTGATATGGACGGCCTGGGGAATGTGTCCGGCGCTCCATTCGGCCGGCTGGCGTACGTCCAACACCATGAGATCGTTGGGCTTCCCGATCTGCTCGTTCAGCTCCCAAACGGTCCATTGCGGCAGGATATCGATCGGCATCCCCGCCGTGCGCCAAGCGAACATTCCGCCCGAGAGCCAGCCGACAGGAAGTTCGTACCCGATCCGCAGCAGCTGCCAGCAGACCTCCCAGAGGTCGCCCGGCTGCTCGAGCACCAGGACGATGGGCCGGTCGTAGGGCACCACGCTCCCGGCCCAGGTCGCGAACGAGGTGCCGACGCCGACGTTGAGCGCGCCAGGAATGTGCGCGGTGAAGGCCTCGGGCGAACGGCAATCGAGCACCGTGACGCCGTCGCGCCGCAAGCGGTCGACCTCATCCACGCCGAGCGGGGGCGGATCGGCCAGCACGCCGAGCGGCGGCGGCCCCTCGCTGTTGAGCTTGCGCATGCGCGGCCAATAGGGCGGAACCGAGGGCAGATCGGTCAGATCCATGCACTGGCCGACGAAGCCGTCGACGTCGGTGAGGCGCGCGAGCAGCTGGTTCATGCGCCGCTCGTAGCCGACCGTGGTCGAGAGCCGGCTGCCGATGTTGCCCCCGCAGAGCGAGCCGGCGACGTGGGTCGGATAGACCTCGACGAAGTCCGGCAGGGTCAGCACCTTGCTCTGCAGGGTCTGGCAGAAGGCCTCCGCACTCTTTTTCGCCTCCTCCGAACCGCCGAGCAGATCCGGTCGCGCCAGGTCGCCGACCAGCAGGGCACCGCCGGAGAAGAAGATGGCCGGCTCGTCGCCGCGCGAGCGGTCGGTGAGCACGAGACTGATGTGCTCGGGCGTGTGTCCCGGCGTATGCAGGAACTCGATGGACACCTCGCCCATCTCCAGCCGCTGGCCGTCGTCCATCGGTGTGACCGCGTATCCGAGCTCGGCCCGGGCCCCCGAGAGCAGCTCGATGTCGCCGCGTTCGGGCAGCTCGCAGATCCCGGTCAGATAGTCGTTGTGCTGGTGGGTGTCGCAGGCATAGCGGATCCGCATGCCCTGCTCGCGGGCGGTCTGGAAATAGGTGTCCACATCGCGGCGCACGTCGAGCACGAAGGCATCGCCGGTCTCCTCCGAGCCGACGAAATAGGACGCATGGCCGAGACTCTCCAAATAGAACTGCTTGAAAAACATAAGGTTCTCCTGAAGTCGGCGGCTCGAATCCCGCTCCGGGAGGTACCGATCCGCTTCGATACGGCAACGGCGTGACCGACCGGGATCGAGCCAAGTCACAGGTGACGCGCAAGTCACGTACCAACCGCCGGAACCGGGCGATCATGGGGGCGAGAGACGGATGCGCCTGGAGCAAGGCTGATTCGGGCGGTCCTTTTGACCGGATTCAGGGGTAAATCCACCGCCGATACGGTGGGTATTCACCGCTGGGGGATCGAATGAGACGGCTCGGTCGGCATGGGGATGCGCGGCGACTCGAGGCACGGCACTTGCTCGTCATTCGGATGGCAAAGACCCGGAAGCAAGCCGAAAGGCGTCTTCTCTTCAGACGGAGGTGAAACCCGATGCCCGCACCAAGCACACTATTGATGAGCCAAATTCTCACCCACGACGTCCAGCGGCTCCTGCTGAGCAAGCCGGAGGGTCTGGAATGGCGGCCGGGCCAAGGCATCGAGGTCCAGATCGACGCGGACGAGTGGCGCGAGGAGGCACGCCCCTTCACCCCGACCTCGCTGCCCGAGGACCGGATCCTCGAACTCTCGGTCAAGCGGTATCCCGAGCACGACGGCTTCACCGTCGCCCTGCACGGTCTGCGGCCCGGCGCCCAGCTGCTGCTGGGCGATCCCTTCGGCAGCATCGGCTATCAGGGGCCCGGAACCTTCATCGCGGCTGGCACGGGCGTCACACCCTTTCTGGCGATCCTGCGCCAGCTCGCCCTCGAGGATTCATTGGAGGGCCACCAACTCCTGCTGACCAACAAGTCCGAGCAGGACGTCATCTGCCGCGAGGAGCTCCAGTATTATCTGGGCGAGCGCTGCGTGCTGACCTTCACCCACGAGCACGACCCAGGTCAGGAAGGCCGTCATATCGACGCGACCTTCCTCTCCGCGCACATCGATACCCCAGACCAGACCTTCTATGTCTGCGGGCCCAAGGGCTTCGTCGACTCGATCAACGAACATCTGCTGAGCCTGGGCGTGCATCCGGACCGGCTGGTTTACGAGCGCTGACCGGTCTCGATCCGCGAGTCGCCTGGCGATGCCCGCATCCGAAGGGCGCGGGCATCGCCGGCCCTCCCTCAGGCGGCCAGGGCCAACGCCTCTCGCTAAGGAAATGGAGGTGAGCCGGCCGGATCCGACCCGAGAATCATCAGCTCTGGGTGGCGCCTGGCCAGGGTCTGCTGAACCGCGGCATAGCGGTCTTCGTCGATGGTCAGCGAGAGAATCAGATCGCCCTCTCGGAGCGCCTCTTCCTGCGGGTCGAGCGGAGCGATGCGCGCACGCAGCCACCAGAAGCGGATGAAACCGCCGATCGTGGAGACCACCAAGAGCATTGCGAGCGCCTCGAGCCCCATCGCGCCAAGGAGTAGCAGAGCCGGCAGCAGGAATATCGCCCCGGCGAGCGTCGCGCCTTCGAGGAAGGCACGCGAACGGCTCCTCCAGGGGACGACCTCGACCGCAAGACCGCGCGGGGCGGTGTTGCCGTAGACGCGGATCGCCTTGCGCGGCAATCCGAGCCCCAGAACCTCGCCGATGAAGGAAGAAATCATGCCCGGGTTTCGGGCCCGGACGAAAACCTGTCTAGCCACTGGGATTCGCTCTCGTCAACATTGTTCAAGACGCTGGCGGCACGCATCGGACCGACCGCGATTCCGCTCGATGTCCGACTGTCTGTCCCTAACGGGCGTGCCACGCCGATCGCCGCAAAGGCATCGGTCAGAAATGACCGGCGTGCCGGATAGAGGTGCATGAACATGAAGATGCCCGCGCCCCCCCGAAAGCGCCGATCGCCATATCGACCGTGCAGGACGCAGGCCACTTCATGCGACGGGATCCGGGATCGCAGCCGTCAGGCGGCCGATCGACCGCGGCCCCCTGGCTGACTGTCGGGACAGGATGAGGCGTGAGACACGGACCTGGGGTTTATGCACCGCGACTCGGTGCATTCCCACCATCAGCGTGCATGGAAAGATCCGTCATTCTCGTCTTGTGCAGAGGGGCGGCGGCGGATCGAGAATACCCCTCGTCCGCTCAGAGCTCCGTTCGGGTCAAGAGAGCCAGACGCTCCTGGATCGGCTTCGTCACGGGCTCCAGTTTGCGGCGCATGAGCGTTCCGAGGGTGGTCGCGTCGCTCAGAAGAGGCCGCAGCAGGCCATAGCCCACCCCCGAGAGAAAACGCATGGCGGCGATCCGGGGCGCCAGCGCGGGCTGCTCGGTCACAAGCCGGGCGACCGAGGGATCCGGGGAGCCGGGATCGGCGAATGCGTCGGCATCCGCGATCAGATCCTCGATGCCCAGATCGGGATCGCCCTCCGGACGCAGCGGCGCGAAATAGTCGCGCAGACAGGCGAAGGCCGCGAGCACCACCTCCTGACTCGGCGGCTTGGCGAGAACGGTCGCGGCGGTCGCGAGGAAGAAATGCCCGCCCGGATCATGGAGCCGCCGGATCGACCGGGCGACGGGATCGCCCGACTCGCCCTCGGCCAGCCGGATCACAGCCTCGGGGCAGGTCCTTGCGGTCGCGGGATCCAGGAGCGACTCGGGCAATGCGCGCAGGAAGCCGACCTGATAGGCCGGCTTGCGCGCCGATCGGCGCCACAGATCGGCGATGCGTCCGTCCTCCAGCAGTCCGGGCTGCAGCACCAGACGCACCGACTCCATGATGTCCTCGTGATCGGTCTCGAACGGCAGATGCTCGACCAGATAGTCGGCCAGCAGCGGACCCATGCGGCCTCGGACGACCGCCGGATTGGTCAGCATACGGCGCGCGTTCGCCGCGTCCTCCATGGCCCACCAGGCCCGGCGAGCCAGCTCGTCGTCCAGTCCGGGGGCGCAGACGGCGGCCACGACCGCCTCGGGCTCGCCGAGCTTGAGCAGCTGCTCCAGGTTCTTGTCGCCCATCTGGCCCATGCGGGTCCAGCGGCTCAGATAGACGGGATAGCCGCCGGGCGAGCCCAGCACATGGCCCGAGATGAGCTCCCTGACCCAGCGCAGATACTGTTCGGGGCGTGTCGTCGGCGTGAGCTGGAGACCGAGCTCGCCGCGCTCGGTCAGCCCCTGGACCAGCAGCTTGGACTCGTCGATTCGGATCGCGAGCGGACCGCTCGCGAGCAGGACATTGAGCCTCAGGCTGTCCTCGTGACTGAGATCCATCCGGACGAAGGGCCCCGCGGGGCGCTAGCCCTCGGTCGGCGGGCTGTAGTTGGCATCCATGGGATTGAGGAAGATGAAATGGAACTGGCCCGGCTCCTCGATCTCGACATAGTCCATGGTCGCCTGATCCAGCAGGGGGACCTGCTCCGGCGTCATGATGACCTCGATCCCCTCGCAGGTCATACGGATGTCGTCCTCGGTGAGCTCGTCGAAACCCATCCGGTATTCGATGCTGCCATCCGGATTCTGGGCGGCGGCCAGGCGTAGAGGCATTCCTTCGGTCCCACCCTGCTTAGCGGCCTCGAGGACCTGTGCGGCGGCGGCGGCTGTGATCTTGAACATCGCTGACCCTATCCTGTTGGCTATCCGCTTGGTATCGGCTGGACAGTGTACCATCGCGTCGTCGCGGCGGTGACACCCCCGCCCGGCATCCCGGGAGCTGGAGGCTCAACCGCCCAGACAGCGTTCGACATGCGCCAGGAAACGCCCGGTCCAGGCGGACGCGCCGACATGGCGCAGATGGCTGTAGCTGGCCAGCAGATTGTCCTGGACGATACCGTCGTGCATGCCGTCGATCCCCACGCCTCTGAGCACACTGTAGGCATAGCGCCAGGAGGGATCGGGCTGAACCACGGCGGAGTGGTGGAATTCATGGGCGGCGACCTCGCCCGGCTCCCGACCCGAGGTCGGCCAGGGAAAGACCTCGGTCTCGCGCAGTCGCACATAGCCGCGCCCCTGGGGACGCGGACGCATCTCGACCTCGGCCGCGAGCGCACCGACCATGGCGTGCTGCGAGTCGTTCCAACGCATGCTCCGGCACAGATACATGAGCCCGCCGCACTCGGCATAGACGGGACCGCCGTCGCCGATGTAGTCGGCGACATGCTGCCGCATGGAGCGGTTCTCTTCGAGCGGGCGCATCCAGCATTCGGGAAAGCCGCCGCCGATGAAGAGCCCGTCCACCTTGGGCAGCTCGGGATCGCGGATCGGACTGAAGGGAACGAGTTCGACGCCGGCCTCGGCGAAGGCGCGCAAATCGTCGGGATAATAGAAGCCGAAGGCCTCGTCGCGCGCGATCCCGATCCGAATCGCCGAACCCTCGGCACCGCGAGACTGGGCCGGAGACGGCGGCGCGAACGGTCGCCGGACCTGCTCGGCGATGGCGATCAGGCGCTCGACATCGAGCTGATCCGCGACCCGGCGGCGGATCTCCTCGATCCAGCGGTCCGAATCGCCCGCCTCGTTGCTCGGGATGAGCCCCAGATGCCGCTCGGCGATCCCGATCTCATCGTCGCGACGCAGCAGCCCCAGCACGGGCAGATCCGTGTAGTGCTCGACCACGCGCAACAGATTCTCGCCATGGCGCATACCGCCGACCTTGTTCAGGATCACGCCGGCGATGCGCAGATCGGGATCGAAGGCCTGATAGCCCAGCAGCAGCGGCGCGATGCCGCGCGCCATGCCGTGACAGTTGACGACCAGAACGACGGGCGCCCGGAGCTGCTTGGCCAGCTCGGCATTGCTGAAGGAGCCGTCGAGATGGGTGCTGTCGAAGAGACCGACGTTGCCCTCGATCAGTCCCAGGTCGGCGCTCTGGAGCTCGCGCGCGAAGACCCCCTCGATCTCGGGCGCCTGCATGGTGTGGAAATCGAGATTGAAGCACTGACGACCGGCGGCCTGGGTCAGCCACAGCGGATCGATGTAGTCCGGCCCCTTCTTGAACGGCTGAATGGCCAGACCGCGACGTCGGAACTCGCGGCAGAGCCCGATCGAAAGGGTGGTCTTGCCCGACGACTTTTGGGTCGCCGCGATATAGAGATGCGCCATGAGCCCGATTCCCGCGCCGACTGCTCACCATCACCCCTCACCCGCCGGGATCGAGGTGATCTGTAGGTTGGGCCGAGATACGAGGCCCAACAAGATGTCGCATGTCGGGCCTCCTTGCGTCGGCCCGACCTACCCTCCGTTTCTTGTTTCGAGATGAGGGTCCGCTATGTACGTCAGGCCGGCTTGACGAAGGCGGCCTCGCCCATGGTCTCCTCGTCGACCGGGACCACCTCGTCCGCCAGGGACTCGGGCAGGAACTGGAGGACGCGCACCCCGACCGCGGTGATCAGCATGGCCACGCCGACCCCGCCCATTCCGAGCAGGAATTCGGGAATCGAGGGCCAGTAGGACGCCGCCTGGCCGCCGACGCCATCGCCGAAGCCGGATTCGAGAATGGTCTGTCCCGGGAACAGCGGCATGGGATAGGCCTGACTGCCGATGATGACGACATACATGGTCGAGAGTCCGCCGAGGATCACCAAGGCCGCGGCCGCCGCGATCCAGTTGCGCTCCTTGCTCTTCTCGGGGTGATAGATGATCCACAGCGGCAGCAGCCCCCCGACCAGGACGCAGCCGACCCAGAAGGCGAAGGTATAGATGCCGCCGTGCGTCAGCAGCCAGGTCTCGAAACCGTCGTACTTGGCCCCGTAGAGATTGGTCAGATGGTAGATGAGCATGAAATAGAGCGAGCCGGCGACGAAGACGCCGAGCAGGTTCTTGAGCCGGCGCAGGATCTTGGGCCCGATGACCCGGCCCTCGTCGGCGAAGGTGAACATGAGCACCAGCATGAAGACGGCCAGCCCGTAGGCGAAGGACAGCACCACGAACATGGGTCCGAGAATGGCGGCGTCATAGGCGTCGCGCGCCACCAGGAAGCCGAAGATGGAGCCGGTACCGGTCGTCAGCGCCAGACGCCAGAGCAGCGCCAGGATGCCGACCGGGCGGTTGAATGGCCCGCCCATACGGTCCGCCATGGTCCAGAGGTAGGCGATGACGATGATCATGAAGCCGGTGTAGAGGAAGATGTTCCAGGCGAAGATGGAGCTGAAGTTGTAGTGGGTCATGGCGACGATGAGCCGCTCGGGGCGGCCCAGATCGGTGACCAGGATCAGCAGCCCGCCCATCAGCAGGGCGACCGCCAGCAGCCCCGACAGCCGACCGAGCGGCTTGTAGATCGGCTTGCGGAAGACGGTGCCGATCGAGGCGATATTGAGCGCCCCGGAGGCGGCGATGATGAGGAAGACTGCGAACACGTGCGGGGTGCCCCAGACCACCGCATTGTTCATCCCGGTGACCCAGTGACCCTGGTGCTCCATGTAGCCGAAGGAGAGCGTGCCGATTCCGATCACCGCGGCGAGGATACCGAGAATGCTCCAGTAACGCGCCGGCGGGATGCGCCACTCACGATAAACGATTCGTTTCATCATCTTTCGCCTTCCTTCTACTAGACGCCCGCGTAGCGCACGCCTGTGTTCAGCTCGAGATCCTCGCGGATCTGACGGGTCGACAGCTCCTTCAGCAGCTGGCTGATGATGCTGTTCGGATCCTTCAGATCGCCGAAGACGATCGCATTGTGCCCCTCGGCCGCGCAGGCATCGGCGCAGGCGGTGGAGTCCTCGCCGTAGTCGCGGCGGTGCGCGCACAGATTGCAGCTCTCGACGCAGCCCTTGCCTCGCGGCACGCTGGTCAGCTGACCTTCGAGATCCTCGTGGATGAAGCTGCGCGCCTTGTAGGGACAGGCCATCATGCAGTAGCGGCAGCCGATGCACAGATGGCGGTCGACCATCACGATACCGTCGGCACGTTTGAAGGAGGCGCCGGTCGGGCAGACGTCCACGCACGGCGGATCCTCGCAGTGCTGGCACATCATGGGCAGATTGGTGATCCGCCCCGTCTGGTTGTCCTGCAGCTTGACCTTGCGGATCCAGACCGCCTTCTGCCGGTCCCATTTCTCCTCGGACTCGCGCCCGGGCTTGGTCTGCAGATCGAGGCCGTTCTCCTCGTTGCAGGCATCGACGCAGGCCGAGCAGCCATCCGCGCACTTGGCGGTATCGATCACCAGACCCCAGCGCACGTCGCTGGTGACCGGCTCGGAACGCGGGTCCGCCTGCGCCTGCACCGCATGCAGAACGACGCCGGGCGCCACCATGGCGGCGCCGACGCCGGCCGCCGCGCCGATCAGGGCGCGACGCTCCTTGTCGATGCCTCGATGCTCGGTGGATTCGTGAGTCGCTCGATTCTCGTCTTTCATCTCAGCGTTCTCCCCCGCCGGCATGCGTCTGGGCCAGGGATCCCAGTGGCCCCAGCCCCAGCGCCTGGTGGGCGGCCTGCGCCTCGGGGCTGTCTTCCGAACGGTTCGGAACCGAGGCATGACAGTCGAAGCAGTTCAGATCCACGGCCGCATAGGCATGACAGGCCCCGCAGAACTGATCGGGCCGATCGATGGGCTGCGGCTGACGCTGTTCGTCGTAACTGATGTGGCAGTCCACGCACCCGGCCAGACTGTACTTGGTGCCGCGGATCCCTTGGTGGACGGTCGCGATGCGCTGATGCTTGATGAACTCGAAATGCATGCGGCGCATCCGCTCGGTCGGCTCGACGCAGGCGTCCAGCTCGGCGGCCTTGGAACCCTCGACCACGTATCGCCTCACCTCTTCGGCCAGGACGGTCTGGGCGAGCAGCGCCCAGACCAGACCGACGAGGAGGATCGTTCTTACGGTGGCTTTGGCCATCGTTGCCTCCATCCGGACTATTCGCCCATACCCATCTTGATGTAGCCCGTCGGACAGACGTCGGCACAGATGTGGCACCCGATGCACTTGGCATAGTCGGTGGCCACGTAACGGCCGGTGGTGCGGCTGTCCTTCTCGACCCGGTAGACGGCGTCCTGCGGGCAGAAAATGACGCAGTTGTCGCACTCGAAGCACATGCCGCAGCTCATGCAGCGCTTGGCCTCCTCGACCGCCTCGGTCTCGGTCAGACCGATGACGCGCTCGTGGAAGTGTCCCAGGACGTCGTTGGCGCTCGGGACCTCTTCCTTGCGCAGATTACGGTCGACATAGTTGAAGTGCCCGAGGAAGAGCTCGTCGTGCGGGATGACCTCGGCACCGGAGCGGTCCTCGTAGTTGTGGATCGCCCAGTTGCCGCTGGAGGTGCCGCGCATGTCGCCGCGCTCGGCCGGATCGAAGGCATCGGGCGCCAGATCGGCCTCGGTCATCTTCTTGAGCAGGTCGAAGTGGTGCACGTCGACCTTGGGACGGCGACGGTGCTCCTCCTGCATCACGTACTCGTGGATCGAGTCGGCGGCGATCCAGGCCTGACCGATGGCCGTGGTCAGCAGGTGCGGGCGGATGATGTCGCCGGCGACGAAGTGACCCGCCTTGCCCGGGACCTGATGGAACTTGTCGGCGTCCATGAGCCCGCGGCCGTTGTCCAGCGCCTCCAGTCCGGAGAGATCGCCGCCCTGGCCGATGGCCGAGACGATGAGATCGGCCTCGAGGACGCGCTCTGTGCCCTCCACCGGGGTCGGGCGTCCGTCGACCATGGTGCAGTCGGCGATCTCGAGCCCGGTGGCGCGGCCCTCTGCGTTCTTGATCAGCCGGACCGGCATGACGCCGTCGAGGATGGTCACGCCCTCGCGGGTCGCGTCGTCCACCTCGTGCTCGGCGGCGGTCATCTTGTCGCGGGTGAAGAGCGAGGTCAGGGTCACCTCGGCACCCTCGGCGGCGGCCGCGGTCGCGGCGTCGTGCGCCACATAGCCGTCGTGGATGACCGTCTCGGGCAGATTGTCGTTCTTGTTCTCGGTGGTGATATGGCCGAGACGCCGCGCGACCGAGACCACGTCGATCGAGGTGTCGCCGCCGCCGACGCAGACGACCTTGTTGGCGGTGACCTTCATGCGGCCCTCGTTGAAGGCCTTGAGAAAGGCGACGCCGGTGACGCAGTTGGGCGTCCCCGCCCAGCCCTCGACGGGCAGACCGCGACCGCTCTGACAGCCGATCGACCAGAGGATGGCGTCGTAGTCCTTCTCGAGCTGCTCGACGGTGACGTCGGTGCCGATGCGGGTCTTGAGCTTCACCTCGATGTTGCCGAGGTCGAGGATGCGCTGGATCTCGGCGTCGAGCTTGTCGCGCGGCACGCGATAGCCGGGGATGCCGAAGCGGAACATGCCGCCCAGCCCGTCGTTGGCCTCGAAGATGGTACAGGCGTGACCCTTGCGGCGCAGCTGGTAGGCCGCGGCCAGACCGGCGGGACCGCCGCCGACGATGGCGATGCGCTTGCCGGTGTCGGCCGGCGCGGGATCGAACCTGTAGCCGTTGGCGATGGCGGTGTCGCCGATGAACTGCTCGACCGCGTTGATGCCGACGTAGTCCTCGAGCTCGTTGCGGTTGCAGCCGTCCTGACAGGGCGCCGGACAGACGCGCCCCATCAGCGAGGGGAAGGGGTTGGCGTCGGTGGAACGGCGGAAGGCGTATTCCTGCCAGTCCATGCCGACCGGCGGCTTCTCCTGCTGGCGGACGATGGCGAGCCAGCCGCGGATGTCCTCGCCCGAGGGGCAGCTGCCCTGACAGGGCGGCGTCTTGTGGACGTAGGTCGGACACTTGTGGGAGCGGTCCTGATTGAAGATCTTGTCGGTCAGGTCGTCCCAGACGTTGTCGCCGTCCTCGAAACGACGCCAGGTGTGCTTGGTCTTCATCTCGTCGCTGGAAGTCGCCATCTTGATCACTCTCCGTACCAGTTGAACCCTGACGCGGGATCAGGGGAGTTCGTATCTGTCCGCTCGGCCGGCCGCAGGCCGGCGGCGGCTCGCCCGATGGCCCCGGTCAGGCCGCCTCGTCGCCCATCTCTTCGTTATCGTTATCGAGATCGCCGCCGTCCAGGTCGTCGTCCTCGTCCTCCTCCTCGTCATCGGGCCCGGGCGTGAGCACGATCGCGTTCGACACCAACTGGTGCAGACTCAGGATCTGGTCCATCTCCATCCCGTAATAGGGCAGGACCTTGCTGAACTGGGTCTTGCAGATGGCGCAGATGGCGGCCATGTGCGTGACGCCCTTTTCCTGTATGACGTTGTTCAGTGCATCCAGCCTGGGCTTGGCGCCCTTGACGCGGACCTCCATGAGGTCGTCGGTCAGGAGCCCGCCACCGCCGCCGCAGCAGAAGGTGCGGTCGCGGATGGTGTCCTCGTCCATGTCGTAGAAATGGTTGCAGGTGGCCCGGATGATGGCGCGCGGAATCTCGAACTGGCCGCCGGGCATGTCGCCCATGCGCGAGGCGCGGGCCACGTTGCAGCTGTCGTGATAGGTCAGGACCTTGTCGTCGTTCTCGCTCTTGTCGAAGGTCAGCTTGCCTTCCTGGATCAGCTCGTAGGTGAACTCGCAGATGTGCTGCGGCACCGGATAGCGCGGATCCAGGAAGTCCCAGGGTCCGGCCAAGGTGTTCAGGAAGCTGTAGGCGACGCGCCAGGCATGGCCGCATTCGCCGAAGACGATGCGCTTGACCTTGAGCTGGATGGCCGCCTCGCGGATGCGCTGGGCGACCCGGCGCATGTTCTCGTAGGAGCCGATGAACATGCCG
Organism: Imhoffiella purpurea; assembly: GCF_000585215.1. GTDB lineage: Bacteria > Pseudomonadota > Gammaproteobacteria > Chromatiales > Chromatiaceae > Imhoffiella > Imhoffiella purpurea. The sequence continues at coordinate 20,994 of NZ_AONC01000036.1, read as the reverse complement.
AAGTTGGCCGCCTCGGAGGCATGGGTGCTCATGGTCCAGGAGATGCCGGCCTCGTGGAACACCTTGCCGTAGCCGATCAGACCGTCGACGTGCGGCTCGGCGAAGAAGTCGGCCGAGGGCGTCACCAGCAGGACCTCGGCGCCCTCCTCGTCGATCGGGTAGCGGACCTTGACCCCGGTCTCGTCGTAGACGTCCTCCTCGAGGCCCTCGAGGGTGTCGATGAGCGCCGGGCCGGGAAGCCCCAGGTTGTTGCCGATCTTGTAGACCTTGCCGATGATCTCGTTGCAGTACTTCTGGCCGACGCCGATGCTGTCCATGATCTCGCGCGCGGCCATGGAGATCTCGGCGGTGTCGATGCCGTAGGGACAGAAGACCGAGCAGCGCCGACACTGGGAGCACTGGTGGAAATAGCAATACCAGTCGTCGAGGACCTCCTTGGTGAAGTCCTCGGCCCCGACCAGCTTGGGAAAGAGCCTGCCGCCCCAGGTGAAGTAGCGCCGGTAGACCTTGCGCATCAGGTCCTGACGCGCGACCGGCATGTTCTTGGGGTCCTTGGTCCCCAGGAAATAATGACACTTGTCGGTACAGGCGCCGCACTTGACGCAGGCATCCATGTAGACCTGCAGGGAGCGGTACCTGCCCAGCAGCTCGCCCATCTTGTCGATGGCCTTGCTCTGCCAGTCGTCGACCAGTTCGCCGGGGAAGCCCAGGTCCTTCTGAAACTCCTCCTTCGCCTTGAAGGTGGCGCTGTGCGCCATGGCGCCCGGTTGGATGGCGGGCACCTCGGTATACTGAGTCAGCTCTGGAACTTCAAACGTTGCCTTGGCCATGGATCAACCTCATGAATGCGGTAGACGGCTCGGAGTGCTGGATGGTCCGATCGCGCGATGTCCTATTGCTGTTCCAGCCGTTTCGCCCAGGGCGCGATGTGCCGTTGCTCACGCGGGTTGTCGACCTGATTGCGGGTCGGACTGAAGAAGAGTCCGGGCGCATGCAAGAGCTTGCTGTAGGGAAAGATGATCATCAGCGACGCGACCAGGAACAGATGTAGCATCAGCAGCGGATCCGCCGGCAGCGGCTTGATATCGAAACTGTAGAGACCCTGGTAGAAGGTCTTGATCTCGACCACGTCGACATGGAACACGAACTTCATCAGCAGACCGGTGCAGCCGATGAGCACGAGCAGCCCGAGGATGAGATGGTCCGAGAGCGAGGTGATGTATTTGACCCGGTCGACATAGAAGCGTCGGATCCAGAGCCCGGCCAGACCCACGATCATGGCCAGCCCGCCATAGATGCCGAACGGCTGCACGAGCTGGATGAGGAAGGGCACCGGCTCCATGAAATAGCGCAGATGGCGGAGCGTGACCAGGAAGAGGCCGAAATGGAACATCCAGCCGAAGATCCAGGTCCATTTGTTGCCGCGGAACAGGCTCTCGAAGAGGACGACCTCGCGCATCATCCTGAACACGACCCCGCTGCGCTTCGTCGGGGCTGGCGTCGTCGGGATCTTCAGCGGCGCTGGGGTACGCGAGTACTGGACGATCTTGAAGGCCAGACCGGAGACGAGCACGAAAGCCGCGAAGTAAAACAGGAAGGCGTAGAAGTTCGTCAGAAACGCCATGTTTCCGCTACCTCAGTGGATCTTTGTCATCATGGCCGGCGGGCCGGGCCCGCCATGCGGGCGGGGGGCTCGCCGGGGAATCGGCTGTTTAGACGCAGCCGGTCGGCTTGGGCAGGCCGGCGAAGCGGCACGCCTGCTTGGCCGGACCATAGGGGAAGAGGCTGTAGAGATACTTGCTGTTGCCCTTCTCCTTGCCCAGCTTCTTGCCGACGGCCTTGGTCAGGACGCGCACGGCGGGAGCGATCTGGTATTCATCGTAATACTCGCGCAGGAAGTTGATGATGTCCCAGTGCTCTTCGGTCAGCTCCAGGTTGTCCTGCTTCGCCATGACGTCGGCGACGCCCGGGATCCAGTCGTTCAGATTGGACAGATAGCCTTCCTCGTCCACGGCCAGCTGCTTGCCATCGACTTCGATCGTGTCTGCCATTTCGATGCTCCTCTCGGTGCGATAAAAAAACTTACAACCAGGCCTGGACCTTGTCGTGCTCCGCGGCGAGATCCACGAAGCCGGCATAGTCCACGACGCTGATTCCTTCGATCACGCGCTCCTCGGAAAATCCCCGGGCCTTGAGGTCGGGACCGAGCACGTAGACCTTCAGCTTGCCCAGCGCGCCGCTGACGACGGACTCGACGCTGGTCCCTGACAGGGCGGCATAGATTCCGTCCTCGAACAACAGCACGGCCGCACCATCGGTGGCAAACTTGAGGCAGGATTCTAGCGAATTCCGCTCGAAGGGTGATTTATTCACGGTGTGCAGAATGCTCATCGGCTCTCCCTTCTCAGAAGCTGAAGACCACGTCGGACTCGTTCATCAGCTCGCTCACGCGCGCCGAATCCACGATCTCGACGATGTTGTCGATCTCTTCCTCGGTCTCGAAGTCCTCGAAGGGGATCTCGACCAGGTCCTCCTGGGTCAGACCGCGGGCCTCCAGCGAGGCGCGATCGACGAAGATACGCTTGACCTCGTAATCGCCCAGGGTGCGGTAGGTCGGGGAGAAGTTCTTCATCCCGATACCCTTGGTGTCTTGGCCCTTGGTCAGCTGATAGACGCCGTCGTCCATGAACATGACGCAGACGTCCTGATCGAAGGCCGCGCCGATCAGCACCACCTCCAGCGCCTCCCAGGCGTAGATGGTGCCGTACGGGGCCTTGCGGTTCAGATACATGAATTTCTTCACGATTTCCGACATGTCCAAGCTCCCTTAGTCGCCGAAGACGACGAGACGGTCCGACTGGATCGCCGCCTCGACCAGCTGCCCGAGCCCCGAGATGCGGAACTTGGGATGGATGTTGGTGGCGTCCTTGCCGTTGCGGCTGGCCTCGCCCTCGTCCACGACGCCGCGGCGCTGGGCCGCGGCCACGCAGACGACCATGTCGAGATCGTATTGTTCGGCCAGCTCGGCCCAGCGATTGACGATGTGGCGATCGTCCTGGGGCGGAGTGGTCAGGCGCGTCGAGTTGTTCACGCCGTCGTGATAGAAGAAGACACGGAAGATCTCGTGCCCCTTCTCCAGCGCCGCCTTGGCGAACATGTAGGCCGAGTCGGACGCCTGGTGCTGGTAGGGTCCCTCGTTGATCTGAAGTGCGAACTTCATGTCATCCTCGGATGTGAGTGGTCAATGTCTTGTTGTCGGCGCTCTACCCGAGCCGGGGCCGGGCCGATGCGGCGATCACCCTGCCTCGCCGCCCGGAACCCCCGATTCCAGTCGTCAGAAGCGGATGTAGGACGAGCTGTTGAAGCTCGCGCGCGCGCCGCGCCAGGTATCGATGTGATACTTGGTGAAGGGTAGCTCCACCTCCTCGAAGAAGCGCGGCCAGCCGATACGCTCGATCCACTCGTTGATCCGCTCCCAGTCCTTGGCACCTTCCTTGTAAGCCTTGAGGATGCGCTTGACGATGGCGGTCGCCTCCGGCCAGCGCGGCGGGTTGTTGGGGATGCCGGCCGCGACCAGCTTCTGGAAGGTCGGCTTGCCGCGCGCGTTGGAGTGGTTGCCGCCGACCCAGATCGCCAGCTTGGTGTGCTCGGCGTCGTTGATCTGCATGGGCGGACAGGGCGGGAAGCAGGCGCCGCAGCAGATGCACTTGCGCTCGTCGACCTCGAGCGAGGGCTTGCCGTTGACCATGGCCGGGCGGATGGCCGCGACCGGGCAGCGGGCGACGACCGAGGGACGCTCGCAGACGTTGGCCACCAGATCGTGATTGATCTTCGGCGGCTTGGTGTGCTGGATGTTGATCGCGATGTCGCCCTGACCGCCGCAGTTGATCTGGCAGCACGAAGTGGTGATGTGCACCCGGTTGGGCATGTTGGTGTTGCGGAACTCGTCGATGAGTTCGTCCATCATCGCCTTGACCACGCCCGAGGCGTCGGTGCCCGGGATGTCGCAGTGCAGCCAGCCCTGGGTATGCGAGATCATGGCCACCGAGTTCTGGGTGCCGCCGACCACGAAGCCGGCCTCTTCCAGGGCCTCGATCAGCGGCTGGACCTTGGCCTCGTCGCTCACCAGGTACTCGATGTTGGAGCGCAGGGTGAAGTGGACGTGACCGTCGGCGTACTGATCGCCGATGTCGCACAGCTTGCGCAGCGAGAAGACGTCCAGGATACGCTGGGTGCCGGCCTTGACGGTCCAGATCTGGTCGCCGCTGTAGGCGACGTGCAGCAGCACGCCGGGACGCGGATGCTCGTGGTACTTCCACTGACCGAAATTCTTACGCATCACCGGATGCATGTACTGCCAGGGATCCGGACATCCCGACTCGATTGGCTCGCGCATTTCCGCCATTGCCTAATCCTCCAAGGTATTCGTTTCGAACGGTGCGGTTCGAACGGTTCAGTTCAGGTAATGAGTGATGGTCGTGGCTCGGACCGGCTCAGCGGCCGGCCTCGGCCTGACGCGCGAACCATTCCTCCGCAGCCTCGTCCCAGCCATCCATGCGGACGTAGGAGCTCTGGCGCGGGTGGCTCAGCATGTTCGGATCCGGATCGATGCCGATCCCCTCGAGGAAGTTGGCCAGACCGATGCGCTCGATCATCTCTCCGCAGCGCTCGTGCTCGAGACCGTTCTCGGCCCAGAAGTCGATGATGGTCTCGGCCAGCTCGACCATGGACTCGTAGTCTTCCTCGGTCTCGAGCTTCTTGAAGGGGACCACGACGGTGCCCATGAGGTCGCCGATCTTGAGGGTGCGCTTGCCGCCGATGAGGATGGTCACGCCCTTGTCGTCGCCGGGATGCAGCGCCTTGGGCATGACGTTCAGACAGTGCATGCAGCGCACGCAGTCGCGGTTGTTGACCGCGAGCGTGTCGTCCTCGTTGAGCGACAGCGCCTGGGTCGGACAGCGGGTGATGACGTTGTCGATGTAGTACTGACGGCCCTTGTCGGCGATGTAGTTCTTGACCTCGGCCTGATCGACCTTCATGTCGTCGCGCCAGGTGCCGAGCACGGCGAAGTCCGAGCGCTCGATGGCGTTCTGACAGTCGTTCGCGCAACCGGAAACCTTGAACTTGAACTTGTAGGGCAGCGCCGGACGGTGCACGTCGTCGGTGAAGTTGTTCACCAGCATGCGGTGCGCCTTGAGCTCGTTGGTGCAGGACATCTCGCAACGCGCCGAGCCGACGCAGGACATGGCGGTGCGCACGCAGGGACCCGCGCCGCCGAGATCCCAGCCGTAGTCGTTGATCTCGTCGAAGAACTGCTGGGTGTTCACCGTGTCCGTGCCGATGAACATGATGTTGCCGGTCTGACCATGGAAGGTGATCAGGCCCGAGCCGTACTTCTCCCAGCTGTCGGCGAGTTGGCGCAGCATGCCGGTGGTGTAGTGATTGCCCGCTGGGGGCTGAACGCGAATGGTGTGGAATTCCTTGGACTTGGGGAAGGCCTTGCCGACCTCGGAGAAGCGCGGAATGATGCCGCCGCCGTAGCCGAAGACCGAGACCGTACCACCCTTCCAGTAGCCCTTGCGGGTCTCGTAGGAGTGCTCGAGCTGACCCAGCAGATCGTTGGTCACCTCGTTGATGCGCTGCTCGGGATGCTCGTCGCGCAGCCGCTTGATGCCGGAGATGAAGCTCGGCCAGGGGCCCGTCTCGAGCTGGTCGAGCATCGGAGTCATGTGCTTATCGATAGCCATTGCGCGGTCTCTCCTATCAATTAACCAGGAAAGGTGGTGGTGTGTGCGCATGCACGCTCATGCCGCAGCGGGCGAGCCGGGCAACAGGTCGATGCGTCACGTCACGTCTGGATTGGAGGTGGTGGTACCGACTGCATCCGTCGTCTCTGCCTGTACCGGCAACCCCATCGGCGGTCGCTAATGTACCGATCTAGACAGGTCCTCGCCCATTCCACGATTGGGGGGGCAGACCAGCCTCCATCTATCCCTTTCGGGATATACACAACTCTAATTATTGAAAAAGCGTATATTGGTCCGCCCAGGTATCCCGGCCGGCGATCACGACCGCGCCAACTCGACCGAGCCTGGGATTCATGACGACCTCGAGGGCCAGGACCTCGCCGGCTATCGTATAACCTGCCGGCGGATCAAGACCGGCACCCGCACCTCGGATGGCCCCGGATGCTACAAGCGGGACCAAAACAAGTCAATTTCCAATAATATAACGATATTCTAATATTCTATACGACACACCCTTCGCCAGGCATCAGACACGAATCGGCGACGCCGCCCATCATCCGCAGAGATACAATCCCTCGCGCCTTGCGCGTTTATCCAAGATCGGCGCCTCGAGATCGGCCACTGAAGGCACGCATGACGGAGGCATCCGCCTCTAGGCCCGCACTCGGTTGTTTTCGTTCGGACCGGCCTGCACATTGGCCCAAGGCGCATTCCCGAGGGCGGCGATCGCCGAGGCGACCGAACCCCGTCGAAAAGGCGCCGGGGAATACCGATCCGGCGCGGCGAGACGACAGACACCAAGCGTGCCTGGGCAGGCATCGGAACGCGAGGAGCCCATTGGCGACAGGGGGTTCGGCGATCCTACCCAACCGGAGATATCGCCGAGCCGGGTCCCTTGGCCAGCCGAATCGCGAACCCACATCACAACCATAACGACCGATAGGACCGGCGGGGACAAGCATGCTCAAACTCAGCGACATTCTGGTCGCCAATCAAGACATCGAATCCTTCGAGGAACTCCTTCCATTGGTTCAGGAGGTGGCTCGAACCGGCGAGCGCTTCTTCCGAATGGACGTCAAGCCCCCATATCCGGATACGCCCGAGAACTGGGAAGACCGGCTGGAAGCAGCGTTCAGCGGACTTCTGAGGTGAGACACGACCGCGGTCAAGATGTCATGAAGCAATTCGATCCATTCTTCACCCGTCTTCCGGATACGGCGGCGGACTCCGTCATGAACCCGGGAATCGAAGCGGCCGCGCTGGAATCGCATCTGCAAGTGCTGGTCGAGCACCTGCACGAACTCGAACGCAGCGACGGCTCGGCTCAACGTATCGCGGATCTTAGGCTGCAGATCGCCCGCACGCTGGTCGGCCTCGAACGCGGAGACGAGGCCTGGCCGATCGGACGCGCCGCCTTCGACCACTTCATGGCGTTCGATCAGTTCGAGCTGGCGGCGGACGCCTGCGACGTGCTCTTCCAGGCCAATCAGCCCGACTCGCTCATCGCGCTCGGCCAGGGTATCTGGCTCTCCGTTACCTGCCCCATCGATCCCGAGCTCACCATCGAGCTACTCAGTCACGTCATCGACGAGACCCCTGACGACTCGGACGGCGCGGCCGTCGCCGCCGCCACGGCACTGTTCCTGGCGGACGTGCGCTCGCACGACCGCCAGCGCGAAGACCTGGTCTTCTTCACCACCCAATTGCTGGGTACCGTCGCCCGACGCCATGACGGGATCGAAACGCCCGCCCAGATGGATGCCTGGATGGACCGCCTGGAACTCAAGGAGCCGGAGAAATTCCTGGTACGTCTGCGCAACGTCGTCGACGTTCTGGTCCAGGACGACTGGTGGTTCGACCGCGACGCGCTGCAGGCGCGGCTGCCCTTCAACCAATAGAACGGATCGGCGATGTTCTGGAACGAAGACGAGACAACCGACCAGGAATCCGTCACAGACGCCATCCTGGATGTACGTTTCTCGATCGACGGCAGATCCATCCCCGTCGATCACGCCTACCTGCTCGAACGGGCATTGCGGGCAACCGCACCCTGGATCGCCGACGAGCCCGGCATCGCGATCCACAGCATCCATGTCGCCGGCTCGCAGAACGGCTGGGAGCGACCGGAGCACGGCCCCGAATCGCAGCTCATGCTCTCGCGCCGCACCAAGCTGACGATCCGCTGCCCAGCTCACCGCGCCCCGGACCTGATACGCGACCTCCAGGGCGCGCGGATCGACCTGGCTGGCCATCCGCTCGAGATCGGCACCGGCACGACCAAGCCGCTGAGCCGCGAGACCACCCTCTTCGCCCGGCATGTCACCTTCGGCGACGCCGCCGAAACGCCGGAGCAGGACTTTCTGGCTGCGGCCGCCCGCGAGCTGGAACGCGCCCAGATACGCATCCGCAAGGCGCTGTGCGGCAAGACACTGACCCTGGCCAGTCCGCACGGCCCCATCGAGACCCGCAGCCTGATGCTGGCCGGACTCAGCCAGGAGGAATCACTGCGCCTCCAGGAACGGGGGCTGGGCCGATACCCATTGTTGGGATGCGGCATCTTCATCCCCCACAAAGGGATCGACCCCGTCAAAAAGACGCATTGAAACTCGCCCGCGAGGATCGCCCATAGACCCTACCCTCTCCGTTCAGGGGCGGGCGCTCATGGGAGATGACGTTTCCATCACAAAATCATAAGATTCACGCCCTCTGATACACCAATAAGGCGCTCGGCCGATCATTCGGCCCTGGCCATACCGATGAAGACGTGAGGAGCGAACTCAAGATGGCAATCGAGGTAAACGGCAAGACCATCCCCACCACCGACAGCGGCTATCTGGAAAACTATCTGGACTGGGACGAGGACGTGGCCAGCAAGCTGGCGGAGATCGAGGGCATCGAGCTCACCGACAAGCACTGGGACGTGATCAAGTATCTGCGCGACGAATACGTGAACAACGGCCAGAACCAGCCGATGGAACGCGTCGTACTGAAGGACATGGGCAAGGTCTGGGGCAGCAAGCCCTCCAGCAAGGACCTCTACCAGCTCTTCCCCCTCGCACCCACCAAGCAGGGCACCAAGATCGCTGGGTTGCCCGCCGTGAGACGCAAGGGCGGATACTGACCGAATAGCTGCCAGCCTCCAGCGATCAGCTCGACCTGATGATCAGCTGGAAGCTGGCGGCTTCTCAACCCGCGTACCTTTGGGCGACCTGGCGCAGACGCTGCACCATCGACGCCAGACCGTTGCGCCGCGACATGCTGAGATGCTGGTCCAGACCGATGCCGGCGAAGAAGGATTCGGCGTCGAAGTCGAGCAGGTCCCGCGCACGCTGTCCCGAATAGATTTGCTGCAGCAGCGCGATCAGTCCGCGCACGATGTTGGCGTCGCTGTCGGCCAGGAACTCGACGACATCCCGGGTGCCGGGCTTGAGCCGCGCGGCGATATGGACCGTGCTCTGACACCCATGCACCGCGTTCTCGGGCGTTTTGAGCGATTCGGGCATCGCCGGCAGCCGGTCGCCGAGGTCGATGATGTGCTGGTGACGCATCGGCCAGTCCGGCAGAAACTCGAACACCTCGGCGATCTCATCCGCTGCGGCCCGGGGAGACTCGGCAGCGGCCCCTGGATAGACCGGATCGCTCTCCCCGCCGCCCGATGCTTTGGAGCGCGTCTTGCCGCGTTCCTCGTCGACCATCTCGCCCAGGGCATCGGCCAGTGCATCGATGTCCTCCAAACTGTTGTAGACGCCCACCGAGGCCCGCGCGGTCGAGGAGACGCCCAACCGATCCATCAGCGGCTGACAGCAGTGATGGCCGGTACGGATGCAGATCCCGCGCAGATCCAGACGAGTGCCCACGTCGAGGGTCGCGATGGGCGGATCCAGCATCACCCAGGACACCACCCCGCTCTTGTGACGCGCCCGGCCCTTGATCTCCAGACCAGGAATCGCCTCCAGACGCTCGGTCGCATGACGCAGCAGCATCTGCTCGTGCGCGCCGATGCGATCGAGACCGATCCTCCGGACCCAGTCGATCGCGGCCGCCAGACCCACCGCCCCCGAGATGTGCGGCGTCCCCGCCTCGAACTTGTTGGGCAGGGGCGCGTAGCTGGTCTCGGCGAAGGTGACCCGCTCGATCATGTCGCCACCCCCTTGGTAGGGCGGCATGGCATCGAGCAGGGCACGCTTGCCGTAGAGCACGCCGATTCCGGTCGGGCCATAGATCTTGTGGCCGGAGAAGACGTAGAAGTCGGCATCCAGCGCCCGGACGTCGGTCGCCCCGTGCGCGACCCACTGGGCGCCGTCGACCAGGACCAGGGCACCCACCGCATGGGCCTCCCGAATCATGTCGCCGACCGGATTGATGGTGCCGAGCGCATTGGAGACCTGATTGACGGCCACCAGACGCGTCCGCGGGGACAGCAGCCTCCGGTAGGCGTCGAGATCGATCTCGCCGTCGTCGGTGATCGGGATCACCTTGACGGCCGCGCCTCGCGCTCTGGCGACCATCTGCCAAGGGACGATGTTGGAATGATGCTCCAGGGTCGAGATGAGGATCTCGTCGCCCGGCCCGAGACAGGCGTTCCCCCAACTGAAGGCCACCAGATTGATCGACTCGGTCGCGCCGCGGGTGAAGAGACACTCGGCGGACTCGGCCGTGTTCAGGAAACCGGCGACCGCCGCCCTCGCCTCCTCGTACATCCGGGTCGCGGTCTGGGAGAGCTGATAGACGCCGCGGTGGATATTGGCGTGATGCAGACGATGATAATCGCCGACCGCCCCCATGACAGACTCGGGCTGCTGCGTACTGGCCGCGCTGTCCAGATAGACCAGCGGCCGGCCGTCGGTCTGCGACTGGAAGATCGGAAACTGAACGCGAATCGAGGCGACATCGAGCGGCGCCTGAAGGGTCGTAGGAGGAGAGGAAGTCATAGCCAATCGGGATCTGTCGCGGTTCTTGAAGGAGGAGAATGCCTCTGCAATTGAACCCAGTATGACAGTTGGTTAAGCCGAGCGAAAGCACCCAGCCGAAGCAGGATCATGCCCTGCTCGCCCTCAAGGCGGTGCGCATGACGGAAGGAGAAAACCCGGACGCGAAAAAGGCGGCTGAGAAGCCGCCTTTTCGGAATTTGGAGCGGGAAACGAGACTCGAACTCGCGACCCCAACCTTGGCAAGGTTGTGCTCTACCAACTGAGCTATTCCCGCTTGGGTCGATCAACTGCTTATAGAAACACCGATACCATCCGGCATTTCCAATGAAATTTTGGAGCGGGAAACGAGACTCGAACTCGCGACCCCAACCTTGGCAAGGTTGTGCTCTACCAACTGAGCTATTCCCGCTTAGGAGCCGGCAATTATAAGGGCTTTGGCGAAACCGTCAAGCGTTGGGGCGATTTTTTTCGCTCCCACCGAGCGGACCCTGGCCCGACAGGCAAGGCCAGGCCGCCCGCAGATAGAGCACCATCGACCAGAGCGTCAGAATGGCCGCGACATAGACCAGCAGGATCCCGATGTCGTAGACCCAGGGACCGAAGATCGAATCCCGCAGGATCAGCAGCACGATCGAGATCATCTGGGCGGTCGTCTTCACCTTGCCGAGGTTCGAGACCGCGACCGCCGCACGCGCGCCGAGCTCGGCCATCCATTCGCGCAGGGCCGACACCGTGATCTCGCGGCCGATGATGACGATCACGGGCAGCGCCAGCAGGATGCGCGGATCCGCCTGCAGGACCACGATCAGCGACACGGCCACCATCAGCTTGTCCGCGACCGGATCCAGGAAGGCCCCCAGAGGCGAGGTCTGCTCCCAGCGCCGGGCCAGATAGCCGTCGAGCCAATCCGTCAGGGCCGCCGCTCCGAAGACGGCGGCGGCGGCATAGGGCGCCCAGGGCTCCTCGACGTAGAAGACGACCACGAAGATCGGGATCAGGACGATCCGGAGCATCGTCAGAATATTGGGAAGATTCCACATCGCTCAGGAACCTGCTGAATCGTGGTGAAAGGCATCATAGATCTGCTGGGCCAGCTGGCGGCCGATCCCGTCGACGCCGGCGATCTCCTCGACCCCGGCCCGGGTCAGACCGCGCAGACCGCCGAAGTGCTTCAATAGCCGCTGGCGCCGCTTGGGGCCAACGCCGTTGATCTCTTCCAACGCTGAAGTCGTCCGGGCTTGGGCGCGACGCTGGCGGTGACCAGTGATCGCGAAACGGTGGGCTTCGTCGCGGATCTGCTCGATCAGATGCATGGCCGGCGAATCGCTCGGCAGTATAACGGGCAAGTCCCGCCCCAACAACCAGAGCTGTTCGGTCCCCGGCTTGCGATCCGGCCCCTTCGACACCCCGACGAGACGCAGATCGGCGAGCCCCACCTCCTCGATCGCCGAACTCGCCGCCTTGAGCTGACCTCGCCCGCCGTCGATGAAGACCAGATCCGGAACCGGATATTCGCCCTCCTTGACCCGGGTATAGCGTCGGACCAGTGCCTGGGTCATGGCCGCGTAGTCGTCTCCCGGGGTGATGCCCTCGATATTGAATCGGCGATAGTCCGACTTGCGCGGCCCTTCCCCATCGAAGACCACGCAGGAGGCGACCGTCCGCTCGCCCTGGGTGTGGCTGATGTCGAAGCACTCCATGCGCGCGGGCCGCTCGTCCAGATCGAGCGCATCCACCAGCGCCTCCAGACGTCGCGCGTAGCCGGCCTGACTGCCGAGCCGGGATTTCAGGGCGACGCGGGCGTTTCCGAGCGCCATCTCGAGCCAGCGGGCACGCTCGCCCCGCACGCTGGAGCGGATATGCACCCGCCGTCCGGCACGCTCCGAGAAGGCGTCCTCGAGCAGATCCGCCTCCTCCGGCTCGACGCTCACGACGAGCTCGGTCGGGATGTCCTTCTCGGCATAGAACTGGGCCATGAATCCGGCGAGCAGACCGGCAGGCTCCGTGCCCTCCGGGGCACGGGGAAAGAATGCCTTGTTGCCCAGATTGCGGCCGCCGCGGACGAAGAAGACCTGAACGCAGCTCACCCCGGCCTCCTGGTCGCAGGCCAGGATGTCCAGATCCCCGCCCTCGCCGTTCACGTACTGGCGCTCGCGGATCCGGTTCAGGGTCGCGATCTGATCGCGCAGCACGGCGGCGCGCTCGTACTCCAGACGCTCGGACGCCGCGTCCATCGACTCGGCCAATTCGTCCAGCACCTCGGCGGTGCGCCCGTCGAGGAACTTGATGGTGCGCGCCACGTCCCTCGCATATTCCTCTGGCGTCACCAGACCGACGCAGGGACCGCTGCAGCGCCTGATCTGGTACTGCAGACAGGGACGCGAGCGATTGCGGAAGAACCCGTCCTCGCACTGACGGACCGGAAACAGCTTCTGCATCAGCTGAAGGGTCTCGCGCACCGCCCAGGAACTGGGATAGGGCCCGAACAAACGTCCTCCCCCCTTGGGCTTGCGCGGGCCACGGTAGAAGGTCAGGCGCGGATAGGCATCCTGCGACGTCAGCAGGATGTAGGGATAACTCTTGTCGTCGCGCAGCAGGACGTTGAAACGGGGCAGCAGCGACTTGATGAGATTGCTCTCGAGCAGCAGCGCCTCGCCCTCGGTGCGGGTCACCGTCACCTCGATGTCGGCGATCTGGCTCACCATCAGCTGGATGCGGGTCGTCAGGGAGCGGCCGAAATAGCTGCCGACCCGCCGCCTCAGATTCTTCGCCTTGCCGACATAGAGCACCGTCCCGCCCCCATCGATCATGCGGTAGACGCCAGGCCCGATGGGCAGGCGCTTGATCAAATCTTTAGGGTCGGTATCCATGGTACTATCCGCACGCCTCACACCAGCAGATAGTCGAGAATCGCGTTCCGGGCCACGTTGGGAAGCTCGAGGAAGGTCAGTCCGAGGACGAAGCCGTCCTCTTCACCGGTCAGGATACTGTGCGCGACCGAGACCCGGGTCTCGACGGGCAGACTTCCGGACGGCCTCAGGGGCAGACGTATCCTCAAGACGAAAACGGTCCCGACGCGCGGATTGATCGGAGCAACGACTCTGACCCCGCCCGCGCTGATATCGACGATATATACGACGAAGGAGCGATGCTCCGGGGAAGAGAGCTGAGCCGTCCCATGCATGACCCGTCGCTCGTGCGACCGGCGATCGGTAGTGGATAATTCGTGGGCCATCGAAAAAGAATCAAATGCTGCAATGGATGCAGCCAGCAGACATGTACAGCCATCCCGACTGTCGGAAGTGAAGGCTCGGTATAGCCCGTTGGAATAGCGACCGGACTGAAGGGACCGAGCCATCGGTGGAGAGGAAGGAGCCCAACCAACCGACCCCCTTCCCGTCAAGGGCGTTCAAGTCACATCCACTTGCACTTGATTATCCTCATTTTTCTCCACCTATGGGGTATTTTTCGAATCGACTACTTACCATCGTCAGACCATTGGTGCGGGATGTGAGGTTGCACCTTGCGGTGGGTATATGGTGGCTCAGATTCGGCTCAGACTCCAGTCCTCCAGCGCGAATGCGCGGCAAGGCGTCTGCCTATGGCTTTCGCCCTGCCCTCTCGATCGCCTCGCGTGCTGCCTGGACCAGGGGCACGCCGTTCAAAGCGATCCGCGACACCAGCGAGAAACACTCCAGCTGATCGACAACCGACCCCGCCGAGTGCTGGTTTGTTGCGGGCGATCCCAGCCTCGACCCAGGACAAACGGGGACCGAACGTGGACGAAACATCCAGAAAAGCACAAGGGGTTACTCGGAAACTCCGGTAACCCCTTGTTTTATTTGGTGCGCCCTGTGCGACTCGAACGCACGACCACCTGATTAAAAGCCGGTTGGCCTATTAGTCAATCCTTTCAAAACAACACGTTAGCACTTCCAGCCCCACGCTATCGTGACTCACCGTGACTCAGGTGGACTCAACATGACTGGAGCGCGTCACGTTTCAGTCACGTTCCTTTCTCGGCCTGCCAGCCCCCTTGACGCTGGCCAATCTCTCGATATGCCGAATCGTTTGCAGTAGCAGCAGATACCCGTCTTTGTCTGGCTGCACGGACAGCGCGATTGATTTCAGCCCCTTCCATTCGGCATTGCTAATCTCAAGGACGTGGCACATCGGCTCGTCCTCGGCGAGCGCCCGCAGACCCGGCGCCGCGCGGAGATCGTTCAGCACCGCGACACGCTGGTCGGTGTTGTAGTCGGCGGATGCCGGATCTTCGATGTTATCGAGCAGCCAGCCCACGGAGGTATCCGTCGCCGCCGCCAGCTTCTGCAAGACATCTGCCGACGGAACCTTCTCCCCGATCTCGATCTGGCCGTAGTACGGCTGAGAGATACCCACGAGTTTCGCGAGCGCGGCCTGGGAGATGCCCATAGCCTTGCGCGCTGACTTAAGACGATTACCAAGAGTGCTCATGCCGCGAATTATTGCATAAGGCTATGAGTTTGCCCTTGAAGATAGCTGAAAGATATTATTGATTGACATGGGCAATAAAGGAGGCTCCGACGATGGCCGCAGAATCGACACGCCACAGGCTCCGCAAAGCACTGAAAGCCGCGCGGCTCCGCGCGGGACTGACGCAAGCGCAAATGGCCGAGCAGATGCACCTCTCCCAGGGCTACCTCTCTCAGATCGAGGTCGGTACGCGCGTACCAAGCCTGCGCGTCCTCCGACTGGTGGCTCAGACGACAGGGGCCAAGCTCTCAGAACTCCTCGACGACGCCGCTTAGGCCGGAGGCGCGCATGGACCACAACGCGCCCACCTTCCAGCTCACGCTGAACTACTGGACGCCACACTCCCCCGCCGCGGCCATTGATCGGAGGCTGACCCATGAGCTTTGAAGCGATGCGCTGGGCGCTCTATCGGCGCGGACTCTCGAGTAAGGCAAAGGTGGTCTTGATGGCGCTGGCCGACTGCTGCAACCACAAGAAAGGCTATACCTGCTGGCCCAGCATCACGCACTTGACGAGCGTCACGGACCTTTCACGCCGGAGCGTCTTACGCGCGATCGAAGAGCTGGCGAGCACCAAACCGCCGACCATCTTGAAGGATTCCAGCGTTGGAAAAACCACGCGCTACACCCTCCCGGTCGACCAAGACGAGGCCGAACCGAATACAAATGGCGCACGGCACACCGACTGCGCAGACCTTCACGAGGAGGTTGACCCGTGCCAACCTGGCACCACTACCCGTGCCAACTTGGCACTACACCAGTGCCAACCTGGCACCACGACCAGTGCCAACCTGGCACTACCCACCAGTGCCAACCTGGCACCGGACCAGTGCCAACTTGGCACCACACCAGTGCCAACCTGGCACCACACCAGTGCCAACTTGGCACCCGGAACCAGTAAAGAACCAGTAAAGGAACCAGTAAAGAACCCCCCTAGGGGGAAAGAGAGAGAGTCTTCTTCCTGCGCGCGCGAGATGTCCGAGCCCGAAAGTCGGACTCTCTCTCAGCCCCCCGAGGGGGAGTGTTCGCGCGATCAGGCCGTGCACATCGACGCGGTGACGATCGACTGGCAAGAGATCGCCCGAGCGCTTCGACCCGACATCACAGCAAGGCCCACCTGGGAGAAATTCCGGGCCTACCACCAGAGCCAGATCCTCAGCCCCGAGGAGTGGGACGCGAAGTGGCGCCTATGGATTTTGCGCGAGCGGGATTATTGCTCACAGAATGATATAATTGCCAAAAGCAATAGCCATGCACCGGGACGGTTGACCGCCATGCTCGGCGGTTCGGCCATCGACGCAGCCAGCTATGAGGTCCTGAAGTCATGAACACCAGTGAAGCTCACGCGTTCGAGACCGAGCTACTCGGCCTGCTGGAGCTCTACGGCAAGCCCGCACCGACCGATGCGGCACTCGCACTGTGGTGGCGCACCCTGGAGCCGTTCCCGTGGTCGGTGGTCAGCCAAGCGTTGAGTGCCCATGCCGCCGAGTGCCAGTTCGCGCCGACGCCGGCCGATCTGGTCGGACGCATCCGCGCCCTGGACGGACGGCCCGCGCCCGAGGAGGCGTGGTCGCTGGCGATCGAGGCGATGGACGAGGCCGCAACCGTGGTCTGGACGGGCGAGATGGCCGAAGCCTGGGGCGTAGCGGCGCCGATCCTGGAGACGGGCGACAAGGTCGGCGCACGCCAAGCCTTCGCCGCGACCTACGCGCGTCTGGTCGCCGATGCGCGCCGGGCGTTGGTCCCGGCCGCCTGGCGGGTGAGCTTGGGGAATGACCCCGAGCGGCGCACCGTGGCGCTCACCCGCGCGGTCGAGCAAGAACGCCTGCCACGTCAGCAAGCCGCCGCCCTCCTCCCTCCACCGCGACCCGATACCGACGTGGCCGCCGTCGCGGGATTGCTCGCAGGCAATGTCCATCCGCTGCCTGATCTGCAGGCCCGCAACGCGCGTCGGTTCATCGCGACAGTTCGGGCAGCACTGGCGGGGAAGGAGCCACCGCAAATCGAGGATGCCTCTGAGAGCGCCTGAGCGGCCGTTTGAGCGCCCGCAATAATTGCCATCAGATGTTATAGATTTCCTTAAGCAATCGAATCAGTGCGTCGCCTGGCGGCCCTGAGCGACATTTCCGGAAGGAGGCAACAGCGAGATGAGCGACACCTGGAGCGGTGCCTTCCAGCTCACCGCCGACACGCACCCAGAGGCTATGGGACCGCTGGCCGCAACACCAGAGTGCGCCACGCCGGAGGGCTACCGCGCGCTCATTCGCCGGCGCTACCGCAACCGCGCCGATGCACGCCAGCAGCTCGCCGTTCTAGCTCGCCACCTGGCCTATGGGGCATCGCGGGCACCACTGCCGATCACCGGACCTTTCGCCGCTGAGGCCCGCGCGATCCTGACCGCCATCAGCAACCAACCCCAGGAGGACCAGCCATGAGCCGTCGCCCCTTCCGCCTGACGCCAATCGAGCCCCTGGAGCACGACATCCAGGGCGCGATCCTGCGCTACCTCGCCGTCGACCGGCGGGTGGCCTGGGCTAAGCGCTTCAACACCGGAGCACACGTCGTCGAGGGGCGCGACAAGCAGGGCAAGCCGAAGCGCCGTTTCATCCGCTACGCCTTTCCGGGCTGCGCGGATGTGCTGGGCCAGCTCGCGTCGGGGCACTTCCTGGCCATCGAGGTCAAGCGTCCAGGCGAGCAGTCGAGCGAGGAGCAAGCGGCTTTCCTCTCCCGCGTCCAGGAGGCCGGAGGGCTGGCGATCCTGGCCCGGAGCATCGACGACGTGAAGCGCGGCTTGGACGCCTTCTTCGGCGAACCGGGACCGAGCGTGCAGGCCATGCGCGAGACCGCGATCAGTCCGCCACTGCGCTATCCGCGCGGGGTGCGCGGCTAAATCCCCAGGGGAACGCCACCTCGCACCCCCGACCGGCGATCAGGCGTGACGGCCCGGAGAGCACGGGCACCCAACCACGACGACAGGAGACCAGCATGGGCGAGCGCACCTTCACCACGAACAACGAAACCGGCCGCGTCTTTCCGTTCCCGGCTCGCAGCGCCGAGCTCGTCACGCGCATCCGCAAGGTCACTGTGACCGACGAGGGAAAGCTCTCGATCGCCCTTGAGTGTGACTTGGACGACGAGGAGGCCCTTGAGGAGGTCAAGCACCTGCTGGCCGCCCAGCGCGGCCCGGTCACCACCACATTCACCGCTGCGCAAGGGGAGTTGGATCTATGAAAAACCTCGCTGAATCCTTGGGCCTACGTCGCAAGCCATACCGCATCCTCACCCTCGACGGCGGCGGCGTTCGGGGCATCCTCTCGGTGGTCTGGGTCGAGCGCCTGGAGCATTACCTTCGGGGACCGGTCCATGCCCACGTCGATCTTATCGCCGGCACCTCCATCGGGGCGGTGATGGGGTGCGCCTTCGCGATGGGGATGGATGCCTCGGAACTGCGCAGAATCTGGGCCGACAGTGCCGCAGTGGCCTTCGCCAAACCGGCCTCGCTCGCCGATCACGGGCGCCGCTGGGCAAACCGGGTCGGCCTGGCCGCGAAGTACGACGGTGCCGGGCTCGAGGCGATGCTGCGCTCCATCTTTGGGGATCGGTGCATGTGCGACCTCAACCGCCCGGTGCTGGCGATGAGCTACGACCTGCAAACCATGCAGGTGCATGTCTTCAGCTCCGAGCGCGAGGACCACTTGCAACTGCCGGTCTGGGAGGTCTGCCGCGCCTCGGCCGCGGCTCCGCTGTTCTTCGACGCGCATTCCATGGTGGTCGATGAGACAGGCGCCAAGCATCCCCTCGCCGATGGTGGACTGACAGCCAACAACCCGGTAGTGCTGGCGATCTCCGAAGCCTTGCGCGAGCAGCCGAGCCGCAAGGGCATCCCGGTCGAGGATGTGGTGGTTGCCAGCTTTGGAACCGGGGCGCCGCCCGAGGGCCAGCATCAAGTGCCCCGAACCATCTTCGGGCACGGATCCGCGATCTTGCAGGCGCTGATCACCGGGGCCACGGCGTCGGATCACGTCACCGCCCGAACGATGCTCCCGAGCCACAACTACTGGCGCTTTCAGTCCGCCATCTCGGAGCGGCTGGCCGAGATGGACAACGTCGATCATATCGACGACCTCCAGGCTCTGGCTCATGCCTACCTGCAAGATGGGGCCGATCACCGCTTGGCGCAGCTCGCGCGGCGGATGCGCGGTCTGCCCATCGAGCCGGGCTGGCTGGAGCGGCTCACGCAGCGGGAGACGGCCTGATGCGCACGCGGACCCTCCTCATGCTGGGCGTTTCGGTCGCCGTGACGGCGGTCGTGGTCGCGCCGGCCTGTGCCTGGGGCAGTGGCTTTGCCGTGACGGAGTACGACGCGGCAGGACTCGGGCGCGCCTTCGCGGGCACGGCGGTCGTGATCGCGGCCAGCAGCCTGAGCACCAATCCGGCCGCCCTACCCGATCGGGCGACGTTGAGCGCGTCATTGCATGGGCTGCACAACGACATCCAGCCAGAGAGCGCGGGCGTGGATGCGCTCATCCCGGCCGCCTATGGCGCGTGGCATGGGCTCGGGGTCGGCGTCTATGCCCCCTTCGGACTGGCGACCGACTACCCGAGCGACTGGAGCGGGCGCTACTCCGCGCTCCACTCCGAGATCCAGTCCGCCCGGGTCCAGGTGGCGGGAGGCATTGAGGTCCAGCCGGGGCTGCGGCTCGGTGCCGGAGTGTTCGTGCAACGGTTCAGAGCGGAGCTCTCCCAGGCGTACCCGGTGATTCCGGGGCGGCTGGATGCGGAGGTCACGGTGGACGGCGAGGATACGGGGCTCGGCTGGACGGTCGGTGGCCTGTGGGCCCCTGATCCGGGGCTCACTCTTGGGCTCGCCTTCGCTTCGGCGGTCGATCACCAGCTTCGCGGGCATGCCGATCTGCCCTCGGGGCGGGCCTCGACGCGCGTGGATCTCACCACGCCCGAGACCCTGAGCCTCGGGTTGTCCTGGCAGGTCCGCCCCGCCTGGCGTGTGCTGGGCGGTTTGGCGTGGACCCGCTGGAGTCGCTTCGAGTCACTGGAGATCCGGCTATCGAACGGCCTGGAACTGAGCGAGGAACACCAGTGGCGCGACACCTGGCGGGCATCCTTGGGGGCAGAGCATGAGCGCGGCCCCTGGACGCTGCGTGCCGGTCTGGCATGGGACCAGTCACCGATCCGCCACGATGCGCATCGCTACCCGCGCCTGCCGGACGCGGACCGGATTTGGACCACCCTTGGCCTTGGCTACGCCTGGCCGCACTGGCGGCTGGACCTCGGCTATGCCCACCTGTGGTTTCCCGAGCGCAGCGGCGAGCATCCGGCCGTGAGCTACAGCGGGAGCACCGACATCTTGGCATTGGGTGTCACTCGGACTTGGTAGACGGAGGCGATGATGGACGCGAGAGCAGTCGAACAGTGGTGGATGTCGACAATGGTCGCCCTCCTCTTCGTGGGTCTCGCGCCGCTCGCCGAGGCCGAGTGTCCCGGCGCCGGGCGGCTGGAAGAAGTGTTGACCCTGGTCAGTCAGACCAACGCGGTTCTGATCGCCGAGCGAGCCGTCTACAGCGAGCAGCGGAGACAGCGCACATGGGACGCCAGCATTACGGTCGGGTACTCGATCACCGACACGCTCGAATCCGGCGACGCGGGACCGAACGCCGCGCTGCGGGTCAAGATCCCGCTCTGGGACCGCTCGACCCAGTTGCAGGCGGCCAAGGACCGGGCCAGCGCCACGGCCAAGGAGGACGCGACCCGGGCGGCGTTGCTGGGCGACGTTCAGGCGCTGTGCGA
>NZ_AONC01000035.1 GCF_000585215.1 Imhoffiella purpurea | reverse complement strand
ACCACCGGACGTTGGACTCAGTTCTGGGAGAAAATCGATCAATTTGGCGCTGAATGCTGCTGCTGAGGACATCATGCGGAGGCCGCACCCGTTACGGGAGTCTGTTCTGAAGCGGCTTGGCTTCATGAGGTTTCCATCTCTTTTGTGGAAGTTCACGGTAAGGCCGCTGATTAGCTCAAAGCGATCACTGACGCCTGAATGAAGCCAGAACATTTCAGCGTTTGACTACGATCGCGATCCGGCCCCTTTGAGGGGCCCGCGATCAGAAAGCCCCCGGCTTTGCCGGGGGATGGTTACTCTCCTCATGTTGGCTGCCATCAAGGTCCAGGTGGTCTCTCCCGTCACTCGCCTGGATCAGGCGCGCCAGGCATATGCCATCATCCTTTCTGGACTCTCGAGAGGATCCCCGATCTTCAAGTTCCTCGCATTCGATGCATGTTCGTCCTCGTTTTGCATGGGCCCCAGCCCGGAGACGGTCGGCTCGATGACGCGGATCCTTTTCTGGGGCTTGCCGTCCGGCCAGGTCGGGAAACCGCCTATGGACGGGGTCTGAATCCGCTTCGGCTTGGGTGGTCGTCGATATTGTCCAGGGTTGCCCCAATTCATGGAGTCTCGCGGGCCGTGCGAGAGGCGGTGTAGTCTTTCCCGCGAC
Organism: Imhoffiella purpurea; assembly: GCF_000585215.1. Classification (GTDB taxonomy): domain Bacteria; phylum Pseudomonadota; class Gammaproteobacteria; order Chromatiales; family Chromatiaceae; genus Imhoffiella; species Imhoffiella purpurea. The sequence goes on along the minus strand of NZ_AONC01000035.1, from coordinate 98,707 downwards.
AGCATTCGATAGGGCGACATCCATGATCCAGCCAAGACCTCCAGCCGATCGGGCTCCAGCGACCGCGTGTCCGGTTCTTCGCTCGACATGTCCGCCATCCAAGGCCGCGTCCGAGCCGAAATCGCCTGTGCGGAGCATGCACGATGGCATCGCCGTCTGGGAGGGCTGCGGTTCCTGCGGGGCCGAGCCCTACTGGATCGAGATCGGCGTCGGGATGGTGCCGGAATCGGACGTCGCGAATGAGGACGGCCGCTGATGACGGCCGAGCTCGGGCGATTCGCGCATTGGTGGCGTTCACTGTCCAGGCACGGCGAGCGGGATCCCTTCGGGGCCAAGGACTGGGAGCAGGCCTGGCGATCGCTGCCGCAGCTCCAGGGTCTGGACGACGATCAGTGCGCCAGGCTCCGTCGGCTCGCCCTCGGTTTCCTGGACGACAAGAGCCTCGAACCCGTGCAGGGGCTCGTCCTGACGGACCCCATGCGTCTCAGGATCGCCCTCCTGGCCGCGCTGCCCGTGCTCGAGCTGGGGCTCGACTGGTACGGCGGCTGGTACTCGGTCATCCTCTATCCGGACGCCTTCGTCCCCGAGCATCAGGTGATGGGCGACGACGGCGTGGTCTGGGTGGATCGCACGGTCAAGGCCGGCGAGTCCTGGGATCTGGGGCCGGTCATCCTCTCCTGGGAGGACATCCGCCAGGACGGCGAGCTGGATGGCCACAACGTGGTCATCCACGAGCTGGCGCACAAGCTGGACGGGCGCTCGGGCAGCACCAACGGCTGTCCGCCGCTGCACAAGGGCATGTCGGGCGCGGACTGGAAGCGCACCTTCGCGGATGCCTATGCCGACCTCTGCCGCCGTGCCGATTCGGGCGAGGACACGCCGATCGATCCCTACGGGACCGAATCGCCGGCCGAGTTCTTCGCCGTGGTCAGCGAGGCCTTCTTCGAGATCCCCGGTCTGCTCGTCGAGGAGTATCCGCGGGTCTACGCTCAGCTCGAACGCTTCTACGGGCAGGATCCGCTGCGCCGGCTCGGCGGGCTGAGCGGCTAGTCCTCTGTGGTCCGCCGGGACCGTGTCTGCTTGACCTGGGCGCGAAGCTTCTTCGACGCCAGCCGGCGCTCCTTGGAGCCTCGGGTGGGACGGGTGGCGATGCGCGGCTTGGGACGGTGCGCGGCCTGGCGGATCAGATCGGCCAGACGCTCCCGGGCGTCCTCGCGGTTGCGCTCGCGGGTGCGGAAGCGATGGGCCTCGATCGTCAGCACGCCATCCCCGTCGATCCGCCGCCCGGCCAGCCCGTTCAGACGCCGACGCACGTCCTCCGGAAGCGAGGGCGAGCGTGCGACGTCGAAGCTCAGCTGGACGGCCGTGGCGACCTTGTTGACGTTTTGTCCGCCCGGTCCGGGGGAGCGGATGAAGCGCTCGGAGAGCTCGGATTCCGGGATACGGATGGCGGCGGTGATCTGAAGCATGGGCGGATTCTGGCCCGCCGTTCCGTGCCGGGCAAGCCGGGATTGCCGTGAAACGGCTGGTTTGGAGGTTGGGGCGCAGGTGCCAGAGTTTAGGCGCCGTGGCATGTTGGGCCTCCTTGCGTCGGCCCAACCTACCGGTTTTCAGGCGGCGGCCTCCTCGTGTAGGTTATGGCTCAGGGCGTCACGGTGAGTGGGAGGTTCTGCCATCGGCGTCTCCCGCCATCCATGCGGAGCGCCTGGCGATCGATCAGACGAGTATCCGAGTGAATCACACCATTCGCTGATGAATGTCTTCGGATGTCTCGAGGCTGGTGGTGGCGGTGATCGGGAGATCAGGATCCTTCCTTGGACGCAGAGGCGTCCGATTCCGGCTGCCTGGAAGGCTCAGGTCCGATCCGAGTCGTCCCCTCCCGCTTTTTGCTCGGGCCGATCGCTGCTGGAACGGCTACCCGAACTCGACGAGTTGATGTAGATGAGCCAGGCCACAAATCCGACGAGCGCGATGGCCTCTCCCACGGCAAAGCTCTGGTTGTATTCCACGGTCTTACTCCTCTGGATGAGAGCGCGCACCCGGGCGTTCGATGCATGCTTCTGTGCTTCTGAGGAAGCATTGGGACGCATGCTGGATTTGCAACCTCAGGATGAGAAGGGAGGGTGGATCGCTCCAGGGTTTCGGCCTCGAACTTCGATGAGATTTCATCAAATGAAGGCGCGGCTACGGCCGCAGTCCTTCTTCGCTTCGTTCCAACGTGTCCTGAAGTCCTGGCGGGGCGCGGTGTGGGTCGCCTTAGCCAAGGCGTTGATCAACGGAAATAGTCTTATGACAAGGGTCAAGGTTTGCTGTATCGGTTCTATCGAGGAGGCGCTCCTCGCTATAAGGTGCGGAGCATCGGCGCTTGGATTCGTATCTGAGATGCCCAGCGGTCCAGGTGTCATTTCAGAAGATTTGATCGGCGAGATCGTTGCAGAGGTTCCTCCTGCCATCGCCACTTTTCTTCTTACGAGTCGAACGGACCCGGATGATATCGTGGATCAGCAGAAACGTACCGGAGCAAATACACTGCAGTTATGCGACCGGCTGCCACGCGGGGTTCATGAGAGGATACGCAAAGCGCTTCCGGGCGTGGACCTCGTCCAGGTCATCCACGTCACCGATGAAAATTCCGTAGAGGAGGCGCTGGAGACAGGCCGCGAAGTCGATGCGATTCTGCTCGATTCAGGGAATCAGTCACTTCAGGTTAAAGAACTCGGTGGTACAGGTCGAACGCATGATTGGTCCTTGAGCGCTGAGATCGTCAAAAGGTCGGGAGTTCCGGTGTTTCTGGCCGGTGGCTTGAACTCCGAGAATGTGAATCTGGCGATCGAACAGGTTCGACCGTTCGGTGTCGACCTTTGCACGGGCGTTCGCACTGCCGGCGCATTGGACGAAGAAAAACTCGGTGCATTTATGGCCGCTGTTAGGTTCGCTGCATAACAATGGATTCGTTGCGTGATCCAATATCGCGTATTCGACTCGATGTTAGAGCCCCATGTCGTGCCTGTGTGGTAGTAGATGGTTGATTGAATCGTAATGCAAAGATAGGGTCAAATGGTTATTCGTTCCGCAGGAATGGCCGATACGGTAAGTATCGCTGCGACGCATAGAGCCTCTATTGAGGGTTTGTGTTCTGGAGCTTACTCCGCGCAAGACATAGGGGGTTGGATAGGGATTATTGCTCCAGATATCTATGAAAATGCCATCAAAGACAAAGTCATGATCGTCGCCGAGGATGAGGGAGAAATCATTGGTCTTGGGATCTTGGATTTGAAACAGAAAGAGATAGCGGCGATGTATATTCATCCCAAGGTCAAGGGGACAGGTGTCGGGAGTCGTCTGCTGCTGGATCTGGAGGCCAGGGCTTCGAAGGAAAATGTCGAACGATTGACCTTGTGCTCAACGATCAATGCGCATGGGTTCTATCTACTCCACGGTTATATCGGTGAAGATAAGACATTTCATGAGCTTCCTGATGGAGTGAGACTCGAGTGTATCCGGATGTATAAACTTCTATCGACAGGATGAGTCTAGAGTACACATGGGTACGGGTTTTCGAGGAGTCGCTCTTCGTAATCTTAAGAAATGAAGCTATGGTATATTCGATGATGATAGAAGAGGTGACAGGATCGGAAGTGCCAATGGGGCTGCTTCTGCAGGCAGATCCTTCGAAGGAGAAGGTCGAAGGCTACCTAAGTCGATCCAGATGCTTTGTCGCAATATTGAAAGGCCAGGTTGTTGGTGCGTGTATTGTTCAGCCCGTCTCAGCCGATGTGCAAGAGTTGATGAACATCTCTGTTGCGCCGGAATATCAAAGGAGTGGTATCGGCAGGAAGTTGCTTCAACATGTGATCGTCTCGACTCGTCGGGCCAAGGTAAAGCGGTTGGAAGTAGGGACGGGGACATTCGGGTATCAGTTGGCCTTCTATCAACGCGAAGGTTTTCGCGTGGACGCAATAGAAAAAGACTTCTTTCTGTCCAATTACGACGGGCCGATCTATGAGGATGGAATTCAACTCAAGGATATGCTTAGGTTGGCGTTGGATCTCGAGGTGGAATTAGGCTGAAAAGACAGATATATCTGAAGCATATATCTACGATCCATTATCTCCAGTATGCCTCAAAAGATCGATGTGACGGTTTAGTCGACAATTGTTCGTAGCGGGATCGTTTCGGCGGACGGCAAGCGGTCATGTCGGAGGTTGTTTGCGCCCGGACCGGTCTTCCCGGTCCAGGCAGCGGGCAGTCGCCGCTCAGGGCTTGATGTAGGTGAATCCCATCTGCTGCAGCCGCGAGAGTTCGGCCACGCCGCTCGGAACGATGTCCGCGTCGTTGACGTCATAGAGCGCATCCCTGGGGATGTTGCGTCCCTTCAGCGTGTTGGCGCAGACCTCGAAGGCGACGCCCCGCTGTTTGAGGCCGACGATGCGGGCCTGCATCTCCTGGTCCGCGTTGGCGGCCTTCATCTTGGTTCCCTCCAGATAGTCCGGATCCATCACCAGCGACACGCCGTCGCCGTGCATGACGATCTTGAGTTCGATGTTCTCTGTCCCGACGGCGTCGAGATGGTTGCGTACGTTCCGCAGTGCGGCAACCTGAGTCTGGGGATCGTCGCTGTTGATGTGGTAGACGACCTTCTGCTTGCCGTACCGGTCGTTGGCCAGGAGACTGCCGCTCAGTGTGATGGCGATCAGGATGAGCGCGAGCGTGCCGAGGGGACGTTTCATCATCTGCTCCTAAGGTGGGCTCTTATCGGTTGTCGTAGATGACGCCGACCTCGCCCATCCGGAGCCTAGTCGACGCAGGATCCGCGAGAGATGCCGGATCCTCCCGAGGTACGCATGCCGCGTCCTGCCGGGTTGGGGACTGCTCCTGATGATGTGGTGAGCCGCCGCTCGCTTCGATCGATGCATGTTCCCGCCTATAGAGGTGTGCGGGAACGGAATAGGACGACGGCTCCAGCGGTCCGACACATGGACCACTGGTGGCCAGATAGGGGCGTGACCGGATGGGCGCAAGGTCTGCGGCCCATCCTGGTTTCCTCCAGATAATCGTTGCCATCGGTTTCCAGCGACATCCCGTCGCAGGGCATCGGGATCTTGCGCCCGATGGCCGAGGTCCGCTGTCAGCGCTTTCAGCCTCGCGTCATTCCCTCCGCCGAATCCCATATTTCCCCATCTTGTATCTCAGCACTCGCTCGCTGATGCCGAGGCGGTCGGCGGCGCGGGTCTGGATCCAGTCGCTCTTGTCGAGCGCGTCCAGGAGCATCTCGCGCTCGACGCTGTCGAGCCGCTCCTGGAGCGCGCCCTGATCCGGCGGCTCGGCCCGGCGCACCTCGTCCGGGAGATCCGAGCGCTGGAGCCTGGCGCCGCGCGCCAGTGTCAAGGTGCGCTGGATGATGTGTTCGAGTTCGCGCACGTTGCCCGGATACTGGTAGCGCATGAGCGCGTCGAGGGCCTCGTGCGCGAGCCGGGTGGGGCGTCTGGCATAGCGGGCGAGGAAGTGTTCGACCAGTGCCGGGATGTCCTCGCGCCGCTGGCGCAGCGGCGGCAGCTGGACGTCGAGTACGTTGAGCCGGAAATAGAGATCCTCTCGGAAGGTGCCCGACTCGGCCATGGCGCGCAGGTCGCGGTTGGTGGCGGCGACCACCCGGACCTCGACGGCGATGTCGCGCTCGCCGCCGACCCGGCTGATGCGCTTCTCCTGCAGCGCGCGCAGCAGCTTGGACTGGAGGCCAGCGGACAGCTCGCCGACCTCGTCGAGGAAGAGCGTGCCGCCGCGCGCCTGCTCGAAGCGTCCCCTGTGCTGGCGGTCGGCTCCGGTGAAGGATCCCTTCTCGTGCCCGAAGAGCTCGCTCTCGAACAGGCTCTCGGGGATGGCGGCGCAGTTGACCTCGACGAATGGCGCGTTCGGGTCCGGTCCGAGCAGATGGATGAGCCGCGCGATCAGCTCCTTGCCGGTGCCGGTCTCGCCCTGGATGAGCACGCTCCAGGGGCTGTCGGCGATGCGGCGCACGCGCGAGAGGGTGTCCCGCATTGCCGGGCTGGAGCCGATGATGTCGAGCGGCAGCGGCGCCTCCTCGACCGCCCGGACCAGCTCGTCCAGGTCGTCGGCGATCGCGATCTGCTGTTCCAGGTCGTCGATCTTGTCCAGTAGCCGGGAGAGATCGACCGGCTTTTCGAGGAAGTCGTCGGCGCCCAGCTTCATGACGCTGACCGCGGTGGAGACCTCGCCATAGGCGGTGATCATGATGGCGCGGACCAGCGGGTTGCGGGCCTTCATCCGCTCCAGCACCTGATCGCCGGTCAGGCCGGGCATGCGATGGTCGAGCAGTGCCAGCTGGACGGGCGCCTGCCCGAAGAGCCTCAGCGCCTCCTCGCCGTCGGCGGCGGCGAGGACCCGATGTCCCCGCTTCTCCAGGAATCCGCCGAGCAGCTCGCGCTGCATGGCGTCGTCATCGGCGATCAGGATGTTCATGGTTCTCGATCCATCTGGCTTCGGCGCGCATTCAAGCGCGGTTTGCGATCCGGCGTAGGGCGCAATAGCGATAGCGTATTGCGCCGCATGGGAAAGAGCATTGAGGTTCCGACCCCGTTCGTCGTTTGCATACGGCGATACGGCGCAATACGGCCGCTCCGGAGTCGATCGGTCTGCAATGCATCGAGCGTATCGACGGCATCGAAGCCGTGTAGGCACCCGTTGAAGGCGGCCTATTGCGCCCTGCGAGACCCGGCTCTCGACGCATCAGTCGGTTGTCCCCCGTGTCGGCATCGTCACCGAGAGGCTCAGCCGTCCCGGCGTCGGAACCCTGATCTCCAGCCGTCCGCCGTGCGCGGCGACGATGCGCTGCGAGATGGCCAGGCCCAGTCCGGTTCCCTCGGCCTTGGTGGTGAACCAGGGCTCCAGGATGCGTTCGACCTCGGCGGCTTCCAGCTCCAGTCCGGGATTGGCGACGATCAGACGCGCCCGGTCGCCGTCGAGTTCGACCCGGACCTGGATGTCTCCGCCTCGCGGCTGGGCCTCCAGGGCGTTGCGCAGGAGGTTGTCCAGGACCTGAGTCAGCAGATCCGGGTCGGCGCTGATCCAGGTCTCCGGCCGCAGGCTCGCCTCGAGCCGGATGCCGCGGTCGTCGAGCCGCTGGCGGTAGAGGCTCAACAGATCCTCCACCAGACGGTCGAGCGCGACGCGCTCCTGTCGCGGTCTGACCGGCCTGGCATAGTCCAGCAGCCCGGTGACCGTGGCGTTGGTGCGCCGCACCGCCTCGCCGACCAGTTCGACCAGACGTCGATGATCGGGGCTGAGCTCCTCGGCCTCCAGCTGCAGTCGCTGCAGTCCCATCGCCATGGCGTTGAGCGGATTGCGGATCTCGTGGGCGATGGCGGCGGCGGCGCGTCCCAGCCCGGCCTCCTCGCGCTGGCGCGAGAGACGGCGTTCGTAGTCGAGCCGCTGGCGCTCGTGGGCGCGCTGGTGACGGATGAGGATCCAGGTCGCGGCGCCTCCGGCCAGGACCAGCACCGCCATGAAGGCGACGAATTCGAGCCAGAGACGCTCGCGCATCAGGATCAGGGGGCCGGCGTCCAGCTCCAGGAACAGACGCGCGCCGGCCACCGGGGCGGTCGCCCGGGCGACCGTCAGGCCGTCTGCCAGCTGGCGGATGGAGACCTCCGGCAGGCTGCACTCCAGCGGCTGGGTCACGCGCTCGCGCGGCCGGCCCTCCAGCCGGACGCTGACCACGCCGGGCAGGTCGGCGATCGACTCCAGCGCCTTGGGCAGACCGATCGCATCCTCCAGCGCTTCGCTGTCGCGGCTGTCCATGCCGACCAGGACGCAGCCGTCCCCATCCTCCCGGGCCAGGCCGTAGACCAGGGCGTGCGCGGACGGCATGCGGATGAGTTGCTCCAGCCGTCCGCAGTCGAGCGGCTGGCTCGGCGCCCAGTCCGGCGGACCCTGGACGTTTTCCTCCGACCTCACCACGCGGATCACCGAGAGCCCGGCCTCGGCGGCGAAGGCGCTCAGCTCCTCGGCGCGAAAGGGGGCGATGGCGTCGAGATAGGCGACGAAGCGCGCCGAGTTGGCGAGCGAGCGGGTCAGCAGACCCTCGGTCATCTCCTCGGCCATGAGGGCGCCGCGGGCATGGAGGATGACCGCGTCGGTCAGCAGCCGGGCGTGCTCGCTGGCGTCGTCGAGGAAGAGCCGCTGGGCCTGACGGGTCTGGACGAAGAACCAGGTCAGGACCAGGGCGAACAGCAGGCCGAAGACCAGCAGGTGTCCGAGCCAGAGGGGCGGCAGCCGGTTGCTGCCCCGCTCAGCGTCCACCACGGCCTCCGCCGAATCCGCGCTGGGCGCCGAACATGATGCGGGCCCGCACGCCGGTGCGGTCGGCGGCTCCGGCGCCGCGCTCGAAGGGGACCAGGCGCGCCTGGGTCCAGATGCCGTCCGCGCCGGGCGGCGCCCCCGGCCAGACCCGGATCAGCTGACCTGGCTCGATCCCGCGCGGTCCGGATTTCGGGTCGACCGCCAGCACGGCGGTCGCCGGCCCCCCGGCGGCATTCTCGATGGCGACCGTGACCCGATCCGGCTCGATCCTCTGCACCCGCGCCAGCCAGGGGGTCTCGGCCCAGACGGCCGGGATGCAGATGCATGCGAGAACGAGGAGGAGGGGCTTGAACCGCGAAGGCGCAAAGGGCGCGAAGCAATTCCGGGACTCGGCCGGTGCCTGCGTCGGTATCTTTGGCCGTCTGTCGTTTGGGGCGCAAGGCGTTGCTGCCTTTGGCGTCCTTCGCGTGCTTGGCGGTTCCATGTCAGAAGGACCAGGCCAGGCCACACTGGGTCACCCCTTGCCGGAAGGAGCGGTCGTCGAGGGTCGAATCGCTGTCCACCCAGTCCAGGCTGCAGTAGAGCTCGCGCGCGCCGAGCTGGCGCCGGATCGCCAGTGCGGCGCTGCGCTGCTCGTCCTCTCGGCTCAGCCGGCGCTGGGCATGGTCGTAGTCGCAGCGCGACCAGCCCAGTCCAGCCTCCACCAGCCATTTCTGGCCCAGCGCGATCCGGGCCAGCAGGCCGATGCCGTCGCGGTCGTAGGACTCGAGCGCGACCGGCGATTCGTTGCGGGCATGGGCGAGCGTGATCCGGGTCGAGACGGTCGGGGACCAGTCGTGGGCGGCGTCGAGCGCGAGGGTCGAGAGCCGGTCGTCGCGGCGCTGCTCCAGTCGTGCGGTCGGACGCCCGCTTCCCTGTCGGCCCGTCCCCCGGCCACGTCCGTTCGAGTCCCATCGGCCCGAGCCGGATCCGGGACGTCCAGACCAGGGCTCTGAGGGGTTGCGGTAGGCGAGCCAGCGGACCTCGGCCGAGAGACCGAGCGTGTCGCGGGCGCCGAGGATGCGGTCGTAGCGCAGGGCGAGGGCGGCCTCGTCGCGCTCGTCGGCCGGCACCAGGGCGTCGCGATAGAGGACGCCCGAGACCGAGACCCTGATCAGCCCCAGGTCGCGCTCGGTGGATCGCGACCAGCTCGAGCCTAGGGACAGCCGGTAGCTGTCGTTGTCGGCCTCGTAGTCGCGGTACCAGCCCTCGAGCGCGAAGCTCAGGTCGGACGTCTTCAGCCCCAGTGTCTGCGCGGCGCCGAGCGCGAGACGGGCGAAGGCCAGATCCCGGCTCCTGTGGCTCTGCGCCGGATTGGTGTCGTAGCCGAGACCGGTCTCTCCGCTCAGCTCCAGGTCCGAGGCATGCGTCCTCTGGATCGGCAGCAGCATGGATGCGCACAGCAGCAGGCTCAGCGCCGCTCGGCCGGTCTGTCGCGCGAGGCGTCGAGGCGGGATGCGGGCGCTCATGGGCCGCTCGCGGCGGGTCTGAGGATGCGCCGGTGCCGCGCCGGTCCGGGCAGCAGCGGGACCGGCTCTCCGGAGAGCCACTCCCGGTAGTCGCCTTCCCGGGTGCCGGAGAAGGGGTGGGCGTTGGCTCCGCCCGGCAGCTGCAGGATGCCGCGCGACTCGGCGCCGGGCGCGACCACCAGCCGCTCCGAGGCGCCTTGGGTCGGGTTGGAGACGCGCGTGACGTTCGAGTCGCCCGGAACGGGACGCGGCGGCAGATCCAGCCAGGCGCCGATCCAGCTCGGCAGGAGCGGCGAGAAGGGGTGGCGGATGGCGGTCGTGTTGCGCGCCCCCCAGGTGTGCGACGGCCAGTCCTCGGGCGCGCCCCAGCGCTCGAGCACCTGGTCCAGACAGCGATTCTGCAGTTCGCTCCAGCCGTCATAGCCGGGCGGGACCCAGGCGGGCGGATCGCGCAGGATGGACCAGACCGCGATCTCGGTGCGGGGCAGGTCGGCGAGCCGGACGGCGTTCGAGAGCCGGGTCAGGGGCCGGTTCAAGGCGTCGAGCACGACCGAGGAGACCCGGGTGCGCCATTCGCGCGTCAGCCGGTAGGCGACCGAGCCGATGCTCGCCCGGCCGTCCCAGTCGGCGAGGAGCCGCAGGATCCGGGTGCGCTCGGGCGATTCCTTCCGTGCCTGGACCAAGGCGACCAGTCGCCGATACCAGCCCTCCATGAGTTCGGCACGGTCGTCGAGCTGGATGTCGAGCAGGGCCGGCTCGTCGAAGAGTAGGCGCTCCATGAGCCGGTCGCGGATGCGGCGGGCGCGTGCGCCCAGGTTGTAGCGGCCGTCGCCGAGCAGTGACTGGGCGTGCAGGTCGACCACCCGGGCGTTGGCGGTCCAGAGACGCGCCTCGCGGCTCGGGCCGATGCGCGGCACCTCGTTCGGTTCCAGCCAGCCGAGCCAGCCGGTTCTGCCGTCGGCCCAGCTTCGCGGCCGGGGGCCGTCCAGACCGCGGCGGCGCGGGACGCGGCCGAGGATGGTCCAGCCGACCTCGCCGTCGGCCGAGGCCACCAGGATGTTCTGGGCCGGGACGCCGCAGGTCGGGGCGAGCCGCAGGGCGGCCTCGGCCGAGGTCTGATCCACCATGCGCATCAGGCGCAGGTTCAGCGCCTCCGGTTCCTGGGCCACCCAGCGCAGGGCGAGCGGACGGCCCTCCGGGTCGTGACCGACCAGGGGCCCCCAGAGGCTCTGCTGGATCTCCAGTCGCACCGGATCCTCGCCGGCGACCCGGATCCACTCGGTGCGGCGCTCCAGGCGGCGCCAGCCGTCCGGGGTGAGATAGCGGTTCGGGTCGCTCGGGTCCAGCTCCAGCACCACATGGTCGAGCCAGTCGCCATAGCTGTTGGTCAGACCCCAGGCGATATGGCCGTTGCTGCCGACCACCAGCGCCGGGGCGCCCGGCAGGCTGACGCCGACCGCGTCGAGCGGTGTCTCGCCGCCGTGCCGGAGACGGACCGGATACCAGACGTTCGGCACCCGCAGCGTCAGATGCATGTCGTTGGCGATCAGCGCCCGTCCGTCCGCTGTGAGGGCGCCGCCGACGGCGAAGGCGTTGCTGCCCGCCGGCATGGGATCCGGGATGGACGGCGGTTCGGATCGGGTCGTCCGGAGTCCCGGGCCCGAGACCGGGATCTCGACCTGGGGCCAGCTGCCGGCCTCTCCCTCGATCGGCGCCTCCCAGGGGCCGGGCGAGACCCGGAAGAGTGCGAAGACCCTTGGGTCCAGGGTCCGCGACGCCAGGTCCAGCGCTCGTTCGGCCCGGTTGCTCTCCTCCTGGAGGTCGCGGTACATGGCCAGCACCGCATGGAGGCTGTCGACCGGGGTCCAGGGCGCGGGCGGCTGGCGCAGGAGCAGGTATTCCCAGGGTCTCGCGCCCAGGCTCGCCAGGCCTGCGTTGACGCCCCGGACATAGGTGTCGAGCTGTGCACGCTCCTCCGGGGCGAGCCGGGCGAGCGAGGCGCGTGCCGTGCCGGCCAGGTCGTGCAGCCGCGCGACACGGTCGACCTCGACGGCCGCCGGTCCGATCAGCTCGGCCAGGGTGCCGCTTCCGGCACGCCGCAGCAGATCCATCTGGAAGTAGCGGTCCTGGGCATGGGCATAGCCGAGTCCGAACAGCAGGTCCTCCCGGTCGGCGGCCCGGATGCCGAGACGTCCGCGCGCGTCGCGTTCGAGCGCGACCTCGGCCTGGAGTCCCGAAAGCCGCTCCTCGCCGTCGATCGGCGGCAGGCTGGCGCCGATCCAGAATAGGGCGCCTCCGATCGCCGCAACCGTCGTCAGCAGGATGCCGCCGAGAATGCGGGTGAAGCGTCGGTTTCGGATCCGTCGTGGGGATGGCTGGGGCATGAGTCGAATCTTCCCTCTCTTGATGTCGGCTCCGGATGTTCTCCGATTGGACCGCGAGCCTGGCGAGATGCGGTCCGAGGTGCGCTCGATGACATGACGTCCGTCTCGAATCCGGCCGGGCGGATCGTCCGATTATTGCGCCTGACTTGTGGTCTCGTCTTCCGTGTCTATCTTGACCCCTGAAACGCTTCGAGTACGCGTCGATCGCTTCCTACTCGATGATGGGGCAATGAGGCGTCCAAAACAGTCGCGCTCCGTCCATGCGCGTTGGCGCAAGGGGTCGGCCTTGGTCGCCTATAACGATAACGAGCCAGGCAGGGGAGTATCAGGTGTCGCTGAAGAATCTGACGATTGGATCTCGGGTCTTGATCGGGTCGGCGCTGGTGAGCGTCCTGAGCGTCGCGCTCATCTTGCCGATCGCCTTGTCGAAGCTGGCGCATCTCTCCGATCGCGCCGAGGTGAAGGCGCTGGAGGACCATTATTATTCACTGAGCGGCGGGATCGCCTCGCAGGGCGAACTGGCTCAGTCCTTGAGTGCCCTCGTCTCGCGCATCCCGGTCGTCCAGCAAGCGTTCGCGGAGGGGGACCGCGACCGCCTGCGTGAGATCACGCGTCCCATCTTCGACTACATGTCGAAGGAGTACGCCGTGCGTCAGTTCCAGTTCCTGACCCCTCCGGCGACCTCCTTCCTGCGGGTGCACATGCTGGAGCGCTATGGCGACGATCTGACCGCGATCCGCAAGACCATCGTCGAGGCCAACCGGTCCAGGAAGCCGGTCCGCGGGCTGGAGCGCGGCGTGGCCGGGCTCGGGGTGAGGGGCGTCGAGCCGGTCTTCTATCAGGGACGCCATATCGGCGTCGTCGAGTTCGGCATGTCCTTCGGCCAGCCATTCTTCGATCGATTCAAGAAGGATACGAGCGTCGAGGCGGCCTTGCAGATTCCGGATGGGGCCGGTTTCAAGACCTTCGCCAGCACCCTGGAGCAAGGCACGCTGTTCTCCGACGCCCAGCTCCAGCGCATCATGGATGGAGAGGTCCTGGTTCGGCGGATCGAGCTCGAGGGTGAACCGGTTGCGGTCTATGGGCGCCTGGTGGGCGACTTCTCCGGCAATCCGGTCGGGGTGTTGGAGCTGGCGGTCGACCGGTCCGAGACCATTGCGGTCTTCGACAGCGCCTTCTATTGGATATTGGGCGTTGGTCTGGTGGTGATTCTCGATGGCTTGGCCCTGGCGTGGATCACGGCGCGCGGCATCTCGCGGCCGATTCGCGAGACCCGGGAGCGACTCGCGTCCATCGCCGAGGGGGATGGCGACCTCAGGCTGCGTCTGCAGGCCGATGGGCGCAACGAGCTGGCGGATCTGGCCCGCGCCTTCAACACCTTCGTGGAGAGGATCCAGAACCTGGTCGCTCGGGTCTCGGGCGCCTCCGCCCACCTCTCCTCCGCCGCCGAGGAACTGTCGCTCAACAGCAGCGAGACGAATCGCCAGGTCAAGGAGGAGCAGAACGAGACCGATCAGGTGGCGACCGCCATCAATCAGATGACGGCGACGGTGGAGGAGGTCGCGCGGCGCGCGCCGGCGAGCAGGGACGAGGCTTCGCCGTGGTGGCGGACGAGGTGCGGACCCTGGCGACCCGGACCCGGGCCTCGACCGAGGATATCCGTCAGAAGATCGAGCGGGTTCAGTCGGGTGCGTCCAGCGTCGTCCAGGCGATCCAGAAGAGCGAGGAGCGGGCCATGTGCAGCGTCGAGGATGCGCGGAAGACGAGCGACTCATTCAAGAGCATCGCCCATTCGGTGACCGCGCTGAACGACATGAATGCCCAGATCGCCAGCGCGGCCGAGGAACAGGCGGCCGTCGCCGAGGAGGTCAACCGCAACATCCATCACATCACCAAGACGGTCGACGACACGGCATCGGGTTCCGAGCGTCTGTCGCAGGCGAGCGACGCCCTGGCGCGTCTGGCGGCGGAGATGCAGGAGCAGATCGGGCACTTCAAGGTCTGATACCGGGCCGTCCGAGCGATGCCCGTTCGTTCCGAGTCCACTCTGCGGCAGAACCGCATCTGTCAGGTCACCGTATTCTCCGTGTCATCTCACACGCCTCGGTGACGCGGGTTCCAGCGCGATGCGAGTCTGTCGTATCCGCGCTGCATGCCGTATCCGATCGCCAGACTGATCGGCAGGGCGGCGGCGAGCAGATAGCCGACCTGGTTCCAGCCCTCGGCGGGGAAATAGAGGGCGATGCTCGCCTTGAAGACCAGGCGGTGCACCAGATAGAGACCGAAGCTGGCATAGGCGAGCCGTTCGACGGTGCCTGCGTGGAGCCGGGCGGCGAGGCCGTCGGCGAAGATGACGGCGGCGGTGGCGCTGGTCAGCAGCAGTGGAACGATCATGAGTCCGCCGCTCAGGGTCGACTCGTTGCCGATCTGGCTGGTCGGCAGCAGCAGCGCCGCGAGCGCCAGCAGGAGCCAGCGGTGACGTTCGGCCAGGGCGCGCCAGGACGGCTGGCGCCGGTAGAGGATGCCGAGCACGAAGACCGGCAGATACATGAGGATACGCATGTCGATGTGCCGCACCCAGAGATGCTGGGCGGCCAGCGCGCAGGTCAGCAGCAGGCCGAGCAGGAGTGTCGGCAGCGCGCGGTCGGCGGTGCGGATCAGGAAGGGGGCGGCCAGATAGAACACCATGATCATGGTGACGAACCAGAGCGTCGGCATGGCCGGGGGCGTGAACATGGAGGTCAGCAGGATGCCGTCCTGGACCTGTTTCCAGCTGGCGATGCCGTAGAGTCCGAATGCCACCAAGGCGACCAGATAGAGCGGATAGATGCGCAGTAGCCGGCGCCGGTAGAAGGATCCGAGTCCGCTTGGATCGAGCTGGATGCGGGCGCGCGCGAGCAGATAGCCGGAGCAGAAGACGAAGGTGGAAAGTGCGACGTATTTGAGCCCCTCGGTGAACCAGTTGGCATAGCCCGGGAGGGCGGTGGTGTAGGGGATCAGGTGCCAGTAGCCGACGATGTAGAGGATGCAGGCGCCGCGCAGCAGGTCGATGCCCAGGCTGCGCGATGCATCGGGGATTGGGTCCTTGTCGGTCATGGTGGATGGATCTCGGTGAGATGGGAGTGTGGCTCGGCTCCGTTCGCTAGAGCCAGCCGCCGCGCTTGAAGCGCCAGAGCATGATGCCGGCGATCGTCACGCAGGCCACCCAGAACAGCGGATAGGCCGGCGCCCAGTGGGTCTCGGGCATCTCGAGGTTCATCCCGTAGACCCCGGCGAGGAAGGTCAGGGGGATGAAGATGGTCCCGATGACGGTCAGGACCTTCATGATGTCGTTGGTGCGGTTCGAGACCACGGAGACGTAGGTCTCGGTCACGGCGCTGGCGATCTCGCGGTAGGTCTCGATCAGATCGATGATCTGGACGCAATGGTCGTAGACGTCGCGGAAATAGGTCTGGGCGATCTCGGACAGACACTCGTGACGCTCGCGCTGGAGCTGGGCGACCAGCTCGCGCATCGGCCAGGCGCTGCGGCGGATCATCACCAGGTCGCGCTTGATCTGGTGCATGGCGTGCAGGCTCAGGGTGTCGGGCCGGGCCAGGACCTCGTCCTCGGCGGCCTCGAGACGCTCGGAGCAGGCATCCAGAATGGGGAAGTAGCGGTCGACCAGCGCGTCGACGAGTGCGTAGAGCAGGAAGCTGGCGTCGTTCTGGCGCACCCGCGAGCGGGGTGTATCGAGACGTCTTCGGATCTCGCCGATGGCGACGCAGGACCCGTGCTGGAAGCTCAGCAGGGTGGTGCGTCCGAGGAAGAATCCCACGGGCTCGCTGACCAGCTGACCCTCGATGAGTCTCACCCCGTGCGCCATGACGAACAGCCGTCCGGGCTGGTCGTCCTCCCCCGGATAGTCGTCCAGCTTGGGCCGCTGGGCCCGGTCCAGGATGTCCTCGATCGCCAGCGGGTGCAGCTGGTATTTCTCGGCGACGGTGCGCAGCATGGTCTGGTCCTGGAGCCCCTCGACATGGATCCAGCGCACCCGGGTCCAGCTGGGCCGGTGGGCGGCGAGGAAGGCCGAGGTGTCGGAGATCTCCTGGGTGTGGATGCGATCCGGGCTGAAGTCGGTGCAGAGGATGCGTGTCGGTGTGTCCGAGGCGGTCTGGATCAGCTCGTGGTACTCGATGCCCGCCGGCTGCCCGGGCTGCGTGCGCTTGGCCCGCGGCAGACGGGAGCGCGCAGTCCGCCTGGCATGGCGGTGCCGGGCGGCCTTGACGTGCCGGCGCGCGGACTGCGGCGCCGGCTCGGGGACCGAGGTCGGTTCGGGGTCGATCGGGTCTGGCCGGGAGTCGTCGGGCTCTCGCGTCATGGTTCTGATCCCATCGCCGTCGTCTGGTGCCCACTATCGGCCGGGGTGCGTCCGGGATCAAGCGATATGCGTCCGAAACGGCACCGAGGATGGCCGCGCGCTTGGTTCCGCCTGCGTGCTCTGTTAGTGTTCCGCGCTGGTCGAATTCCCCGGAGGCGAGGATGGAAAAACTGCTGGGTTTCGCGGACCTGATCGATCGGCTCAACGGCCGGATCGGGCGGGCCAGCGTCTGGCTCGTCCTCGTCTGCGTGCTGCTGAGCGCGCTCACCGCCACGCTGCGCTACACCCTGGACTGGGGATCGAACGCCATGATCGAGGCGCAGTGGTTCCTCTTCGGTCTGGTATTCATGTTGTGCGCGCCCTGGACGCTGCAGGAGCGCGGACACGTGCGGGTGGACATCCTCTACAACCGTTTCCCGCCCCGCGTCCGGGTGCTGATCGACATCGTCGGCGGACTGCTGTTCCTGCTGCCGGTCTCGATCCTGATCGTCATCGACGCCTGGGACTACTTCCTGCTGTCCTTTCATCAGAACGAGGCCTCCTACAATCCGGGCGGTCTGCTCTGGTGGCCGATGAAGCTGGTCATTCCGGTCGGGTTCGTCCTGCTCGCCGCCCAGGGGGTGTCGGAGGTCATCAAGGGCGTCGCCATCCTGGCCGGTCTGCGGCCCCTGCCCAGCTCCGGCGGAGGTCATTGATCGTGGAAGCCTGGCTCGCCGCCAACATGGCGCCGGTGATGTTCTCGGCGCTGGTGCTTTTTCTGCTCATCGGCTATCCGGTCGCCTTCTCGCTCGCCGCCGTCGGCATGCTGTTCGGCTGGATCGGGATCGAGCTGGGTATGCTCACCCCGGCCCTGCTGCAGGCCCTGCCGGACCGGGTGTTCGGCATCATGCGCAACGAGATCCTGCTCGCCATCCCCTTCTTCACCTTCATGGGACTGGTCCTGGAGCGTAGCGGCATGGCGGAGGAGCTGCTGGACACGGTCGGCCAGATCTTCGGCAGCGTGCGTGGCGGTCTGGCCTACGCGGTCATCATCGTCGGCGCACTGCTCGCCGCGACCACCGGCGTGGTGGCGGCCTCGGTCATCGCCATGGGGCTCATCTCGCTGCCCATCATGCTGCGCTACGGCTATCATCCGCGTCTGGCGACCGGCGTCATCGCCGCCAGCGGAACCCTGGCCCAGATCGTCCCGCCCTCGCTGGTGCTGATCGTGATGGCCGACGTGCTCGGGCGCTCGGTCGGCGACATGTACAAGGGCGCGCTCCTGCCAGGGCTGATGCTCACCGGCTTCTATCTCATCTTCGTCTTCTTCCGGACCCAGATGCGGCCCGAGATGGCGCCGCCGCTGCCGCCCGAGGCGCGAACTCTGCGTGGCCGAGCGCTCGCCGCCCGGGTGGTGATCGCGCTCATCCCGCCCCTGGCGCTCATCTTCCTGGTGCTGGGAACCATCTTCATCGGCTGGGCGACCCCGACCGAGGGCGGCGCCATGGGTGCCGTGGGCGCGCTGCTGCTGGCCGCGATCAAGGGGCGGCTGAATCTGGAGATGCTGCAGCAATCGATGCTGACCACGGCCAAGATCACCAGTTTCGTGCTCTTCATCCTCATCGGCTCGAGCGTCTTCAGTCTGACCTTCCGCGGCGTCGACGGCGACCTCTGGGTCGAGCATCTGCTCACCGGGCTGCCGGGTGGGGCGGTGGGCTTCCTGATCTTCGTCAACTTGCTGGTCTTCCTGCTCGCCTTCTTCCTCGACTTCTTCGAGATCTCCTTCATCATCCTGCCGCTGCTGGCGCCGGTCGCCGAGAAGCTGGGGATCGATCTGGTCTGGTTCGGCGTGCTGCTCGGCGTCAACATGCAGACCAGCTTCATGCATCCGCCGTTCGGGTTCGCCCTCTTCTATCTGCGCTCGGTGGCTCCGCCCCAGATCAAGACCTCGGACATCTACTGGGGGGCCGTGCCCTTCCTCGGCATCCAGCTGCTGATGGTCGCCTTGATCGTCGTTTTTCCACAGCTGGTGGATTGGGGGCTGGACCGTCCTGCGGTCGCGGTGACGCCGACCGAGATCAGCGTCCCGGATCAGGGCGGCTCCAGTCTGCTCGACAGCAGCGATTTCGATGGACTGCTGTTGGGGCCTCCGCCCGCCGGACAGCCCTGAGGGCTCGCGTCCCTGGCTGGGGCGGGCCGACGCTCCGCGCCTCTCCCGGAGGGCGTCTCGAGGTCTCTCGAGTGCCTGATTTTCGGTGCGCCTCGCGTACACATTGGGAAGTATTTAAGTAAATGATAAACATCAATCCTGTGAATTTAATTTTGTGGGGTTTTTGATTTGAGTCATTGACGCTGTATCTCGCTCTGCACACATTGAAAATATGTGTGCAAAAAAATGGCAGAACCAACTGCCTGGAAGAGCGATGAGAGGATCAGGTTTGGATCGTGGCGTGCCAGTGCCGCAGCGGAATGGCGGCCTGGATGACGCCGGTATGCGCCGGATCGCCGCGCGCGCGACGCTGTTCGATGCCCTGACACAGGGCTTGGGCGCGTTCGGGGATCAGGGAGTGTCGGAGGAGGGCGGCGGCTGTTCGAGCGCCCAGCGCTGCGGCGTGGGACGGGTCGAGATGCTGAAGATCCGCGGCGAGTTCCTGGCCATCGACGCGGCAGGGTGCGGCAACTCGGCCCGTATCGCAGCACTGGTCCAGATCGAGGGCGCGAGCCGTATCCGTCAGGGCGAGCGTCGGATCGAACTGGGGGCAGGCGATCTCTGTCTGCTGCGCAGCGGGCGGGCGCTCTCGCTCGAGGTCTCCGGTCCCTTCCGCCTGGCGCTGGTCGAGGTCCCGGAGGACGAGGTCGTCGACCGCTTCCCGCTGTGGCGCGCGGCCATGATGACGCCGATCCGGGGGACGAGCGGCGTCCCCGCGGTCTTCTGCGACGCGGTGCGTTCGCTGCACCGCTGGAAGGACACCTTGAGCGGGGCGGGAAGCGATCATCTGGCGGATGTCATCGTCAACCTGATCGGTGCCCTGGTCTGCTTCGCGGTTCCGGTCAACAAGGACTGCCTGCAGCAGTCGCTGCTGCAGAAGGATCGGATCAAGAAGGTCGTGCTGAGCAATCTGCGCAATCCCGATCTGGACGTCGATCTGATCGCCGGGTCGGTCGGGCTCTCGGCCCGTCAGGTCCACCGGGTCTTCGCCGACGAGGGCACCTCGCTGATGCGCTGGGTCTGGGTGCAGCGGCTCGAGCAATGCAATCGGGAGCTGCGCCAGGGCGACTCCGGGCGCCGCTCCATCAGCGATATCGCCTATACCTGGGGCTTCAACGATCAGGCCCATTTCAGCCGCGCCTTCCGCAAGCATTTCGGTCTTTCGCCACGCGACGTGCGGCGCCGCGCGGCCTCCGAACTCGTCGACTGATCCAGTCCTCCCGTTCGTTCGATTCCCGAACCGGCGCCGTCGCGGCGTTCGGTCGATGGGGTCTGCCGGTTTCATGAGACTGTCACGCAGAGTCAAAACCCTTGTCGTTCTGCGTCAATACCCATGCCCTTCAGTTTGTCAGACTAGCCCCGTGCCCCTAGGCCCCTGCATTCGGAGGGCCGTTCACTGACGATCGGTCCCCTGCGGGGGCGGGTCTCCAGTGGAGATAACGACAGACGACGGGTGCCTCTCCGGCGCTCGATAAGAACGATAAGAGAATCGAGGAGTGCAATGAGCATCTATTCCTTGCTTGTCTCCGCGCGAGCGGGCGGGCGGCTGGCGGCTGCGTCTCTCCTGGCGCTGCTGGCCGTTTCCTGTACGCCCGGCCACCCGGGAACCGTGCCCGACGAATCCACCCACGCACATGGCGCGACGGAGGTGGATCTGATGAATCAGGATTCGACCTACATCGGCGAGCAGGCCTGTGCCGAGTGTCACGAGCATGCGAGGGAGCATGCCAGCATGGGCAAGCACCTGAAGGTGTTTCGCTCCAATCCGAGCACGCCGGCCCAGACCGAGATGTGCGAGGCCTGTCACGGGCCCGGCTCCAAGCATGCCGAGGACAGTCTGAACCGCTCGCTCATCATCGGCTACACCCGCGACTGGGGCACGCCGATCGCGGTCCAGAACGCCCAGTGTCAGACCTGTCACACCGGCGGTGGACAGATGCACTGGACCAGCTCGGCCCATGACCGGGCCGGGGTCGCCTGCAGCGACTGTCACAATCCCATGATGAAGAACTCGGTGAACGGCGCCCTGGTCCGTTCCAGCGTCTCCGAGACCTGCTACACCTGCCACCAGCAGCAGCGCGCCGAGTTCCACAAGCGCTCGCACATGCCTCTTCCCGAGGGCAAGATGACCTGCGTCGACTGCCACAATCCCCACGGCTCGACGACCCGTCCCCTGCTCAAGGGCGATAGCGTCAACGACCTCTGCTACGACTGCCACGCCGAGAAGCGCGGTCCCTTCATCTGGGAGCACGCCCCGGTCCGCGAGAACTGCTCCAACTGTCATCTCCCGCACGGCTCGAACAACGACAAGCTGTTGGCCGCGCCGCGTCCCTGGCTGTGCCAGCAATGCCACGACGCCTCGATCGGGCATCCCGGCCAGCTCTTCAACAACAGTCAGACGGCGGCGTCCGCGCTGATCGGCGGAACCCAGAGCGCACGCATCATCGGACGCTCCTGCCAGAACTGCCATACCCAGGTCCACGGCAGCAACCATCCCTCCGGGGCGAGGTTCCAGCGATGAGCAGACCCATCACCGAAGGCATGTGCGGCGCCCCGCTCCGGGGCGAATGCGGACGGAAGACGAGGAGGGGCGAGATGAAACCCTGGCGGAAGACCCTGGTCCTGTGCGTCACGGCAGCGGCCGCTCAGATGATCGCCGCCCAGGTGCGGGCGGATTCGGCGGCCGGCGTCGGCGAGAATCTGGGCAATGCGCTCAACCCCGGGGGGTTGCGAACCATCCCCGAGCGCGATCCGGACAGTCTGGATGCCTGGCCGGACGAGCGGACCCCGACCGGCAAACTGCTGGGCTGGCCGGACAAGCTGCCCGAGACCAGCCGCACTCAAGACGGGTGGGAGTATCACGGCCAGGTGGAGATCGGCGGCATGGCGACCGGCGGCAATACGGACAGCGCCTGGTTCCGTCGTTACAAGGATCTGCCGACCTCGGGGCTCTATCTGAACAACTTCTCCGTGCAGGCGGAGCAGCTGGAGAAGGGCAAGGGCTACTTCCTGGAGGCGCTGGGCGGCGGCATCGGCTATCGGGACCAGTACGAAGGGGTCAGCTTCGGGCGCTACAACGACTGGAAGGTGGATCTCTTCTACAACGAGACCCCGCACGTCTTCACCAACCGCTATCGCAGTCTCTGGAGCGGGGTGGGCAGCAGCCATCTCCGGCTGAACGGCCTGCCGCCCGGGGGCGTCGGGATCCGGAACGCGGACGGCACCATGAACGCGACGGCCAGCCAGACCGCGACCGTCGCGGGGATGCGCAGCGCCATCGAGGCGGTCGAGGACTCCGAGCTGAGCCTGGTGCGCGAGACCGGCGGGGTGAGCATCGACAAATATCTGTCCAGCAAGTGGCGCCTCATCGCGAGCTACAGCCGCGAGCATCGGGACGGCTCGCGTCCCTTCGGGGCCGTGTTCGGCGGCGGTGGCGGCGGCGGAAGCCTGGAGATCCCCGAATCGATCGACTACGACACCCACGACATCCTGGCCATGCTGCGCTACGACGACGGGACGAACAGCTTCAATCTGCAGACCAACGTCTCGCTGTTCCGCAACAACATCGACACCCTCACCTTCGAGAATCCGATCTACGCCAGTACCAACACCATCTCGGCCACTGCGCCCAACGTGCTGGATCCGACCATCTTCACCAGCGGGCGCTACGACCTCTATCCGGACAACGATTTCTACAACGTCAAGGCCGAATACGCCCGTTCGATGCCGGAGTGGTACCACAGCCGTCTCACCGCGACGGTCTCGCTGAGCCGGATGAAGCAGAACGACGACCTCATCCCACCCACCGCCCATGCTCTCAGCGGTCTCGAGATCAACGGGGTGTCGGCCGAGAACAACTGGAACACCACCTCCGCGCTCAGCCGGCGGCGCGCCGGCGCCGAGATCGATACCCGGCTGTTCGACGTCGCCTTCTCGATGCGCCCGACCGACAAGCTGGGCCTCGACACCAAGATCCGCTATTACGAGACCGACAACAAGACCGACTACGTGGCCTGCAATCCGCTCACCGGCCAGCTGGGGCGGCTGCTGAACGACGGCAGCGGTGGTGCCTTCGCCTTTCCCAACACGGCGGCGGGGAACAACCCGGCCGGAACCCTCGGCAGCGCCTACGACGCGATGGGCTGCAATCTGAACGCGGTCAGGGCGCTGGGCCTGGTTCCCAGCTCGGGCGCGTCCAACATCCGCAACGTCCCGTACGAGTACAGCAAGACCAACATCGAGCTCGGCGGCGAATACCGGCTGGCCCGCGGCCAGACCATCAGCGGGCGCATCGAGCGCGAGCAGTACGAGCGCGAGCATCGCGAGCGCGATTCGACCTGGGAGGACATGCTCCGGATCGGCTATCTGAACCGGGCCTATCAATGGGGCACTCTTCGGGCCTCGGCCGAGTTCGGGCGCCGACGCGGCGACAGCTACAACCCCGATCCCTACGAGTCGTTCTACAGCGTCTCCCTGGGGCCGGAGCCGACCGCCGACGGGACCAACCTCTTCAGCTGGATCCATGCCATGCGGTCCTTCCGCAAGTTCGATCTCTCCGACCGCGATCGGCTGGCGCTCGATCTGCGTCTGGACCTGATCGCCCGGCACGACCTGGACATTGGTTTCAGCGGCCAGTATCGCCAGAACCGTTTCCCCAACTCGGACTTCGGGCGCAAAGACGACCAGAGGGTCGGAACGGCCTCGCTCGACGTCAACTGGCAGCCGTCCGCCAAGCTGGGGCTCTACGGGTACTACAGCTATCAGCGCTCCACCATGACCCAGTCGAGTATCCAGCCGAACGGCTGCGTCATCGGCAACTACTACTACTTCTACAGCGACGGCGCCGTGGCCTCCGGCTCGGATCCCGTCGCCCCGGCCCGCAGCGGCGCGAGCCTGGTCGACACGGTCCTGGTGACCTCCGGGAACTGGCACAACCAGTGCGGCGACCACGCGCAGACCAGTCCGCTGTGGACGGAAAGCCGCAAATGGACCCTCGACTACGAGGACACCAACCACGCCCTGGGGATCGGCGGGCGCTACGACCTCGGGTTCGCGCGGCTCGAGCTGGACTACAGCTACGTGACCGGCACCTCCACCCTGGACTACAGCTACAACGCCAATGGGCTCGGTCTGAGCTCCGCAGTCACCGAGCTGGCCGGCAGCGGCATGCCCGACTCCGACTACGACCAGCACATCCTGAGCCTGGATCTGGTCTTCCCCATCTCCAAGTCGGTCGCCCTGCGGGCCATCTACCGCTACGAACAGGGCAGCATCGACGACTGGCACTATGCCGGGGTCTCGGACAATCCAGTGCCCACGGATTCGGGAAGCCAGGCGGTCTACCTGGACTCCGGAACCCAGGACTATCACGACAACAGCGTGGGCCTGCTGGTGCAGGTGAACTTCTGAACCTCATGCGGTGCGGATCCGGGACAGGTTCTCTGCCCGGATCCGGCCGCCTCGCTTCGCGGGGAGATCCATCGTGCGCAATCTCGTCGAGACTCATGGCGGGCCGTTCGGTTCTGCCAGCGGTCGAGCGCTGCTCGGCCATGCCATCCAGGGGGCGTTGCTGGCCCCGATCCTGATCCTGGGTGCGGCCTCGGCCAGCGCCCAGTCCACCGATGCCGGCGCCATCGTCAAGGAGAGCTGTGCCACCTGTCATACCCAGAGCGGCAACAGCGCCGCGCCGCCCTTTCCCAAGCTGTCCGGACTGGCCCCGGACTATCTCGCCAAGCAGATGCGCGACGTCGCCAGCGGCAAGCGCAGCAGTGACATCATGGGACCCATCCTCGACGAGCTGTCGCGCGGCGAGATCAATGCCCTGGCCGAGTATTTCGCGCGTCAGCCGCGGACCCCGGGCATCGTCACCCGTCCGGACCTGGTGGACGAGGGCGAGCGCGTCTACCGCGAGGGCAACAAGGAGGCCGGCGTGCCGGCCTGCGCCGGCTGCCATACCCCGGACGGCGGCGGCGCGCCCAGGTTCCCCATGATCGCCGCCCAGAACGCCGACTACGTGGTCCAGCAGCTGAAGCAGTTCCGCAGCGGCGAGCGCTCCAACGACTTCGGCAAGCTCATGCGTACCGTGGTGTCGCGTCTGACCGATGCCGAGATCCTGGCGGTGGCGCAATACGTCGCCTCCATGCCCGTCCCACCCTCAGCGCGCTGAAGGTCGCACCATGAACAGATATCTGATCCTGATATTCCTGCTGATCGTCTCCGCCGTCCATGCCGACGAGGAGAGGGCGAGCCACGCGGCCGACGTGCCCGAGCAGCCCTACGCGCCCGGCATCGAGTCGCCCGGCTACATCTGGAACGACCTCAAGGGCGAGGAGCTGCTCGCCCTGCGGGCCAAGGGCGACGTGGCCCGGGGCAAGGATGCCTTCATCGTCTGTGAGGGATGCCACGGCGGCCGGGCGCTGGGCGACGAGGCGGGCTTCTATCCGCGGCTCGTCGGGCAGCATGCCTCGGTCATCATCAAGCAGCTGACCGACGTGCGCGAGGGGCGGAGGGACAACCCCAAGATGTATCCCTTCGCCAGCGAGCATGTCATCACCACCCAGGAGGTAGCGGACATCGCCGCCTATCTGAATTCCCTGCCGGTTCCCGAGGCGCACGGCGAGGGGCCGGGCGAGGGGCTCGCGGCAGGCGAGGAACTCTATCGCCGCGACTGCCGGGTCTGTCACAAGACGGACGGGATGGGCGATGCCGAGAAGTTCTATCCGCGTCTGAACGGACAGCACTATCGGTACATGCTGCGCCAGGCGCTGGACATCCGCGACGGGGTGCGGCGCAACGCCAATCCGGACATGGTGAAGGCGATCGAGCCCTATTCGGACGCGCAGGTCGAGCAGGTGATCGACTATCTCTCGCGGATGCCGGTAAAGACGGGAGGTCCCGATTAGCCGGTCCGGTGACTGGCCGCCGGGTCTCCGCGTTGCGGGGACCCGGCGCACCGGGGACGGCTATCGCATGCGCCGTACGGCCTGTCTGAAGTTGGACATGGACGACTCGGCCACGCCCCACCAGACGTCGGAGGATCTCTGGAAGGCGACCATGGAATCGTAGAGCTTCTTGAAGGTCGGGTTCTTCTCGGACTCCTCGGCATAGACCTGCTGCGCGGTCTCGTAGGCCTTGAGCAGAACGTCGTCCGGGAAGCGGCGCAGCTCGGCGCCGTTCGCCATGAGGCGCTGCAGCGCGGGCGGATTCTTGGCGTCGTAGGCCGCCAGCATGTCGAGATGGGCCTCCTTGGCGGCGACCTCGAACGCCGACTTGTAGGCCGGGGGCAGCGAGGCCCACTGCTCCTGGTTGACGTAGAAGACCAGGTGGGTGCCCGGCTCCCACCAGCCCGGGTAGTAGTAGTACTTGGCGACCTTGTAGAAGCCGAGCTTCTCGTCGTCGTAGGGGACGGTCCACTCGGCCGCGTCGATGGCGCCGCGCTCCAGGGCCGGGTAGATCTCGCCGCCGGGCAGGGACTGAGGCACCGCGCCCAGGCGCGAGAAGATCTCGGCGCCGAAGCCGGGGATGCGGATCTTCAGGCCCTTCATGTCGTCGAGCGACTTGATCTCCTTGCGGAACCAGCCGCCCATCTGGGCGCCCGTGCTGCCGCCCGGGAAATGGAGGATGCCGTACTCGGCGAACATCTCGCGCAGCAGCTCCATGCCGCCCCCGTGATAGACCCAGGCCGTCATCTGGCGGCTATTGAGCCCGAACGGCCAGGTGGTCTCCATGGCCAGGGCCTTGTTCTTGCCGAAATAGTAATAGGAGGCGGTGTGTCCGCACTCCACGGTGTTCTGCTGCACGGCGTCGAGCACGCCGAAGGGGGGCACGATCTCGCCACCGGCGAAGACGCGGATCTCGAAGCGGCCGTCGGTCAGCTCGGCCACGCGCTTGGACAGCGTTTCGCCGCCGCCATAGATGGTGTCCAGGCTCTTGGGAAAGCTCGAGGCCATGCGCCACTTGATGTCGGGCGCGTCCGCCCTGGCCGGAAGCGAAAGACCGGCGGCGGCCGCGCCGAGGCCCGCGGTCTTGAGGAAATGGCGTCTCTGCATGTCGTCTGTCCTCCGGGATGCGCTCGTTGTGGGAATGGGATCGTCCGCGCGCCGCGCCTGGGCCAGTGCCGCAGCCGTCCGGCGACATCGGCCCTTCATTGTAGCCGGGTTCGATGCGCGCTCCATTGAAATACGCCGTTGTTCGGATCGTCCGCATCGGTCTGGCTTATGGGCTCCGTCAGCTCCGTGGCGGCTATAATGGTGACAGGGCCGCTCGGCTATTTCGGTTGACTGAGTCGAGTGGTGATGGCGTTACTTTTTCCGGTCCGCGATGGCAGTGGTTGGGAAGACCCTTGGTCCGCAAGGGTTTCGGGCTTCCTCGCCCGAGCCGCAAGACACGGCCGATCCGACGGGCCGGCTTGATCGATCGAAGGAGGTCAATCATGACTGTCTCGCTTGCTGACGTGCTGATCCATATCGACGAGACCCTGTCCGCCGAGGATCGCAGCGACGTCGAAGGGCTCCTGCGTGATGTCGAGGGTGTCGTCAGTGTCCATAATCCCGAAGACCGTCCTCATCTGACGCTCGTCGGCTATCGTCCCGACGTGACGGATGCCGGAACCCTGCTCCAGGGTATTCGGGCCAAGGGCGTGCATGCCCAGATGGTCGGGCTCTGATTCGGACCACCCTGCTGGATCGCGATCGCCGACCCAGCAGGGTGACCGAACCCTCCCCTGTCGACCATTCGGCCTTGAGGATGTCGAGTGCGGCGTCGCAGTCGTAGGTTTCGATCAATCCCTTGACGCTGTCGAATCCTGCACCGAGCAACCCCCTGAACAAGTAGGCATGGCTGTTGAAAAGGGTCAGCAGCGTCATCGAATTCGCGCATGGTCTGCTTGTCGATGGCACCTACCTCTTGGAGGGCCTCCATGGTCTCGTGAATCGAAGCCATCGCGTTGCTACGATACTGTCTAGCCATCCTGTTCAACCTCCGAGAATTGCCCATTCTGGATCAGTGCAGAGAGCTGCTCGTCCGTCAACTCAAGGATGTGCCGCGCCGCGTTCTTGAATGCTGTTTCTTCCTCGTCGCTGATATTGGCCTGCTGGCTCTTGGCGAATCCGTAGACGAAGAAGGCGCGATGCGCCTGACGGTACAAGATCAGCGTCCGGTAGCCTCCTGATCGGCCTTGCCCAGGGCGCGCCAAACGCTGCTTGATGACTCCGCCGCCGAGATCAGCATCGATCAGACCCTGCTCCGCACGCACCACTAACCGACCTGGATTCTTTCTCCGTAACCGGTCATCTCCAGATAGCCGCGCCCGATCTCGCGCCCGTTCTCCAGAAGGCGCATGGCGCCTTCCCAATAGATGGTGCCCGTGGAGCGGCGGCTTTCGAGCTCCTGGTCGTCCATCAGTGGGCGCAAGGTGAATCGGCGGGTCCCGAGGCTCAGTCGCCATTCGACCGGATACTCGATTCCGGTGCGCGGCGATTTCCAGCTCCGAAGGGGCTCGAATTCGACCGCCTCCAGCGAGAGATGCTCCGCGCTGCCGTCGGGCGAACGGAGCGTGGCGCTGGCCCAGAGCTTCCCGCCGTCGGTTCTGCGCATCCGGAAGGCCATGATGGCGCCGCCGTCGTCCAAGTTCAGGCCGACCCAGTCCCAGCCGTCCGCGCCCTCGGGGATGTAGGCGCTCGACCATTCGTGGTCCATCCAGGCCCGTCCGGCGACGCTCTGGCGATGGCCGTCGAGGGTCAGGCGGCCCTCGACGGTCAGCTGGGGCCGGCTGTAGTAGTAGCTGGCGTTGTCCCGACCGGGCGCCTTGAGGCTGAAGCCTTCTTGGCCGTTGAGCAGGGGCGGTCCGTCCGGGAGGAAGGCGAGGTCGTAGCCGAAGTCCTCGGCGTCCACGCGCGCGCGATAGCCGTCGCCGATCTGCTCGAACGACCAGTCGCCGAGCCAGACCCCGGCACGTCCAGTGGAGAATCCGGCGCGTCCGAATCCGCTGCGGGCGGCACGCTGGTCGTGACGCAGGCGGCCCAGCTCGGGATCGGCGATGGCCGCGTGGGCCAGGATCAGCTGGCGCGGGGCGAAGGCGCTGGGGTTGTCCTCGCCGATGCCGGTGCGCACGCGGAAGAAGGTGACCTGGAATCCGAGCGGGCGGCCGTCCGGCAGGTCGAGCCAGCCGGTCACGTACCACCATTCGGTGCGGAATTCCGGGTGCGCGCCCTCGTCGTCGGGGAAGACGAGCGTGCGGCCGGGAAGCACGGGCGCGAAGACGACTTCCCGAGCGGTCGATTCGGCGGCCGGTTCGTCCGCCGCCAGGAGTCGGGTCAGCGGCAGGCCGGCGAGTGCGAGCAGACAGGTGCGTCGGTGCATCACCAGTCCTCCCGAACCGCGAGCAGGGCGTCCTCGCGCATCGCCTGGCGTCCCGCGAGGATCGCGGCCAGTCCGGCCAGGGCGACGAGCAGGCCCGCGAACCAGAGGAGCGAGGCCCAGGGGAGGTGCAGATCCATGCTCCAGTGGAAGCTCTGCCGGTTCACGACCTCGATCAGGATCAGCGAGATGGCGCCGCCGGCCGCGAGTCCGCCCAGCACCCCGACGCCGGCCGCCAGGGTTCCTTCGAGGGCGAGCATGGCGCCGATCTGTCGACGCGTGAGTCCCAGGTGGCGCAGCATGCCGAACTCGCGGCGCCGGGCGGCGGTGAGCGCGGCGAAGCTGGCGGCCACCCCGGCCAGACCGATGACCACCGCGGCGGCCTCCAGGACATAGGTCACGACGAAGGTGCGGTCGAAGATCGTGAGGCTGCGTTCGCGGATCTCGCCCGGGAAGGCGACCTCCAGCGCGCCCGAGTCGCTCGTCGACTTGAGTGCCTCGCCCACCCGGATGCCGTCCGCGCCCGGGGCGAGCCAGATGGCGGCGGTCTGAACGGACGCATCGCCCGTCAGTCGCCGATAGTCGGCGAGATCCATCATGATCGCCCCTCCCTGCCGGGCGTAGTCGCGCCAGACGCCGGCGACCTGGACGGCCACCTCGTCCCCGGCGAGCGGGATCAGGACGCGCTCGCCCGGGCGCCAGCCGTAGAGGTCGCGCATGGCCTCGGAGATCCAGATCTGTGTCTCGCCCTTGGCTGCCGGCCGCGCGGATCCGACCAGGGGCAGCCCATCGCCATCCGGCGAGACCGGCCGCGCGAGCAGCTCGACCGGGGCACGGCCCGGCTCGAGTCGGAGGCTCTCGAAGGCCGTGAACTGCACTCGAGCAACACCGGGGATCTTCCCCAGCCGCGCCTGCAGCGCCTCGTCCAGACTGCCGGCGCTTTGGGCGCGTCCGGCACGCAGATAGAGGTCGGCGGGCAGGATCTGCCCCAGCCAGACGTCGACCGAATCGCGGAAGGAGCCGACCATGATCGCCATGGCGGCCACCAGGGCCACGCTCGCCAGCACGCCCGTGGCCGCGATCACGGACTGACCGGGTGCCGCCGCCAGCCGGGCGGCGGCAAGCCGCGCCGGGACCGGGCCTCGAAGCGGCAGGGTTCGGGCGAGCATGGAGGCGAGGGTCGGCAGCAGCATGACGGCCCCGGCGAGCAGGCAGGCGATGGCCAGATAGCCGCCGAGGGGCAGCCCTTGGATCGGCGGGATGAAACAGGCCGGGAGGCTCGCGGTCAGCATCGCCAGGCTGAGCATCGGGACGCCGCGTCCGCCGGACAGGGCCGAATCGTCGCCGGACTTGAGCGCCCGTGCGGGCGCGACGGCGGCGGCCTCGCGTGCCGGGAGCCAGGCCCCGGCCACCCCGGCGCCGATGCCGAGCAGCACATAGGCCGCGCTCGCCCAGGGGCTGAATCTCAGGGTCGGTGACAGCCCGGAGAAGAATCCGGCGCCCAGATCGCCCCCGAGCAGCGTCAGCAGACCCAGGGCGATGCCGTGGCCGAGCGCGACGCCCGCCAGTCCGCCCAGGAGCCCGACGAGCGCGCCCTCCGCCAGGAGCCAGAGGAACAGCTGGCGCCGGGCGAGTCCGATGGCGCGCAGGAAGGCCAGCTCGGTGTGGCGGCGCACCACGGAGAGCGCCTGGGCGGAGAAGACCAGGAAGCCGCCGGTGACGAGGGCGATCGCCGCCAGCATGGTGAGATTGACGCGATAGGCCCGGGAGAGGTTGGCCGCCTGGTCGACGGCGGCCTCGGGGACCTCCAGCATCAGGCCCGCCGGGAGCAGGGGTTCGAGCGCGGCGCGGGCGGTTTGTGCGTCCTGGCCGCCGGCCAGACGCAGGTCGATGCGGGTCAGTCGGCCGATTCGGGAGAAGTGCTTCTGCACGGCGGCGATGTCCATGACGGCCAGCCGAGGGTCGTCGGGGGCGCCGGGCAGATCGCCGGCCACCCGCAGGGTCAGGGTTCTGTCCTCCGCATGGACCTGGATCCGGTCGCCTGGGTCGACCTGGAGCGCTTCCCGGGCCGCCATGCTAAGAAAGAGGCTGTCTTCCGCGAGCGCGGCGAGGCGGGTGTCGCGGTCGGATCCGTCCTGGATCTCGGCGGGTCGCGGGAGCAGGGCGGGCGTGACCGGGCCCGCGGCGAAGAGATCGATACCGAGGATGCGCAGTCCGTCCGCGCTGCCGATGCGCTCGGTGCGCATCTCCAGCACCGGGCTCGCCTGTGCCACCTCGGAGCGCGCGGCCAGGGTGGCGTAGAGCCCCTCGTCGAAGCCGCCGCGCGGTCCCACGACCTGGAGGTCGGCCGCGCCGGCCATGGTGCGCATGCCCCGGCCGAATTCGGACAGGGCCGCCTGGTTCACCGCCTGGACCGCCATGCCGAGCGCGACCCCCAGCAGGATGGCGACGAAGGAAAAGAGCGTCGCCGTCCGGCGCCGGGCGAGCGAGCCCAGGAAGACGGGGGCCAGTGTCATGCGCTCAGTCCCTCGGGGGTAAGGTGCAGGACGCGGTCGGCGCTCCGGGCCGCCTCGGGCGAGTGGGTGACCAGGATGCCCATGGCCCCCGAGGCGCGGATGCGCTCGGCGAGCAGCGTCAGCACCTTGGCCGCGTTGCTCGGATCCAGGTTGCCGGTGGGTTCGTCCGCCAGGATCAGGCGAGGCGCGTGGACCAGGGCGCGGGCGATCGCCACGCGCTGCATCTCGCCGCCCGAGAGCTCGCGCGGCCAGCTGTCGGCGCGATCGGCCAGTCCCACCGCGTCCAGCAGGCGGTCGGCCTCGCGGTCCGCCTGGGGACCCTTGCGTCCCTTGAGCCACAAGGGCAGGACCACGTTCTGGCGCAGTGTCAGATGGGGCAGGATGTGGAATGCCTGGAAGACGAAACCGAGCTTGTCGCGGCGCAGCCGGGTCAGGGAGTCCTCGTCCAGGTCGCCGTAGTCGGCCCCGTCGAGGGCGAGCCGGCCGCCGTCCGGCCGGTCCAGCCCGGCGATCAGATTCAGCAGTGTGGACTTGCCGACCCCGGACTCGCCGGTGATGGCGACATACTCGCCCGGTTCGAGGCGCATGGAGACGGACCGCAGGACGGGGCGGCCGTCGAATCGGCGTTGAAGGTCGGAGATCTCGAGCATCTGGTGATGAGGCATCCCTGTGGTTTGAAGCCGTCGTGCCACGACCTCTTGACAGGATTGTGCCAGATTCGTTCTATGCGTCTCCCTCGATCGCTCGAGCCGAAGGGGAAGTGGCGAATACGGACGGCCCCAGGCCGGGCTTCCTGGGAGGGCGATCCCGGCTCGGGGCGACTGGTGTTGACTACCCGAATGTATCCTTGACGATGTTGTTGTACCAGCTGTGGGCGTATTGCGCCTCGCGGGCCAGCGCCCAGTCGGGGGCGTCGATCGGGGTGAGGCCGCCGGCGTCGGGGACGCCCGCGATCTCGGAGCCGTCCTCGCTCAGGCGGTAGACGGCCGCGATCGAGATGCCGTAGCCGGGGGCGATCAGGGAGTAGCAGGTGTTGATGTAGGAGGGCGTGCCCGGTTCCTCGCCCTTGAGCATGGCGACGATGGCGGCCGCCGCGACCTTGCCCTGGCTGTTGGCCGAATATCCGGACTTGGGCATCTTGGTGGCGATGCAGGCGTCGCCGATGACGTGGATGCCCTTGTGGATCGAGGACTCGAAGGTTTTCTTGTCGACCGGGCACCAGCCGCTCTCGTCCGCAAGCCCGGCGATCTGGGCGATCCTGCCTGCGCGCTGGGGCGGGATGACGTTGAGGACGTCGGCCTTGATCTCGTCGCCGAAGCTGGTCTCGGCGACCATTCCGCCCGTGTCCACCTTGACCACGGCGGCGTCCGGACCCGGGTGCCACTCGATCAGCGCATCGTCGGTGCCGAAGCCGTAGAGGCGTTCCCAGCCCTGGGTGAAGAGTGCCTGCTTGGAGAACTTCTGCTTGCTGTCGAGGATGACGACCTTCGATTTGGGCTTGTGGGTCTTGAGATAGTGCGCGATCTGGCTGGTCCGCTCGTAGGGACCGGGGGGACAGCGGAAGGGGTTGGGCGGCGCGGCGATGACGACCGTGCCGCCGTCCTTCATCGACTCGAGCTGCTTGCGCAGGATCGCCGTCTGCTCGCCGGCCTTCCAGGCGTGGGGTGCCTTGAGCGATGCCTCCTCGCTGTAGCCCTCGATCTTGTCGTAGAGGAGCTCGACGCCGGGCGCGACGACGCAGCGGTCGTAGCCGAATTCCTTGCCTCCGGCCGTCTTGACCAGTTTCTTCTCGGGGTCGATGCCGGTGGCGCTGTCCTGGACCACCTCGATGCCCATCCCCTTGAGCCCGTCGTAGCCGTGGCGGATGGACTCGAGCTTGCGCTCGCCGCTGAGCACCTCGTTGCTCATATAGCAGGTGTGGTAGTGGGCGTTCGGCTCGATGAGGGTGACCTGGATGCCGGGGTCGGCCTTCTTGAGATAGCGGGCCGTGGTGGCACCGCCCGTGCCGCCGCCGACGATCACGATGCGGTGGCTGGCGCCGAGCGCCAGGTGCGGGAATCCGATCGCGCCGGCCATGGCGGCGAGGCCGGAGATCTTGATGAAGTCGCGTCTGTCGAGTGCCATGTCTGAACTCCTCCCGGATTCCTATTGTTGGCTGGCGTAGAAGCTGAAGACGGCGTCGAGGCTCTCTTCGCCCTCGCGTTCGAGCATTTCCTCAAGCTTGCGGCGCATCTTCTTCTCCATTTCCCGGCGGTCCTCGCGGAAGTCGGACATGGCGAACTGCAGATAGGGCGTCCACTGACCGGCGAGGATGCTGTAGTCCTCCTCGTCGACCAGCGGCTTGCCGCCCTCCGCGTGACACTTCTCGCAATACTTGTCGTGGAGCCGGGCGCCCTCGTCGACGAGGGCGACCTCATAGCCCTGGTCGGCCGGCACGTAGGTCTGTTGCTTGAAGTACTGGCCCATCTTCTCGAACTCCTGGCTCGAATAGCCCTTGGCGATGCGCCCCATGACGGTGGAATAGGTCTCGCCGCTCTTGAAGGCCTCCATGGCGTCGACGAAGACCATGGGATCCATGGCCGCGATCGAGGGGGCCGCCGGACCCATGCTGTTGCCGCTGTCGCCATGGCAGCCGGCACAGGCGCCGGCCAGCATCTCGCCGGTGGCTCCGTCGGCGCCGGCCGCGGATGAGAGACCGAGGGCGATGGCCCCGATCGCGTGGGTCAGAGGTTTCTTTCTCGTCTTCATCTTTGACTCCTCTCCTCTTTTGGTTTTGTGATCCTGCTTGTCGTTATGCCGGGGCGGTGTGGAATGGCCGCGTCCCGCCCCGGGCTGTCCCGACGGGTGGGACGCATGGGACGCGGCTAGTCTGCGGGTGTCGAGGCAGCGTCGGGACGCTGCCCCCGGAGGTTCATGAGGCGGGCTGGGTGGCCAAGTCGTCGAGCGCCTCTGGGTTGTCCCGCTCGCGGGCGATCTCGGCGGCGGTCCGTCCCCGTGCGTTTTTCAGATCGGGTCGCGCGCCCTTCTCGAGCAGCAGGCCGATGAGGGCGTTGTGACGGGTCGCCACGGCCTCCATGAGCGCCGTCGTGCCCTCCTTGTCCTGGGCGTTGGGATCGGCCCCGAGGGAGAGCAGCCGTTCGGCCACATCGGTGTGGCCTCGGCCGGCCGCCAGGATGAGCGCCGTCGCCCCCAGGTCGTCGCGCGCCTCGGGGTTCGCGCCCAGCTCGAGCAGGGTGCGGACGGAGTCCAGCTGGCCGTGCTCGGCGGCGACCAGCAAGGCGGTATCGCCTTGCTTGTCGCGCGATTCCAGCTCGGCGCCGGCGGCGACCAGCAGCGGCATGACATCGGTTTCGCCCTTCGCGGCCGCCTGGGTCAGGGCGGTCTGGCCGTCGCGGTCCGAGGCCTTGGGGTCCGCTCCCTTGCCGATGAGCTGTCCGACCACCTCGGTGAAGCCGTAACGCGAGGCGATCATGAGCGCGTCCCAGCCGGAGCGGGTGCGGTCGTGCACATGGGCGCCGCGATCGAGCAGCAATGCGCTGATCTCGGAATGTCCCGACTCGGCGGCGAAGGTCAGGGGGGTGCATCCGGCGACGGTGCGCGCGTTGACGTCGGCTCCCCGGTCGAGAAGCAGGGTCACGGTCGGCAGCTCCTCCGCCTCGACCGCCATCATGAGCGCGGTCTTGTCGAACGGGTTGTGGGCGTCGACGGAAGCGCCTTGGTCGAGCAGGGTCGCGACGGTCTCGATATCGCCGATCATGGCGGCCAGTCTCAGCTCGCGGTCGAGGTCGGTTTCCTCGGCCGAGAGGGGTTGGCTACCCATAAGCAGGCCGCCGAGGAGGAGCGCGATACGGATGGGGCGTTTGGGGGACTGGTGCATGGTCTCTGCTTACCCTCGCTCGCTGGCCGGGTCAGTGGGCGCCCGGCGTCTCCGGGTCGGTTTCTTCGGGCGGGTCCGGCTCGTAATGGACGATGCCGCGGTGGCAGTCGATGCAGGTCTGTCCCTTGTCCTGGGCGGCTGCGTGCCGGCTGCGGGCGGAGCGTCCCTGCTCGGAGAGGTCCATGTTGGCGAAGTCGTGACAGCTGCGGCACTCGCGGGAGTCGCTGGCGCGCATCCGGTCCCAGACCATGTTGGCGAGATGCCAGCGCCGGGCCTCGAACTTCTCGGGCGTGTCGATGGTGCCCACGACCTCGTGATAGACATCCTTGGCGGCGATGATCTTGGTCGCCAGCTTGGGACCGAGCGGCTTGGGGACGTGGCAGTCGGCACAGGTCGCCTGAACGCCGGAGGCGTTCTTGTAGTGGAGCGACTTCTTGTACTCCTCGAAGTTGGTCGACATGGTGTGGCACGAGGTGCAGAACTCGAGCGTGTTGGTCGACTTGATGGCGAAGTCGATGCCCCACACGAAGAGTATGCCGGCGGCAAACAGATACCCCGCTGTTATCATGGAAATGCGGCGCGAAGACGTCTTCGACATCTTCCTGTCCTCCTTTGGTGGTGCGCTTCGGTGCACCGAATGGCGGTCTGGCGGCGATTGGGAATCGTCCAGCCGACACGCTTCGTTATTGATAATTGTCAATAATGGTAAGCGAATCCAGCCTCGATTGCCAAGGCTGTGCGGCCCAAGCCGGCCGATGACCGATATCGTCCGATCTGGTGGCTCGCTCGAATCCCTTGCCGCGTGAATAATGGTTCGGCAGTGAAAATGGCGGACGGCGCAAGTCCGGTGTGTCGACAAAGTTAGGCCAGTGAGCTCCATTCTGCGCGCGCTTTGTTGGCGGCATGATCGAGGAGGCTATGGTGCTTGGTATCAGGACGACGGAGATCGCGGATGCGGATGCCGTTGCGCGCTGCGTCACTGCGGTCGCGAGGGAAAGACGGTTTCTGGTGACCACGGAGGGGTTTTCGGCCGAGGAGACCCGAGCGTACATTCGTGGGCAGAAGGCGTCCGGTGGCGTTCATTGGGTTGCCCTCGATGGAGACGATCTGGTCGGCTGGTGCAATATCGCCCGCGAAACCTTCCAGGTATCGAGGCATATGGGGCGCCTGGGAATCGGACTCATGCCGCGGTACCGAGGCC
This sequence comes from Imhoffiella purpurea, assembly GCF_000585215.1. Taxonomy (GTDB): domain Bacteria; phylum Pseudomonadota; class Gammaproteobacteria; order Chromatiales; family Chromatiaceae; genus Imhoffiella; species Imhoffiella purpurea. The sequence continues at coordinate 61,998 of NZ_AONC01000035.1, read as the reverse complement.
GGGGCTGGGGAAGGACGCTGATGGCGAGCGCCCTGGAGGATGCCTTCCGGCATGGGTTCGAGCGGGTGGAGCTCGAGGTCTTCGCCTCCAACGGCGCGGCGATCGCCCTCTATCGCGCCATGGGCTTCCGTGAAGAAGGGCGTATGCGCAGGGCATGCAAGATCGACGGCCGATACGATGACGTGCTCGTCTTCGGTCTCCTGGTGGAGGAATGGACCGCGACGCCGGTCCGCCCTTGACTCAGCCGGGGCAGGCCCCGTCGCTGTTGGCCGGACCAGCGTGGCGACACCCTCGCCGAACGACACCTTGCAGCCGGTCACGTCGCGGGTACCTGACCCGGGTCCGCTGTCTGCGTCCGACGCAGACGCCACCATGCCTCCAGCGTGCAGGCCACGGACCAGGCCTGGAGCGGTGTGCCGCGCGGGGTATGGGGCGGATCGCCGTCGAAGATCTCGCCGATGCTGCCGAGCCCCGCGTCGCGCAGATGATCTGCCATGGGTTCCAGGCGCGAAAGTGCCAGCTCCGCATCATCGGTCACCCGGTATTCGGCCAGGGCGTAATGGCCGAGCAGCCAGCCCCAGACCGTGCCCTGGTGATAGGCGCCGTCGCGCTCCCAGCGATCGCCGAGATAGCGTCCCCGGTAGTCCGGGTGCGAGGGTGCCAGCGAGCGCAGTCCGTGGGAGGTGAGCAGCTCGCGTCCGCAGACCGAGACCACGCGGGCCTGCTGTTCGGGCGACAGGGGCGACGCCGGCAGGCTGACGGCGAAGATCTGGTTGGGGCGCAGGCTGGCGTCGTCGCCCTCGGGGCCGTCCAGCACGTCGATGAGCCCGTCGCCGTCGGATCTCAGGTAGCGCTGGAAACCGGCTGCCGCGTCTTCGGCCAGCCGGGCATAGGGTGCCGGATCGAGCCCGAGCCGCAGGGCGAAGTCGCGCATGGCGACCAGGCCGTTGTACCAGAGCGCGTTGATCTCCACCGGCTTGCCGATCCTGGGCGTCACCACCCAGCCGTCGACCATGGCGTCCATCCAGGTGAGCTGTACGCCCGGCTCGCCGGCCCGGATCAGACCGTCCTCCGGGTCCATGCCGATGCCGTAACGGGTGCCGTCGCGGTAGGCCCGGACGATGGCGTCGAGGGTCGGGAAGACCCGCTCAAGGGCGCCGATGTCTCCGGTCGTCTCCAGATAGGCGCGCCAGGCCTCCAGATACCAGAGCGCGGCGTCCACCGTGTTGTACTCCGGGACCTCGCCAGTGCCGGGGAAGACGTTGGGCAGCATGCCGCCGTCGACGAAGCGGGCGAAGGTCTCCAGGATCCGCCGTGCGCTCTCCGGCCGTCCGGTCGCCAGGGTCAGGCCGGGCAGGGCGATCATGGTGTCGCGGCCCCAGTCGCCGAACCAGGGATAGCCGGCGATGACCGATTCGCCGTCCGGTACGTCCTCCAGCGGACGGGCGAAGATGAAGTCGTCGGCGGCGAGCAGGAGTCGGCGGATCCAGTCCGGCGCCATCTCGAACGCAGGATCGGCCGAGCGGGCGCGGGCGATCAGTTCCGCATCCCGGGCGTACTGACGTCGCAGCGACTCCTCGAGATCGAGTGTCGGCGCCGGCTCTGGTCCGACGGCCGCCGTGATGCCGGTCCATGTCCCGGTTTCGAGCCTCAGCTCGGCCTGGGCGACCCGCAGATGGTCGTCGCGATCCTCGAGCCCGCGTTCGCGCTCGATCGGCAGGTCGAAGGCCTCGACCCAGGCCGGATCGATGCGGACTGTGCCGCCGATGGTCCTGATGCCGAGTTCGAACCAATGGTGATGCAGGACGCGCAGTTGCCCATCCTCCAGGCGAAGCTCGGGCTGGGTATGGCCGCCCTGGGTGACGCCGTGATGATCGCGGGCGTCCACCAACAGATCGACGCGGAGCCGCAGATTCCGGTCCGGATGTCCGGCGACTGGACGCCAGGCGATCCAGATCCGATCGGCGTTCCGCTCCAGCCAGATCCGCTGCTCGATCCGGATGTCGCCGATCGCGTAGATCCAGGTCGGAATGCGTCCCACGAGGCGGAAGGATTCGATCCGAACCAGCCCGGCAGGCTGCACCGCCCCGCCGGACCAGCGGTTGGTGAAGAGCGGCCATTCGCGTTCGCCCTCGACCAGTCTGGCGTCGGCCTTGGCGAGGACCAGGACGCGCCCGAGCGGCGGCGCGACGGGCGCGACCAGGATCCCGTGATAGCGGCGTGTCAGCGAGCCGGCCAGGGTCCCGGCGGCATAGGCGCCCCGGCCGTTGGTCAGCCACCATTCGCGGCGCTCGGCCTGGTCGAGCTGGCCGCAGATCTCGCGGCCGAAGCCGACAGCTTTCGGCAGTTCATCGGACCTGGCATTGGATGGGAGAGCGCTCATGCGATGGCCTCGAGGGGGTTCGGTGAGTGGAGGTTCGGATCGCAAGTATGGCCCGCTGCGCCTCGCCGCGCCCTTGCGTGATCCGAGGATAGAAGGCGCGGTCCGTCCATCCGGGCCGCTCGAGGGTGTGGGCGGTCCCCTGTGCGCTCCTGGCCGGTCTCGTGCCGTCCCGCAATCCTCGTCTCGCCGGCGACGTTATGTGTTGGATTTTGCGCTTGGGGGTCTATCATCGGTCCAGTAGAGCAGGATCATGAGCAGGGATTGGTCGCGGAAGCCGTGCGACGCCGCTCGGCTTATGCCAGTGACCTGGGTCACGCCGGTTCATGGATCACGCAAGAAGTGACGACCCCGAGTCCCCCCTGGCCTCTCGGTCGACGGCTTCACAGCTGAAGCTGACTGGAGTCTATCGAGGAACTCAATCCTCTCTCTGCCAGGAGGCGGGGATCCTCGGCACCCAACTGCAACCCATGATCGGTCGAGGGTGATATGTTCCGCTTTCCAGCTCGCATGACGCTCGGCTCTCGCTTGCTGCTGGTCCTGTTGGCGACGGGAATCATTCCGCTCTCCTTGCTTGCGCTCATCACCCTGTCGATTGCCAGCGATGCCCTGTCGAAGCAGGCGTTCAACAAATTGACCGCCGTCGCGGAGATCAAGCATGCAACCATCGAACGTTATCTCGATGGCCTGACCGACCTGACGCTGAGCTTCGCCGATAGTCTGGAGGTCGTCGAGGCATTGGAGGGCTTCGGTAGCGCCGCCGAGCGATACCTGCAGGAATCCTCGTTGGACGCGCCCCGAATCCAAGGCATGCGGGATCGGCTGAAAAAGGACTACTCGGAGTCGTTCGCATCCGCCTACGCCCAACGCCATGACGGACGACGACCGGAGCTCGATGGTGCTCTGGCCGAGCTCGATGCGCTCGCGATCGCCCTGCAGTCGGCATACATCCTCGACAACCCCTACCCGACCGGCGAGAAGGACAAGCTCGATCGGGCGGACGGTGCCGCCGCCTATCATCGACTGCACGAACGCTTTCATCCCGTGTTTCGACGCTACCTCGAACGATTCGGGTTCTATGACATCTTTCTCGTCGAGGAACGGACGGGGCGCGTGCTCTACTCGGTCTTCAAGGAGGTCGATTTCGCGACCTCTCTGCGCGATGGCCCCTATGCCGACACGGGTTTGGGGCAGGCATTCCGTCAGGCCGACAAGGCCGCCCCGGGGCAGGCCGCCATCATCGATTTCGCGAGCTATTTCCCTTCCTACGAAGCACCCGCCGGGTTCGTCTCGGCCCCCGTTCTGAATGCCCAGGGCCAGAGGCTGGGGGCGGTCGTCTTCCAGTTTCCGATCGGGGAACTGAACGCGATCATGACCGAGCGCCAGGGTTTGGGGCGAGCGGCGAAACCTATCTGGTGGGCGGCGATCATCTGATGCGTTCGGATTCCTTCCTCGATCCGATCCATCATTCGGTGCTCGCCTCCTTCCGGAACCCCCAGACCGGGCAGGTGAGAACGGTGGCGGCCGACGAGGCATTGGCCGGGGAGTCCGGAGCGCAGATCGTCATCGACTACACTGGCAACCCGGTGTTGTCCGTCTATCGTCCGCTGTCGGTCGGCGACACCACCTGGGCGCTGCTGGCGGAGATCGACGAAGCCGAGGCCTTCGCTCCGATCCGGCAAGTACGGCGTCTGACCCTGGGCGTCCTGTTCCTCGCGGTCGTCGCCATCGTCCTTCTGGCGCTGCTGGAGAAACGCGCGATCACCAGACCGCTCGGCGGGGAGCCCGCCGATATGCGCCGCATCGCCGAGGCGATCGCCGATGGCGATCTGACGCTCGAACTGCCCCGAACCGCCGGGGAGTCCGGCGTCTATGCGGCCTTGCGTCGCATGAGCCATACGCTGCGGCGGATGGTCGCTCAGGTCGCCGAGATATCCGATGGTTTGGCGACGACGGCCGAGGAGACCTCCAACATCAGCGATCAGACGAGCCGCAGCATCGGCGAGCAGGAGCGCGATACCTCGGTCGTCGCCACCGCCATCACCCAGATGTCGGCCTCGGTGCAGGAGGTGGCCAGACACGCGGAGGAGACCTCCCAGGCCTCCCGCTCGGCCGTTTCCGAGACCGAGCGCGGGCGCCAGATCGTCTCCGAGACCATCGCCGACATCCAGGGACTGGCCGAGAGGATGGAGTCGATCACGGCCGTGATCGGATCCGTCGCCGACAGCAGCGCCCGGATCGAGACGGTGGTCGAGGTGATCCGCAACGTCGCCGAGCAGACCAACCTGCTCGCCCTGAATGCGGCGATCGAGGCCGCGCGAGCCGGGGAGCAGGGCCGAGGCTTCGCCGTCGTGGCCGATGAGGTCAGGTCCCTGGCGCAGAAGACCCAGGAATCGACCCGGCATATCGAGGAGATGATCGGTGCGCTGCAGCGTCACTCGACTCAGGCCGCCTCCGAGTCGCAATCCGGACGGGACGCGACGCACTCGGCCGCGGTGGCCGCGAGCCGGGCCGGAGATGCGCTTGAGAGGATTCTCCAGGGCATCCACCGAATCTCCGACATGAACCTGCAGATTGCCAGCGCGGCCGAGGAGCAGTTCCAGGTCGCCGAAGAGATCAACACCAATGTCACCCATATCGGCATCGTCGCCGAGCGAACCTCGGGAGGGGCGCGCGAAACGGCGGAGGCCAGTCATCAGCTCGCGGTCATGGCCGAGCGGCTGCGGGCGGTGATGGCGGAATTCAGATTGCCTTCCGCATAGGAGGGTGTCTTCTGGCCGGCTTAATAAGCTGATTCGTAAGCGATTGCGGCTTGAGTGCAAACGGCGTCCAACAAGCATCTCCGACTTCAGTCTCAACGGTTTGGATTGTCTTCGCCGTCGTATATGTGAACACCCTTGGAGTCCGAGCCTATCGTCGCCGAGGCGGCTTGAAGTATCTTGGCCCCTGGTTTCCATACAACCGGTCTGGAGGCAGGTCGCGCATTGCCGACCTTCCTTTCGGCCGTGGTCGCGAACGTAGCCAAGTAGTGTGTCATATGATCTGGACGCTGAACATCAAGCTCGTATCCGGCTGCTATGCCGAACAGGAGTGGTCGGCGAGCGTCGCGCTCGACGCCTCCACGACACTGGATGCCCTGCATCGACTGATCCTGCGGACCGTCGGTTTCGACAACGACCATCTCTACAGCTTCTTCATCGCCCGTACCCCCTGGAGCCACGAGCGCGTCCTCTTCGACGAGGAGTGGGGCGAGGCCGCGCCTTGGGAGACGCGGGTTGAGGAGCTGTTTCCACTGCCCAAGCACCGCAAGCTCTTCTATCTGTTCGACTATGGCGACAATTGGATCTTTCAGGTCAGCCGCAGCCGCAAGAAGCCCTTCGAGGCCGAGCCGGGCGCAGAGTATCCGCGTCTCATTGAGGAGACGGGCGAGAGACCGGAACAGTATCCGGATTTCGAGTGAAGGCTCCGGCCTATGCGTCGCTCGACAGGTCTGGCTCGGCTCACCGTTGCGTGATCTGGATGTCTACCGAGGTATGCGCGCAAGGTGTTGGGTGATCCACTGTCTCGGGGGGCGCCGCGCCGATCGAGCAGGCAATAAAAAAGCCCGCTGGAGCGCGGGCTTTTGGGCTTTCTGAGATGTCGTCGGAAATCGAATTGGGCGGCGTCTACCGAATATTGCTCGTAAGCATCTGTCTGTAATCAGAAATATTTTATGTAATTCGTCGTGTTGCCCCTAAAGTTGCCCCCAGATGGGCCTTGATACCCTGATAGTCTAGCAGTGTCTTCTAACGTCCAGACGCGAGAATCCAGCCGCCCGAAACAAACCCACCACTCCCGCCAAACCCGCCACGTCTCGTCTGCTGCGACTTTCGCGACTCTGCGACTCGCAACGGGAAGGTGAGACCTCAGAGACGAGGAATCCGCCATACGTGTGGGTCACGGAACGGTTTAGGCGATTCGGGTATGCCCACCTCTCACGCCATTGCCCGCCACCTCAGCCTGTGTAAGGCTACGGCCAGAGGCGGCGGCGACGGGCGGCCGTACCCGAGTGACGAGGAAGGCCGAGATGACGGACGTGTTGGTGCGGGGCGCGAATGTTCAGATCGATCGCGAGCGCATTCTCGTGGGCGTGGGCTGGGACAGGGGCGCGCCGTACGAGATCGATGTCAGCGCCTTCCTGGTCGGGGCAAACGAGCGCGTTCGGTGCGATCAGGACTTCGTGTTCTACAACCAGCCCTCGGCGCAAGCCGGCTGCCTCACGCTCAACACCGAGCCCGGTGACCGAGAGAACCGGGCCGAGTTCGCGGCCGACCTGACGCGCGTTCCCGAGGATGTCGCGAAGATCGTGTTCGCCATCACGCTCGACGCCGGCCAAGGCGATCATCCGAGTTTCGGGATGGTGGGGAGAATCGGCATCCGGATGTCCGATCCCGCCGGCGGGTGCTTCGCACGCTACGACTTTCGCGAGGCGAGCGACGAGCTGGCCTTGATCCTGGGCGAGCTATACCGCTACCACGGGGGCTGGAAATTCCGGGCCGTTGGCCAGGGGTATAGCGGGGGACTGGAAGCGCTCGCCGTCGAGCTCGGGGTGGAGATCGGCGCGGCGGACGGGGGAGCGGGCGCGGCCCAGGAGGAGAGCGCGACGCTGACGCGCAAGCAGCAGGCGATCCTGGAGCGGGCGGCCAAGCTGCAGCAGGCGCTGAAGGCACTGATGCCGCAGGTGCAGAAGGCGGTGGACGGACAGTACAACGAGAGCAACACCAGGATGGTCATCGACAAGATCCTGATGGACGCCTTTGAATACGCTATGGACGAGGTCCAGGCCGAGCAGGTCGTGCAGGGGCGGAAGGCCGACTATGTGCTCTCGATCGACACCAGGGACGTCATGGTCGGCGAAGCCAAGAAGGCCGGGCTGTCGTTGCGCGACAAGCACATTTTCCAGGCCACATCCTACGGGGCCTATTCCGGCATTCGCTGGGCCTTCCTGACCAACCTGACGACCTGGCAGGTCTACCACATCTCGGCCCACGACAAGGTCGAAGCCAATCTGGTGTTCTCCGTGGACCTGCGTCCCGACATCAGCCTGGACGATTGCGCCAAACTGGTGCTGATCTCCCGGTTCGGGATGACGCGCGGAGGGCTGATCGAGCGACAGTGGAACGAGGTCAAGGCGCTCACCCGTGAAAACGTCATCCGGTCGATCCTGACCGAGGACGTGATCGGCCAGTTGCGGAAGGTGATCAATCGCGATTCGGGGTGTGGGTTCGACAATGATCAGATCCAGCAGGTCGTCGAGGATCTGCTGGCGGGGCTGTGAGTGGCGGCTGGGCTGTCTGCTTGTGGATGCTTAAATCGTTACTACAATTAATGAATGATCACTTGGGACGAATCGAAACGTCGCAGCAACCGCGCCAAGCATGGCTTGGACTTCGGAGGCGTTGAAGCGGTGTTCGATGGCCCGGTGATGACGGAGGAAGATGCCCGTCTAGCCTATGGCGAGCAACGCATCAATCTGATCGGGATGCTGCATGGACAGGTGGTCCATCTGACCTACACCGAGCGCGGAGACGATCTGCACATCATCAGCCTGCGAAAGGCATCGAGCCATGAAACGCGACAATTTGCCCGCTGGGTTTCCAGCCACCCCTGAAGAATGGGAGAAGATCATCGCCGAGGCGCCGGATCACGTGGATGACCCGGATTGCCCCTATGACCCGAACGATCCGGATGCTGTCGCCGCTTACTGGGCCGATGCGGCTTTCACCCCGGGCGGCGGCTATCCGGCCGTGAAGGCTGCCCTCGAGGAGCGCCGACGCACACGCGGTCCGCAGAAGGCGCCAACCAAGATCTCAACGACCATTCGCTTCGACGCGGACGTGCTCGACGGACTCAAGGCCACGGGCAAGGGATGGCAGACCCGGGTCAATGACGCGATGCGGGAATGGCTGGAGCGGCGGAGCTAAGGCCGGTCAGCAGCGGCTTCGGCCATTGTTATATGGCGGAAACGAGTTCAGTAAGAAGGGGCGGGAGTGGCTCGGGAGTTACGCCATCAACCTTGGCGAGATGGGATGCCGTCGGTCGTCGAGCCCTTCCGTAACTCAATCCACACCCAGCCGCCCGAGCACATTCCTCACCGTTCCATCACTGATCCCCAGCTCGCGGCCGATGGCTCGCTTGGCGGTCCCTTGCTGATACAGATCCCGGATCCGGCGGTCGCGGTCGGACAGCTCCTCATCGCTCGGCTGATTATCGTCAGTGACGGCTTTCAGGGCCGCACGGGCTTCATCGCGCTCTTGGATGAGCCGCTCGCCTTCGCGGACGCGCTCCTCAAGGACCTGGCGGAGCTTGGTGTCCAGGCTGCTCACTCGGGCTCGAAGGTCGCGGATGGTGCGCTCATGTTCGGCTCGCTCCCGGAGCTGGGCCTTGATGGTCTGCTGAGCTGCGGCCAGCTCCCGCTCCAGGACGTTAATTCTGTCACTGACGGCATTGTCCGGTTTCGTGTCAGTGACGATATTGGCGCCAGCCTTCAGGCGCTCGAGGTATCGACGCTGGCGCTCGGCGCCGGTCATGGCGTTGCCGGTGGGCTTGCGGCCGCGCTTCCTGGGTGTCTGGGCTGCTGGATCGGTCATGGGTGCATTTCCTGTCAGTGACGGTAATTAGATATTAGCGTTAGTGACGGAATTGGCAAGGGTTGTACCCAAGCGAGACTGGGGCCGGTTATATCGTCAGTGACGCAGAAACCGACCGCACAGAACGCCCGTACAGCTCGCGACAGCAGACGGTCAGTTCGGGTCGGGTGTCGAGCGGATCGGCTCAGAGGAGCACATGAGAGGCGCTGGACTGAAGAAGACCGCTCGGCAGGGCATGAGCCCGCTTTGCGGCCTTCGAGGGCGCCTCACAACGCCACGGTTCGCACATTCGACCAATCGTTCGCGTCGTAGACCTGCCAGGTCGCGAACGTGACCGGGACCAGAAGTTCGACATAGCGCCCGTCGGCCGTGCTTGGCGAGTCCATCGGGAATCCGACCGACTCGATGACCAGGGGGCTGTAGGTGCGGCCCTTGTAGGTGAGGCCGACCATTTTGGGGGTGAGCGAGGGTAGGAATCGGGCGATGTCGAACGCCGATCCATCGGCGCCGGGACACTTCGGGGCGTCACCATTGAGCAGCCCGCTCAGGATACTGTCGCGTTGCAGGCATTGCGGCAACGCCCAGCCCATCAGGGTGTCGAACGGCGCCTCAACCTCGGTCTTGGGGTTGCTCCAGGCGCGAAACAGCAGGGTCGCGTTGATCTTGATCGGCGGCATGCCGGTGAAGACCTGGGTCGAGTTCATCTTGGTCATGCCGGTGCGGCCGACGCCTTCGTTGACCAGACTCGCCCAGTCTCCAGGATCAGTGATCTTATCGATGATCCCTCCGAGCCAGCCGTCGAAGAAGCCGCCGATCAGATTCTTGAGATCGTCGAGCGTCCCGCTCTGGACCAGCGCCATCAGCGTGGGGCTTGTCGCCTCGGGACCCCACTGCTCGAATGGCGATTGCCAGCCCAGACTGACCTCCATAGTCGCTTCCGTGACCATCGCCCGGACCTCGCCATCCTTGATGCTTCCGGTCGCGTTCGTGCCGAGATCGATCTTTGGGTTGCCGCCCCGATCCACCGGGTAGATCGAAGCGATCAGGTGCTTGTTGAGGTTGCCGAACTCCTCAGCCACGGACGACCTCGGGTGAAGGGACCAGTACGCGGGGCATGCCCACGACCGGCACCAGCGACGCCAGCCAGTCTTGGGGCAGGTCGGCCGTGTCGCAGGACTTGATGAACCTGGCGAATTGATCGCCCTCGGCCCGGATCTCGGCGATCCGGTTGTCCAGTTTGGCGCGGTCGAAGTCGGGCGCCAGTCGAGCAGCCTCATCGTCCGGGACACTGGCCGATTTCAGCTTGGCGCGGCGATCCGCCACGCCGGCCTCGGCCTGCTGGATCTCGCGGCGAATGTGGTCGATCTTGCGCGTCAGCTCGTGCATCTCGGTCATCGCGGCGTTCAAGATCGGCTCCAGGCCCGCACGTTCCTTCTTGAAATTCTCAGCCATGTCGATCGATCGCCAGCGCGCGTCAGCGATTGGCCGCAGGCCGTCCGCCAGGGCCAATAGTGCCTGCTCGTCGTCGAGATCCGGGTAACGGTCGCGAGCAACCGCCAGCAGCCCAAGATTGCTGAATCTCCGACTGCCAACAGCGGCGACGGCATCGGCGAGCGCGCTGCGTACGACGTTGACGGCCTCGCCGAGATCGCCCCCGGGGTTGAATCGCGGTGCGAGTTTCTTGGCTTCGCTGAGGCTAAAGCTCGTGGGCATGTGATTCACTCCGGCTTGATAGGGGGCTGTTGTTGGACGAGCTGCTCGAGGCGATCGAGTCGAGCAAGAAGGGTTTGGTGGTGGCTGACGAGGTGGCGCAGCAGTATTTCGGTGGTGTCGCGCTCGAAATCGATCACGTCCCTGTGAATAGTCTCGAGGACGTCGAATAGCTGTTCGGTCGTATTTTTGGGCCTTGGCGCTTCGGTCTCAGGCGCTTGGTTTGGCTTGCTGCTCATGCTCCCATTCCTCTTGAAGGTTCTGCGCGCGTTCGATCATGCGTTGCTTCTCGATCTCTCGATTCGCCAACAGCTCCTCATACCTTTGGTCGAGATTTTTGTAGTCGGGTGGCTCGAAGGCGATCTCCGCCGGGCGCGCCCGAGCTGCCAGGTCCAAGACCTCTCGAGCCACGTCCACGGGCACCTCGCCCTTGCCGACCGCATCCAGTAGACGCTGGCCGATCTCGGTGGGCGAGCCGCTGAGATCCAGCACGATGGCCGCAGAGCTGGCGCGTAGCTTCGGGATGACGCGATCCAGCAGCGCGGTAGCGGCGGCCGTGTCGCCGGCTGTAGCGGCTTCCAGCAGCTTCTCGACCAGATCGGGCGCGGCGGACTCGATCGCTTCTCGGATCTGTTTTTGGCGCTTGGAGACAGATCCTCGGGGGCGTCCGCGAGGTCGGCCGGTGGGTTTGGATGCCAATGGCGACTCCTGAATTTTTCGATTAAAAAATCGGGTAGTCGCTATTTTCGCGGGCTTCGGGGCGGTTAAATCGGGCGTTTTTCCCGATTTTGCGGGCTATTTCGGCGGGGACGACCACGCTTGAGAGAAGAGCCACTTCAGCGCGGCCTCGATGTCTTTCTCGCTCGGCGGTCGGGTGAACCGGCTCAATGCATGCTGGATCGTCTTGGCGATTTCGTGTGGTACGTACACCTCGGACCGGGGCATGGCGTCGAGCACCATCTCCAGCTCGCGCTCGGCCTCCCGGGCACGGCGGGAGTAACCACCCATCTGGGCCTCGAGCTGCCGCAGGCGCGTCAGGGTATCCCGCCACTCAGCCGCGTCGACGTGGACCAGCCCGTCCTTGGGCTGGCAGGCGATGCAGATGCAGCCCTTGTCGTCGGCCGGCGTTGTGAAGAGCACGCTGCACATCTGGCATTCGCGCGTCCATGTAGGTGGTGTCGTCATGCCGGATCCTCGCCGAAGGGGCGCCCATAGAGCAGATACAAGGCCGGCGCCAGATCGGCGAGCGCATCATCCACGGGGGCGTCGATCGGCAGAATCTCGCGGTGCCGGCGCATGTCGAGCCAAATCTCGAGGACGCTGCCGTTCGGGACCCCGCATAGCCCTGGAACGGTCCCTGCTGCGTTGCAGCGTGCTACGAAGTAGGGGTCGGTCTCCGCATCCAGCCACAGACCGCAGCGGACCATGCTCTCGGCGGCTTGTTCAATGAGCACTGGATGGGCTCCCTGCTTGATCCGCCGCTCAAGCGTGCGGCGCCAATGGAACCATCCAGAAATGGCTTTGTTGAGCGTGAGGGGACGGGCATTCATGCGGTCACCTCCATTGCCCGGTCGAGCAGATCGAGCACCATGCTCTCGGTGGCTGTCGGTAGACCTGGGCGCAGCCGCACGCCCAGCCGACCGCCAGGCAGCGGACGCAGCTCGACCAGGGCCTCGAGGAGCCCACGTTCGGCCAGGGATCCCCGCAGGTGCTCAACGGCTGGCGATGGCGCGACGCGCGTTGGTATGGGCTCCTGAGGCTGCGGCAGCGGAATCGGGTCTGGGTGCGCGGGGAACGGCGCGAAGCTCGCACATCGCCGAAGATGCTTCAGGCTGCCGATCTTCACCCCGGTCATTCGGCAGCGAGGATGCAGGCTCGGAAGACGGGGGCGGATCTGATCACGATGGATGCAGTCTCGGCACCGAGCATTGCGGGGCTCATCGAACAGGTCGGGGCGGCTCATGGGCGAATCTCCCGATCCTGGGATCGCCGATACAGATTCGGCCATCTCTCGCGCCCGGGTCGTTGGTCTGGATCGCTTGGGCCTGGTCGATACGCCACACAGCGACACAGTTGCTCAGTGTCCGGGTAGTACCGAGTTGAGGTTTGCGGAACATCGCCGCGACGGGCGGCCGAGCACTGGCCGTCATACTCCTCCAGGGCAAGGCACTGCTGGCAGGTCCGCCGGTCGTCCTCCAGGCGCTCGGGCGAGGCGTAGCAGATGCCGGGTGGGTCGTTGGCAGCTCGGGGGGCAGGTTCCCCGGTTCCCTCAGATGGTTGGATTTGAATAGTCCGCCGTTGAGGATTCACGATTTCTGAGAGCGGCTTGCCGGCTGTCGGTTTGCTCGGTTGTGTGGCTTCTTCGTCCCTATGCTGTTTCCCGAGGGAACTCGGTGAACCAAGGGAACCGCCTTGTGCGGTAAGGGGTTTTCCGGTTCCCCGGGGCGGGTTCCCTGGGGGAACCGAGGGAACCTCCAGGCGTTGCAGCAGGCTCTCCAGGCTCATGACTCGACCTCCGCCGGAGCAATGGCATAGAGGCTCTGGGGACGCCCCTGGGCCTTGAACTTCTTCGACCGCTTGCCTTCGTCGTGCTCGTCGATCCACCCGGCTTGGTCCAGCGCATCCAGCACCCGGCGCAGATCGAACCCCTCGGTCGCTTCGCGCAGACCGGCCGAGGAGAACAGATAGGCGCGCCCATGGTTGTCCGCGGCCTCCTTCCACCAGCCGGCCCGATCGCGGACGACGGGGGCGTGTTCCTCCTCGTCCTCCGTGGGCCGCAGCGGCGAGAAACGCGCGTCGCCGTGTTTGGCGATGAAGTCGGCGACGGCCTCGAGGATTTGGCGAGTCTCGGTCTGTCCCTTGCCGCGCGCCTGGCGCCAACCCTGATAGGCGATGGTCGCCGCGTCCAGGGCCTCGCCTTCACTCCAGGGCAGAATCCCCCACTCGATCGCCAGCTCTCCGGCCAGGGCGGCCAGGGCGAAGGCACCGGCCGCGCGCCCCTCGAGGCCGTTGTCGGCTTTGAACTCCTTCAAGGCGATCAGCCGGGCCAGATACTCGCCGTGGTCGCGGGCATCGGCAATCAGCCGCTCGACGAAGGCGGGTCCGGCATGTCCATAGTGACGGTTCGCGCTGGTCCGCAGCGCATCCGAGAAGGCGCGCCCATCGGCCAGTCCATGCAGATCGTCGAAGACGCCATGGGCGCGTGTGCAGGGGATGTCGAGCAGGCGCGCCTCCTGCCCGGCCTTGGTCCGCTTGCCGCCCTCGGCCATGGTCGCGGCCAGGGTGCGCTCGCCCGAGGACAGCAGCACCACGCGCCAGCGGCGTACCTCGCGCGCCTTGCCGGAGCGGGCCGCCCGGCTCTTGCCAGTGCCGTTGCCGATGGCGTAGATGATCGAGCCGATCTCGCGCGGGTCGGCCTCGCTGATCTCGTCGAGAATCAGGGCGGTATCGTTGAGCGCGGCGGCGATGCCTTCCAGTCCATTGCCGGTGGCCCGCCAGGTGCGAATGAAACCGGGACCGCCCCAGCAGGAAGCGCCCACGCTCAGAGCGGTACTCTTGCCCGTGGACGAGTCGCCGACGAAATGGAACCCGCATCCGGTGCGGTGGAGCCGGGCCAGCAGCGGACCCGCCAACGCGGCCGAGACGCTGTGCTGAAGCATCGGGTTGCCGGCGCAGCGAGCCGCGATCTCCGAGCGCCAGCCCTCGAACGTGCCGGCTTGGATGAACTCATCGTGGTCGGCCTGCTCGCTCTGATAGCGCACGTCGCCGGTGCCGATGATGCGATTCGGCAGCACGAACACGGCGCCCTCGGAGTGCCAGCCAGTGCAGGTGGCGGCCAGGATGCGCCGCTCGGGATAGCGGCTCATCAGGTAGGCATTCAGCAAGCGATGCGAGATCGGATCGATGCGAACGCCCAGATTCAGCAGCTCGCCGCGCAGTTCCTCGTCGGATCCTCGCAGCATCGCCATGGGCATGGTCCATTCCCGCTCGCGACCACTGGCGTTGCGAAAGCGCAGCAGCAGACCATAGTCGGCGTCGCGTTCGCCGTGCGCCATCGCGTCCGCCCAGAGCGGGGAACAGACCCATTGATTGACTTCCTCCTCGTCCTTGAGGCCGTGCCAGTAGGTGCCCGGCTTGCCGTACCCCGTCCAGCCCGCTTGGACCGAGAACCCGGGGCGATCGACGGCCGGTTTCGTCCTGGTGGTTCCCTCGGTTCCCTGGGCGCTGTCGCTGGGGGAACCGCTGGAGCCCGCGTCATTGCTGGCGGTTCCCCGGGTTCCCTCGGTTCCCCGTGAATCGGCAAAGGGTGAGGGAGCGACGACCCAGCGGGCGCGTTCGGCGAGACGCTCGGGCGTCCAGCCATCGGCCAAGGCGTCGGCCGCGTCCCATCCCTTCGGCAGCGCATCGGCCAGCGCGGACAGGTCCAGGATCACGACCGACGTCGCACCGGCTCCGTAAGCCAGGGCGGCGGCGGTGCGGGCGTACTGAGTGCCGGGGTCGTCGTGGTCGGGCCAGATTCGCACTCGACGGCCTTGCAGCGGCGCCCAATCGCTCTTCTTCGGGCTCTTCGAGCCGTTCATGCTGGCGACGGGCACCAGCTCGGGCAGCAGCGCGCCAGCGGCGTCGGCGGCCTTCTCGCCCTCGGCCAGGATGACCTCGGCCTCGGGGCGGGCCGCCAGGCGGTCGAGTCCGTAGAGGGGGCGGGGCTCTTCGGGCGCCCGCCAGATCCAACCCTCGGGGGTCCGGGTGAGCGGGCGAAACTCCTTGCCCTGGGCAGTCTCGAAGCGCAGCACGACGCAGAGCACGGCGCCGGTGGCGTCCCGGTACTCCCACGATCGGGAGGGATTGCCGAGCTTGGGGTGCCTGGCTGGACGGGTCGCCATTACCTTCGGCTGGCGCTTGGCCTGCGGGGGGCTCGGGGTCGGCTCGGTCGTCATCCAGTTCGGTCTGGCGGCTGGTGCTGGCGGTGCTACTCCGAGCCAGGCGGCCAGTTGGCCGGCGGCCTCGCCTTGACTCAATCCCTCCAGGTAGGCGACCAGGGACACCAGATCCCCGCCCTTGTCTCCGGTGGCGAAATCCGACCACTTGCCGGTGGTCACGTTGACCGCGAACGAGCCGGGCGTCTCGTCGTGTCGGGTCGGGTTGCGGGCGATCCACTCGGGGCCTTGACGCTTGCCTTCGGGCAGCCAGTGCCGGCAGATGGACTCGGCTGCATCCAGGGCCGCGCGGGCGGTGTCCTTGATGTCCACCCGTGGCGGGCGGTTGGCGGACGGCTCCGCCGCAACATCCTGCCGCTCGAGATGGACCGGCGCCTGGGCGGGCGCCTGCATGGCGAGCTGCGCCCGAACCTCCGGGGACAATTTGGCGATGTCGATGCCGGGAGCGGCCGCAGCCGCCCCCTCGCAGGGGGCGGGCTGGCTCATTACGCGGCAGCCTCCTCGCCGGTCAGCTCGGGGCGCCCCGTGCGGCTCATCGCCAGCTCGATCGACTCGAACAGGATGTCGTCGATCTGGCCGCTGTTGCAGGTGTCGGCGAGGCGTTGCAGGCGCGCCAAGTGCTCAGAACCCTGGGGCTGGCCGTCTGCCTCGACGAGTTCCCAAGTCGCAGCGGCGAGATCGGTGGCCAGGTGCTCGGCCGCCACACAGAGCCCGAACCGCATCTCGGACGGGCTCTTGTCGTCGGAGTGCTCGACGAGCTTGATGGTGATCGACCGCAGACCGGCGGCGAGGTCGAACAGATCGGATGCGGATTTCACGCTGCATCCTCCTTGGCTGGCGCGTCCTTGGCCTCCAGTCCAGCAACGTCGGCCAGCGCGGCCTGTAGCTCCTCCAGGTTCGATGCGAGCAGGTTCGCCCAATCTTGCGCGAGATATTTGCCGATCCCTGCGAGCTGGTTGGCCTTGGGGTGTCTGTCGGTCGCGTCTTGAACCGCAACAAAAAGGGCCTCGAGGTCGCCCAGGATGCGTTGGGTCAGACTGTCCAGATCGTCTGCGACGCGCTGGGCCTGGGAGATAGTGGCGATGGGGGCGGTGGTAGTTTTCATGATGTCGGTCTCCAATAGGAATGGATTGACCGACCGGATAGGCGGGCATGGGCGCGGACGGACGGATAGTGCAGACGCAAGTATCCTGGGACGGTATAATTTCCACGCCGGTGCAAGCCGATGCCAGTCGGATTGCTTTACCGTCGGGGTGGTGCAAACACCTCGGCGGACGGTTTGCACGATAAGCCCAGAATCGAATCCTTTGCAACGCCTGTGCGGCTGGTCCCCGCCGGGCGTTGTTCGTTTCTGGGCCACTTCCGGCCTTGCTTCGCGCGTCGTTCGGCGCGGATCTGTCTTGAACGTGCAGACATCTTGGCCTCCTACGCGGCGACCGACTGGCGCCCGGCCAGCCAGTTGTCGATATCGGATTCGCGCCAGCCGACGGCCCGCTCGGAGAGCTTGATGGACCGGGGGAACCGGCCGGCCGCCATCAGGTTGTAGACGCTCGATCTCGACAGGCCGCAGCGCTCGACGACTTCGGGGAGGCGGATGATGCGTTTGGTGGGGGGTATCGTGTTCTTGCTCGCCATTGTTTGCCTTGCAACCTAGGTGGACGTGGCAAGACACTATCACCGCGTCGGTGACGTGGATCCACGTGAGGATAGGGTCAGTCCTCACGTGGATTGGCGGGCTATTTCGTGCGGGCCTCGAGGGCGTCTGGAATCTTTTTCAGGTGCCGGGCGATAGTGCCTGAATCGACATGAGCGCCGATCTCGTCTGTCAGCCTCTCGATGATGGCGCCTGCCGCTTCGTGGCGACCTGTGTCTATCTTGGCGTGTCGAGCCAGGGCCTCGATGACGACCAGCAGAGTTCGGCGTTCGATTTCGCGCATTGGCTTATCCAGTAGTTGCTCGGCCGAGGCGGGATGAGTCATCCAAGGAGGATCGATGCTCAGTTTCCTCATGGCATTGATGAAGTCGGCGGGTTTCCCTCGCTCACCCACGTGCCCCCGTAGCGCTTCGGTCATGACCATGCCGAGATCGTGCAAGCGGTTGCCCCTTGAGCCTATGCCGGGGCGTAATTTCCAATGCGGGTCTACGTTGACGGCCAGCCATGATGCTTGCTCGGCCGTCCATTCCTTGCGTCCGAGCCAACTGTCAATGTGTGGCGGTATTTGAAGGGCGGGCTCATCCTGTCCGCCATCGAGAATTGCAGCCACCATTCCCGGGATGTCGGATGGGGCTATGGGGCCAAGGCGACGCGGGGGCGGCTTGGGGGCGGTTAGTCTTCGCACGGCTTCTCTGAGATCATGATCGCAGGACACTGCCGAATCTCCCTGATAGTTCGGTAAGGTCTTGGTCTCGAGGCGGGTAGAGCCGTCTCGGGGCCTGTTCATTTTGACGTGTACGAAAAGCCGATAACGTCGGGCTCGAGCTGTCGGCGCCGGGTCGGAAAAGGCTCGAAATCGTCAGATCCGAACACGAAACCGGGTTCATCTATCCGGTGCGCTGCGCCTTGAGCGGGACGACGTTGCTTTCTTCGCCCTGCTTCAGCTGGTCCAGGTAATCCGCCCATCCCTGCATCATCATCTTGCGGGCCTCAAGGTGAGCGGTGCGGTTGTAGGCGCGGCCGTTCGGATCCTTCACGGCATGGGCCAGCTGGTGCTCGATGAAGTCGGGCCGGAAGCCGAGGACCTCGTCCAGGATGGTCCGGGCCATCGCCCGAAAGCCGTGCCCGGTCATCTCCTCCTTGGGGATCCCCAACCGGCGCATCGCCGCCAGGATCGCGTTGTCGGACATCGGGCGATCGGCGCCGCGAGCGGACGGGAAGACATAGCGCCAGCGTCCGGTGATGGGCTCCAGCTCGCGCAGGATCGCAACGGCCTGGGTCGAGAGCGGCACGATATGCGGGGTGTCGGTCTTAGTGACGATGTAGCGCCACTCGGCCGCCTCGAGGTCGATGTCCTTCCATTCGGCCTTTCTCAGCTCGCCAGGGCGCACGAACACCAGCGGCGCCAGGCGCAGCGCGGCCCGAACGGTCGGCGTGCCGGTGTAGCCGTCGAGCATGCGCAGGATCTCGGCGACTTGGGGCGGTTCGGTGACCGCTGGAAAGTTCCGGCCTCGAACTGGTGGCAGGGCTCCTCGGAGATCGGCCGACGGATCACGCTCGGCGCGTCCGGTGGCAACGGCATACCGGAAGATCTGTCCGCAGTTCTGAAGTGCTCGATGGGCGGTTTCCAGGGCGCCGCGGTCCTCGATGCGGCGCACGGTCGCCAGTAGTTCGGGGGCAGCGACGGCGGTGATTGGGCGAGAGCCGATCCACGGGAAGATGTCGCGCTCCAGGCGTCGGATGATCCGCACGCCATGACTCTCCGACCATGTGCCCTCGTGCTTGGCGAACCACTCGCGGGCGATGACCTCGAAGCTGTTGGCGGCCTGGATTTGCTGGGCGGCCTTCTGAGCCTTCCGGTGTTCGCTCGGATCGATCCCGTTGGCCAGCTGGGCGCGGGCCTCCTCGCGGCGTTCCCTAGCCTCCTTGAGCCCTACCTCGGGGTAGACGCCGAGGGATAGCCGCTTCTCCTTGCCCCCAGATCGATATTTGAGCCGCCACCACTTGCCTCCGGCTGGAGAGACCTCGAGATATAGGCCGCGCTCGTCGAAGAGCTTGGCGGCCTTCTCGGACGGCTTGGCGTTGCGGATCTTGGCGTCGGTGAGCGGCATGGGGGCAACTCCTTCGGGCCGGTGAGCGGAGAAATTGGGGGCATCCGATTGGGTGTATCGGCTCTTGCCCCCGATGCTGCCCCCACTCAAAGGTTGATGTCAATGGATCCCGCTGGACGCTGCAAGACAAATAGGCAATAAAAAACCCGCACTTAGGCGGGTTCTTTGTCGTTCTTGGATGTCTCTGGATGGGTATTTGGTGGAGGCGGCGGGAATCGAACCCGCGTCCGCAAGCCCTCTGCCCTTGGTCCTACATGCTTAGCCCGCTCAATTATTTTTAACCTTCCGCCGCCCGAGGGGCAGGGCGATCAGTCGGCGATTCCGTTAGGTTTTAGCGGATCAGGTCCGGACTCCCGTCACCGCGATCCCATGTGATTTTACCCCTGGAATCCGCCGCCCATAGGCAAGAGACGGTCAGAGGCCCGCTGGTTAAGCAGCGAGAGCGTAGTTGTCGTCGTTGGCAACTATAAGTTTGCGGATGGATTTACGAGGTAACCCGCACCTCGGCATGCACCTCAGGTTTTGCGACCCACGTCGAAGCCATGTCGCCCCCTTGGTAACGAGTTGGTCAATATAGGGTGTGATTGGTTCCGCGGCAAGCTCGACCTGTCTGTGGGGCTCAGCCCGTCTTGAAGATGCGCTCCTTCTCGCGCTTCCAGTCGCGGTCCTTCTCGGTGGCGCGCTTGTCGTGCTGCTTCTTGCCCTTGGCCAGGCCGATCTCCAGCTTGGCCCGGCCGTGCTTCCAATACATGGCGGTCGGGATCAGGGTGTAGCCGGCGCGCTCGGTGAGACCGATGAAGCGGTTCAGCTCGCTGCGCTTGAGCAGCAGCTTGCGGCTGCGGGTCGGATCCGGATTGATGTGGGTCGAGGCGGCGGCGAGCGCCGAGATGTGGGCGCCGATGAGGAATGCCTCGGCGTGGAGGATCTTGACGTAGCTCTCCTTGAGCTGGATGCGCCCGGCACGCAGGCTCTTGACCTCCCATCCCTCGAGGGCGATGCCGGCCTCGATGCGCTGCTCGATGAAATACTCGTGCCCCGCCTTCTTGTTCAAGGCGATGGTCGAGCCGCCGTCCTGTTTTTTCTTCGCTTTTGCCATGCGCGCGATTCTATCGGAAAGCGTCATGTATAAGTAAGAGTCGGGATGGGGCTTGCATGTCGGTCGCGAGTGCGGTCGAATCTCGGGGCTTGGGAATTTTTTCGAATCCATACTTGAAATCTGCGGAAATATGGCTATCATTCCGCGCTCGCCTCAATGGAGTTCTGACATGCGCCAGCCTCTGATTGCAGGAAACTGGAAGATGAACGGCACCAAGTCCAGCGCCGATGCGCTGTTGAACGGGGTCGTTTCGGGATCGGCATCCATCTCCAAGTCGGAGATCGCGGTTTGCGTTCCCTTTCCATTGCTCTATCTCGGCGAGCAGTTGCTCGCGGGCAGTTCGGTCAGGCTGGGTGCGCAGAATGTCTGTACGGAGGCGGGCGGCGCCTATACGGGCGAGGTCTCGGCGGCGATGCTCGTCGACTTCGGCTGCCGGTACGTGATCTGCGGACATTCGGAGCGTCGCGAGTATTATGGCGAGACGGATGCCATCATCGCTCGCAAGCTCGCGGCCTGCATGGATGCCGGTATGACTCCGATCCTTTGTGTCGGCGAGACGCTGGAGCATCGCGAGGAAGGCCGGACGGAGGCGGTGATCGGATCTCAGCTCGAGGGTGTTCTGAGCGAGATCGGTATCGATGCCTTCGACCGTCTCGAGATCGCCTACGAGCCGGTTTGGGCCATTGGCACCGGCAAGACGGCGACGCCCGAGCAGGCGCAGGATGTGCACGTCTTCATTCGCGGAAGGATCGCCGCCCAGAGTGCGGTCATCGCGGAGAAGATCCGAATTTTGTATGGTGGCAGCATGAAGGTCGCCAATGCGCGTGAATTGCTGTCGCAGGCTGATATCGACGGTGGCTTGATCGGCGGTGCGTCGCTGGTCGCCGACGACTTCCTGGCAATCTGTCAGGCTGGGGACTTGTCGGCAGGCTGACGTCCTCAATCTGTGAGTAAGGCATGCAAACGATTTTGACAGTCTTTCAAGTCTTCTTGTCCCTGGGTCTGATCGGCCTGGTGCTGATTCAGCACGGCAAGGGGGCGGATGCTGGGGCCGCATTCGGGAGTGGTGCCTCGGCGACGGTTTTCGGGGCGCAGGGCTCGGGGTCGTTTTTGACCCGTCTGACTGCTATCATAGCGACCCTGTTTTTTCTGACCAGCATGGCGCTGGCCTATTATGCGACCCAGGGTACGGAACCCGAGGGTCTCATGGACGGTTTGAACGAGACGCTGATCGTGCCGCAGGCGCCCAAGGCTGAGCCCGCCTCGACCTTGGATGTGCCGGTCGTCCCCGGGTCGGACGCGGCGGTCGAGCCGCAGTCGTCCGATCTGCCGGTGGTTCCGGCCCCGGTGGGTGACGCTGGCCAGGCATCGGGCTCCGATGTACCGGCGGCGCCTGTCGAGTCTGCTGCAGACTCCGGGCAGAAAGACGAATAGTATTGAGTTGAGAGGTTTCTATTAGCCGACGTGGTGAAATTGGTAGACACGCTATCTTGAGGGGGTAGTGGCGCAAGCCGTGCCAGTTCGAGTCTGGCCGTCGGCACCAACAAGCAAACGGCATGCCGCTTTTAGCGGCATGCCGTTTTTTTATGCCTAATAAAAATATAAATCCTTGAAATAGCTAATAATTTGGATTGATGTTTGGGTTGACACCGCGGCGGCGGCTGCACTAGACTCCTAATCCTGCTGGCTATATTAGAAAAACTATAGAGAGGGGACAGTGCTCGACAACTATCTACCAATCCTGATTTTCATCCTTGTCGGGATCCTGGTGGGGGTTGGGCCGCTCGCGCTTGGTTACCTGCTTGGCCCGCGTCGGCCCGATGCGGAGAAAGACTCCCCCTACGAGTGTGGTTTCGAGGCATTCGAGACTGCCCGTCTGAAGTTCGATGTCCGCTTCTATCTGGTCGCGATCCTTTTCATCGTGTTCGACCTGGAGATTGCCTTTCTGTTTCCCTGGGCCATCGTGCTCGACGAACTCGGAATCTTCGCCTTCTGGGCCATGGTCGTCTTTCTCGGGATCCTGGTCGTTGGCTTTATTTACGAGTGGAAGAAAGGTGCACTTGAATGGGAATAGAAGGGCTGCTTGAGGAGGGCGTCGTCACGACGTCGGCCGACAAGCTGATCAATTGGGCGCGTACCGGCTCGCTGTGGCCGATGACCTTCGGGCTCGCCTGCTGCGCCATCGAGATGATGCACGCGGGCGCCGCGCGCTACGATCTGGACCGGTTCGGCATCATCTTTCGGCCGAGTCCGCGTCAATCGGACGTGATGATCGTTGCCGGGACCCTGGTCAACAAGATGGCGCCCGCGCTGCGCAAGGTCTACGATCAGATGGCCGAGCCCCGCTGGGTCATCTCCATGGGATCCTGCGCCAACGGCGGCGGCTACTATCACTATTCATACTCCGTCGTGCGCGGTTGCGACCGTATCGTTCCGGTCGACGTCTATGTCCCTGGCTGTCCGCCGACGGCGGAGGCGCTGCTCTACGGGATTCTGCAGCTTCAGAGCAAGATCCGCCGTACCAATACCATCGCCCGCTGAGTCGTACCCAGAACCCAATGGCAACACATTCCCTGACCCGCAACGCCAGGCTGGACGCGCTCGCCGTCTCCATCCGCGAACACTTCGCGGACCAGGGCTGCGAGCTGATCGAGGCCCCTGGCGAGCTGACCCTGGTCGTGCCGGCCGAGCGTCTCTTGGATGTCGCTCTGACCCTGCGCGACCATCAAGACTTCCGTTTCGAGCAGCTGATCGATCTCTGCGGCGTCGATTATGCCGCCTACGGCCAGTCCGAGTGGGAGACCGACGAGGCATCCTTCACCGGCTTCGGTCGCGGCGTGGACCGCGACCTGGATGTCGAATCCGAGGATCCCGAGCGCTTCGCGGTCGCCGTTCATCTGCTGTCGGTTGCGTTCAACCGGCGTCTGCGTCTGCGCGTCTACGCTGGCGGCGACCGGCCGATGGTGGATTCGCTGATTCCGGTCTGGGCGGCGGCCAACTGGTTCGAGCGCGAGGCCTTCGACCTCTACGGGATCCTCTTCAAGGGGCATCCGGATCTGCGCCGGATCCTCACCGACTACGGCTTCGTGGGCCATCCCTTCCGCAAGGACTTCCCGCTGATCGGCCAGGTCGAGATGCGTTACGACCCCGAGCAGGCGCGCGTGGTCTACGAACCGGTCTCCATCGAGCCGCGGGTCCTGGTGCCGCGCGTGATTCGCTCGGACAGCCGCTACGTCGGGACCGGTGTCGACAAGGAGACGGGCGATGCCTGAGATTCGCAACTACACGCTCAACTTCGGTCCCCAGCATCCCTCGGCCCACGGCGTCCTGCGTCTGGTCCTGGAGATGGACGGCGAGGTGATCGAGCGTGCCGATCCGCACATCGGTCTGCTGCACCGCGCGACCGAGAAGCTGGCCGAGTACAAGCCCTATAATCAGAGCATCGGCTACATGGACCGTCTCGACTACGTGTCCATGATGTGCAACGAGCACGGCTACGTGCGCGCCATCGAGAAGCTGCTGGACGTCCCGGTGCCCGAGCGCGCCCAATACATCCGCACACTGTTCGACGAGATCACGCGCATCCTGAACCATCTCATGTGGCTCGCCGCGCATGCGCTCGACATCGGCGCCATGAGCATGTTCCTCTACTGCTTCCGCGAGCGCGAGGATCTGATGGACTGCTACGAGGCGGTCTCGGGCGCGCGGATGCATGCGACCTACTACCGTCCGGGCGGCGTGCATCGCGATCTGCCCGACCGCATGCCCCAGTACGCGGGCAAGTCCAAGTGGCACAGCGCGCGCGCCATCGCCAAGCGCAACGCGGCGCGCGGGGGCTCGCTGCTCGACTTCATCGAGGACTTCACCGACCGCTTCCCGGGGCATGTCGACGAATACGAGACCCTGCTGACGGACAACCGCATCTGGAAGCAGCGGACCGTGGACATCGGCGTGGTCTCGCCCGAGCGCGCGCTGCAGCTCGGATTCACCGGGCCCATGCTGCGCGGCTCCGGCGTCGAGTGGGATCTGCGCAAGAAGCAGCCCTATGCCGCCTACGACAAGGTCGACTTCGACATCCCGGTGGGCGTGAACGGGGACTCCTACGACCGCTATCTGGTCCGCATCGAGGAGATGCGCCAGTCCAACCGCATCATCAGACAGTGCGTGGACTGGCTGCGCGCCAATCCGGGGCCGGTCTCGATCGACGACCACAAGGTGGTGCCGCCCAAGCGCGCCACGGTCAAGAGCGACATGGAGGCCCTCATCCACCACTTCAAACTCTTCTCCGAGGGCTACTGCCCGCCGCCCGGCGAGGTCTATGCCGCGGTCGAGGCGCCCAAGGGCGAGTTTGGCTGCTACATCATCTCAGACGGCGCCAACAAGCCGTATCGTCTGAAGGTTCGCGCGCCGGGTTTCCCGCATCTGGCCGCGCTTGACGAGATGTCCAGGGGACACATGCTGGCCGATGTCGTCGCGATCATCGGGACACTGGATATCGTGTTCGGGGAGATCGATCGCTGATGAGCTTCCGTAACGCACCCGTCGCCGTCGATCACGAACGCGACAAGACGACACTCTTCACGCCCGAGATTCGCGCCGCGATCGACGCGCACATCGCCAAGTATCCGCCGGAGTGGAAACAGTCGGCCGTCATGCCCGCGCTCACGATCGTCCAGGACGCCAACGGCGGCTGGCTCACGACCGAGCTGATGGACGATGTGGCCGCCTATCTCGACATGCCGCAGGTCTCCGTCTACGAGGTGGCCAGCTTCTACGGCATGTACGACCTGGAGCCGCAGGGCCGGCACAAGGTCTGCGTCTGCAACAGCATCTCCTGCCTGCTGCAGGGCTCGGAGGCGCTGATCGAGCACATCGAGCACAAGTACGGCGTGGGCCCGGGAGAGACGACCGCCGACGGTCGTTTCACCTTCAAGGAGGTGGAGTGTCTGGGCGCCTGCCGTCACGCGCCCGTGGTGCTGCTCGACAAGAGCTACCACGAGGATCTGACCCCCGAGTCGCTGGACAAGCTGATCGACGAGCTGGAGTGAGGGCCGTGGTAGAGAATCAGAATGAAGTTTGCTTCCGCACCATGCACCTCGGCGAGGACGTCCGCCATACCCTGGAGTCCTATCGCAGCGTCGGCGGCTATGCGCAGTGGGAGCGTATCCTGCGCGAGCGTCCGGACCCGAACGACCTGATCGAGGAGGTCAAGACCTCCAACCTGCGCGGTCGCGGCGGCGCTGGCTTCCCCACCGGGCTCAAATGGAGCTTCATGCCGCGCACGGCGCCGGGTCAGAAGTACATCGTCTGCAATTCGGACGAGGGCGAGCCGGGTACCTGCAAGGACCGAGACATCCTGCGCTACAACCCGCACCAGCTGATCGAGGGCATGGCGATCGCCGGCTACTGCATCGGCGCGACCGCCGGCTACAACTACATCCGCGGCGAGTTTTTCGAACCCATCGCCCGTTTCGAGGGCGCGTTGCGCGAGGCCTACGCGGCCGGTCTGCTGGGCAAGGACGTGCAGGGCAGCGGGATCGATTTCGACTGCTACTCCCACATGGGCGCCGGCGCCTATATCTGCGGCGAGGAAACCGCTCTGCTCGAGTCCATCGAGGGCAAGAAGGGGCAGCCGCGATTCAAGCCACCCTTCCCGGCCCAGTACGGGCTCTACGGCTGTCCGACGACCATCAACAACACCGAATCGCTGGCGTCCGTTCCGGTCATCCTGGAGAAGGGCGGCCAGTGGTTCCTCGAACTGGGCCGTCCGAACAACGGCGGGCTCAAGCTGTTCTCCGTGTCCGGGCACGTCAACCGACCGGACAACTTCGAGGTGCCCATGGGAACGTCGTTCCGCACGCTCCTCGAGATGTGCGGGGGCGTCAAGGACGGCCGCGAACTCAAGGCCGTCATCCCCGGCGGTTCCTCGGTGCCCGTGGTGCCGGGCGATGTCATGATGAACATCGACATGGATTACGACTCCATCGCCAAGGCGGGCTCCATGCTGGGCTCGGGCGCCATCATCGTGATCGCCGAGGGGACCTGCATGGTCAAGGTGCTGCACAATCTGTCGCACTTCTACATGCACGAGTCCTGCGGTCAGTGCACGCCGTGCCGCGAGGGGACCGGCTGGCTGGAGCGGGTGCTGCGTCGCATCCTGGACGGCAAGGGACGCCCCGAGGATCTGGAGTTGTTGGACAGCGTCGCGGGCCGGATCGGCGGGCGCACCATCTGCGCGCTGGGCGACGCCGCGGCCATGCCGGTTCAGAGCTTCATGAAGCATTACCGGCACGAGTTCGCCTACATGATCGAGCATGGCCGCCCGATGGCGGCCTGATTCGGCCCGATCGCTCTTTCCGCCGCCGGGCGCGCGAGTGCATTGCGTCCGACTGGCTTAATTTGAAATCAGGCAGTATTCGCCGTGGCGGATGCAGCGGGCCGCGTATGCGTTCGCAGGGCCGATTCAGTCGGCCGGATCCGCTGGACCCGTGCAGCTGGTGCCGATCGAGAGACCTAAATGACGGACAAGATCACCATCGAGATCGACGGCCGCGACTGTGAAGCGGCGCCGGGGGAGATGATCATCGCGGTCGCGGACCGCGAGGGCATCTCGATCCCACGCTTCTGCTATCACAAGAAGCTGTCCATTGCGGCCAACTGCCGGATGTGTCTGGTGGAGGCGGAGCAGGGCGGCCGGCCTTTCCCCAAGCCCGTTCCCGCTTGCGCGACCCCGGTCGGCAATGGACTCAAGGTGTGGACGCGTTCGCCCAAGGCCATCGAGGCCCAGAAGGGGACGATGGAGTTCCTGCTCATCAATCACCCCCTGGACTGCCCCATTTGCGACCAGGGCGGCGAATGCGAGCTCCAGGACGTCGCCATGGGCTATGGCGGCGACGTTTCGCGCTTCAGCGAGCGCAAGCGGGTGGTCGAGGACGAGGACCTGGGGCCGCTGATCGCCACCGACATGACCCGCTGCATCCAGTGCACCCGCTGCGTGCGCTTCGCCGCCGAGGTGGCCGGGGTGCGCGAGCTGGGTGCGACCGGCCGTGGCGAGGACATGCGCATCGGTACCTTCGTCGGTCAGGCGGTGACGCACGAGCTCTCGGGCAACGTGATCGACCTCTGCCCGGTGGGCGCCCTGACCTCCAAGCCGTTCCGCTTCACCGCGCGTCCCTGGGAGCTCAGCGGGATCGACGGCATCGCGCCGCACGACGGTCTGGGCTCGAACATCCGCCTGCACGTGCGCCGCAACCGCATCATGCGGGTGCATCCGCGCGACAACGAGGCCGTCAACGAGACCTGGATCTCGGACCGCGACCGCTTCGGTTATGCCGGTCTGGAGTCGGATGATCGTCTGACCGCGCCCATGGTCAAGGAGGAGGGCGTCTGGCGCGAGATCGGCTGGAGCGACGCGCTCGAACTGGCGGCCAAGCGCCTCAAAGGGGCCGATCCCGCCGAGACGGGCTGGCTGCTGGCGCCCAACGCGACCCTTGAGGAGCTGTATCTGGCCCAGCGGATCGCGCGCGATCTCGGCTGCGCCAACATCGATCACCGTCTGCGCCAGCAGGACTTCCGCGCCGACGCGGCCGATCCGCTGGTGCCGACCCTCGGACTGCCGGTCGCCGAGCTGGAGCGCCAGAAGGCCGTACTGCTCGTCGGCAGCGACATCCGTCAGGAGCAGCCGCTGCTGGCCCATCGTCTGCGCAAGGCGGCCCTGGCCGGTGCGACGGTCTGCTGCGTCAATCCGCTCAAGCTGAACCTGAATCACCCGGCCAGCCAGTTGGTCGGCACGCCCGCGGCCATGCTCGACGACCTGGCGGCCATCGCCAAGTCGCTCGATGCGCGTGGTTCTTCCGCCCTGAACGATCTGATCGGCGCCGCCGAGCCCACCGAGGCGCATGCCGAGGCGGCATCCGCATTGCGCGAGGCAGGCGAACAGGAAGCGGTCGTGCTGCTCGGTGCGCTGGCGGCGACCCATCCCGATTACAGCCTCATCAAGGTCCTGGCCCATGCGATCGCCGCCGCGGCCGGATGCCGGGTCGGCTATCTGCCCGCGGCGGCCAACAGCGTCGGCGCCTATCTGGCTGGCGCCCATCCGGATCGTCTGCCCGGCGCCAAGCCGAGCGAGGCCCCGGGCCGTTCGGTTGCCGCGATGCTCGACGGCAGCCTCAAGACGCTGGTGCTCTGGGGCTTCGAGCCCGATCGCGATCTGGTCGACGCGGCCGGTGCCGCGGAGGCGCTCGGCGAGGCCGAGTTCGTCATCGCCTGCTCCGCCTTCCGCGGCCCGGGTCTGGACAGCGCCGCCGACCTCATGCTGCCGATCGGCGCCTTCGCCGAGACCTCGGGGACCTTCGTCAACGCGAACGGAACCTGGCAGCGCTTTCAGGGCGCGGTTCCGCCCCCCGGCGAGGCGCGGCCCGGCTGGAAGGTGCTGCGCGTGTTCGGCAACCTGCTGGACCTGAATGGCTTCGAATACCGCGACGGTGCCGAGGTGCAGTCCGAGCTGGCGGCCCTGTGCGCCGAGGTCCAGTACGACGCCAACGCCCCGCGCGGCGACTGCGAGGCCGAGCCTACGAGCCCGGCGCGGGCCGGTCTGACGCGGATCGGCAACATCCCGGTCTATGCGCTCGACCCCTTGACGCGACGTTCGGCGCCGCTGCAGGAGGTGCCCTTGGCGCGCGGCGAATTCGCCGTCTATCTGCATCCCGCGCAGGCGGCGGAGGATGGCTTCGGTCCGGGCACCCTACTCTATGCGCAGCAAGGCAAGTCGGGTGTGCGTATCCGCGTCATCCTCGACGATCACGTGCCGATGGGCTGCGCGCGCATTCCGGGCGGTCTGCCCGGCGGCGAGACGCTCGGGCCGCTGATGGGGCCGATCAGTCTCGAGCGCGTGAAAAACCCTTAGGCCACTGGCGAGACGAGACGACCAAGATGACCGAACTTTGGAACGCACTCCCGCTGGTGATCCAGATTCTGCTGAAGATCACCGCCATCCTGCTGCCCCTGCTGGGGCTGGTGGCCTATTACACCTATGCCGAGCGCAAGGTGATCGGCTATATCCAGATCCGCATCGGGCCGAACCGCGTCGGCTGGCGCGGGCTGCTGCAGCCCATCGCCGACGCGGTGAAGCTGATGATGAAGGAGATCGTCATCCCCACCAAGGCGGACAAGACGCTCTTCCTGCTGGCACCCATGATCGCCATCGCGCCGGCCATGGCGGCCTGGGCCGTGTTTCCCTTCGACGAGGAACTGGTCCTGGCGGACATCAATGCCGGGCTGCTCTACATCCTGGCGCTCACCTCGCTCGGGGTCTACGGCGTCATCATCGCCGGCTGGGCCTCCAACTCGCGCTACGCCCTGCTCGGCGCCATGCGCTCGGCGGCCCAGATCGTCGCCTACGAGATCGCCATGGGCTTCGCCCTGGTCGGGGTGCTGGTGGCCGCCGGCAGCCTCAATCTAGGGGCCATCGTCGCGGCCCAGCAGGGTAGCCTCCTGACCTGGTTCTGGCTGCCGCTGCTGCCGCTGTTCGGGGTCTATCTGATCTCGGGCGTGGCCGAGACCAACCGTGCGCCATTCGACGTCGCCGAGGGCGAGTCCGAGATCGTGGCCGGCTTCCACGTCGAATATTCGGGCATGGGGTTCGCCGTCTTCTTCCTGGCCGAGTACGCCAACATGATCCTCATCGCGGCCCTGACGTCGCTGATGTTCCTCGGTGGCTGGCTGTCGCCGCTGCCGCAGGCCTGGGTCGGGGATCTCTGGCTGCTCGGCGACGGCTTCCACTGGCTGTTGCTCAAGACCTTCTTCTTCATGTTCGTCTTCCTGTGGCTGCGGGCGACCTTTCCCCGTTACCGCTACGACCAGATCATGCGCCTGGGCTGGAAGGTCTTCATCCCGATCACGATCGTCTGGATCCTGGTCGTGGCGCTCGCGGTGGTCTACCGACTGCCGCCCTGGTGGTCGGCTTGACCGGGAGAACGAGGATGCTGAAAACCGCACGCGACTATTTCCAAAGCCTCTTGCTGGTGGAGTTGTTCAAGGGGCTGCGTCTGACCGGCGCCTATTTCTTCCGCCGCAAGTTCACGGTCCAGTACCCGGAGGAGAAGGCGCCCATTTCGCCGCGCTTCCGCGGCCTGCACGCACTGCGCCGCTATCCCAACGGCGAGGAGCGCTGCATCGCCTGCAAGCTGTGCGAGGCCGTCTGTCCGGCATTGGCCATCACCATCGAGGCCGAGCCGCGCGCCGACGGGACGCGCCGCACCACGCGCTACGACATCGACCTCTTCAAGTGCATCTATTGCGGATTCTGCGAGGAGTCCTGTCCGGTCGATTCCATCGTCGAGACGGGGGTCTACGAGTATCACTTCGAGAATCGCGGCGAGAACGTCATGACCAAGGACCAGCTCCTTGCGATCGGCGATCAGTACGAGGCCGATATCGCCGCCGCCCGCGCGGCCGACGCGCCCTATCGCTAATCGGGACGAATCATGGGCTTTGAAAAATTCCTCTTCTACGTCTTCGCGCTCATTACCCTGTGGGCGGCGGGGATGGTCATCACCCGGCGCAATCCGGTGCATGCCGTGCTGTTCCTGGTCCTGGCCTTCGTCAGCAGCGCGGCACTCTGGGTGCTCATCGAGGCCGAGTTCCTCGGTATCGTGCTGGTGCTGGTCTATGTCGGCGCGGTGATGGTGCTCTTCCTCTTCGTCGTCATGATGCTCGACGTCGACCTCGCGGCGCTGCGCGCCGGATTCATCCGGGCGCTGCCGCTCGGGTTGCTGGTCGCGGGCGTGATGGCGGTGGAGATCTTCCTCATCGTGGGACCGGCGAACTTCGGCCTAGAGGCCTTTCCGCCGCCGGACGCCGCGCCCGCCGACGCCACCAATACGCGCGATCTGGGCATCCTGCTCTACAGCATCTACATCTATCCGGTCGAGATCGCCGCCGTGATCCTGCTGGTCGCCATCGTCGCCGCGATTCGCCTGACCCTGCGCCGCCGCCCCGACAACAAGTCGGTGGATCCGGCGCGCCAGGTCCGGGTGAAGAAGGGACCGGACCGGATCCGTCTGGTCAAGATGGCGCCCGAGGTCGAGGAACCCTTCGGCGCGTCCCCCACCACGGAAAGCGGAGAGACATCATGATCGCACTGTCCGACTATCTCGTCCTGGGCGGGCTGCTGTTCTCGATCTCGGTCGCGGGCATCTTCCTCAACCGCAAGAACGTCATCCTGCTGCTGATGTGCATCGAGCTGATGCTGCTCGCGGTCAACATGAATTTCGTCGCCTTCTCGCACTTCCTCGGCGACATGACCGGGCAGGTGTTCGTCTTCTTCATCCTGACGGTCGCCGCCGCCGAGGCCGCGATCGGCCTGGCCATCCTGGTGGTCCTGTTCCGCAACCGGAGAACCATCAACGTCGAGGACCTCGATGCCCTCAAGGGCTAGGGTCGCGGCTGTCGTAACACGAGCGAATTAGAGCGAACGAATGGAAAACGTCTACCTGACCATTGTGCTCGCGCCGCTGATCGGCGCCATCGTCGCCGGCTTCTTCGGTGGCCGGATCGGCCGTCGTGGCGCGCATCGGGCGACCATTGCCGGCGTGGCCGTTTCGGCGGGACTGTCGCTGTGGGTGCTGTCGCGCTTCATCTGGGGCGATCAGCCCGTCTTCAACGATACCGTCTATACCTGGATGGTCTCGGACGGCATGCGTTTCGAGGTCGGCTTCCTGATCGACAAGCTGACCGCGGTCATGATGGCGACCGTGACCTTCGTCTCGCTCATGGTGCACATCTACACCATCGGCTACATGGCCGACGACGAGCACAACTGGCCGCATGGCGCGCTCACGGGCAAGAACAGCTACCAGCGCTTCTTCAGCTACATCTCGCTGTTCACCTTCTCCATGCTGATGCTGGTGATGTCGAACAACTTCATGCAGCTGTTCTTCGGCTGGGAGGCCGTGGGTCTGGTGTCCTATCTGCTGATCGGATTCTGGTCGACCCGCGAGAGCGCCATCTTCGCCAACCTCAAGGCCTTCCTGGTCAACCGGGTCGGCGACTTCGGCTTCATCCTCGGCATTGCCGCGGTCGGCATGTATTTCGGCTCCATGGACTATGTCGAGGTGTTCGGCGCCGCGCCCGGGCATGCGGAGACCCAGGTCGATCTCTTCGGCGGCGTCTCGCTCATGACGCTCATCTGCGTCCTGCTCTTCATCGGCGCCATGGGCAAGTCGGCCCAGGTTCCGCTGCACGTCTGGCTGCCCGACTCGATGGAGGGTCCGACCCCCATCTCGGCGCTCATCCACGCCGCGACCATGGTCACCGCGGGCGTCTTCATGGTGGCGCGCATGTCGCCGCTCTACGAGCTCTCCGAGGCCGCGCTGAGCTTCGTGCTGATCGTCGGCGCCACCACCGCCTTCTTCATGGGGCTGATCGGTCTGGTGCAGAACGACATCAAGCGTGTGGTCGCCTATTCGACCCTGTCGCAGCTCGGCTACATGGTCACCGCGCTCGGCGCCTCGGCCTATGCCGCCGGCATCTTCCATCTCATGACCCATGCCTTCTTCAAGGCACTGCTGTTCCTGGCCGCCGGTTCGGTCATCATCGCCATGCACCACAAGCAGGACATCCGCGACATGGGCGGGCTGTTCAAGCACATGCCCATCACCTGGGTGACGGCCCTGCTCGGCACGCTCGCGCTCATCGGCTTCCCCGGCTTCTCCGGCTTCTTCTCCAAGGACGCCATCATCGAGGCGGTCCATGCCTCGCAGGTCACGGGCTCGGGCTATGCGTCGCTGCTGCTCACCGCGGGCGTCTTCGTGACCGCGCTCTACAGCTTCCGCATGTACTTCCTGGTCTTCCACGGCAAGGAGCGCATGGACGAGCACACCAAGCATCATCTGCACGAGACCCCCTGGGTGGTGACCCTGCCCCTGCTGATGCTGGCCATTCCGTCCGTCTTCATCGGCTGGTACGCCATCGAGCCCATGCTGATCGGCGACTGGTGGGCGTCGGGCGACTGGAATCCCATCGTCGTCGCCCACGAGCACGACACGCTCCACCATCTGCGCGAGAACTGGCACGGCCAGGCGGAGTTCGTGCATCATGGTCTCGGCGGCCTGCCGTTCATCCTGGCGATGACCGGACTCATCATGGCCACGATCGTCTGGTGGCTGATCCACAAATGGAATCCGCGCATCGACGATCAGCTCCAGGCCCTGGGCGGTCCCGTCACCCGCGTCCTGCAGGACAAGTACGGCTTCGATGACTTCAACCAGCGCGTCTTCGCCGGCGGCGGACGCCGCCTGGGACGTCTGTTCTGGCAGACGGGCGACCGCGCCCTGATCGACGGCGCCGTGGTCAACGGCTCGGCGCGCACGGTCGGTCGATTCGCGCTACAGGCCCGTCATCTGCAGACCGGCTATCTCTACCACTATGCGATTGCGATGATCGTCGGGCTGGTCGGCCTGCTGACGGTCTTCGTGACCTTCTGACGCCGAAGGGAGACGACTCCGAATGAACGATTTCCCCCTGCTGACGCTGACCATCTGGCTGCCCATCCTCGGCGGTCTGGTGGTCCTGGCGAATGGCGAGAAATCCAGGGACCTCTCCAGATGGACGGCGTTGGCCTTCGCCACCCTGACCTTCCTGGTGAGTCTCGGACTCTGGATCGGGTTCGACGCCTCGACGGCGCAGATGCAGTTCGTCGAGCGCTCGCCCTGGATCCCGACCTTCAACGTCGAGTATTTCCTGGGCGTCGACGGCATCTCCATGCCGCTGATCGTGCTGACCACCTTCATCACCATCTTCGTGGTGATCGCGGGCTGGGAGGTGATCAAATACAAGCAGACCCAGTACCTGGCCGCCTTCCTCATCATGGACGGCATCATGGTCGGCGTCTTCTCGGCCCTGGACGCGGTGCTCTTCTACGTCTTCTGGGAGGCGATGCTGATCCCGATGTTCATCATCATCGGGGTCTGGGGCGGTCCGAACCGGGTCTACGCGACCATCAAGTTCTTCCTCTATACCTTCTTCGGCTCGGTCTTCATGCTGATCGCGCTGATCTACATGTACTTCCAGTCGGGCAGCTTCAGCATCCTGGACTTCCATTCGCTGCAGCTCGGCATGACGGCCCAGACCCTGATCTTCATCGCCTTCCTGCTGGCCTTCGCGGTCAAGGTGCCCATGTTCCCGGTGCACACCTGGCTGCCCGACGCCCACGTCGAGGCGCCCACCGGCGGTTCGGTGATCCTGGCGGCCATCATGCTGAAGATCGGCGGCTACGGCTTCCTGCGCTTCTCGCTGCCGATCACGCCGGACGCCAGCGCCTCGCTCGACTGGCTCATCATCGCCCTGTCCCTGATCGCCATCGTCTACATCGGCTTCGTGGCGCTGGTCCAGCAGGACATGAAGAAGCTGATCGCCTATTCCTCGATCGCCCACATGGGCTTCGTGACCCTGGGCTTCTTCATCGTCTTCAGCATCCTGGCCAACCCCGCCGTCGACAGCGGCTCGGTCATGGGGATCGAGGGCGGCATGGTGCAGATGATCTCGCACGGATTCATCTCGGGCGCGCTCTTCCTCTGCGTCGGCGTGCTCTACGACCGGGTCCATTCGCGCGAGATCGCCGACTACGGCGGCGTCATCAACACCATGCCCTGGTTCGGCGCCTTCATGGTCTACTTCGCCATGGCCAACGCCGGTCTGCCCGGGACCTCCGGTTTCGTCGGCGAGTTCATGGTCATCCTGGCCACCTTCAAGGCGGACTTCTGGTGGGCCTTCCTGGCCGCCACGACCCTGATCCTGGCCGCGGCCTTCACCCTCTGGATGGTCAAGCGGGTGGTCTTCGGCGAGGTCAAGAACGAGAAGGTCGCCGCGCTGGCCGATCTGGACATTCGCGAGCGGATCAACCTGGGGGTGCTGGCGGCCGCCGTGCTGGCCCTGGGTCTCTGGCCCGCGCCCCTGATGAACGTCATGCACGCGACGGTCGAGAACCTGGTGACCCAGGTCAGCGTCTGCAAACTGCCCGACGCCGAGCGCGGCCAGTGCGAGTTGATGCGCCCCGAGGCGGTTGCGGCGGTTGCCGTGCGCTCGGAGTGACCCCCGCGGATTCAGCGGGCGATGCCCCATTGAGAATTGGAACTAGCTATGTCATTCGACGCCGCCAATCTGCTGCCCATCCTGCCTGAGATCGCCGTCCTGGTGACCGCGAGCACGGTGCTGGTCCTGGATCTCTATCTCGAGGAGCGCAACAAGGGGCTGAATCACAGCCTGTCGCTCCTGGGGCTGGTGGTCGCCCTGCTGCTGACCGGCTTCGTCGGGGGCGGCGAGACCCAGATCCTGTTCGACGGCAACCTGGTCCGCGACGCCATGAGCGATCTGCTCAAGGGCGCGATCCTCGTCGTCAGCCTGCTGGCCTTCATCTACGCGCGTCCCTGGCTCAAGGACCGCGGCATGCTGGTCGGCGAGTTCTACGTGCTGGGCCTGCTCGCCGTGCTGGGCATGCTGATCATGGTCTCGGCCAACAGCTTCCTCACCCTCTATCTGGGGCTCGAACTCCAGGCCCTGTCGCTCTACGCCCTGGTCGCCTTCGAGCGCGACTCCAAGCGCGGGGCCGAGGCGGCCATGAAGTACTTCGTGCTGGGCGCGCTGGGCTCGGGCATGCTGCTCTACGGCATCTCCATGGTCTACGGCGCCACCGGCTCGATCGAGCTGGGTCCGGTCGCCCAGGCCATCGCCGAGCAGGGCATGTCCAACAAGGTCCTGGTGTTCGGCATCGTCTTCATGGTGATCGGCATCGGCTTCAAGTTCGGCGCCGTGCCCTTCCATATGTGGGTGCCAGACATCTACGAGGGCGCGCCCACCCCGGCTGTGCTCATCCTCGGCAGCGCGCCCAAGATCGCGGCCTTCGCGCTGGCCGTCCGTATCCTGATCGACGCCATGCAGGGCCTGCACGCCGACTGGCGCGACATGCTGGTCATCCTGGCGGTGCTCTCGATGGGGCTCGGCAATCTGGTCGCCATCGCCCAGTCCAACATCAAGCGCATGCTCGCCTATTCGACCATCTCGCACGTGGGCTTCATCTTCCTGGGTCTGCTCGCGGGGTCGGATCAGGGCTATGCGGCGGCCATGTTCTATTCGATCGTCTACGCGGTCATGGCGACCGGCGCCTTCGGCATCCTCATCATCCTCAGCCGGACCGGTTTCGACGCCGAGCGTCTGGAGGATCTCAAGGGGCTGAACGACCGCGACCCCTGGTACGCGGCCATGATGGCGCTGGTCATGTTCTCCATGGCCGGCGTGCCGCCGACCGTGGGCTTCATGGCCAAGCTGCTGGTGCTGGAGGCCGTGGTGCGGATCGACATGGTCTGGCTGGCCCTGGTCGCCGTCTTCTTCTCCATCATCGGCGCCTTCTATTATCTGCGGGTGGTCAAATACATCTATTTCGACAAGCCCGCCGAGGACGCCCCTGTCTTGGCGACGACCGGCGGCGTGCGCGTTGCCATGACGTTCAACGGTCTCTCGCTTTTGGCCCTAGGTATGTTCCCGGCGGCGCTCCTGACGCTCTGTCAATCCGCCTTCGTCTGATGCGATCCGATGGCCGGATCGGGGGAGCGAGCCTGGTGAAGGGGTCGCGGATCTCGGGTCCGACCATCGCGACCCTCCGGGGACTCTCCGTCTCCGTTCTTCTGCAGATTGCTTCGGTTGTGTCCCGATGGTCGCGCAAGCTACCATGCGGTCTTTCGCCCTTTGCATTCATTTAGTGGAGTTCGAGCATGTTTCGCGGCAGCCTCGTTGCGCTTATCACGCCAATGCATCCGGATGGTGGGATCGACGACGCCGGCCTGAAACGTCTCGTCGATTTCCATGTCTCCGAGGGGACGTCGGCGATCGTGGCCGTGGGCACGACCGGCGAGTCCGCGACCCTGGACGAGGACGAGCATTGCCACGTCATCGCCCGCACGGTCGAGTTCGCGGCCGGACGTCTGCCCGTGATCGCCGGGACGGGGGCCAATTCGACCACCGAGGCCATCGCCCTGACCCGCTGCGCCAAGGATGCCGGGGCCGATGCCGCCCTGCTGGTGACGCCCTATTACAACAAGCCCACCCAGGAAGGGCTCTATCTGCACTACAAGGCGGTGGCCGAGGCCGTCGACATCCCGCAGATCCTCTACAATGTCCCCGGGCGCACGGCCTGCGACATGCTGCCCGAGACCGTCGTCCGCCTGGCCGAGGTCGAGAATATCGTCGGACTCAAGGAGGCCACGGGCGATCTGAGCCGGGTGGCCACTCTGCGCGAGGGCTGCGGCGCGGATTTCGCCCTCTACAGCGGCGACGACGCGACCGCCTGCGATTTCATGCTGCTCGGCGGCGACGGGGTCATCTCGGTGACCGCCAATGTCGCGCCGCACAAGATGCACCTCATGTGCGAGGCGGCGCTGTCAGGGGATCGCGAGCGCGCCCTCTCCGTCAATCAGGAGCTCGATCCGCTGCATCGCGAGCTCTTCGTCCAATCCAACCCGATCCCCGTCAAATGGGCGGCGGCCGAGCTGGGGCTCTGTCCGAGCGGCATCCGTCTGCCGTTGACGCGGCTTTCCGAGGAATACCATGCGCGTGTCCGTCATGCGATGGAGCGGGCCGGCCTGCGCTGAGCACGCCCTTCCCAACGGGAGTTTTTCAGGAACAGCAATGTGAACAGGATCGGCAATGTGAACATGTTGAGTATTGTCAACAGGCTGGGCATCATGAATGAGAGGTCGCCCGTCTCGAGACCCGAGTTCGGATTCGTCGGTGCGCTGGCCGTTCTATTCCTGGTGTCTCTGTTCCAGGGTTGCTCGACCGACCTCAAGGATGCCGTTCCCGATCAGCGTCTCGTCTATAAGAAGCAGCGCGAGGCCAGCGAGAATCTGGAGGTCCCGCCGGATCTGACGTCCGGGACCTTCGACGACGCGCTGGACATCCCGGGTGCCGCCGGCGAGCCCACGACCTACTCCGAATATAGCGGCAGTCGCGAGCATCGCCGCCAGGTCGCCGACAGGGGAGACGTGCTGCCGACGACGTCGAACGTCGAGCTCGAGCGCAGCGGCGACGACCGCTGGCTCCAGGTCGACGGCTCGCCCGGTCAGGTCTGGCCGCGGGTGATGGACTTCTGGCGTCAGCAGGGCATTCTGCTGGTCGAGCAGGATCCGGCGGTCGGCGTCATGCGCACCGACTGGCTCGACAACCGCGCCGAGATCCGCAAGGACTTCGTGACCCGCATGATGAGCAAGGTGGTCGAGGGGGTCTATTCGACCTCCACCCGCGACCAGTACACATTGCGCATCGAGGAGGGCCGGAAGTCGGGGACGACGGATATCCATCTCACCCACCGCGGCATGGCCGAGAAGCTGGTGACCAACGCCATCGGCGACGGCAGCCGCACCATCTGGGAGCCGAGCGGAACGGATACCGAGAAGGAGGCCGAGATGCTGAGGCGTCTCATGGTCTATCTGGGGGCGCCTCAGGGGACCGCGGCCGCTGCGACCTCGGCCCCGTCCGGGTCTGCCTCCCAGGCGCCCGTGGGTCGGCTCGAGACCCAGGGCGGTCTGCCCGTGCTGGTGATCCCGCAGGAATACCGGCGCGCCTGGCGTCTGACCGGGACGGCGCTCGATCGGGCCGGTTTCGCGGTCGAGGACCGCAATCAGTCGGACGGCCTCTACTACGTGCGCTATTCCGGTCGGGATGCGGGGGCCACCATGGCCGCGCCGCCTCCGGGGAAGGAGGAGAAACCCGGCTTCTTCTCGCGCATGGCCTTCTGGCGCGGCAAGGGTAAGGATGACGAGGTTCGTCAGTATCGGATCAAGGTGACGGGCAACGATACCGAATCCAGGGTGAGCGTGCTCGATGCCGAGGGCGAGCCCGACCGCACCGAGGGCGCCCAGCGCATCATCCGTTTGCTGCAGGAGAATATGCGCTGATCCGAATCGGTGCCGCGTCCCGTCGGCGCGGCACCGATCCCGCCTCCCTCCTGCCCATTCTCCAATCCCTCGGGAGCCTCGTCGCCCATGTATTCCGGTCCGGTATCCTCTCCCGTCATCGCCCAGCAGTTGGCGCACCGTTCGATCCGCGCCTTTACCTCCGCCTCCATTCCGCCCGAGATGCTCGATCTCTTGATCCAGGCCGGACAGTCGGCGGCCTCGTCCAACTTCATCCAGGCCTACTCGGTCGTGCGTGTGATCCGGACCGAGTCGCGCAGCGCCATCGCCGCGCTCGCTGGAGGGCAGAGCTGGGTCGAGTAGGCGGCCGAGTTTCTGGTCTTCTGCGCCGATCTGAGACGGGCCGATGCGGCCTGTCGCGAAACGGGCCAGGGTGAGCTGGAGGGCTATTCCGAGCACGCCCTGACCTCGGTCATCGACGTCGCCCTCATGGCGCAGAATCTTTCCCTGGCCGCCGAGTCCCTGGGTCTGGGCTGCGTCTTCATCGGGGCGATCCGCAACGATCCGGATCGGGTCGCCGAGCTGCTGGAACTGCCCGATCTGGTGGCTCCTCTGTTCGGCCTCTGTCTCGGTTGGCCGGCCGACGATCCGCTGGTCAAGCCGCGTCTTCCGCGTCAGGTGATCCTGCATCAGGACGTCTATCGCGATCCGCTCCCCCAGACCATGGCCGATTACGACGCGCGCATGGCCGAGTATTACAGCGCTCGTCCGACCAATCGCCGCTCGGGGAACTGGTCCGTTACCACCGCCGCTGCGCTTCAGGGCAAGAAGCGCGAGGGACTGCTGGAGTTCTTGCGGGGGCGGGGGTTCTTTCGGCGTTGAGATTCAGGTCGGCGTCGAAAAATGGCGCGCGGTCTGGGCCGGGCATGATGGTGTCGCTAGACCCGTCTTAGCAACCGCTCGAAATAGGCGATGGTCGGTTTCAGCCCGTCCCCTAGGGGCACCTCGGGTTCCCAGCCGAGTGCCGAGCGTGCCAGGCCGATGTCGGGTTTGCGCTGGCGAGGATCGTCGGCCGGAAGCGGCTGTTGCACCAGCGACGAGCGCGATCCGGTCAGGTTGCGAATGGTCTCGGCCACCTCGATCATGGTGAATTCTTCGGGATTGCCCAGATTCACGGGGCCTGCGAACGTATCCGGGCTGTCCATCAGTCGCAGGAAACCCGCGATCAGATCATCGACATAGCAGAACGAGCGCGTTTGGTTCCCGTCGCCGTGGACCGTGATCGGCTCGTTGCGTAGTGCCTGAACGATGAAGTTGGAGATCACCCGTCCGTCGTTCGGATGCATTCGCGGGCCGTAGGTGTTGAAGATGCGGGCGACCTTGACCCGGAGTCCGTGCTGGCGTCGGTAATCGAAGAAGAGCGTCTCGGCGCAGCGCTTGCCTTCGTCATAGCAGGAGCGGGGGCCGATGGGGTTGACGTTGCCCCAGTAATGTTCTGGCTGAGGATGGATGGCCGGATCGCCATAGACCTCGCTGGTCGATGCCTGAAAGATCTTGGCCTTCAATCGCTTGGCCAGACCGAGCATGTTGATGGCCCCGTGCACGCTGGTCTTGGTGGTCTGCACCGGGTCGAGCTGGTAGTGGATCGGCGATGCCGGACAGGCCAGGTTGTAGATCTCGTCGACCTCGACGTAGAGCGGGAAGGTGACGTCGTGGCGCATCAGCTCGAAAAAGGGGTTGTCGAGCAGGTGGGCGATGTTCTCCTTGGTGCCGGTGAAGAAGTTGTCGATACAGAGCACGTCATGGCCATCGGCGAGCAGGCGTTCGCAGAGGTGGCTGCCGAGGAAGCCCGCTCCGCCGGTGACGAGGACGCGCTTGCGCAGGGAATAGGTCATCCAGGATGATCGATCATGGGGACGTCGACGATCGGCTGTCTGTTCCAGCCCTGCCTCAGGCCGTGCTCGACGGCCTGGCGTGCCAGTTCCAGGGTGCTGTCGATCAGGGTCAGACCATCCCGGGCGATCCCTCGGGCGGCGAGCGGCAGCTCGGTACAGCCAAGGATGAAGGTGCGGATTCCCCGCGCATCGGCCCGTTCCAGCAATCGTTCCATCAACTGGTTCGCGGATGGCGCCCTGCCTTCCTTGACGAGACGGATGCAGTCGTCGACCGTGATCTGTTCCGTTTCCGGATCCGGAATCTCGACCGTCATGCCTTGCGCGATCAGCTCATCGCGAAAGAACCCCGAGGCGATGGTTCCGCGCGTGGCGAGAAGCATCGCATGCCCGCCCTGTGCGATCCGTTGCGCTGTGGCTCGGGCGATATGCAGGATGGGGGCCTTGCTCTGCGCGCTCAGATTGTCGTACCAATGATGCGATGTGGCACAGGGGATCGTGATGAGTCCCACCCCGGCCTGATTGAGCAAACGCAGACCCTCGAGGAGCGCGGGCAGCGGATCCTTGCCCTGTCCCAGGATCGCGGCACTGCGGTCCGGGATCTGAGGCAGGCTGGCCACGAGGACCGGAAGGTGCTCCTGATCGTGCGAGGCCGGGGTCAGGGCGACGAGCTTGGACATGAAGTCCACGGTCGCCGCCGGCCCCATGCCGCCGAGTACGCCTAGACAGGGCATGCGTCCTCCGGCATCGGCTCGGGGCGCGTGGTCATGAGCGTCACGGACGCCATGTTCGCGAGCACCAGCACCAGCGTGCGCAGCAGGTCGCAGATGGGGTCCACGGCCAGGAACAGCATGAAGGCGGCCTCGAAGGGCAGCCCCAGATAGCCGCACGAGACGCCGATCAGCGAGACGACCGCCAGACCCGTCATGCCGGCGGAGGCGAATCCGGCCATCACCGAGGCGGTCACCACCAGGGCCAGTT
This sequence comes from Imhoffiella purpurea, assembly GCF_000585215.1. GTDB lineage: Bacteria > Pseudomonadota > Gammaproteobacteria > Chromatiales > Chromatiaceae > Imhoffiella > Imhoffiella purpurea. The sequence goes on along the minus strand of NZ_AONC01000035.1, from coordinate 19,703 downwards.
CGGTGATGCTGAGCTGAATGCCGTAGAGCTGGGCGATGAAGAGCGTGGCGCAGGCGTAATAGACCATGGGGCCGATACGCAGCAGCGAGACGCTGAGCGGGACCAGTAGCTCGACCTGGGAGCGCGCGAAGCCGAGTCGCTCGATGAGCGACTCGATCATGATCGGCATGCAGATGACGCTGTTGCGGGTGGCGACCGCGAGCGCGAAGGGTCCTTTCATGGCCATGGCCGCCTGGCCCAGCGTCACGTTGGCGCGGAACCAGATGATCCAGAAGGTCAGTATCAGCACGATGAGCGAGGCGGCCGAAAAGGCGGCCACGAATTGCATCATGGCCAGCAGGGGGCCCACGCCCGTCTCGGCCAGCTGGCCGGCGGTCATGCAGAAGAGGACCAGCGGGAGCAGATAGGTCATCCAGCGCATCAGCATCTGGCAGCCCTCGTAGAGGGCCTCGAGCGTCTTGCCGAAGGTATCCGATGCGTCCTTGGTCACATGGCCGACGGCGAGACCGATGAGCAGCGAGAAGACCAGGATCTTGAGGGTGTCGTCGTTGACCAGGGCGGAAAAGATGTTGGAGGGCACCAGGCTCAGCAGCAGCTGTTCGAATCCCATGGCGCTGGACTCGGACTGCTGGTCCTCGCCGTTGAGCGTCATGGAGAGGTTGTTCGAATCCAGGTCGCCGCCGACGATCTCGCCGAAACTGCTCATGGTCTGCGGCGTCAGGTCGGCGCCCGGCTGCATGACGAGCATGATGCCGATCGCGACCAGCACCGAGACGACCGAGAAACCGGCGAACACGATCACGAGCCGGCCGAAGAGACGTCCGCTGCGGCCCTCCTGGATGAGACGCTGGGTGCTGAGAATGACGGCCGACAGCATGAAGGGCAGCACGACCATCTTCATCAGGTCCAGATAGACCTCTCCGACGAAGCCCAGGTTGAGCGACATCTCGGGCATATAGGTGCCGAAGGCCAGACCTCCCCCCATGCTCAGGAGGATCAGCCAGGGACTCAGGGCCAGGTCGATCAGGCGGCGTGGCGGCTGCTTTTTTTGCGCATGCATGTTGGTCATCCGATGAGGCGAGCGTCTCGCTAACGGTCGCGCTCTTGCTTGCTGTCTGTATCCCGATCCATGCCCGCGAGGTCAGGGATGGGGTTCATGGAAGGCGCTGCCGGTCGGTTGTTGCGATAGGGTTTGACCGCATCCAGGACCTTGTCGATGGTGAGCTTCTCCTGGCGCTGGGCGAGAAAGAGATTGACCAGATCCAGGAGCACGGGCGAGTCGGCGCCGACGGCGATGCCCAGGGTGTCCTCCAGGTCCGTGAGCGTCACGGTGCGCAGCGTCAGGGCGATGGTCGGATTGCTGGTGATCAGGCGCTTGATCTCGAATTCGTCCCGATAGGCGCCGACGACCTCCCCGGAGCGAACGGCCGCGACCACCTCGGGCCAGCTGGAATAGGTGCGAATGCTCGCCTGGGGGAAGTGTCGCTTGGCGAAGTCGGCGAAAGACGAATCGGCGATCACGCCCAGAGATCCCCGGAAATTGCGGACGATGCTCGGGATGGGGGTGTCCATCGCCATCCGCGCGAGCGCCAGGCGATTGAAGGCGAGCGCGTGGTGCAGTCGCAGATAGGGGTCCGAGAAGCGGACCTTCCCGGCCCGGCTCAGGGTGCGGGACAGCTTGCTGATGCCGAGATCGGCCTTCCCTCCGGCCACCACGTCGATCACGTCGTTGAAGGTCTTGGCGCTGCGGTCGAAGCGGATTCCGACCCGAAGCTCTCTGGCCAGCTCCCTGGCCATGTCCACCTCGAGCCCCGCGAGATCATCGCCCTGCCGGTAGAAGAACGGCGGGGTGTTCATGTCGGCCATTGCGACGATCAGCTCACCTCGATCGACGATTCGCGCGATATCCGGGGCCAGATCCGGGCGACCCTCGGCCGCCGACGAGGGCTCCTGGGCGGAACCGGGCCGGGCCGTTGCGACCAGTGTCAGGCCGGCCAGAATCAGCCCGAGGATCAGGTGCCAGTGGCCTCGTCCGGGCACGGATCCCGATGCCCTGGTCTTGCCGAAGGCTGTTGGCATCAGTGGTTCTTCCTCTGTGAGTGCTCGCTCCAGTAGGCCTCCATTCGGCGGCTGAAGTCCGAGCGTGGAATGCCCCATTTGTCCTCCAGTCGTCCAATCAGCCCGCTGCTGAGCCAATCGATGATGGTTTCGGAGATGAGATTCTCCAGTCGGCCGCCGCGCTCTTCCCGGCGCAGCGCGACCGCCCAGCCCGTCGGATTGAGTGCCGGCAGGGTCATTTCGTAGCGCGCGGCCATCGCCGGGTCCTGCAGCATCAACCCGAACACCGCCGTGTCGCCGAGAAAGCCGTCGCAACGTCCGTCCCGCAGCGCAGCCAGGGCGATCTCGGCGCTGTAGAGGGCCACGATATCGGCCCCGTACTCGACGGCGATGGGGCGGTTGTAGAAGGATCCGCGACGCGAGCAGATGCGCCGGTTGCGCAGCTCGGACCAGTCGTTGAAGCCGTCCTTGCGGCGTGTCAGCAGGCTGGCGCCGGATTCGTAGTAGCTCGGCGAGACGAGGGCCAGCTGCTTGCTGCGCTCGGGGGTCTGGTTGAGCGTGGCGATCACCACGTCGACGCGGCGTCTCTCGAGCGCCGATACGCGGTCGGCCGATAAGACCGGGACCAGCTCGAGATCGACGCCCAGTCGCTCGGCCAGATCCTTGGCGAGGTCGGGTTCCAGGCCGATGATGCGGCCGCTCGCCTTGTCGAGCAGACCCCAGGACGGCACGTCCGCCTTGACGCCAACGATCAGGGTGCCGCGTTGTTCGATCTCGGCGAGGAGGTCGGCCCGCGCCGGCGACGCGAGGAGCGCCGTGAGGATCGCGAGCGTCCAGGCCAGGGTGCGGGCGAGTCCGGCGGGGATCATGTCCTGACCTCCTGCCGATCCGTATTTCGGCATTCGGGCGGAGGCTGGTCGCTGCAATAGCGCAGCGCGACGCAGGTGATGTCGTCCGCCTGCTCCACCTCGCTGGCGAATCGATCCACGCCGGTCAGGACGCGCTCCACGGCCTCGCGTGGATTCCGCGGCGAGCTTCCGCGCAGCTGTTCGGACAGCCGGGCGTCGCCGAACTCCTCATGCCGTGCGTTCATGGCCTCGGTGACGCCGTCGCTGAACATCAGCAGCGTGTCCCCGGGAGACAGCTGGATGGAGGCGGAGGCGTAGCCGAGTCCCTCCAGCGCCCCGAGCGCCATTCCGCGGGTGAGCGGCAGCTCGGAGACCGTGCCGTCGGCATGGACCAGCAGAGGCGACGGATGCCCGGCATTGACATAGTCCAGGCGACCCGTGTCGGGATCGAACTGGGCATAGAAGAGGGTGACGAACATGCAGTTCTCGTTGTCCTCGGCGAGCCCGTCGTTGACCTCGGCCATCATCTCGCGAATCGAGAGCTCTCCCCTGATGGCGGCCGATCGCAGCAGGGTCTTGGACACCATGGCGAAGAGTCCGGCGGGGACTCCCTTGCCGCTGACGTCCGCCACGACCAGACCGAGACGATTTCCCGGCAGGGCGAAATGATCGTAGAAGTCGCCCCCGATCTCGCGCGCCGGCCGCATCATTCCCCAGAGCGAATAGCGCGAATCCTGGGGCCAATGGCGGGGCAGGATGGATTGCTGCATGCTCGCCGCGATGCTCAGCTCCTGGCGCAGGGCGACCAGCTGGAGCGATTCGCGGAAGGCGCGCGTGATGGTCTCGAACCAGGGGCGCCAGCCGCTGGGCACCACCGGAATGGTGGTGGGGACGAAGTTCGACTCGGAGGCGATGTGCGCCACCAGCTTGGCGGCCGGGCCGACGAATTCGCGCGCGGTCAGGAGATAGGTCAACCCCATGAGCAGGGCGAGGCCGATCAGGACCGCGATCATGTGGGCGCCCATGTCGGAGGCCACCGCCATGCGCAGGTCCGAGAGTGGGACCAGATAGAAGAGGGACCAGGGCGCGCTGACCAGGCCGTAGCGGATCACCAGGTAGCCGTTCAGGTGGGTGGGGGTGCCCGGGGGAAGCCGCAGCAGACGCTCCGTTTCGCTGGCGAGCTCCGGCGGCAGGGCCTGGGCGAGATCTTGGGTCCTGTCGACCTGCAGCGGTTTGGCGAAGAGTTCCGGATGCGTCAGTACCTGGCGGCGCTGATCGACCAGCAGCGTGATTCCCAGGGGATAGTTGAAATCGGCGTTGATGCGATTGAGATAATCGATGCTGACGTCGATCGAGAGGATGCCGACGAATCGCTCTCCATCGTGAACGGGGGCGGCGACCGGCGCAAGGAGCCCGCGCTCGGGACCCGCGAAATAGACGGGCGCCCAGTATTTCTGTCGATCCGGATTGGTCGCGGGCTGTCCCATGGTCCAGACCGGGCTGTCGTAGATCTCCGGGTCGAAGGTCAGCTCGATGGATGGGCGCCAGGGCAGAATCGCCTGAAAGCTGTCGACGGTGACGAAGCGTGCCTCGGCTGCGTTGGGCAGGGTGAAGATGAGCGAGCTCCATTCGCCGTTGAGACGCAGGGCGGTGTCCAGGTCGTCGTAGAACTGGGCATCGCGGCCGTGCAGCGATCCCAATCCGATCAGATTGCCCGCGGAATCTCTGTTCGGCAGGGCGTCCAGATGGAAAATGCCGCGCTCGGCATCCTCTCGCAGCCAGGCGCCCGGGGGGCGGTCGAGAATCGCCTCGGCGGTGGCCGGAGACTGTTCCTGGTCCGTCGAGGACGTCGACATGCGAAAGGTTTCGAGCTGATCTGCGGATGCCCTCAGCACGAACTCGAAGAATTGTCCATGTCGGGCCACATCCCCTTTGATCAGCCCGATCTCCTCCTGCAGATTGCGGTGCAACAGATAGGCGAAGAAGAGGGTGAGCACGATCAGGAGCGCCCCGTAGGCGACGCCGATCAGACGATTGAAATTCCGGAACAGATTCGTCGAGGCGACGGGAGCGCGGGGCGCCTGGGCGGTGGGCTGGGCCAGCGCCGAGTCATCTCCATTCTCGACGGCATGCAGGCTCGAGTCGCTCGCGTCGTGTCGATCAGGAGTCATGGGGTTCGATACGCATGTTCAGAGGCTGTACGCCGAGGGCAATGGGTTCGTGATCATTATGTGTAGACCCTGTCCCCAAAGGACCCATGGGTATAGACACCTCGGAGGCGTCCTCTATGGCCGCGGGCGCGCTGCAAGCGTTGGAGTCGAATGCATGCGCTGAGGTGTCGCGCCACCCTGGCAGCCATGACGATCATGGCAATTGCGGAAAGTCTCAGGGAGGATGTCCGAGAGGAAGGTCCGCGATCTCTTGACGGTTTGCGCGGGGATGATACCGTGCAATGGCAGGCGGCTGAAGCGCGATGGAGCGTTTCGTGGCCGCCCTGCGGCCCCATGTGTGATTCGAGCCGCAATAATCGTGTCCGCGAATCCCGACACGGCGACTCGCTGACGCCGAGATCCATGCGCCGTTCGCATCCTTGGAGCGGCGATCGTCATTCGGCGAAGACGAGTTCGAGCCGATTGAGGCGGGCGGTTCGCGCGTAACGCATGGAGGTCGTCTGGGCTCGGACCAGATGCAGCCCCAGACCGCCTATCTGGCGTTCTTCTTGGGGGGCCAGCGTATCCACTTCCTCGGCCTGGGTGGTCGGATCGTAGGGGTGTCCGTCGTCCTCGATGGTCAGGACGGTCGGAGGCCCCAGGCTGATGTCGGCATGGATCTGGTGCAGATCCTGGTCGTCGTAGCCATATTTGATGATATTGGTGACGAGTTCCTCGAAGACCAGTTGAATGGCATAGCCGAGCTTGGGGCTGGTGTCCGTCCGTTCCAGAAATGCCTCCAATTTCAGGAGGGCCGCGCCGAGATCCTCCGCACGGTTGTTCAGCGTCATCTGCAGACACCGATCCGTCGGCCCGGCCGGAGGTTGGGGATGTGCTCTGTCGTCAGTCATGATCCGGTCTGCGGTCCAGAACTGCGTGGAATCGGAGAGGCTCGTCGATCGCCGTGCCTTGCGGTCGGGTGCGTGCGTGCGCCGGCCGATGCGAGCGAATTCAGGGCGAGGTCAGTGCCTCGAGACCTTCGTCGAGGCCGCCGTAACAGTGCATGATGGTTGCGAAGCCGCTGATATCCAACACCTCTCGGATCTGCGGATTGGCGTTGCAGAGTCCGAAGGCGCCGACCTTGCCAAGCTGCTTGGATGCCTTCAGCAGGACCCGCAGGCCCGCGCTCGAGATGTACCGGGTCTGGGCGAAGTCGATCAGGATGCGGGTTTCGCCCCCTGCGATCGCCGCGGCGATCTGCGCGTCGGCCTCGGGGGCGGTCTGGGTGTCCAGTCGAGACCCTGGCATCATGACCAGCACACCCGACTGTTTGCTCGACGTAAGACTCATCTCGTGTCACTCCATGATTCAAGGTCGGTGAGATTTTGGGTCGGCGAGACGGCGGCACCGGCTGAAAACGCCATGGCGTCCTCGGTGGTGCCCGGTGGCGGCTCGGCCAGCCTCATGGCGGAGGGCCGAGTCGCAGGATTTCATCGATCACGCCGGGCAGCTCGTCGGCGGCGCGGTTGGTCCCCGGTCCTCGGTGTGGATGCGGGGGGAAAGGTGCCATATTCTCCGCTCCGCACGCCTTTCGCACCAGTGCGACGAATTGATCGGGACGCCTGAAGCTCTGGCCCAGTCCCTCGCGGTCGAGCCATTTGACCAGTGCCTGCTCCTGGGGGAGCGCGGTGGCGCGATCGAGCAGCAATCCCAGCCCCAGCGCCAGCGCTTCGCTCACGCTGCCAGGGCCGGGCTTGCCGACGAAGAGATCGGCGAGCCCCAGGAAGCGGTGGACCTCTCGCGTGAAACCCTCGATGACGACGGGAAAGGGCCAGTCGATCGCTGCGAGCTCCTCGGTCAGTGCCTGATGTCGTCCGCAGAGAAAGATGGCCTGGATCGGCAACGGATCTTCACGCAGCTTCAACGCCAGGTCGCGGATACGCCAATTCCCGCCAGCGCCATAGAGGAAGCAGATTGTCGGGCGGGCGGGATCGAGATTCAAGGCGGAGCGCTCGGCGGCGCGATCCTCTGGACGGAGCCGGGCGTTCAGGAAGCGGGGATGGATCAAGAGTCCGGTCAGTGGGAAGAGGCGCGCGCCTCGGCGCCCATCGGCCAGCGACGCGCGGCCGGCCGCCGTGCCGCACAGCGCGTAATAGTCGCGCCCCCTGGGATACCAAGAGCCGCGCTTGACCTCCAGCCAGTCCGTCATGAGGACGGCGACCGGGATCTCGGGATGGCCACGGGCGTCCCTGGCCGCGTCGGTGATGACCCGGTTGAGCAGCGGCAGCACGGAGATGATCAGGTCCGGGCGGGTACGGTCGAAATAGGCCCGAAAGGCGCGTCTTCCGATCGGTGCCTGGATGACGACGCTCGCCATGATGATCGCATAATAGGCGAGACAGAAGGGGCCGGTGCGTCCGTCCCTGATGATCAGTTCGTTGTAGATGCGCTCGCCGTCGTAGGGGGTCCAGCGTGCGTAGACGTCGAGCTGCGGATGGATCTCGCGGTATGGATTGACCAGCGTTACCCGATAGCGGCCGGTTCGCTCGAGCAGGTCGCGCATGCATTCTGCGGTTGCTTTGTGGCCGCCGCCCGCTTCGGTGTAGACGACTAGGACGTGAGATCTGTGCGCACCTATCGGGCCGACTCCCATTGATCCGAGCTGCATTCGTGTTCGGGGCGCCGATCGCATGCCCGAGGGCGTTCGATCCGCATGCGGCCGATGATGCTGTTTGCAGGAACAAAGATCAAGCGTCCGGATCGGGGTGATGTGACTCGCTCGATTCGGCGATGGATGCCGGTCGCGTTGGCCGCAATTTGACGACGAAATGCATGTCGCGGTCGACCAGTTCGGTCAGCGGCCAGAACCAGTAGCGGAGTCCGCTCCTCTCTTCCTCCATCCGAAGCCCGGCCCGCCCGAAGGCATCCCGCCACTGCTGGGATGAGAGGAAGTTGAACGGCATGGGGACCCCGGTGCCGACGTTGCCGATCCAATCGAGAGCCGTCATGGTTAGGCGTTGCCACCGGGTCTCGACGACGTGATCCTTGACGATCACCCAGGAGCGGGCGACGCGAGCCGCTTCCCTCAGCATCCGTTGGGGGTTGTCGGTATGGTGCAGCATGTCCGCGCACAGCACCAGATCGAAGGCGTCGTCCGGGAAAGGCAGGGTGCGCCCGTCGTAGACCGATGACCGGATGCGACCGTCGGGCGGCACGGCGACGTCGACACCCTCGATGCGCAGATCGGGCTTGCGCTGCTGCAGGCGTGCGGCGAGGACGCCGTTGCCGCATCCGACGTCCAGGAGCGAGGCATCCCCATCGGGGAGCATCGGTACGACCGCATTCGCGATGCCATCCAGTCTGCGCCGGTCTCCGCGAACCACGAGCGCTCGAAACATCCGCCATCACCTCCTGGAAGGATCCCCGCCGAGCGGCTTAATATAGCCGCTCGGGCGGATATGGCCGAGTGAAACACGGATTTCGCCGCGTGCCACTACTTCGAAGGGGCGATCCAAGGCGTGCTCCAGACTGTCGATATCGTTGCAACCGCCGCGCTTCCCTGGCGGACTGGGACGGCCGTCCTGGCCCTGCTGCGCGCCTTCTACCTGGCCCGTTGCGGGCTGGACGTCCAGCTCCATCTGCCCTGGATTCCGCCCGAGCAGCAGCCCGCGCTGTTCGGCGAGGGCCGCATCTTCGCAAGCGAGGAGGATCAGGCGGCCCATATCCGCTCCAGTCTGCCGGAGCCCGGGTGTCCGGGCCTGCATCTGGTCTTCTATCCCGCCAGATATCGAGCCTCGCTCGGCTCCATTCTGCCCGCCTGCTCCCTTCCGCGGCGTCTGCGCGTGTGCGACTGGCTCATCCTCGAGGAGCCGGAGCATCTGAACTGGACACGTCCCTGGAGCGACTATCGCCGGGTCTCACCCCGCATCACCGGGATCCTGCTGACCAACTATCGTTATTACTGTGCCCATGCCTTGCCCGCCGCGCCCTGGGTCGCGGACCTTCTGGAGCGCTACGACCGCTGGCTGACCCGGCGTCATTGCGACGACTGGATCGTGCTTGGCAACAGCATCTGCGGTCTGCCGAACGCCCGCCGATTCCTGAGCAGCGGCATCCATCCCGAGTTTTTCGCCCACGCCGGCCGGGCGGGGGGAGACGGCGGACTCTATTTCATGGGCAAGCTGATCTGGGAGAAGGGCTTTCGCGAGCTGATCGACCTGCTCGCCGCGGACGAGCACCCCGAGGTCGATGTCTTCGGTGCGGGCCGAGACCGGGAGGCGATCGGGGACCATGCCCGAGCGCGCGGGGTCGGTCTGCGTTTCAAGGGACTTTCCGCGCGGCCCGCCCAGGATATCGCGCCCTACAAGATCTTCGTGAACCCGTCCCGGAGCGAGGGGCTCTGCACCACCACGGCCGAGGCCCTGGGGCAGCGCAAATTCGTGATCCTGCCCAGGGATGTCAGCAACGAGCCCTATTATCCGTTCGAGAACGCCCTGATTTACGACTCGCCCGAGGGGTTTCAGGCGTGCCTTCGATTTGCGCTGACCCACCAGCCCGCAGCCGATCCGCTGGAGACGAGCCTGAGCTGGGAGTCGGCGATCGACCGGCTATTGGAGAACCGGTGGCCGCCGGATCGAAGCGAGCCCCTCTGATGCGAGCATGGGACCGGGCCCGATTCGCACGCCCACAACGACGATAGGAAGCCGATGAGCGACGATATCCAAATATCCGATCTGCTGGCCCGCGAGACCGTATCCAGTATGCGGGACGCGGTCATGTCGATGGACCGCACCGGGACCATCATCATGCTCAATCCGGCGGCGGAGCGGCTGCTGCGGGTGAGCGCGGGGGACGTGCTGGGACGCAGCTTCGCCCAGACCTTCATCGACCGGGTGGACCTCGAGGATCTGAACGATTGCATTCTGCAGGCGATCTACGATCCGGCGACGCCCCATACCGCCGAGATCCAGATCCTGGGGGGGAATGGCGACCGCTATCATCTGGTCGTCCGGACCAGCCTGCTCGTCGGCGAGGGCGGGGAGCCGGTCGGTGTCGTGGCGGTCGTCGCCGATGTCAGCGAGCAGGTGCGTCTGCTCGAAGAGAAGCTGGAGCAGGTCCGGGTCAGACAGCTCTTCGGCCGGTTCTTCCTCTATACGCTCGGCGTGATGTCGATCGGCACGATCGTCAACAATCTCATCGCCCGTTCCATCGTCGATTTCGATATCTACACCCCAGCCTTCGCCTGGGGCTATCTGGTGGTGCTCCTGGTCCCGTCATTCTTCGCCATCCGGGCGATGGGGCTGAGCTGGCGCGACCTTGGATTGAGCGCGGATGGACTCTCTCGCTCGCTCAAGGAAGGGATCCTGATCTCGGTGGCCTTCGCCGGTCTGGTCGCAATCCTGGCCCTGACCCTCTATCACTTCGGTGCACTGCCCGGGCATCCGGGACAATTCGAGCCCCTGCCCACCTTCGGCTATCTGATCCACAGCTTCTTTCAGGAACTGGTGGCGCGGGGATTCCTGCAGACGGCCTTCCAGCGCTTCCTCGACGATCGGAAAGGCGTCAGGTCGGTTCTGCTGACGTCCTCCCTGTTCGGGCTCTTCCATCTGCATTTCGGTTTTTCGGCCGTGGCCCTCACGCTGGTGAGCGGGGTCGTTTTCGGGCTCTTCTATCTGCGCAACCCCAATATCTTCGGAGTCACCCTGCTCCATTTCTTCGTCGGCGGCTGCGCCTTCTGGTTCGGGCTGCTGTGATGCGGTGCCGGCTCGGCAGTCCGGCAGGCGCGAGGCGTCCTCGCCCGATCCCGCGATTCCCCGTTCCTCACTCATCGAGGTAGGCAACCATGACCTTCGTCCAATCTCAAACCGAAATGACCACGGCGGTCACGGACTTGGTCCTGACCCTGGTTTCGCTCTTCGCCATCCTGTGGCTGTTGCGCACCGGGACGGATCAGACCTGGAAACGCGGGCTCTGGATCGGGATGCTGGCGTTGCTGGCCGTCTCGGGAGTGCTGGGCGCGGGCGCTCATGGACTGGTCATGACGGATGAGGTTCACGAAGACCTGTGGCGTGTCCTGAATCTCCTGCTGATCCTCTTGATCACCTGCTTCGGCATGGCCGCGATACTGGACCGGCTCGGCCCGACCTGGATGTTCAGGCTCGGTCCGCTGCTCTTGGCTCTGGGGTTGGGGGTCTATGCCTCCCTCTACCTGCTGGGCGGTACCTTTCTCCAGGTCATTCTCTACGAAGGCGTCGTCATGGCGTCGGCCCTGGGCATCTATGTCCATCTCGCCTGGCGTCGCGCCGATACGGGCTTCTGGATGATCGCGGTCGGGCTGGCCATCACCATCGTCGCCGCGGTCGCGCAGGCGCAAGGTGCCATGAGGTTCAGACTGATCTGGGAATTCGACCACAATGGGATCTTCCATCTGATCCAGATCCTCGGCATCCCCGTGTTGATCCGGGGCGTCGTCATGACCCTGGGAAGCGCGAGACGCTGATCGCGTCTTCCATCCCGGCATCCATCTGCGGGGCATGCCGGTCGGCAACCAAACGGGATTTCAGTGGTCACACTGGTCGATTGGGACGATTGGCTCGGTTGTACCGCGAGAGCCTTCTAGGTCTTGGTCACCCGCTCGGGATGGTGCTATCGAATCTCCGATCGCATCCTCATATATCGTCGATGCCGGGTTTGTCATGGATGGATGGGGCTTGTGTGTCCAGTTGGGATTTTGTTCATTCGAGCCCCTGTTTCGCCTTGGCGCCTCATCGAAATCCTGCTCTCCCCCGATTGATAAATGTCAGGGTAATTTGGTTGGTTAATGGGGGAAAATGCTTCTCAATCGAGCATTTATCTCGTAGATCCAACCATGACCCAATCGGCCGCAACAGTCGTCCGCTCGATTGGCGCGTCTGTTTCGGTCAGGAGCGAATCCATGAACGAAGAAGTTGAGAGCAAGGAAAGGCGGCGCGTGCTGATCGCCGCGACAAGTCTGGTCGGTGCCGTGGGTGCCGGTTTCGCCCTGGTTCCCTTCATCGGTTCCATGAATCCGAGCGCACGCGCCAAGGCCGCCGGTGCCCCGGTCGAGGCCGACATCGGCAAGCTGGAGCCGGGCGCGCTGCTGCGCGTCAAGTGGCGCGGCAAACCGGTCTGGGTGGTCCGCCGCACGCCCGAGATGCTGGCGGCGCTGGCGAGCAACGATCCCAAACTGGTGGATCCGGGCTCCGAGGTGCCCCAGCAGCCGAGCTATTGCCAGAACCCGACCCGATCGATCAAGCCGGAATATCTGGTGGCGATCGGAATCTGCACCCATCTGGGCTGTTCGCCGACCTATCGGCCCGAATTCGGCGCGGACGATCTGGGGTCGGACTGGAAGGGAGGATTCTTCTGTCCCTGTCACGGGTCGCGTTTCGATTTGGCCGCGCGCGTCTTCAAGAACGTGCCGGCTCCGACCAATCTGGTCATCCCGAAGCACGTCTATCTGGATGACACCACCCTCCTGATCGGCGAGGACCGCGAAGCGGCCTGATGCAGCCCCCCGGACGCCGCCTGGCGGCGTCTCATTCCCCCCAGCGCCGCATGAGCGCGTGCCGCACACTCAGATGATCCAGAATGCGGGCCACCATGAAGTCGACGATGGCCTCGACGCTGGTCGGCTTGTGGTAGAACCCCGGACTGGCCGGCATCACGACGGCGCCGGCCTGGGTCAGACGCAGCATGTTCTCGAGATGGATGCTGCTGAATGGGGTCTCTCGCACCACCAGCAGCAGCGGTCTGCGCTCCTTGAGGACCACGTCGGCGGCGCGCTCGATCAGTGACGAGGAGAGACCGGCGGCGATGCGTCCCAGCGTCCCCGAGGTGCATGGGCAGACGACCATGGCGTCGGGCGGGTTGCTGCCGCTCGCCACTGGGGCCGTCCACTCCTGGCGGCCGAAGACCCGGATGCGTCCTGGCTGAGAACCGAAATGTTTGCGGAAGAAGTCTTCCGCCTCGGCGGGTCGCGACGGGACCTCGAGGTCGGCCTCCATCTTCAGCACGACCTGCCCGGCCTGTGAGATGAGCAGGTCGACCTGAATCCCGGCGGCCGCCAGACACTCGACCAGTCTCAGACCGTACCTGGCACCGGAGGCGCCCGTGATGGCGACCGTGACTCTGTTGGGCTGGAGCGGGTCCGTCATCGATCGGCTTGCTCGGGTCTGTCGCGCCGCTCAGGCGGACGCCGGACCCTGCAGGGCATCCAGCAGACGCTGGTGGATGCCGCCGAATCCGCCGTTGCTCATCACCAGGACTTGGTCTCCGGGCCGGCTCTCGGCCGCGATCCGGGTCACCATGGCGTCGATCGAGTCCAGCACGGCCACGCGCTCGCCCTGTCCGGCGAAGATGGCGGAGGCGTCCCAGCCCAGGTCCGACGGGGCGTAGAGAAAGACCTGATCGGCCTTGGCGAGCGAGGCGGCGAGCTCCTGGTTGTGGACGCCCAGCCGCATGGTGTTGGAGCGCGGTTCGAGCACGGCCAGGATGCGCCGGTCGCCGACCTGGCGGCGCAGGCCGTCGAGGGTGGTGGCGATGGCGGTGGGGTGGTGGGCGAAGTCGTCGAAGACGCGGATCCCCTTGACCTCGCCGCGGAGCTCCATGCGCCGCTTGACCCCCTTGAAGCGTCCCAGCGCCTCGATCGCCGTCTCGGGCGGGACGCCCGCGTGTCGCGCGGCGGCGATGACGGCGAGTGCGTTCTCGACATTGTGCAGACCTGTCTGCTGCCAGGCGAGGGTTCCGATCTCCTCGTCCTTGAACAGCACCCGCAGCTCGGATCCGTCGGCCTCGAGGAGCTCGGCGCTCCAGTCACCGTCCGGACCGAAGGACTCGCGCGGCGTCCAGCATCCCATGCCCAGCACCTGATCCAGGGCGGCCGAGCGGCCCGGATGGAGGATGAGACCGCTGCCAGGGACCGTGCGCACCAGGTGATGGAACTGACGCTGGATCTGCGACAGGTCGTCGAAGATGTCGGCGTGGTCGAACTCCAGATTGTTGAGGATCAGGGTTCTGGGACCGTAATGGACGAACTTGGAGCGCTTGTCGAAGAAGGCGGTGTCGTACTCGTCCGCCTCGACCACGAAGAAGGGTGCGGATCCGAGCCGGGCGGAGAGGCCGAAATCGAGCGGGACACCGCCGATCAGGAAGCCTGGCTGCAGCCCCGCATCCTCCAGCACCCAGGCCAGCATGCTGGAGGTCGTGGTCTTGCCGTGGGTCCCGGCGACGCCCAGCACCCAGCGGTCGCGCAGCAGATTCTCATGCAGCCATTCGGGGCCCGAGCAGTAGCGCAGATCGCGGTCGAGCATGGCCTCCACGGCCGGGATGCCGCGCTTCATGGCGTTGCCGACCACCACCACGTCCGGGGCCGGGTCCAGATGGGAGGCGTCGTAGCCCTCCATGAGCCGGATGCCGGCCGCCTCCAGCTGGGTGCTCATCGGCGGATAGACGTTGGCATCCGAGCCCGTGACCTGATGACCCAGTTCCCGCGCCAGCAGCGCGATACCGCCCATGAAGGTACCGCAGATTCCAAGGATGTGAAGATGCATGTCTGGACCTGTGATGGAGCCAGTGGGTTCGAATTCGGGGTGGGTGAGCCGGGAGGCGCGGATCTCAGGCGCCGCCGAAGAGGCTGGTCACGAAGGTGACGGCGAAGATCTCGAAGGCGATGGCGATGGCCGCGCCCTGGCCTAGGGTGATGCTGAAGCTGTGGCGCAGGATGTGCCCGGTGACCAGGATGCCCCAGATGACGAGCGAGAGCAGCAGGAAGGCGCCGAGCGCCGCCAGATCGGTCTCGTCGCTGCCGGTGGGGTCGAGGCTGAGCGGAAGCAGCGCGAGCAGTCCGAGCAGGGTGCCGCTGCCCAGTAGCGCGGTGGCCGATTGAACGAAGCGCGTAGCGAGCCGAAGCTGCCTGAGTGCCAGATAGAGCGCGCTCATCATCAGCAGGATCTCGACCAGGCTTTGCAGGAAGCTCTCCAGCCAGCTGAGGCTGGCGGTCATGCCCACCAGCATGCCGGTGAAGAGATCGGTCACGAGGACGATGCCGAGTAGGACCTCGGATGCGGGTAGATGCTGCGGGGGGCGACGCAGCAGGCAGAGCTCGACGAAGAATATGATCAGGGCCTGCACGAGAAGATCCTACACCGGCGAATGAAGCCTCAATGATAACCGCCAGCGCCTCGAATGCGACAACCTGCGTTGCATATCGGCTCGGCCGGGGCGATTCGGCGTGATCAGAGCGGCTGGCGGCGTCGAATCGCCAGTGTCAGGCCGAGCATGCCCAGGGCGAGGGCGATCGCGGCCAGGTCGTGCATGCGGGCGAAGGGCGTCGCGCCCTGACGCGGCTGGATCTCGGCGCTGGCCCCGCCGCGGATGAAGGAGGGCAGGGTCGCGACCAGCCGGCCGTGGTGATCGATGATGGCCGATACACCCGTGTTGGTGGCGCGCACCAGATCGCGTCCGTTCTCCAGGGCGCGCATGCGCGCGATCTCCAGATGCTGATGGGGCGCGAGCGAATCGCCGAACCAGGCATCGTTGCTGACGTTGATCAGATACTCGGCCTCGGGCATGGCCTGGACGATCTCGGCGGGGAAGGCGTCCTCGTAGCAGATGGAGGCCCCGACCAGATGATCGCCGACCCGGAGCAGCGGCCGTTTCGCCTCGCCCGGGCTGAAGTCGGACATGGGAACCTCGAACAGCTCGACCAGGGGACCGAGCCATTCCTTGAGCGGCATGAATTCGCCGAATGGGACCAGGTGGCGCTTGGCATAGAGGTCCTCGTGGCTGCCGATGCTGAGGAGCCCGTTGTAATAGCGCGACCGCTCGGCGTCGAGGACGGGGATGCCGAGCACGATCTCGGCACCCTCGGCGCGGGCGCGCTCGGCCAGCGGCTCGATGAGCGGCTCGCGGACCTGGTGCAGGAAATCGGGCAGGGCGGTCTCTGGCCAGACGATGAGGTCCGATTTCAGATGATCGCGGGTGAGTTCCAGGTAGGTCCGGGCGATCATGAGGGCGCCCTCTGGCGTCCATTTGATGGACTGAGGGATGTTGGCCTGCAGGACGCTGGCCTCGAGCGGAGGCCCGGCCGGGCGGGTCCATTCCACCTGCTGGAGCGCCGCTCCGCCCGACCAGATGGCGGCGAGCGCCATGCCCGCCAGGGCGCGTTCTCGGCCGGTCCGGCGGATCAGCGTCCAGAGAAGACCGCCCGACAGGGCGGCGACCAGGGTGACCCCATAGACGCCGGCCAGGGGCGCATAGCCCGCGAGCGGTCCGTCGATCTGGGTATAGCCGAGGTTCAGCCAGGGGAATCCGGTGAAGAGCCAGCCCCGGAGCCATTCGGTCAGAAGATAGACGGAGGGCAGTGTCAGCACGGGGCCGGCCCAGCTGCGTCCTGTGTCCAGTCGCGCGATCAGCCAGCCCGCCAGCCCGTAATAGAGGGCCATGAGACCGATGAAGAGGGCCGTGAGCAGGTGCGCGACCCAGGCGTCCATGTTGCCGAATTCGTTGAGGCTGATGCGGATCCAGAAGACCCCGAAGCCGAGGAGCCCCACGCCGAACAGCCAGCCGCGCCAGAAGCCCTGTCGGGGCGAGGTGCCCGCCAAGGTTTCGTAGAGCAGGGCGATGCCGAGGATCGCGACGGGGAACCAGGAGAAGGGCGCGAATCCCAGCACCGCGATGGCGCCGCTCACCAACGCGACCGGGGCTGGCCAGGGATGATGGTCGAGAGGCTGAGATGGGGAAGGCATGAAGTCCGTCGACCATGGCTGGGATGGGAACGGCGCCGTTTCTAGCAGCCGGGGGCGTGCGGGTCAATGTTATTGGCCGCCAGCCTCCAGTCGTCAGCTTTCAGCGGAGGGCAATGGCGGCATCGTCACGCTGGCCCGAGCGAGGATGCTCGGGCGCATGCCGGGGCGGATCAGGCGGCGACGGTCTGGGGCTCGTGGGTCAGACAGCCCTTGGGACAGACGCGCGAACAGGACTCGCAGCCGATGCAGTCGAGCGTGTCCTTCAGGTTCATGACCATGCCGGGCGCCTCGTCATCGAAATCGTCGTCCATGTCCTCGAAATCGTCGTCGTCGAGATCGTCGCGATCGATCAGCTCGAAGACGTCGCGCGGGCAGACCTTGTAGCAGCGGCCGCAGCCGATGCACTTGCTCTGGTTGAGGGCGATGACGAAGGACGGCGTCCATTCGACGCCTCCGCGGGTAAGACCTGTGATGACGGACATGATTCTCTCCGAGTGCGACACCGCATGTGCCGCCTTGCGTGATGATGATCGAAAGGGTTAGTTGGATGCCGCCGCCGAAGCGGCGGCGAGCTGCGCGTTGGCATCGGCCCATGCCTTGCAGGCGTCGTAGGTCGCCTGGGCGATGGCCGGGATCTCCTCATAGGCGCCCGGCAAGCGGTCCTCGACCAGGTCGTGCAGCTCGCTGGCCTTCTCCGAGGCGATGCGCTTGGCCTTCTTGACGGATTTTTCGAGGGCCTTGAGCTCTTCTGGGGTCATGGTTGGCGTTCCCTGAGCGAATGTGGAGTCGGTGACGCCCCGGTCCGGCCGCGCGGGGCGACCGGATCGGACCTGTCCTGGTGATATCGACCGGGTCAGAGTCCCGCGACCTTGGAGTGCTCTCCGATGAGTCCGAGCGCGATGGACAGGATCTTGTCGCCCTCGTCCTTCATCTTGGACAGGCTGGGGAAGCCGAAGCGATGAACGTCGCGCAGGGTGCGGTCCATGACCACCAGCTTGCCCACGGTGATGAGCGCTCGGCCGAAGCCCTCGTGGGTGAGGTTGACCAGGGGCACGGCCATGAGGCCGCACTCGGACTCGATCATGGCCGAGATGGCGTTGAAGAAGACCTTGACCCGCGCGACCACCAGCTCGTCCGGATCGCCGATGATGGGGATCTCCCGCTTCTTCTCCTTGGTCAGGATGAAGGGCTCCAGGATCTCCGTGGTGGACATGGAGTCGTAGTGTCCATAGGGGTCGATGGCGCGCATCTGGCGCACCATTTCGACGACGAATGCGGACTGCAGGAGTCCTTCGTTTTCGGCGGTCGCCGCGGCGGTCTCGGTCATGATGGATGCCTCGAATGGATGTTGAAGCCGTGTCCTAGGTGGTCAAGCGGTGAATCGCTTGTGACTCTGCAAGCTGTCGTCCAGGGCCAGGTCTGCGAGCGCGAACTGGTGCTCCGGGGCCTCGCGCCGGATCAGCGAAGGCCGGAAACGCGCCTGCCCAGTGGCGCCGCCAGTGAGCAGCCGAGCCAGCCAGAGGCCGAGTGCAAGTCCGCCCAGTCCGGCGAGCGCGGCCACCCCTTCGCCGGTCTCCAGGGCCGTCGCCAGCCCGGAGGCGCCGATCAGGGCGAGCAGGGGCAGCATGTAGGCCAGGAGCGCGGCGCTGTTGAGCGTGGCGTCCGTGATGCCGATGACGATCCGCTCGCCGGTCCGCAGGCCGATCGGGTCCTGGATCTTGAGACGGTTGCGGGTGGGGGGGAACAGCCAGGACAGGATCGAGGTGCCGCAGCTCGCCGCCTTGCCGCAGGTCGAGCAGGACGAACGGCGCTGGGTCTCGACCCAGGCGAAACCCTCTCCCACCGCGACGACGGTGGCGCTTTCCTCGATCATTCGCTCCAGCCCTCCGCCTCCATGGCTTCGAAACGGCTGGCGCGGTCGGGATTCCGTTTCTCGATGGCGCGCGCCAGCCAGACGCTGGGGCCGTCGCGCATCTCGGTCTGGAGGGCGGCGATGGCCTGGCTCACGGGGGTGCAGGGCGTGACCTTCACCGGCTGGATGCCCTTGGGGCGGAGCTGGTTGACAGCCGATGCGCCGATCGCCTGGCAATAGACGGCGATACAGCCGTCGAGCGCCTCGATCTTGGCGGACAGCTTGTCCTCGTTGCCGTCCATATCCAGCTGTCCGAACTGCACCACCTCGACGAGGTTGGCGTCCTGTTCGTCCAGTGAATAGATGGCGAATGCCTCGGCCGCACCGAAATGCTGGTCGACGTGCTTCATGTCGGAGGTCGCGAAGGCGACCTTGACCATCGTGCCCATGGGGTTGGCCTCGCTGCAGCAGCTCAGAATTCTCAGTCGTCGTTCCATTGGTGTATGGCTCCAGTGCCGGTGGGCGTGGTGCCGGCGCATCGGGCCGCTGGGCCCGGATGCGCTCGACCCATCCTATGCGGCGTGCTTCATCTCGGCATGGCGCTCGTTCTCCGGCCATTGCTCGAGCCTCGAGCGATAGGGATGGATCTCGCCCTTCTCCAGGCTCAGCAGGATGTTGGCCAGGTCGAAGAGGGTCGCGCGCGTTCCGTCGCGCGCGTTCCCTGGTAGCCGATCCAGGTGCGGGTATAGCCGCCGAGCCGGTCGTACTGGGGGAAGCCGGCGCGCAACAGCGGGATACCCAGCCGTTCGGCGGTGTGCACGCCGTGCGAATTGGTGATCAGGACCTCGGCCTTGTGCTCGCGCGCGGCCAGTTCCAGGTCCTTGAGGTCGCCGATCTTGATCCGGTCGCAGCTCGCCGCCCGCCGTGGTGCCCGGCTTGGGCTTGGCGCAGCCGGTCTTGCCCTTCGCGTTATGAACGCAGGCCGGCTCGTCGAGTAGTGCGGCGATGTCTTTCTGCTTCATGAAAG
>NZ_AONC01000034.1 GCF_000585215.1 Imhoffiella purpurea | reverse complement strand
CTGGGAGCGGCGGGCGGACTCGGTGGCGCCGGATTCGTTGCGTGCCGAGCCGTTGCGTGCCGAGCCGTTGCGCGTTCGATCCTCGCGCCGACGCTCGTCGCGCGATTGCGCCCCTCGCTCCGATCGTCGCTGCGAGCTCCTCTGGCCCTCGTCCGAGGGTTCGGCCGCCTGTTCGGTCCGGTCCTCCTGGGGGGACGGGGCACGCTCATAGGTCCTGCCATAGGGCCGATCGAGCCGTCGGTCATTGTCGAAACTCGAGTTGGCCGGGGGCGTCGACATGTCCGCGTCGTTGATGCGAGAAACGAAGAGCCCGGTCCAGATGCGCTTGAGCAGACTCTCCGACTCGGGGCGCTCCTGATCCTGGCGGGGCGTCGTCAAGGGTAGCGGACTGCTGAGCGGCTCGCGCTGAGGCGCGGGGACGCTGGGCGTGACCTGTTTGACCGCCGGTTCCTCGATCCGCACGGGCTGGCCGAGCTTGGCGTAGTGGGGCGCCGTCTCCGATTCGGACGTCGTGGTCAGATCGTAGCTGGCCTGGACCTCGGCCTGCTTGGCGGCGTCCTGGGTACGAATGCGCTCGATCTGATAGTCGGGCGTCTGCACGTGCTCGTTCGGCAGCAGCAGGATCTCGACCTGCTGGCGGTGCTCGATGTCGAGGATGGTGCGGCGCTTCTCGTTGAGCAGGAAGGTCGCGACGCTCACCGGCAACTGGGCCAGGATGCGCTGGGTGTTGTCCTTCATCGCCTCCTCTTCGAGGATGCGCAGGATCGACAGTGCCAGGGACTCGACGCCGCGGATGGCGCCGCGGCCCTTGCAGCGCGGGCAGACCTGCTGGCTCGACTCGCCGAGCGAGGGACGCAGACGCTGGCGCGACATCTCCAGCAGCCCGAAGCGCGAGATGCGGGCGACCTGAACCCTTGCCCGGTCCTGCTTGAGCGCCTCGCGCAGCCGGTTCTCGACCTCTCGCTGGTGCTTGGGCGGGGTCATGTCGATGAAGTCGATGACGAAGAGACCGCCGAGGTCGCGCAGACGCAGCTGGCGGGCGATCTCGTCGGCCGCCTCCAGATTGGTGTTGAGCGCCGTCTCCTCGATGTCCGCGCCCTTGGTCGCGCGCGCCGAGTTGATGTCGATCGAGGTCAGGGCTTCGGTGTGGTCGATGACGACGGAGCCGCCCGAGGGCAGGCGCACCTCGCGCTGGAAGGCGGACTCGATCTGGGTCTCGATCTGATAGCGGGTGAAGAGCGGGACCTCGTCCTGGTAGAGACGCAGCTTCTTCTGGTTCTGCGGCATCACCTGCTTGATGAAGTTCTCGGCTCGATCGTAGACCGCTCGGTCGTCGATCACGATCTCGCCGATGTCCGCGCGCAGATAGTCGCGGATCGAGCGGATGATGACGTCGCTCTCCTGGTAGATGAGGAAGGGGGCCTTGCGGCTCTCGCTGGAGGCGACGATGGCGCGCCACAGCTGGAGCAGATAGTCGAGGTCCCACTGGAGTTCCTCGACGTTTTTGCCGACGCCCGCGGTGCGTACGATGAGCCCCATGTCCTCCGGGATCTCGAGCTGACTCATGGCGTCGCGCAGCTCGCTGCGGTCCTGTCCCTCGATGCGGCGCGAGACGCCGCCGGCGCGCGGATTGTTGGGCATGAGGACCAGATAGCGTCCGGCCAGCGAGATGAAGGTGGTCAGGGCGGCGCCCTTGTTGCCGCGCTCCTCCTTGTCGATCTGGACCACGACCTCGCGGCCCTCGCGCACCGCCTCCTTGATGTTGGTGCGCGATCCCGGCTTGACACTGTCGGGCTCGAAATAGGCGCGCGCGATCTCCTTGAGCGGGAGGAAACCGTGGCGCTCGGATCCATAATCGACGAAGGCGGCCTCCAGGCTGGGCTCGACCCGGGTGATGATGCCCTTGTAGATGTTGGCCTTCTTCTGCTCGCGGCCGGGTGATTCGATGTCGAGGTTGTAGAGCAACTGGCCGTCGACGGTCGCCACTCGCAACTCTTCCGGCTGAGTCGCGTTGATCAGCATTCTCTTCATGTTGTTCCTTACTCACACCACGGCGCGTGACCCGTGGTTGGCGCCGCGCCGGGGATCGGCTAGGCGATCCTGCGGGCGGTTCGGCGCGTCGCCAATCGGCTCGAAATTCCGGGAGCCTAGGGCGTCGGCACTGTCCGTGCGGCCAAAGTGGTGGACGGCAGCAACGGGCACGCGCACATGAACTATCGTTTACGGGTCCCGATGGGCACCCGCGTCTGGTAAGCCTCGTCGGCCTGGCCTCCATCGCGGCGGGCGAAGGAGGCCAGGGTACGGGGACGCAAGGACGAACAGTTCCGGAGAACGGTCGATGCGACCCTCATGTGGCGACGGGCTCGATACGGAGCGGCTGAGATGGCGCCGGCTGCGCTGGTTTGCCTGGAGGCACGCCTTGGGGAAGTCACAGGGTGTAAAATCTGCGCCACTCGACGTCGCGAGTTCGCTGGACGCACCTCGCGGCCCCTTGGGCGGCATGGTCAGGTTTCGGATGCCGGTAGATGGCCCGAGGACCCTGTCGACGCCTGAAGAATTGGGGGCCGACCCGGTCCTCCGGATGCACTCGCCGCTCCGGGAAAAGATCTCGATTCCATTGGCCAGCGCAGGCGTCCAATGGTATCAGTGAACTCCATTAGCAGCAATTGAGCCAACAGGGCAGGTTCAGATCCCGTTGAAATCTCCACATCCGCACTCCAGATTGCCATCCGAATCGACGTCCGGCGATGCCTATGCACTTCGTCCCCCACCCCTGGAAGATAGAGGTCCGGGGGCTTCGGTACAACCAATGGATTCGGCAAAATTCATCGATTCGGTTCGACTCGTCGAGGTCGACGCCGAATCCGCTGGTCAGCGTATCGACAACTTTCTGCTTCGCTTCCTGAAGGGCGTGCCTCGCAGCCATCTCTATCGCGTACTCCGCCGTGGAGAGGTGCGGGTCAACAAGGGCCGCGTCAAGGCCAGTCATCGCTTGAACGCCGGGGATCTGGTGCGGATTCCGCCGCTGAGGACCTCGACCCCGGAACCCTCGGATCGCGCCCCCCGCAGCCAGATGGAGCGCCTCGAACGCGGCATGCTCTACGAGGACGAGCGTCTGCTGGTGATCGACAAGCCGAGCGGCATGGCGGTGCACGGCGGTAGCGGCCTGAGCTACGGACTGATCGAGTCGCTGCGTCACGCGCGTCCCGGCCGGGAGCTGGAGCTTGTCCATCGGCTCGATCGCGAGACCTCCGGCTGTCTGGTCATCAGCAAGCGCCGCAGCGCCTTGCGCGAGCTGCATCGCCTCATCCGCGAGGGCGGCATGACCAAGCGCTACCAGGCGCTCATCCTCGGGGAGCTGCCGCGCCAGAAACTGGTGGTGGACGCGCCCCTGAAGAAGAACGTGCTGCAGGGCGGCGAGCGTGTCGTGAGGGTCGATCCGGAGCAGGGCAAGCCGGCCCGCACCATCTTTCGACGTCTGCAGCGGCTGCGCGCGGGGGAGCGTATCCTGACCCTGGTCGAGGCCGAGCTGATCACGGGCCGCACCCATCAGATCCGCGTACATGCGGCGCACCTGGGGACCCCGCTCGCCGGCGATCCCAAATATGGCGACGAGGAGATCAACCGCGCCCTCAAGCCGCTGGGGCTGACGCGGCTCTTCCTCCATGCCTCCTCGCTGCGGTTCCGGATCGAGGGGATGGAGCGGGCCTTGAGCGTGGACGCTCCCCTACCCGACGAATTGGCGCAATTTCTGGCTGAACTGGAGGCCACCGAGTGAGTTTCGAGCGACTGACATTCGAACTGATCGTGTTCGACTGGGACGGAACCCTGATGGATTCGGAGGCGCGCATCGTCTCCTGCATCCACAAGGCGTTCGCCGAGCTGAACCTTCCCGTCCCCTCGCGCGAGGCCGCGCGTGACATCATCGGTCTCGGGCTGGACGAGGCCATGGCGCGGCTGATGCCCGGCGCCGGTCCCGGGTTGCGGGCCGAGCTGATCACCCATTACCGGCGCCATTTCCTCGGCGGCGACGCAACGCCCTCGGTGCTGTTTCCGGGGGTTCGGGAGACGCTCGATTGGCTCGCCGGACGGGGCCATCGGTTGGCGGTCGCGACCGGCAAGAGCCGGCCGGGGCTGGACAAGTCGATGCGGGAGACGGGTCTCGGGAGCTATTTTCACGCCACCCGTTGCGCCGACGAGACCTTTTCCAAGCCGAATCCGCAGATGCTGCTCGAACTCATGGAGGAACTGGGCGCGTCTCCGGAGGAGACGCTGATGATCGGAGACACCGAATACGATCTGCTCATGGCGCGCAATGCCCGGGTGGAGTCGCTGGCGGTTTCCTACGGTGTCCATCCGCCCGAGCGTCTCATGGCCCATGGGCCGCTGGCCTGTCTGGACGCGCTGTCCGAGCTGAGGCCGTGGCTGGAGCGGCGTGCCGGCGAGTCCTCGACGACGGGGATGGGTTCCTTGCGCGGTATGGGAGCGGTTGGATGAAGTGGAAATTCTGGGGCGGATCCAAGGAGCCCATGCCATCGCCCGGCCAGGACGACTGGGAGCAGGCGCTGATCAACCGCATGGCGGTCGAGTATCTTCAGGATCAGCGGGCGCGGCGGCGCTGGGGGCTGGCCTTCAAGCTGCTGATCCTCCTCTATCTGATCGGGCTCATGGCGGCGACCTTTTCCGGCCGTTTCGTCGAGGGTCTCTCTTCCTCGGAGGAGCATACCGCGCTGATCGAGGTCAAGGGTGTCATCGCGGCCGACGGCGACGCCAGCGCCGACCGGATCATCTCGGCACTGCGCACCGCCTTCGAGTCCGATCATGTCAAGGGTGTCGTGCTGCGGATCAACAGTCCGGGCGGCAGTCCGGTTCAGGCCGGGTACATCAACGACGAAATCGCTCGGCTGAAGGCGAAGTACAGGAAGGAGCACGACAAGGAGATGCCGGTCTATGCCGTGGCGGTCGATCTCTGCGCCTCCGGTGGCTATTACGTTGCGGTGGGGGCCGACGCCATCTATGTGGACAAGGCCAGCCTGGTCGGATCGATCGGGGTTCGGATCGACAGCTTCGGCTTTCAGGGTCTGATGGAGGATCTCGGCATCGAGCGCCGACTGCTGACGGCCGGGGCCAACAAGGGGATATTGGATCCCTTCTCTCCGCTGCCCGAGACGCAGCGCCAATTCCTCCAGCGCGTTCTGGACCGGCTGCACCAGCAGTTCATCGCCGCGGTGAAGACGGGGCGAGGGGACAAGCTGAAGGGGGGCGACGAGATCTTCAGCGGCCTCTTCTGGAGTGGAGAGGAGGCGGTCGACCTGGGGCTCGCCGACGGGCTGGGGAGTTCGAGCTATGTCGCGCGCGAGGTTATCGGCGCCGAGAAGATTCATGACTATACCCGCAAGCGCGACCTGCTGGACTCGGTCGCGCAGCGTCTTGGGGTGCGGATTGGGAGCGGTATTCTGGAGAGTCTCGGCGTCGTGGGAGGCTCGGGTCTTCCGCATTGACGCCATGCCTGTCTTCATAGGGTCCCGGGATCCAATCCTAAGGATGCCGATCTGGTGAACGCATCGCCTGACAGTCTCGGCTGGCTTGGATGACAGGCCGGCCCCGTGTGGGTGATCGGCCGAAAGGAGTCATGCGGCATGATCGACATGGAATCTGCAAGGACGAGTGAGGTCGCTGGGTCATCCGGGTGTCGCGTCCGATCCCTGTGCCGGTCTTCATTGATTGGCGCCTTCTCCATCGTCGCCATCCTGGCCGTGGCCACGGCCGCGGCCGAGGTCCACACGGTTCAGGAGGGGGCTCGACGCGATCAGGCGCTGCTCGATCCCCGAGACGATGACGAGATCCTGGCGGGTCTGAATGCGCACGGCGTGCCTTCGGTGGGCGTTACGGCCTCCATTGCGGACGCCGATCGGCTGGTGATGGCCAGGGTCGATCGCCAAGACTTCCGTGCCGTTCTCGCGAGGCATGCGCCCTGGTTCCTGTTCGCCGGGCTTCTGGCCCTGACGATTCTGGTCGTCACCGTGCTCTTCATGCGCCAGCGCGAGAAGCTGATCGCCAGTCAGCGCGCACGCGAGGTCCAGGCCGAGAAACTGCGTGCGCTCGAATTGTTGAACGCGATTGCCGACAGTTCGGACGAGGGCATCTTCGCCAAGGATCTGGAGGGACGTTATCTGCTCTGCAACCCCGTCATCTGCGACCTGCTCGGCAAGCGGCCGGAGGACGTCAGGGGCGAGAACTATCGAAACCTCTATCCCCCGGACATGGTCCGGCGCCTGGAGGAGATCGAGCGCCGTATCTTTCAGGAGGATCAGGTCTTCACCGAGGAGGAAACGTACGAGATCGTCTCCTCTCGCCAGGTGCTCTTGACCTCGCGGGGACCCTTGCACGATGCCACCGGGAAGATCGTCGGAACCTTCGGGGTCGCCAGGGATATCACCGAGCGCAAACGGGCCGAAGAGGCATTGCGCGAGAGCGAGGAACGCTATCGTCTGCTGTTCGAGAGCTCGTCCGACGCTCTTCTGGTCATCGATCCCGAGGATGGGCGGATCCTGCGCGCCAACCCGGCCGCGGTGACCATGTTCCGGGCGCAGGACGAGAGCGATTTCGTCTCCCGCCCCTTGTGGGACTATTCAACCGCCGAGCAAGAGGGGCGATTCTCCGCGCACGGAAAGGAGGGGACCTTCATCGCTATGGCTTTGCGTTCCGGGTCCCTCGTGTTCGACTGGCAGCATCGCCGGCTCGACGGCGAGGAGTTCCCGACGACCGTCAGTGTGACCCGCTTCGAGCTCTTCGGCAGGACGATGATCCAGTCCTCCATTCGCGACATCACGCTCAAGAGGCGTCAACAGGAAGAGTTGGTCAACTCCCGCACCAAGCTGCGCGAGCTGACCGCGCACCGCGAACGGGTCCGCGAGGACGAGCGGGCCTACATCGCCCGCGAGATCCATGACCATCTGGGGCAGTATCTGACCGCGCTGCGCATGGAGGCCAACCTCATGGATCTGCTGGTCTCCGAGGATGGGGAGGGGCTGAAGCGGCATCTCGCCAGCATGAAGGAGCTGATCGACCATCTGATCGCCGAGACGCGTCGCGTCATCGCCCGACTGCGGCCCGTCGCCCTGGATCTCGGGTTGGTCTCGGCTGCGGAATGGCTGGCCGCGGACTATCAGGAGCGCATGGGGATTCCCTGTCTTTTGGATGTCGCCGGTGCCGAGGATCTGGATCTCGACGACGATCAAGCGACCACGCTGTTCCGCATCCTTCAGGAGTGTCTGACCAACGTTACCCGCCACGCACGCGCCAAGCGCGTGGAGATCCGCATCTCCGCGTCGGACGCCATGCTGCGCATGGAGGTGCATGACGACGGCCGAGGATTCGATCCGGCCGAGGTCAGGGCCAAAAAGACCTTCGGGCTCATGGGAATCCGCGAGCGCGTCCTCATCTATGGCGGCAGTGCGCGAATCGACAGCCAGCCCGGAAAGGGCACCCGCCTCACCATCCATCTGCCCATCAAGCCGCGAGGGGACGCATGATCCGTATTCTGATCGCCGACGACCATGCCGTGGTGCGCCAGGGAATCCGTCAGGTGTTGGCATTGGGGGCCGATTTCGAGGTCGTCGCCGAGGCGAAGGATGGCTGGGAGGTGATCGAGATGCTGCGCGATGGGCCGGTCGATCTGCTTCTGACCGACATGAGCATGCCCGGCCCCAGTGGTGTCGAGCTCCTGAAGCGTCTGAAGGAGGAGCGCCCGGGTCTGCCCGTGTTGGTGCTGAGCATGCATGGCGAGGCCCAGGTGGCCGCTCGGGCCATCAAGGCCGGCGCCAATGGCTATGTCACCAAGGACTGCGAGCCGGCCGCGCTCTTGAACGCCGTGCGCCGGGTCGCCCGTGGCGGGCATTTCGTGTCGCCCGAGCTGGCGCAGCGCATGGTCTTCGAGACCGGGCTGGGCAGCGAGGCGCCGCCCCACGAATCCCTCTCCGATCGCGAGTACGAGATCTTTCTGCATCTGATCAAGGGGCAGCGGCTCAACGAGATCGCCGAGGAACTGCATCTCTCGCCGAAGACCGTCAGCACCCACAAGATGCGGATCATGCAGAAGCTGGATCTGAAGTCCGCGGCCGAACTGGTGCGCTATGGGATCGAGCGCGGACTCATCTCCTGACCCGAGCTCTCGCGCCGAGCGGCCGATGGGGTGCTGCCGGCCGGCGGACTATTGCTCGCAGTCTTCGGGCAGGGCCAGCGCGCAACGGTTATGCCCCTCGCATTTGGCGCGATACAAGGCCGCGTCCGCACGGTCGACGCAGGTCTGAAGACTGCTCCGAGGTTCGCAAGTGCTGACTCCCAGGCTGATGGTGACCTTCTGCCCGATGCCGAAATCCGCGCGTTCGACGATTCGGCGCAGCTTCTCGGCCTGCTCCCTGGCCATGGTCAGATCGGTATGGGTCGAGATGACGAGGAATTCCTCGCCGCCCCAGCGCACCAGGGTGTCGCTGCTGCGGATGTGTCGTTCCGCCAGCAGGCTGAGCTGGCGCAGCACGGCGTCTCCCTTGGTATGGCCGAAGCAGTCGTTGATGCGCTTGAAATGGTCGATGTCGAACAGGATCAGCGACAGCTGCAGGCCGTAGCGCTCGGCACGATGCATCTCCTGTTCGAATCTGGGCTCCACGACATAGCGGTTGAGCAGGCCGGTGAGCGGATCGTGCTCGGCCAGATAGTGGATCCTGGATTCCGCTCGGCGCAGTTGGCGCAATGGAAAGACATCGAACAGCAGGATGGCGATGCTGCCCCCCAGCGCCATGAAGAGGGCGATGGTGAGGCTGATGCGCAGCGTGGGCTCCAGCGAGGCGCTGGTTTCCAGATAGCCGACGGGCACGCCGGCATCGAACAAGGGCGCGCGCTCCTTGATCGTCGGCGGGTCGGGGTGTCTGCCCAGCGCGATCAGGAGTGTGCCGTCCTGCTTGTAGACCGCTTGTCGTACCTGTCTGCCCAGGGCCTCTCGACGCAGCAGTCCGACGAACCTCGGATCCTCGTAGCTCCAGAGCGTCGGGTTGCGGGCGATCACCTTTTCCATGATCTGCTTCGCCGAATATTCGGAGAGGGTCGCCAGGATTCCGGCGATGAAATGTCGCTCGAGATTGAAGTGCATGACCGGGATCAGGATCGTGAGTGTCAGGGCGATGACGACCACGCCCCATCGCAGGAGGTTGGCGATATGGCGACTGGCCGTGGCGAAGGACGTCACGGCGCGGATGCCGGGGCCGGAAGGGCGAGATTGCCCTCGCTTTGGATGATCGCCCGTCCTCGTCCCGAGTAGACGAAATCGACGAATCGCGACACCTCGGGGGGCGGAGCGGGCCGGGTCACGAGAGAGAAGTCCGTCCAGAGTGCGTAGGCGCGATTGGCGCGCCCGTCCCTGATCGGCTCCTCGCCTTCGAAGGCGAGTATCGGCAGGTCCCGATTCTCGCTCGACAATTGCGCATAGGGTGCGTAGCCGAAGGCCCCGGGGATTCTGGCGATGGTGTCCAGGTTTTCCTGGGAGGTGAGGGGGACCAGCAGATCGGAGCGCCGCACGGCGATGTCGACCGATCGAGCGAGTTCGGGATCGAGCGTGCGGATCACCATGGTGTCCGAGTCGGTCGATGGACGCATGACCGGACGGCAGTGGCTGTCGTCCGACCAGGTGGTGCGCAGTCCGCGATAGATTTCCGACAGGGTCCGAATCGTGAGACCCTTTTCCTCGACCGCCGGCTGCGTCACGAAGACGAGCGGCGTTCTGGCGAATGGATGGACCCGGATCCCCGATGCGCGCTCGGATTCGGTCAGGTCGCGTGCGGCCAGGGCGATGGCGAGACGGCCGTCGGTCAGGGCGCGGATGCCGCCTCCCGTTCCTAGGCTCGTCTCGAGCAGTTCGAGTTCGCTATCCGGATGGAGCGAGCGGTATGCCGTCAACAGATGCGCCAGGGTTCCGAGGGCTCCCCCGGTACCGCCGATCAACATGGCCTCGGAGGCGTGCGCGACCGGTGCGGCCCAGCAGCTGGAGGTCAGCAGGGCGATGAGGCCGGTACCGCGCAATCCTCGGATGGGCATCTACAGCTCCAGAGTGGATGACGACTGCTCCGAGCGCCGATCATAGCACGGGCCTCATGCCGTGGACCCCGGTCCGGCGCCGAGCCGCGGACCTCCAAGCCCAATGTCAGGAAAATCTGACAGCAAACTCGGTCGCTCCTGACCGCAAATCCCGCCTCCGTCTGATATTTCGCTAGACTCCTGGGGGCTATTCTGCATCGCATGGAAACCCAGTCGAGTTCCTCATGCGAGTTCTGATCGTCGATGACAGCCTGATCGTATGGCGGCGGTTGTTCGACATGTTGCGAGATCTTTCGGACGTGTCGCTCCTTGCCTACAGCCGCAACCTGGCTGAAGCGCGTCTCTGCCTGTCCGGCTTCGGTCCGGACCTGCTGGTGCTGGATATCGCCTTGCCCGACGGCACCGGACTGGACTTGCTCCAGGAGGTGCGAGGCAGCGACTTGCCCACCAAGGTGGCCGTTTTCAGCAATCAGGCCGAATTGCGCCGTGCGAGCCTGGATCTGGGAGCCGACTGGTATTTCGACAAGTCCATGGACTATCC
Organism: Imhoffiella purpurea; assembly: GCF_000585215.1. Classification (GTDB taxonomy): domain Bacteria; phylum Pseudomonadota; class Gammaproteobacteria; order Chromatiales; family Chromatiaceae; genus Imhoffiella; species Imhoffiella purpurea. Next base: position 39,258 of record NZ_AONC01000034.1, on the reverse strand, counting down.
GCAATTGCTGAGTCTGATCGAGGATCGGGCCTACTGGTCCGCGCACAAGGGTAGCCAAGCCGGAGCAAGCTATGCCGAATCCTGAAGAAGCGATACGCGTTTCGTGGCAGATCGCGATCCCATCACTCATGGGTGTGCTCGGTGGCGGGGCCGTGATCCTCCATGCCGGGGATCAGTGGCCGACGGCCACGATACTGGTGCTGCTGGGTGTCGCCGCTGGGGTGGCGACGGCCCTGCTGTCGCGTCGTGCGCTGAAGCGGGAGGGCGAGCGGGTCCGTGCCCGGACGCTGGCCGAGATTCCTCCGCCACCCCTGTCCGTCGAGGGACTGGATCAGCTCTGCGTACAGGTCCTGCCCATCTGGCGTCGCCAGGTGGACACCGCCCGCCATCAGACCGAAGAGGCCATCACAGGTCTGACCGGGCGCTTCAGCGGGATCTACGACAGGCTCGAATCGACCATGACGCTGTCGGGGGAGGCGGCCGGCGGGTTGTCCGGGTCCGGAAGCCTGGTGGAGACCCTGGCAGAGAGCCGCCGGGAGCTGAGCGATGTCGTGGCCAGCCTGCGCACGGCGCTGGAGGCGAAGGGCGAGATGCTGGGGCATATCCAGGAGCTGGCGGCCTTCACCTCCGAGCTTCGGGAGATGGCCGCCGCGGTGGCCAAGATCGCCGACCAGACCAATCTGCTGGCCCTCAATGCCGCCATCGAGGCGGCCCGCGCCGGAGAGGCAGGACGCGGATTCGCCATCGTGGCCGACGAGGTGCGCAATCTCTCGGCGATGTCCGGCGATACCGGCAAGCAGATCGCCGAGCGGGTCAAATCCATCAATCAGGCCATCATGCTCGCGCAGAACACCGCGGCCCGCTATGCCGAGGAGGACGCTCAGCTGGTTCAGGGCGCCGAGCATGCCATCCACTCGGTCGTGGACAAATTCGAGCGTGGCGCCGACGGGCTTTCGGGCTCGGCGGAGATGCTCCGCGAGGTCGGCGCGGCGGTGCAGGGCGAGATCGCCGAGGTTCTGGTCGGGCTGCAATTCCAGGACCGGGTGAGTCAGATCCTGGTCCAGGCCACGGGCGACATGGAGCGCCTGGCGTCCCACCTGGAGGAGGTTCTCGAGCAGCAGGAGCTCGGCCATCGCGCCCAGGCCATCGATGCCGGCCACTGGCTTCAGGAGCTGTGCCGGACCTATACCACCGCCGAGCAGATGGACAACCACCATGGTGGGGCCGCTGCCGACGCGCAAGACAATACAGAGATCACCTTCTTCTAAACCGATATTTCCGAACTGGAGTTCGAGATGAGCAAAACGATCATGATCGTGGACGATTCGGCGAGCGTGCGCCAGGTCGTTTCGATCGCACTCAAGGGTGCCGGCTACGACGTCGTGGATGCCTGCGACGGCAAGGATGCCCTGACCAAGCTGGACGGGCGCAAACTTCATCTCATCATCAGTGACGTCAACATGCCGAACATGGACGGCATCAGTTTCGTCAAGCAGGTCAAAGCCCATCCGTCCTACAAGTTCACGCCGGTCATCATGCTGACCACGGAGTCGGCCGCGGACAAGAAGCAGAGGGGCCAGGAAGCGGGTGCCAAGGCCTGGATCGTCAAGCCGTTCCAGCCGCAGCAGATGCTCGCGGCGGTCTCCAAGCTGGTGCTGCCATGAGCGAGGCCCAGGTCCACTCCGCGCTCTGTCTCGAGGGCGAGCTCAACATCTACTGCGCCTCCGAGACCAAGATGCGGCTCATGGAGTTCCTGAGTCGGGCCGAGGATCCGTCCCTGGATCTGTCGGCCGTGACCGAGCTGGATACGGCGGGGCTTCAGGTGCTGATCCTGGCGAGGCAGGAGGCCGAGCGCATGCGCAAGCCGCTGCGGTTCCTCAATCCCAGCGATTCGGTTCGGGACGTCTTCGATCTCTGCAATCTGACGGTCCGCTTCGGAGACGCCCGCGGACTGGAATCCAACTCCTGAGGACCGATCCATGAACCTGGACAAGGCCCAGCAAACCTTCATCGAGGAGAGTCGCGAGCTACTGGAGGCCATGGAGGATGCGCTCCTGACCCTGGAGACGTCGCCGGGCGATACGGATGCCATCAACGCCGTGTTTCGCGCCATGCACACCATCAAGGGTGCGGCGGGCCTCTTCGGGCTGGATCACATCGTCAGCTTCACTCACGTGGCCGAGAGCCTGATGGATCGCGTGCGAGACGGCGAGCTGAGCGTTGACGACAAGCTCATCGCGCTTCTCCTCGGCTGTCAGGATCATATCGCGACCCTGCTCGAGGAGCTGGCCGCCGGGAACGAGACTCCGGATGCCGACCTCTTGACGGCGAGCACCGGCCTGATCGCCGGTCTCAATCTCTATCTGGGGGAGTCCCCGGTCTCGGATGAGGCGGCTCCCGAGTCTCCGGCGAGCGCGTCCCCGGGCATGGGCATGGGGGGGGCAGGGGTGGATCAGGATACCTGGCACGTCTCGGTCCGCTTCGATCGCGATTTGCTGCGCAACGGCTTCGATCCCCTGTCCTTCGTGCGCTATCTGGGAACCATCGGCACCCTGGTCCATGTCGAGGTGATCGACGACGCCATCCCGGCGGGCGACGAGATGGACGCCGAGGCATGCTATCTGGGCTTCGAGATCCGTCTGGCCGGCGCACTGTCCAAGGGCGACATCGAATCGGCCTTCGAGTTCGTGCAGTCGGACTGCACGCTCACCATTCTCCCTCCAAACAGCCAGATCGGTGCCTATATCGATCTGATCCAGGATCTCCCCGAGGATTCGGCCCGTCTGGGCGAGATCCTGGTCGCCTGCGGGACGCTCACCGAGCGCGAGCTGGAGGAGGGGCTGCGCATCCAGTTCGGCGGTCAGGAGGAGCCGGTCGATAGGGGCGATGTGAAGCCGGCCCAGCCGCTGGGAGAGATCCTGGTCGAACGCGAGCTGGTCCAGCAGGAGCTGGTGGACGCGGCCTTGGACAAGCAGCGCCGTACCCGGGAGGCCAAGACGCGCGAGGCCCGGGTCATCCGCATCGATGCCGCCAAGCTCGACGATCTGATCAATCTGGTCGGCGAACTGGTGATCGCGGGCTCGGCGGCCGAGACACTGGCCCGCCGCAGCCGCAACCGCTCGCTGGTCGAGGCCAATGCGACCATCGGCGGTCTGGTGGAGTCGATCCGCGACAGCGCGCTGCGGCTGCGCATGGTCGAGATCGGCGAGACCTTCAACCGCTTCCGTCGCGTGGTCCGCGACGTCTCCCAGGATCTGGGCAAGGAGATCGACCTCGTCATCACCGGTGCCGAGACCGAGCTGGACAAGTCGGTGGTGGAGAAGATCGGCGATCCGCTGATGCATCTGGTGCGCAACGCCATGGACCATGGTCTCGAATCCACCGAAAGGCGGATCGCGGCGGGCAAGCCGGCCAAGGGGACGCTGCGCCTCAACGCCTATCACGAATCCGGGAGCATCGTCATCGAGATCGTCGACGACGGCGGCGGTCTGGATCGCGCCCGGATCCTGGCCAAGGCCCAGGAGCGGGGTCTGGTCCAGCCGGGTCAGACGCTCAGCGATCATGAAATCGATCACCTGATCTTCGAGCCCGGCTTCTCGACCGCCGAGCAGGTGACCAATCTCTCCGGACGCGGGGTCGGCATGGACGTGGTTCGGCGCAATATCGACGCCTTGCGCGGCACCATCGGTCTCCAAAGCGAGCCCGGAGTCGGTACTCGGGTCGCCATTCGTCTGCCACTGACCCTGGCCATCATCGACGGCTTCCTGGTCGGGGTCGGAGACGGCTACTACATCATTCCGCTCGATTGCGTGGTCGAGTGCATGAAATGCGATCCGGCCGAGACCAGCGACAAGGACTACATCAATCTCCGCGGCCAGGTGCTGCCCTTCCTGCGTCTGCGCGATCTCTTCCATATCGGGGGCACTCCGCCGCGGCGTCAGAACATCGTCGTCATTCAGTACGCCGGCCAGCGGGTCGGCTTGGTCGTGGATTATCTGCTGGGCGAGTTCCAGACCGTGATCAAGCCATTGGGGCGTCTGTTGAACCATCTCCGGGGATTCTTCGGCGGCTCCACCATCCTCGGTGGGGGGGAGGTGGCGATGATTCTGGACGTTCAGGAGCTCATTCGAATTTCCGTACAGCGCGAAGCAGGCGGGGCGGTGGAATCCAGCCCCGGCAAAGAACAGATCGACCTCGTTTGACATTCAGCAGTTTGCTCAGGTGACACCATGGACCAAGCTCAATCCAGCAATTCCAATTCCACTCAGGACCAGGCCGGCAAGGGACGTTTCGACATGAGGATCGGAACCCGACTCAATCTATTGATCGCCAGCGTCGTACTCGTACTCATCGTCATCACGGCTGTCTCACTGGGTGTTCTGCGATCCTCGATCATGCAGGAGAAGCAGGACAAGCTTCAGAACATGGTCGAGCTGGGCGTGAGTGCGCTCGATTATTACGAGAGCCAGGTCAAGAGCGGCGCCATGACACCGGAGGCCGCCCGAGAAGAGGCCAAGGAGGCATTCTCTGCCATGCGCTACGAAGGGGACAACTATCTGTTCGTGATCGACACGGACTATCGGATGCTGGTTCAGCCGATCAAGCCCGAACTGGTCGGCAAGGACGTCTCCGGTGTCAAGGACAGCACCGGCGTGAGCATCCTGCGCAAGCTGGTCGATCATGCCATGTCCGGCGAGTGGGAATTCCTGGAATATCTCTGGCCCAAGCCGGGTCACAGCGAGCCAGTCGCCAAGCTGTCCGTCGGGCATCTCTACGAGCCCTGGGGCTGGGTGATCGGTACGGGCGTCTATATCGACGACGTGAACGCGACCTTCTGGGAGGCCGCGTTGCTCCTCTGCGCCATCGCCTTGGTTTCGGCCATCGTGCTGCTCGGATTCGCGGTGCTCATCACCCGCTCCATCGTGCGCCCCATCGGTCGGGCCGTGGAGGCCGCGGATCTGCTCGCCACCGGCGATCTCAGCCAGCTGGTGGATTCGCAGAGCCGCGACGAGACCGGCCAGCTGCTGCGCGCGGTACGCAAGGTTCAGGACAGTCTCCGCGCCATGTCGGCCGATACCCGGCGGCTGATCCGCGAGACCGAGCTCGGCCGTCTCAACGAGCGCGCGGACGCCGGCCAGCATGCCGGCGAATACCGCAAGATCGTGGAGGGGATCAACGCGACCCTGGATCGTCTGGTCGGCTTCCTCGACTTCATGCCGGCTCCGGCCATGATCATGGACCGGGATTTCAACATCCAGTACATCAACGAACTCGGGGCAAAGATGGGCGGCAAATCGCCGGACCAGCTGTTGGGTACCAAATGCTACGACCAGTTCAGGACGAGTGATTGTCAGTCGGCCAAGTGCGCCAGCGCCTGCGCCATGAACAAGAACCAGACCGCATCGAGCGAGACCGACGCCCATCCGGGCGGCCGCGATCTGGATATCGCCTATTCAGGTGCCCCGTTGGTGGACGGCGAGGGCAATGTGGTCGGGGCCTTCGAGTTCATCGTCGATCAGACCCAGGTCAAGCGCAACGAACGGGTCGCGAGAAAGGTCTCCGAGTATCAGAAGGCCGAGACCCACAAGCTGGTGACGGGACTGACGAAGCTCGCCGAGGGCGACGTCGACTTCCAGATCCTGACCGATGCCGCCGATGCCGACACCCAGGAGGCGAAGGAGACCTTCGACGCCATCTCCACGGCCGTCAACACCAGTATCGAGGCGATCAAGTCCGTGATCGCGGATACCCGCACATTGTCCGAGGCCGCCCTGGAGGGCCGGCTGGACGAGCGTGCCGATGCGACCCATCATCGCGGCGACTTCCGCCGCATCGTCGAGGGGATCAACGCCACCCTGGACGCGGTGGTCGGTCCGGTGAACGAGGTGATGCGCATTCTGAGCCTGATGGAGGAGGGCGATTTGTCCGAGACCATCGAGGCCCGCTACCATGGGCGGCTCGAGGAGCTGCGTACCACGGTCAACAACACGGTGGTCAAGCTGGCTCAGACCATGCAGGACGTGCGCAGCACCGCCGACGATCTGACCTCGGCCGCCGATCAGGTCAGCATGACCTCCCAGTCGCTGTCCCAGGGCGCGACCGAGCAGGCCGCGAGCGTCGAGGAGACCTCGGCCTCGATGGAGCAGATGTCGGCCTCGGTGGCGCAGAACACCGAGAACGCCACCGTGACCGACGGCATGGCGGCCAAGGCGGCGAAGGAGGCATCCGAGGGCGGCGTCGCGGTGAAGGAGACCGTGATGGCGATGAAATCGATCGCCGAGAAGATCGGCATCATCGACGACATCGCCTATCAGACCAACCTGCTGGCCCTGAACGCGGCGATCGAGGCGGCGCGCGCGGGCGAGCACGGCAAGGGCTTCGCCGTGGTCGCGGCCGAGGTGCGCAAGCTGGCCGAGCGCAGCCAGGAGGCGGCCCAGGAGATCGGCGAGGTGGCCAGCTCCAGCGTTCAGCTGGCCGAGAAGGCCGGATGTCTGCTCGACGAGATCGTGCCGGCGATCGCCAAGACCTCGGATCTGGTGCAGGAGATCGCGGCCGCGTCGAGCGAGCAGTCGACCGGCGTGAGTCAGATCAACGGCGCCATGGAGCAGCTCAATCAGACGACCCAGCAGAACGCCTCGGCCTCCGAGGAGCTGGCGGCGACGGCCGAGGAGATGAGCAGCCAAGCCGAGCAGCTCCAGCAGATGATGAGCTTCTTCAAGACCGGCGGCGGTTCGGTCCAGCTTCCGGCGGCGCCAGCCAAGCCCAAGGCGTCCGCCGAGCCGAGAATCGTATCCAAGCCGAGCGTCAAGCGGCTCTCCTCCAGTCCGATGCTGGATTCCGAATTCGTCAGTTTCTGAGGGAGGTGATCATGGCATCCAAGGATCCAAACACGCGGTCCGGTCCGATCGACGTCGAGGAGGAAGGCACCAGCCAGTATCTGACCTTCACCGTGGCGGGACAGATGTTCGGCATCGGCATCCTGGCGATCAAGGAGATCATCCAGTACGGCGCGGTTTCGAGCGTGCCCATGATGCCCGACTTCATCCGGGGCGTGATCAATCTGCGCGGGGCCGTGGTTCCGGTCGTGGATCTGTCCGCCCGTTTCCATGGACGGGCGGCTGAGGCCGGGCGGCGCAGCTGCATCGTCATCGTCGAGATGAACGAGGAAGGCAGCGTTCAGGACGTGGGCATCCTGGTCGACAGCGTCTCGGCGGTGCTCGAGATCTCGCCCGAGGAGATCGAGCCGCCACCGGCCTTCGGCGCCGGCATCAAGAGCGACTTCATTCGGGGCATGGGCAAGGTGGACGGTCGCTTCGTCATCCTGCTCGACGTCTCGCGCGTCTTGGGCACCGAGGGTCTCATCGGTCTCGTGTCCCCCGCGATCGCCGCCGTTTCCAATCGGGCCGCATCCTCGGGTTGAAGACTCCTCGGCGACCGGTTCCGCCTCCGTCGGGTGTCGGGACCGGTCGTCTGATCATGGCCGGCTTTGCGCTCGGAGGGGCGGCTCGCCGGTGGCGGACGAAGGCATCGATGGATCCCCCGAAGTCCATGAAGGGCATTCCAGATGACGGCGAGGCCTCGCAGATTGGTCCGCCGAGCCGATGCATTCCTGCATGGTTGGATGATTTCACACTAATCAAGGGGACCTATCCTCATGAAGTTCACTGTCGCCAAAAAGATGACCCTGCTCGTGGGTGCGGCGCTGCTCGGAATCGGACTGCTGACCTTCCTGAACGACCGGCAGATGGTCAAGGTCTATGAGGCGGCGAATTACAGCACCCTCAATTCGGTCCCCAGCCTGGTGGCCCTGGACGACTTGCGCGGTCGGTTCGCGCGGCTTCGGGTCAGCGTCTATCGTCATATCCTCAGTACCGATTCGGCCAGGATGGCGGCGGTCGAGAAGGAGATCGCCGAGGGTCGCGCGGGATTCGAGCAGGCGGAGCAGGCCTACCTGTCCCTCGTCTCCGACGAGACGGACAAGGGGTTTCTCGAGCGGGAGATGGCGCTGTACCAGCAATACGTCGTCGGACTCGATCCGCTGCTCATGCGCTCGCGCACCAACGACCTCGAGGCGGCCCATGAGCAGGCGTCCGCGATCGCCTCGATCGCCAGGCAGCTCGACACCGTCCTCGACGAGCATTTCGCATACAACGTCGGACTGGCGAATCGGGCGGCCGATCTGGCCGAGACCACCCGCGATAGCGCCTTCGGCACGACCCTGATCCTGGTCGCTCTGACCCTGTTCGTGGTCGGCCTCCTGGGGATCACCATCACGCGCGGTCTGCTCAAGCAGCTGGGCGGCGAGCCCGACTTCGCCGCCGCGGTCGCCAACCGGATCGCGGTCGGTGATCTGGGCTCGGAGATCGTCCTCAAAAAGGGTGATGACTCCAGTCTGATGGCGGCAATGAATAAGATGTCTGACGCCATCCAGCGCTTCATCGCCGAGATGAGCCGGATGGCGGACGAGCACGACGCGGGCGACATCGACGTGCGCATGGACGAGGCGCGGTTCCAGGGCGATTTCCAGGTGATGGCCAAGGGCGTCAACGACATGGTCGCGGGCCACATCGCGGTGAAGAAGAAGGCGATGGCCTGCGTGAAGGCCTTCGGCGAGGGCGACATGGACGCCGAGCTGGAACTCTTTCCGGGGAAGAAGCGCTTCATCAACGACACCATCGAGCAGGTGCGGGGCAACATCCGCGGTTTCATCGCCGAGATGAGCCGGATGGCGGACGAGCACGACGCGGGCGACATCGACGTGCGCATGGACGAGGCGCGGTTCAAGGGCGACTTCCGGACGATGGCCAAAGGGGTCAACGACATGGTCGCGGGCCACATCGCGGTGAAGAAGAAGACGATGGCCTGCGTGAAGGCCTTCGGCGAGGGCGACATGGACGCCGAGCTGGAACTCTTTCCGGGGAAGAAACGCTTCATCAACGACACCATCGAGCAGGTGCGGGGCAACATCCGCGGTTTCATCGACGAGATGAGCCGGATGGCGGACGAGCACGACGCGGGCGATATCGACGTGCGCATGGACGAGGAACGGTTCAAGGGCGACTTCCGGACGATGGCCAAGGGGGTCAATGACATGGTCGCGGGCCACATCGCGGTGAAGAAGAAGGCGATGGCCTGCGTGAAGGCCTTCGGCGAAGGCGACATGGACGCCGAGCTGGAACTCTTTCCGGGGAAGAAACGCTTCATCAACGAGACCGTCGAGCAGGTGCGCGGCAACATCAAGGCCCTGATCGAGGACGCCGACCGGCTGGCCGAGGCCGCCGTGGCCGGCCGGCTCGAGGTGCGCGCCGACGCCGCCCATCATCGCGGCGACTTCCGTCGCATCGTCGAGGGGATCAACGCGACCCTGGATGCGGTGATCGGTCCGGTGAACGAGGTGATGCGCATCCTGAGCCTGATGGAGGAGGGCGATCTGTCCGAGACCATCGAGACCCGCTACCAGGGGCGGCTCGAGGAGCTGCGCACCACGGTGAACAACACGGTGGCCAAGCTGGCTCAGACCATGGTCGATGTGCGCGATACCGCGGACGATCTCACCTCGGCCGCCGATCAGGTCAGCATGACGTCCCAGTCGCTGTCCCAGGGCGCGACCGAGCAGGCCGCGAGCGTCGAGGAGACCTCGGCCTCGATGGAGCAGATGGCGGCCTCGGTGGCGCAGAACACGGAGAACGCCACCGTGACCGACGGCATGGCGGCCAAGGCGGCGAAGGAGGCGGCCGAGGGCGGCGAGGCGGTGCGCGAGACCGTGCATGCCATGAAGCAGATCGCCCAGAAGATCGGGATCATCGACGACATCGCCTATCAGACCAACCTGCTGGCCCTGAACGCGGCGATCGAGGCGGCGCGGGCGGGCGAGCACGGCAAAGGCTTCGCGGTGGTTGCGGCCGAGGTGCGCAAGCTGGCCGAGCGCAGCCAGGAGGCGGCCCAGGAGATCGGCGAGGTGGCGGGCTCCAGCGTGGAGCTGGCCGAGCGCGCCGGACGTCTGCTCGACGAGATCGTGCCGGCGATCGCCAAGACCTCGGACCTGGTGCAGGAGATCGCGGCCGCGTCGAGCGAGCAGTCGACCGGCGTGGGCCAGATCAACGGTGCCATGGAACAGCTCAATCAGACGACCCAGCAGAACGCCTCGGCCTCCGAGGAGCTGGCGGCGACGGCCGAGGAGATGAGCGGCCAGGCCGAGCAGCTCCAGCAGATGATGAGCTTCTTCAAGACCGGCGGCGAGTCGGCCCGCCCCCTCCCTGCGGCTGCCGCATCGGCATCCAAGGCGCTCAAGGCCCCCGAGGAGGCGAGCATGGTATCCAAGCCGGGCCTCAAGCGGCTGTCGGCCAGCCCGACGCTGGATTCCGAGTTCGTCAGTTTCTGATGGAGGTTGTCATGGCATCCGAAGACGAGACGCGACATGAGCACGCATGAGACGCGGCTGAGCGACCATGAGTTCGCTCAATTCCGGAAATTCATCTATGGCGTCGCCGGTATCAGTCTGTCCCCGGTGAAGAAGACGCTGGTGGCGGGGCGCCTGACCAAGCGTCTGCGTCACCATGGTCTGAATAGCTTCACCGACTATTATCGTCTGATCTCGGCCGAGAGCGAGGAGCGCCAGATCGCGGTGGATCTGCTGACCACCAACGAGACCCATTTCTTCCGCGAGCCGAAGCATTTCGAGCTGCTGCGCGACGGGCTCCTGGCCCAGCATCCGCGCGAACGTCCCTTCCGGGTGTGGAGCGCGGCCTGCTCCAGCGGCGAGGAGGTCTACACGCTCGCCATGGTGCTGGAGGAGTCTCTGGGGGCCGGCTCCTGGGAGGTCTTGGGTTCCGACATCAGCAGCAAGGTCCTGGAGCAGGCCGAATCCGGGCTCTATTCGATGGAGCGCGCGCCCGAGCTGTCGCAGGCCCGGCTGAAACGCTATTGTCTCAAGGGGATCGGCAGCCAGGAGGGACGCTTCATCATTTCGCCCCAGCTCCGTTCCAGGGTGAGTTTCGCCCAGATCAACCTGACGGCGCCATTGCCCTCGACCGGAACCTTCGACGCCATCTTTCTGCGCAACGTCATGATCTATTTCCAGCCGGATACCAAGCGCAAGGTGGTCGAGAGTCTCATGAACCGTCTGCGTCCGGGGGGCTGGTTCTTCATCGGACACTCGGAGAGTCTCACCGGATTGGTCAAGGGGTTGGAAGGAATCGCCCCCGCCGTCTATCGCAAGGTCTGAGCGGACCGCCTCCATGACCAATACCCGTCAAGAAAACCAACAAGACATCTATGTCTATCCCTGCGACATCTGGTTCGGGGGCGGAGAGACGCGTCTGCGGACCGTCCTCGGTTCCTGTGTCGCCGTGACCCTCTGGCATCCGACGCTACGGATCGGAGGACTCTGCCATTTCATGATCTCCCGTTCCCCTGCCTCCCTCAAGCCCGACCGTGGCGGCTGTTACGCCGATTCGGCGATGGCGATGCTGGAGCGCGAGATCGAGGCGACCGGACGTCCGCCGCACGAGTTCGAGGCCAAGCTCTTCGGTGGCGGCATCATGTTTCCCTGTCCCGATGCCGGATGCGACATCTCCACCAATCGGGTCAACGAGCGCAATATCGCGGCCGGTCGCGAACTGGCGAAATATTTCGGGCATCCGGTGGTGGCCGAGCATCTTGGCGGTCACGGGCATCGTCAACTGGTGTTCGATGTCGCCAGCGGTCTCGCCTGGCTCAAGCATTCCCCCGTCGTCTGCGAGGGCTGGTGCCGTCGGTGCAAAAAGGAGAAAGTGGCATGAGTGCATGCATCAAGGTCATGATCGTGGACGATTCGGCCACGGTACGGCAGGTGCTTTCCGGGTTGCTCGAGAACGAGCACGACTTGAAGGTGATCGCGACCGCCTCGGATCCGATCTTCGCGCTCGAGAAGATGAAGCGCGATTGGCCGGACGTCATCGTCCTCGACGTGGAGATGCCTAGGATGGACGGCATCACCTTCATGAAGAAGCTGATGGCCGAGCATCCGACCCCCGTCGTCATCTGCTCCTCCCTGACCGAGAAGGGTGCCCAGACGACGATCGAGGCCTTGGCCGCCGGCGCCATGGAGGTGATCACCAAGCCCCAGGTGGGGCTGAAGGATTTTCTCTCCTCGGCGGCCAAGGAGGTCGCCCGGGCCGTACGCGCGGCCTCCAAGGCCAATATGAAGCGGGTCGCATCGGCTCCGGCCCCGGCGGTGGTCCCGAAATATACGGCCGACGTGGTGCTCGGCAGTGCCCCCGATCGGGCGATGCATCAGACCACGGAGAAGATCGTGGCGGTCGGTACCTCGACCGGCGGCACTCAGGCGCTGGAGGTGCTCCTGACCGCCTTGCCGCGCACGGCGCCGGGCCTGGTGGTGGTGCAGCATATGCCCGAGCAGTTCACGACCGCCTTCGCCAAGCGGCTCGACGGTCTCTGCCAGATGGAGGTCCGCGAGGCCCAGAACGGCGACCGGGTGATTCAGGGACGGGCACTGATCGCGCCCGGAGGTCGGCACATGGTCCTCAAGCGCAGTGGCGCCCAGTATCAGGTCAGCATCATGGACGGTCCGCCGGTGAGCCGGCACAAGCCGTCCGTCGACGTGCTCTTCCGCTCGACCGCGCGCAGCGCCGGGCGCAACGCCCTGGGGGTCATCATGACCGGCATGGGCGACGACGGCGCACGCGGACTCAAGGAGATGCGCGACGCTGGCGCCATGTCGGTGGCGCAGGACGAGGCGACCTGCGTCGTCTATGGTATGCCCAAGGAGGCGGTCAAGCTGGGTGCCGTCGAGCGGTCGATGCCGCTCGGCGATATCGCCGGGACCATCATGGCCTTCGGAGAGGGGCGGAGATAGCGAACAAGGTCGGTGGAGTATGACGATGCATCTTGGGCCCTTTGACGTCAGGCGCCCCATCTCCGTCACCAGGGTCTCGATCCTCCTGGCCTTGCCGGCCCTGATCTGGCTGATCTCGGGTTCGCTCGGCGATGTCTGGTCCGGTGTCCCGGGCATGCTCAGGGGCCTCGTCCAGGTGGCGATGGCCGCCTTCGCCGCGACCCTCGCCGAGCGGGCCGCGGTCAGGGTCGGTCTGATCGGCTCCTCGACTCGGGCGAGCTGGAGCCTGCGGATTCCGCTGGCGGCGGCATTCGCCGTTCTGCTCGCACTGGCCGCGGGACTCGACCTGACGAGCTGGCTGCTGTTGTCGGTCTATGCCGCGTCCATCGTCGTTCTCGCCGCCGCCACGGGACGCAGCGCCAGTCGCCGGCGTCGGACCATACTGCTGGGTCTGATCCTGCTGCAGATCTGGGTGCTGGCGCTCGGGTTGACGTATCGGATGCCCGGTCTTGCGCCGTTCCAGCCGGTTGTCGATCTGATGATGCTGGTCGGGCTCTATTGGATGCTGCGGGAGGCATCTCCAAAGGAGACCGAAGCGTCCGGCCTGAGGCCCAGGCCGAGCGTCGAGTGCATCGAGCGTCTGATCGATCATGCCCCGGCGGGTATCCTCATCATGGATATGGACGCCGGCATTCGCTACGTGAACCGACAGTTCGCCACCATGATGGGCGAGACGGACGAGCCCCTCGCTATCGCTAACCTGCTGGATCTGATTCCCGATGCCTCGGGTCGGGAGTCCCTGCGCCGCGCGCTCGCCGAACTCGGAGACTGCGCCGAGCCCGAATCCGGTAGCTCGGTGTCTCTCCCCCTGGTTGGGCCTGACGGCAGGGATGTCACCACCGACATGACCCTCAGCTGTGCCAGTATCGGCGGATGGCCTCTGGTCATGGCGTTCGTCCAGGACACCTCCGAGCAGACCCGCCAAACCTATCTGCTGCACACCATGGCCACCCAGGACGATCTGACGGGGTTGCCGAATCGCTCGCAGCTATCCCAGATCCTGGCCGACGAGCAGGGGCTCCTCGTGCCCGGCGCCTTGGCCCTGATCGATCTGGACCGTTTTCGCCAGGTCAACGAATCGCTCGGGCACGAGTTCGGCGACCTCCTGCTGGTCGCCGTCTGTGCGCGACTGGTCGAGATCCTGCCGCCAGGCACGCCCCTGGTGCGCTTCAGCGGCGACGTGCTGGTCGCCGTCCTCTTTGGGGCCGACCGCAAGTCCGTCGTCGCTCTGTCCGAGCGGATCCTGGCGGCATTCTCCGCGCCCATCCTCATCAATGAGTGGGAACACCGTCAGACGCTGAGCCTGGGCATCGCGCTCATTCCATCCGATGGCCGCGACGTGAGCCAGCTGGTGCGCAAGGCCGACCTGGCCTTGGGATGGGCCAAGACATCCGGGGGCGGCAGCTATGCCTTCTACGACGGTCCGGTGGCCGAGCAGGTCCAGCGGAGGCACCGGCTGCAGGGTCTGCTGCGTGTGGCCATCGAGGAGCAGGAGTTCCATCTGCATTACCAGCCGCGCATCGATCTGCTCACCCGACGCATCACCGGCTGGGAGGCGCTGCTGCGTTGGAACTGCCGTCAGGAAGGGGCCATCAGCCCGGCCGAATTCATCCCGGTGGCCGAGGAGTCCGGACTCATTCTGGAGATCGGGGACTGGGTTCTGCAGCAGGCACTGGAGCAGCAGGCCAGTTGGCTGGATCAGGGGCTGAATCCGGGCACCATGGCGGTCAACCTGTCGCCGCGTCAGCTGCGTCGGCCCGATCTCGCCCAGCGCATCGCGACCATGCTGATGCGCAGTGGCGTCGAGGCCGGCCAGCTGGAGCTCGAGATCACCGAGACCGCGCTCATGGAGGACGTTCAGGATGCGATCCGCATCCTCAACGAGCTCAACGACATGGGGGTGCGTCTGTCGGTCGACGATTTCGGCACCGGCTATTCCTCGCTCGGCTATCTGCGCAGCTTCCCGCTGGACCGGCTCAAGATCGATCGTTCCTTCGTGAGTCCGCTCGGTGGCGATGGCGGCCATCACGAGGCGATCACGCGCGCCATCATCGTCCTGGCGCATTCGCTCGGGCTCTCGGTGGTCGCCGAGGGCGTGGAGACCGAGGCTCAACTGCGCTATCTGGTGCTGAACGATTGCGAGGAGGTGCAGGGCTTTCTCTTCAGCCGTCCGCTTCCGGCCGAGGCGTGCGAGCGTCTGCTGCGCGACGGACGGACACTGATGGTGCGTTCGGCGGAGGGGACCTGAGTCTTCTCGAGGACGCATTTCCAGGAACGCCGACCCGCGACCGGCACTGCTATCGAGGCGGGGCGAATTCCGGGTCTTGAAATCAATGCGAATTGTTCGTATTTTTTGCTATGCCAACTCTACCCCGAAACGGCGCCGAACCTGTTCCGTCGCCGCCCGAAGGAGTCTGCATGAGCCTCTTGAGTCCCTGTCTCGATCGCACGCTCTCCTCCAAGACCCGATTCCGCGGGCGCCTTCAGCGCTGGCTGCGGGCCGTTCTCGACTCCATGCCGATGAGCCGGCGGCGTGAACGCTGGGGCATGATTCACCGCTTCGCCAAGGAATCGGGTCGTCACTGCCGCGATCGATCCGAATAGCCTTCTCATCCTTCGCTGCGCCTGGGATTGGATTCAGGCCAGCCTGTCCCTATCCGCCGTTTCCCGGCACGGGTCGGTGGTTCTCCGTTTCCTTCCTCCGGACAGGAATGCCTGAAATAGGCATGGTCTCTCCGTGGCCGAGATCGCCCGCACGGGATCCCGGCTGCACGGAAATGGGCCTCGTGTATCGGTTCGCCATCCTGTCATTGGGCTCTTGACCATTGGCCGATAGGCTTCTATATTTATTGAGAACGGTTCGCATTAGCAATAAATGTCAGGGGGCTTCCGCGAATGCCGAGCCTGTTCCTCATCGAGATCGCCATGCCAGCCGCCCAGGGACTCGGTTCCGGGCCGCCCGCCGGCCGTTCGCAATCAATCCCTATGGAGAAGCTGGATGCAACATCTCATCGCCATGCTGTCGGCCGATGATCTCGGTCGTCTCGATCGTCGCGTCTTGGAGTCCAAGGTGGGCGACCTGATTCGCGGCTATGCGCACGAAGGGACCGCCGAAAGGGCCGAATCCGTCGTGCGTCATCTCGAGGCACTCTATCTCCACCCGGAGGTCTGCCGCGACCCCGAGGAGCAATGCGCCTATCGCCGTTTCGCCCGGCACTGGCGCTGGATCGCCGGGCATCGTGGCGCGCCCCGATGCGCAGCGGCCACCGCGTCCTCGTGATGCCGGGCCATGTCGACCGCAATCCCGTGATGCCCGATCAGCCTTGGAGTGCAGCCATGACCGCCGCGACATCCCTCTCTTCCATTCATGCCCTTGGAACGCCTTGGGTCGATGACGACGAACCCGCGGGCCGAGGATTCGAGTCGGCGCGGCAGAGCGGCCATTGGACCGAGATGCTGTGGGACCTGGCCTGTCTCGGCCGGGTTCGGGTCGAGACCCGCATACCGGGCATTCAGGTCTCCCAGAGGATACATCTGCAGGGGTTGCATCTTCGCGAAGGGCTGGGCTATGCCGCCGGACCTGGGTTCGAGCTCTATTGTCTGCTCGATGCCTGGCATGCGATGCGTCCCTCGACATCGAACCTGTCCGACCCCGGGGTAGGGCTTTGCATCGAGGGCGTCGATCGGGAAACGCTGATGCGGGTGTCGGCCGAGCCCGGCGGGCCTGCATTCCTGCTCAAGACCTTTCTCGGAATCCATTGTCCGCATGGCGGGAGAACGGCTCCCATGCGGGCGGATGCGGATCGCTTCACCCGGCTGGACAAGTGGATGCAGACATTGGCCGCGGTCCTGAGGCTCGGAGGATCGCCGCCCGACGTCGGCGACCTGGCCGAAGTCGGTGGCCGGCTCACACTGAACCCGGCGCGGATGCAGTCCCGCGGGCGCGCGCGTCTGGCCGCGCCCGAACTGGTTCCCTGCTTTCTCGAGGCCGTCTCCGATCAGTCCCTGGGCGTGCGTCTGTTCACCGGTACCCGAGGGGTGGCGCAGAGCTGCACGGGATGCTTCCACAGTTTTCGTCAGCGCAAAGGCGACCAGCTGCGCTGGTCGGGCGACCTGGCCGAGGTGCGTTTCGACGCGGAAGCGATCGACAGTGCCTGGGTGCTCGAACGGCCGGGTCCAAGGGGAGGGCGCTACCAATTGAGGCTCTACGATGCGGAAGGGCGCGCCCTCATGCTGATCGAGTCCAGTGAGCCTCCCGGTCGCCCGGAGAATCCCATCTGGCAGAGCCTGATCCGAGCGCTGTTCGATTGAGACCGATGGGTCTTGAGCAGAGATGGAGTCCCCTATGCGGGAGGGCTAGGGGACTCGGTCCGCAGTGCGGTTCGATGGATCAGACGGCGACGCCGAGGATGACGGCCGATGCCTTGAAGACGGCCATGGCCGAGGTGCCTTCCGCGAGGCCCAGCTCCGACTCGGCATTGTGGGTGATGGTGGCATGGACCTCGTCACCGCCCGCGAGTGCGATGGTGATCTCGGCGCTCACCGGACCGGCGGTGACCTTCTTGACCGTGCCGGCCAGACAGTTGCGTGCACTGAGGCGGATTCCCGAATCGTCCGTCATCACGAGCACGGACGATGCCTTGACGAGGGCGACGACCTCCTTTCCCGCGGCCAGACCCAGCGATTGGGCGCTGTCGTTGGTGACCATGGCAACCAGCTTGTCACCGCCCTGCAAGAGGACGTCCACTTCGCTATTGACCGCGCCGGCCTTGACCGTTTCGACCGTACCGCGAAGGATATTGCGTGCACTGATTTTCATGTCTGAACTCACTCTTCTTCACTAGGGTTGCAGTGGTCCCTCGAAGGGGACCCCATCGTTGCCAGACCAGTCTCCTGACGCGCTCAATCTATGGCGATGCGGTTTGTATTTGCAACCATAGCGAGCGACCGCTGGTCGGTAGCGATCTCCGTTGTATAATCGGCGCTATATTTTTTTCAATATAGCGAATCCAATGCTCCCCAATGGTGCAGAATCCGTCCGCCTCATGAGCAGGCTGTCGGTCGAGACTCAGCTCGGCAGCTTCCTGGGCGATACCCGCATCCGGCTGCTGGAGGCCATCGGCCATTACGGTTCCATCTCGCGCGCGGCCAAGGCCGTGCCCATGTCCTACAAGGCGGCCTGGGACGCCGTCGATGCCATGAACAACCTCGCCGAGACGCCTCTGGTCCAGAGTTCGGTGGGCGGACGCCAGGGTGGAGGCACGCATCTGACCCCCTATGGCTCCAGGCTCATCGCCATGTTCCGTGCGGTCGAGCAGGAATACCAGGAAGCCCTGGAGCGGCTCTCGCGCGAGATGAGCCAAAACGAGGAAGCGGATCTCCAGGAGTGCCGTCGGCTATTGAGGCGGATGGGTATGAAGACCAGCGCCCGCAACCAGTTCGTGGCCAAGGTCTCCGGCATCCATTTCAGCGAGGTCAGTAGCGAGGTGCGGTTGGACGTCGATGCCGGGGTCGAGCTGACCGCGCTCATCACCAGGGAGAGTGCGAGCCATCTCCAGCTCGAGATCGGTCGCGAGGTCCAGGCATTCATCAAGGCGTCATCCGTCATCCTCTCGGTCGATCCGCATCTGCGGACCTCGGCGCGCAATCACCTCTGGGGCCAGGTCAAACGCATCCACCAAGGCGCCGTCAATACAGAGGTGACCCTGGTGATCGCCGGGGGACGCACGGTCACGGCCCTCGTCACCAAGGAGAGCGCCGCGAGCCTCGGGCTGACGGTCGGCGCATCCGTCTGCGCCGTCTTCAAGGCATCCAGCGTCATTCTAGTCACCCTGAACTGAGCGCATCGGGGATCCTTCTCGTATTTCTGGCCCTATCGATGTAGGATTGCGCACCGTTGTATAACATGCGACATAGCGCTTGGCGCCTTTGCACCCAACTCTCCCCATAGTTCTATTTTCAAGGGATCCGGTGTTTCTATAAATATCTTTAATAGACAGGTGGTTGGGCGGATTTTTGATGAAATATTCGAATATGGCATTGAAAATGCTTAACCTCTGACAGGCCGAACGCGACTGCACGCCTGCTCCTCTTCATCGTTATATCAGATTGAGTATAACGATTGGTTGGGATCGAGATCGGACCACTTGGTCTCCGATCCCTCGACATGCGTTCCGCTCGGTTTTGCCCCCTCGGGGCGAGCGGCTCGATGCGCGACCATCAACAGATCCGACAGCGAGAACAGATCTTGAAACGCAGAACAGGTATCCAAAAAGCCATTGGGCTGTCGCTCCTCGGTGCCGCCGTCGGCACCCAGGCCGACGAGGTCCTGCCGCTCTACGACCTGGGCGCGGTCCAGGTGACGGCGACCCCATCCCAGCTCGGCGAGGTGGGGGGAGATCAGGCGTCCTCCGTGATCACGCTCGACGAGATACGCCGCTACAACCGCGACAACGTGGGCGACGCGCTCGATCTGCTGCCGGGCGTGACGGTGTCGACCAACTCGCGCAACGAGAAGACCGTCTACGTCCGCGGCTTCGATTCGCGTCAGGTGCCGCTCTTCATCGACGGCATCCCGGTCTACGTCCCCTATGACGGCTACGTGGACTTCAACCGCTTCACCACGGCCGATCTCTCGGCGATCCAGGTCGCCAAGGGATTCAGCTCCGTGACCTATGGCCCCAACGCACTGGGCGGCGCCATCAACCTCATCTCGCGCAAGCCGACCCGCGAGATCGAGGGCGACCTGAGCCTGGGCTACGGCGAGGGCAACGAGCGCACCGCCTCGGTCAATCTCGGCAGCAATCAGGGGCTCTGGTACGTCCAGGCCGGGGCCTCCTGGGTCGAGTCCGACGATTTCCGTCTCTCGTCCGACTTCGATCCGACGCCGACCGAGGACGGCGACGAGCGCGAGAATTCCTACCGGCGCGACGACAAGGTGTCGCTGAAGATCGGTCTGACCCCGAACGACACCGACGAGTACGCCCTGAGCTATTACCGCCAGAGCGGCGAGAAGGGCCAGCCGCCCTCGACCGATCCGAGCTATGCCCGCTATTGGCAATGGCCCTACTGGGACAAGGAGAGCCTCTATTTCATCTCCAACACGGCGCTCGGCGAGACCGAGTCGGTGAAGATCCGGCTCTATCACGACGAGTACGACAACGCGGTCGAGTCCTACACCGACGACACCTACACCAGGCTCAAGACCTCCGGGCGCGGCAGCGTCGGATCGGCCGGCAAGAGCGTCTACGAGGACCGAACCAACGGCGGCTCGATCGAGCTGCGATCGACCCGGTTCGAGCGTCAGGACCTGCGGTTCAGCGTCCAGCTCAAGAAGGACGAACACAAGGCCGACGATACCATCGAGCGCACCGAGCATTTCGAGGACACCCTGACCACGGTCGGCCTCGAGGACAACATCGCCCTGCGCGATAACCTGACCCTCTCGCTCGGTGTCGCCTGGAGCGAGCTGAGCGCCGACACCGTCTACAAGGCGAGCGATCCCGTGCCCGAGCCGGACGACCAGTCCGCCACCAACGCCCAGGCCGGGCTCTTCTGGGACCTGGACCAGGTCGGCCGGATCTACGGCACGATCGCCGGCAAGACCCGCTTCCCGACCCTCAAGGACCGCTATTCGCTGCGTCTCGGGAACGCCGTTCCCAACCCGGACCTGGAGGCCGAGCAGTCGATCAACTACGAGATCGGTTATCAGGGAACTCCATGGGGCCGGGTGCACCTCGAGACGGCGGTCTTCCTGAGCGACGTCACGGACCTCATCCAGCAGGTCGACAACGTCGAGGACGACAAGTACCAGATGCAGAACGTCGGCGAGGTGCGTGTCACCGGCTGGGAGCTGAGCGCATCGGCCCCGATCGGCACCCATTGGGAGGTGGGCGGCAATCTGACCCTCCTCGATCGCGAGAACCGCAGCGATCCGGACACCAAACTCACCGGGGTGCCCGATCGCAAGATCACCGCGCATCTGCTCTTCCGTCCGATCGAGCGTCTGGAGGCGCTGCTCTTCGTCGAGCACGAGGGGCCGCGCTGGGAGTCCGACAGCGTCGAGCTGGACGCCTATACCACCGCCAACCTCAAGCTCTCCTACCGGCCGGTCGACGACCTCGTCCTGGAGGCGCGGCTCGACAATCTGGCCGACGCCGACTACGAGCTGGCGGACGGCTATCCGAGCGCCGGTCGCATGTGGTTCATCAACGCGAGGTACGAATTCTGATGGCTCATCTCATGACCAGGCGCGTTTCGGACGACGTCGAACGATCCACCGGGCTCATGGCGGGAGTCGCCTTCCTGATCCCGGGCCTGCTGGCGGCTGGCCTGGCGGTTGCCGCAGTCGATCCCGCCGCGCCGCATGGCACCGCTCCGCAGATGTCCTACATCTCGGAGACGGTCGCCGTCACCGGGGCGGTCGAGCAGCCGCTCAGTCTGTCGGTGACGGATCTGGAGGGCTTTCCGCCCCAGCAGATCGGCGAGGTCGATATGATCTGCGACACGGGCGTCAACATCGGCAAGAAGGAGAACCTGCGGGGCGTCCTGCTGCGCGACATTCTCGATCGGGCCAAGCTCAAGGCCCCCGCGCCGCGCGACTTCCGCAAGATGGCGGTGATCGCCAGGGCCACAGACGACTATGTCGCGGTCTTCTCCTGGGCCGAGATCTTCAACTCGGACGTCGGCGATCACGTCATCGTCTATTTCCGCAAGGACGGGGCGCCGCTCGGGGTCGAGGAGGGACAGATCGCGCTCATCTCGACCACCGACCAGCGGACCGGACCGCGTCACGTGCGCTGGTTGAACCGGATCGAGGTTCGGCAGCTGGTCGATTGAGCGTCGCCGACACGAACGACTGAACCATGCGTTATTTCAAAAAAGATATAGCGACTGTGCGCGGAGACCGTCCATGACCCTCTCGTACCTGCTGCAGCTGGCCGATCATTCGGGTGGCGTGCTCTATCTGATGGCGGTCCTGCTGACCGCCGCCCTGGCGGTCATCGCCGAGCGCACCTGGGCGCTGCGCAGCCTGACCCGTCACGGCGAGCGTCTGACCCGGGCCTTGACCGAGCTCTCCGCGCAGGATCGGTCCGGGCTCGACTGGATCCGCGAGACCCAGTCGCGCCCCCTGCACGGGGCGCTGCTGGAGACCACGCTGACCCTGCCGCCGAGCCCGCAGGAGACGCTGGCCAGCCGTCTGGAAGAGGTCATTCTGCGTCAGGTGCCGCTCCTGGACCGGCGTCTCTGGGTGCTGGACACCACGGTCACCCTGGCCCCGTTGCTCGGTCTGCTCGGGACCATCATCGGAATGTTCCATGCCTTCGACGTGCTGGCCGAGCCGGGCGCCTCGCCCAATGCCGTGACCGGCGGCGTCGCCGAGGCCCTGGTGGCCACGGCGGCCGGGCTGCTGATCGCCGTCGTCGGCCTGGTGTTCTTCAACGGTCTCAACGAGCGCGTTCGGCTCGCCGTGCACCAGATGGAAACGCTCAAGGTGATGCTGGTCAACCGTTTCGCCGCGTCCGGGGGGGCCGTGACCGGCGGCCCGGAGACCCTCTCCGGGGGGCTCTGATGCGCTATCTGGAGCGGCGCAAGGCACGCATCGAGATCGTGCCCATGATCGACATCATGTTCTTCCTTCTGGTGTTCTTCATCATGGTCACGCTCGACATGATCCCCGCCAGCGGGATCGACAGCCGTCTGCCGTCGAGCGCCAGCGCCGAGCGTCTCGAATCCCCCCAGGTCGTGGTCACCCTGGACGCCGCGGGTATGGTCAGTGTCGATCGGACGCCCATGACGCTCGATGGTCTGGGGCTGCTGCTGCGCGAGCGTGGCACCGAGACCCGCGTCGTCATCGCCGGCGCCGAGGCCGCCGCCATCGGCGATCTGGTCGCCGTCATGGACGTCTGCCGGCTCGCCGGGGTGACCCGGATCGGTATCGCCACCCGGGAGCCCGAGGCGTGATCCGGACCGAGGCGCAGCCCCTGCCGGCACTGCCCCTGTGGCTGGCCACGCTGATCGCCCTCGGGACCGAGGCGGCGGTCGTGGTCGGTCTGTCGAACTGGCCGTCGCGCCCCGTCACGCCGCCCGGGATGGATGCGATCGAAGTGAGTTTGGTGTCCGCCTCCGCGTTGGCCGATTCCGCTGCGGCCGGCGCGGAGGAAGAGACGCCTTCCCCGCCCGTGGCGCCCGAGCCACCGCCGGTTCCCGAACCCGAACCTGAACCTGAACCGGAGCCGCCCGAGCCTCCCGTCGAGGAGACGCCCGATCCAGTGCCGTCGCCGCTCTCGGTCCCGGAACCGGCGCCGGAGCAGGTTGCGGTCGCGCCGCCCAAACCGAAGCCGACGCCCAAGCCCGAGAAGAAGCCAAAACCAAAGCCCAAGCCGAAGCCGCAGGCCAAGCCGAAGCCGAAGGCCAAACCCCAGGCGCGTCCGGCGTCCTCCAGGGCGCAGGCCACAAGACAGGCGTCCAGCAAGGCCGGACATGCCGGCGGGTCTCGCTCGGGAAAGGGTGGAGCCGCCGCAGGCGCCAGTTCGCCGGCGGCCTATCTGAACAACCCCGCGCCCGGCTATCCGGGCTCGGCGCGCCGCCAGCGCCAGGAGGGCACGGTCCATCTGCGGGTGCTGGTCAACGCCAAGGGGCGGCCGGGCGAGGTGCGGATCGCCACGTCCTCGGGCGTCTCCAGCCTCGATCAGGCCGCGCTCCGTGCGGTGCGCCGCTGGCGCTTCAAGCCGGCGCAGCGGAACGGACAGCCGATCTCGGCCTGGGTCCGCATCCCCATTCGCTTCAGGCTGAATCAATAGGCCGGGCAGGGCGCTGCCGAATGTCTGCTCCATGCCCCATCGACTCACGAAAGACATCGTTTCAGAGGGAATTCGCCGTATGAAATCACCCTTTTCGAGCCCGTACCTCTCGGCCCTGCGCCTCGACGTGCCCCGCACGCTGATCGCGACGGGATGTGCCCTGGCCATGTCCGCACCCTCCATGGCCGTGGAGACCCAGCTCGCGCCCGTCATCGTCTATGGCCAGCAGGATCTGTCCGACCGGGCCGCGATCGGCCGGGAAGAGGAGACGACCTCCACGAGCTATCGGATCTCTGGGGAGACGTTGGAGCGTCTCGCCGCCCCGAGTCAGGTGAATCCCTATCGCGCCCTGGCCGAGCTGCCCTCGGTGAGCGTCGGCGACATGGACCCCTACGGGTTCTCGAACCTGTTCAGCAACAAGGGGCTTCGGGTGCGCGGCCAGATTGCCAGCCACGGCGCCATGGGCAGCGTCGACGGTCTGCCGCTGACCGGCATCAACCCGGGGCCCGGCTATCTCTGGCTGTTCGACATGGAGAACATCGAGTCGGTCTCCCTGACCCAGGGGCCGATCCCGCCCGATCGTCTCGCCTTCTTCACCACCATGGGCGTGCTCGACAACCGGCTGCGCTGGCCGGAGCCCGAGGCCGGCGTCCATCTCTCCCAGAGCTTGGGGGCCTACGACTTCACGCGCAGCTTCGTGCGCCTGGACTCGGGACTGCTCGAGAACGGCATGAGCCTCTTCGGGTCGGCCTCCTATACCTCGGGTGATCAATGGCGTGGTCCCGGCGACTCGCCCGAGGGGCGCGAGAATTTCGAGGGCGGGGTGGTCCAGCGCTTCGACAACGGCGCCGAGGCCAAACTCTATTTCGCCTACAACGACATGAGCCTCGACAGCTACCGGTCGCTGAGCTACGCCCAGTCCAAGGATCTCTCGCGCTATCGCAACTACGGCTACAACAGTCAGCCGAGCGCCAATCCCGCGGAGGCGGTCGATTATTACAAGTACAACACCCAGGACTTCACCGACTGGACCCTCTTCGGCGAATTCACCCTGCCGTTGCGGGGCGAGACCCTGCTCACCATCAAGCCCTTCTATGCCTACGAGGAGGGGGTCTTCTACAACGGGATGTCCAACGGCAAGGTCCGCGAGTGGCTGATCGACCACGATTGGTACGGCCTCAGCGCCGAGCTGGAGACCCGCATCCAGGACACGGATCTCAAGGTCGGCTACTGGCTCAACACCATGGACCCGCCCGGTCCTCCCACGGCCTGGAAGCTCCACGACCCGACCGCCTCGGGCGGACTCTCCTTCTCCAGATGGGCCCTGCTCGCCGAGCCGACCGAGCGTCACAGCTTCCAGAGCCTGTACGCCACGGGAACCCATGAATTCGGCGATCTGAAGGTCCAGGCCGGCGCGCGCTATCTGGTCGAGCATATGTCCGGATTCGACGTCTACGACACCACTGGGATCGGCGATCTCTCCTACGATCGGGCACTGAAGCGCGCTACCCGAATCAATCGCAATCGCAGCACGGGCGGCACGACCTTCCGCGAGCTGCTGCCCTATCTGGGGCTGACCTATGCGCTCGATCCGGCGACCGACATCAAGCTGAGCGTCGGGCGCAACTATGGCGCCCCCGTCTACGGGGCCTGGCCGGTATTCCAGATGAACTATGCCAAGTTCGCCGCCGCCGGCGTCAGCGCCGCCGATATCTGGGACACCATCGAGCCCGAGATCTCGGACGCCATCGATCTGGGAATGAGTCTGCGCTTCCCCTGGGGCTCGCTCGAGCCGACCATCTATTACGCCTCCTACGAGAATCAGGGGGTCTCCTTCTGGGATCCGGCGGTCGGGATCGCCTACACCCAGAACATCGCCGAGAGCCACGCCTATGGCGCGCAGATCCTCGGTACCTGGCAGGCCGCCCGAAACCTCGATCTGTTCGGAACCCTGTCCTACGACCATTCCGTCTTCGACGAGGATCTGGTCACCACCGGCGGGGCCAAGCTCGAGGTCGAAGGCAAACAGATCCCGGGCGCTCCCCAGTGGCATGCCAGTCTCGGCGGGCACTGGCGGATCGGGCGCTTCGGCGTCTCGCCCGTGGTGCATTACTCCGGCGACTACTACGCCGATTCGGCCCGTACCGAGGAGGTCGACGACTATGTCACCGTCGATCTGGACCTGAGCTTCGAGGAACGGCTCGGCCCGGGCGACTACCGCTTCACCCTGAGCTTCATCAACCTCTTCGACACCGATTACATCGGCTACGTCAACACCAGCTACGTCCAGGACACCGGGGGTTTCAACTACTACCCGGGCGCCCCCTTCACGGTGCTCGCCAAGGTGGCCGTGGATTTCTGAGGTCGAACCTTTTTTGAACCGCAAAGGCGCGAAGGGCGCAAAGGATCCCTATCCTGTATCGGGGGCTGCGTCCGGCGCCAATGCGATCGTCTTGTCGTTTCGTGGAATCGTTCATCATGTCTGACACTAAAGATAGTACCTTCCCCTTTCGGCCGAGCCTGATCGCGGCGGCCCTGGCCCTGCCCATGTTCGCCGTCCAGGCGGCCGAGCTGACCGACATGACCGGCCGCAAGGTCCAGGTGCCCGACGCGGTCGAGCGCGTCTTCGCCGTCGCCCCGCCCGTGGTGCCCCTGGTCTATGCCATCGATCCGGGCAAGCTGGTCACGCTCAATTTCCCCTTCCAGCCGGAGGATGCGCCCTACGTGTCCCCGCTGGTCAAGGATCTGCCGATCGTGGGGCGCTATACCGGGGAGGGCCAGCCGCCCAATCCCGAGCTCCTGGCCAAGACCGATCCCCAGCTCAGCATCGCCTGGGACATCCCCTTCATCGACGCTGAGCAGGTCGAGCGGACCTTCGAGAATCTGAAGACGCCGGGGCTCTTCGTCCATCTCGAACATCTCGCCGACTATCCGGCCGCCTTCGAGCTGGTCGGCAAGGCGATCGGCGAGGAGGAGCGGGCGGCGTTGCTGGCGGAGGATATCCGTACCCGCCTGCGGCGCGTGAGCGAGGCCGTCGGTCCCATCCCCGAGTCCGAGCGCAAGCGGGTCTATTTCGCCGAGGGCAACGACGGGCTGCTCACCGAGTGCCATGACTCCTTCCATGCCGAGGTCATCGAGCTAGCCGGCGGGCACAACGTGATGCGCTGCGAGACCAAGGCCATGTGCGGCCGCGACCCGGTGTCCCTGGAAGAGGTCGAAAAGCTGGATCCGGACGTCATCCTGGTCGATCGTCCCAAGGCGTTCGCGCACATCGAGTCCGATCCGGCCTGGAGCGCTCTGCGCGCGGTGCGCGAGGGCCAGGTCTATCTGGTGCCCTCCAAGCCCTTCAACTGGATGGGGCGTCCGCCGTCCTTCATGCGCGCGGTGGCCATGGAGTGGTTCGCCAATCTCCTGTATCCGGAACGCTTCGATTGGGATGTGGAGAAGGAGATCAAGGCCTTCTACAGCCTCTATCTCGGCGTGGAGCCCGAGGTCGTGGACGTCCAGGCGATCCTGGGCAAGGGCTGACGGGGACGTCATGACATGATTCGGCACGATACCCCATCGCTCATGCTGCTGTGGCCGCTGCTGGCGGTCTCCCAGGGCGCGCTCGCCGCCCCGGACACCGAGCTGACCCCGATCGAGGTCACGGCCTCGCCGATCCCCTCGGTGGCGCCGCTCTCGGGGCAGGACTACTCGGCCTCGCGCGTCGACGCCGAGGGTCTGGCCGCCTTCGGCGGTCCGGCCCAGGCCAATCCCTACCGGGCGCTCGATCTCATGCCATCGGTCAACCTCACCGGCGTGGACGCCTATGGTCTGAGCGTCGACCAGAACGCCATGCGCGTGCGGGGTATCGCCGCCTCGACCTACAGCAACCTGGCCGTCACGGTGAACGGCACCCCATCCTCGGTCAGCGCCGGGCGCGGCGGCGTCGGCAATCTGTTCGACATGGAGAACCTGGAGTCCGTCACTCTCTGGCGCGGCGCCCAGCCGGCGGACGTCGGGCTCGGCATGGGCAACCTGGCGGGCAGTCTGGACCTGGCGATCAAGGCGCCGACCGAGGAGGCGGGGGCGCATCTGCGCACCTCGGTCGGCGGCGACGGCTTCCACAAGCTCTTCGGTCGCATCGATACGGGTACCTTCAACGGCGGCTC
Organism: Imhoffiella purpurea; assembly: GCF_000585215.1. Lineage (GTDB taxonomy): Bacteria > Pseudomonadota > Gammaproteobacteria > Chromatiales > Chromatiaceae > Imhoffiella > Imhoffiella purpurea. Next base: position 11,407 of record NZ_AONC01000034.1, on the reverse strand, counting down.
CAGCCTCTTCGTCTCGGGTTCGACCTCCGAGAGCGACAAATGGCGCGGGGAGGGCGGTCAGTCCCGCGACACCTTCAACGCCGGCTTCGCCCAGACCTTCGGCGAGCGCGGATCCCTGGAGATCTATGCCGCCCACAACCGCTTCCATCGCGACGAGTATCGTCCCCTGACCTATGCACAGAGCCGGGACCTGGATCGCTACGGGGATCTGGACTACAACGCCGATCTGACCGGGGTGGCGACGACCGACGCCGACTATTACTCCTACAACAGCCAGCAGTTCGACGAGACCAATCTGCTCGCGCGCTTCAGCTGGGCGCTGACCGACGACATCCAGATCCGATTCAGTCCCTACTGGCTGTCGAACGAGGGCGAGCGCCGGGTCGGCAAGACCGACAAGGTCATGGTGATCGACATCGACCAGGAGCAGTACGGCGCCACCGCCGAGCTGGTCGCCGAGCTCGCCGACCAGACACTGACCCTGGGCTACTGGACCCAGCGACTCTCCTCCATGCCGCCGCCCATGAGCCAGAAGGTCTATGCGATCGACGCTCAGGGCGGTCTGGTCTTCTCCAAATGGGGCATCCTCGCCGACATGGGCGACCGCGCCTACGAGAGCCCCTATCTCCAGCTGTCGGGCGAGCGTGGACGCTGGCGCTATGGCATCGGACTGCGCTATCTGAGCTTCCGCATCCCGGGCATCACCAGCTACGACGGCTCGGGTCTGCCGAACGTGAGCCACGATACGGCGCTGTCCATGAACCCGGCGGTCGTGGCCGCACTCAGCACCGATGCGGTGACCCTGGAGGAATGGCTGCCCACCCTCAGCTCGCGTGTCGAGCTGACCCAGACGCTGGACCTCAAGGCCGCCTATGGACGCAGCGTCGGCAATCCCTGGATGGGGCCGCTCTACAGCGTCTACATGAGCAACCGCAAGGCGTTCCAGAAGGCGGGTATCCCGCTGCAGCAACTGTGGGACGATCTGGCCCTGGAGACGTCCGACACCATCGAGCTGGGTCTCGAATGGCGTCACGGCAGCCTGGTCCTGACCCCGACGCTCTACTACAGCGACCTGAGCGACAAGCAGGTCACCGCCTACGATCCAGCGGTCGGCGTCTCCTATCTGCAGAGCGGGGTCGACGCCACCGCCTACGGCGCCGAGCTGGAGGCGAGCTGGGGCCTCGACCGGCACTGGACCCTGCTCGGCAGCCTGTCCTGGAACCGCAACCGGCTCGACGACGACATCCGCGCCGGCAGCTCGGCGCTGCTCGAGACCTCGGGCAACCAGGTGCCGGACGCCCCCGAATGGCTCGCCAAGCTGGGCGCCCAGTTCCGCTACGGCAACTGGAGTCTGACCCCGATCGCGCGCTATGTCGGACGCCGCTACGGCGATGCCCTCAACCAGGAGTCGGTCGACGACTATGCCACGGTCGATCTCAACGCGGTCTATCGGCTCGGCAAGGTCGCCGGCATGAAATCGCTCGAGATCGGGATGTCCGTGATCAACCTCTTCGACGCCGATTACATCTCGACCATCGACGTGGGGCAGGACGACGCCCGGCCCGAAAGCATCGACTATTACCCGGGTGCCCCCTTCACGGTCGCCCTGTCGCTGTCAGCCAACTTCTAGCGGGGAGATTCCCATGCGGCTCATCACACTCACCCTGGTCCTCCTGTTCGCGGTTCCGGTCTGGGCGGATTCGCTCCTGATCGCCGCGGGCGCCGGCTATAAGAAGCCCATGGTCGAGATCTATGCCGCCTTCGAGGCGTCGAGCGGAACCCGGGTCGAGGCCGCCTTCGGCAACATGCAGCAGGTCATGGCCCAGGCCCGCGACAGCGGGCGGGTCGATCTGGTGGTCGGCGAGCGCGGCTTCCTGGAGAAGACCGGGCTCTTCGCGCGCTACGTCGAGCTGGGTACCGGACGCCTGGTCCTGGCCTATGGTCCCAAGGCGCTCGGCGGCTATCGCGATCTGGCCGACCCCTCGGTGGAGCGCATCGCCCTGCCGGATCCCGGGAAGGCCATCTACGGCAAGGCGGCGACCCAGTTCCTGGAGCGCAGCGGACTCATGCCGGAGGTGAAGGACCGGCTCATGGTGGTGGCGACCGTACCTCAGGTCTCGGCCTATCTGATCGCCGGAACGGTCGACGCCGGCTTCATCAACATCACGGACGCGCTCGGCATCCAGGACCGGATCGCCGGATACGAGGCGCTGCCGCTCGATCTCTACGATCCGCCTCGGATCGTCCTGGCCTTCCCCAAGGACCGGACCGCGTCCGACTCGGCCAGCGCATTCGAGACCTTCCTCGGATCGGACCGGGCCAGGGGCATCCTGGTCAGATACGGGCTCTGACAGGAAAATTTGAACCGCAAAGGCGCGAAGGACGCAAAGATCTTCGAATGATCGCTATTCAATCCATGTTTGCGCAGGGCGGGTCGTTTCGCATGCCTCGGCGTCCAGCATCGAAACCCTTTGCGCGCTTTGCGCCTTTGCGGTTCGATTCCCCGAGTACCCCGGCATGACACCCTGGCTCGACTGTTCTCCCGCCGCGCTGCTGCTGAGTCTGGAGGTCGCCGGCGTGGTGCTGGTGCTCTTCCTGGTGGCGGGCATCGCGCTCGGCTATGCGCTCAGTCAGCCGATCCCGTTCCGGAATCTGCTGGACGCCCTGGTCTCGCTGCCGCTGGTGTTCCCGCCGATCGCCATCGGCTTCTTCCTGCTGATGCTGCTGGGGCGTCACGGTGCAGTCGGCGGGCCGCTGCACGAGCGGTTCGGCTGGGATCTGGTGTTCTCCTTTCCGGGGCTGGTCCTGGCCGCCTTCGTCGCCGGTCTGCCGCTGGTGGTCAAGCCGATCCAGTCGGCGATCGAGGGCAGCGCGCGCGAGCTGATCGAGGTCTCCTACACGCTCGGTAAGGGACGCCTGGCGACCCTCTTCCTGGTGGTGATCCCGGTCATCCGGCGTCACATCGCCGCCGGTCTGACCCTGGGGATCGGGCGCTCCTTCGGCGAGGTCGGCATTACCCTCATGCTCGGCGGCAACATCCTGGGCTCGACCGAGACCCTGTCGCTGGCTATCTACAACCAGGTCCTCGACGGCGACTTCGCTTGCGCCACACGGCTCTCGATCCTGCTCGGGATCCTGTCCCTGGGGCTCTTCCTGATCCTGCGCCGGCTGGGGAGGCTCTGATGCCCTGTCTGGAGGCCGATCTCGATTTCAGACGCGCCGGCTTCCGGCTCGCCGCCCGGATCCGCGTCCCGGAGACCGGAATCACCGCTCTGGTCGGTCCCTCGGGCTGCGGCAAGACGACGGTACTGCGTCTGCTGGCCGGTCTGGAACGGCCGAGGTCGGGTCATATCCGTCACGGCGAGCATGTCTGGTTCGACCGGGGACGGGGCATCGATCTGGCCCCGAGGCTCCGCCGCGTGGGTCTCATGTTCCAGGACTATGCGCTCTTCCCGCATCTGAGCGTGGCGCGCAACGTCGCCTTCGGCCAGCCGCGCGGCGATGGGGCGGAGGCGGTGCGGTTCTGGCTCGAGCGGCTGCAGCTGCTGCCGTTCGCCGAGCGCCGGCCGCACGCGCTCTCGGGCGGTCAGCGTCAGCGGGTCGCCCTGGCGCGCGCCCTGGCCTCGCGTCCGGAGGTGCTGCTGCTCGACGAGCCCTTCTCGGCCGTCGACCTGGGGCTGCGCCAGTCGCTGCGTCTGCTGTTCCAGGAGGTGGTCGCGGATCGGTCCATGCCGACCGTCCTGGTGACCCACGATCTGGACGACGTGCGCCATCTCGCCGACCGGGTCGGGGTCCTGGTCGAGGGCGAGCTGCGCCAGTTCGGTCCGACGGCGGAGGTCTTCTCGACGCCCTGCGATGCCGAGGTGGCCCGGGTCCTGGGCTGGGACAACCGGCTCCCGGTCTCGGGCTGCGAGGACGGCTGGGTGCGGGGCGGCTGGGGGTGCCTGAGACTGAACGGGGCGCTCGCGTCCGGGATACCGGAGCTCGTCGCCATCCGGCCCCATGGTCCCAGTCTGACCGAGGGTCCCGGCCTGGAGGTCGAGATCGCCCGCATCACCGACATGGGTGGCTACCGGACGCTGCTGTGCCGTCTGCCCGATCGTACTGCGCTGCAGATCCACCTCCCGCCCCAGGCGTCTCCGCCTCCGCCCGGGACCCGGACGCGCCTCTCGATTCCGGAGCATTGCATCCTGCCGCTGCCCGCCAGGGGGCGCGTCCCGGCCATTCCTTCGTCCGCATGCAACTGAGCCGAGGTCATGATCATGAACGACGCCTTCACATCCGAGTGCGCCTACGGCAGGCATCCCCGCCGCCATCGCCGAAGCCGATCGGACACCTGCGTTCCGAGCTGGACGGAAGGGCTGCCGCATGAGTGGCGCGCGCGGGTCGTCGCGCCACAGTCGTTTCGCGTCTTCCGCGAGTTCGAGATCCCGGCGCGCCGCGTCTTCGGCTACGACGGAGACGGTGCCATTTGCTACAGCGCGCACGACTATCGTCTGATCGATCTGCGCTCGGACGACGACGAGGACTTCTACGAGACGCTCGCCTATGCCGAATCGGTCGTCGCCTGGCGGCTCGCCGACGGCCGCTGGCTGGTGCATCGCTGCGTCGAGTCGCTCGGTGCCGAGGGCGATCCGGAATGCCGTCTCGAGGTCGAACCTCAGATGCCTCGGTGAGGCATCCGTCGTTTCTTGTCCCCAATCGGCGTGAACGGCTCTGTGGATAAGCTGTGTGACTCGGCCTTAAGGATTTGGTAAGACTGGAGAATAGGGGTGGCGGTCACAAATCGACCATCCTGGAGTCGACGGCTCGATCGCTACTCCTGTTGCCGGCGATCAGGAATCTTCTGGCCAGAAGCCTTCGTCCATGATGTGTTCGAATGAGAAGGGGCATTCGCTGGGAAAGGTGGATTCCGGCAGCCCGGTCTCGCGTTCGGCCTCGATCATGGCCAGCCGATAGGCCCGGCCGATGGATTCATCGAGCTTGGACTTCAGGCTCGGATTGTCGGCGAGATGCGATTCGAGGCGCAGACGCTGCTCCTTGATGGAGAGCCGCCAGGAGTTGCCGCGAAGACCGGGCTGGAAACGCCATTTGAGCAGATGCAGGAGGAGGACGACCAGGCGGTTGACCAGCTCCCGCTTTTCGCTGCGTCCCATACTGTCGATCTCCTCGATGATGTTGTCGACATCCGCCTCGCTCAGCCGGCCGTCTCGCAGCAGTGCCACCTGCTCGTTCGCCCAGGCGTGAAAATCGGTTTCATAGAGGCTTGACATGCATTCCTCCGGAAGGGGGTAGGGCGAGGATTCTCGGTTCGACGCAGGGTACGCTGCCGTACCCCGACGATAAGACCTCAGACCCGCTTCACTTCGAGAGCGCCGCTTGGATGGCATCCAGGTCGAGGGCGTTGAGATAGTCCTCGATCGGCTTGCTGTCCTTCAGGTGCGAGCCCTTGCCCTGGACCACCAGTCGGTTGCCGACCATGAGGGTGATCTCGTAGTCCTCGCTGTCCGCGGCATGCTCGATCATGCCCCGGTAGCCCTTCAGCGAATAGGCCTTCATGTCCTGGTTGCTCTGCATCATGAGCGGCATCGACAGGGCCATGGTCAGCATGGGCATCATCGGCGAGTCGGCCATGAGATCGAGGCTGACCTCGCCCTGATCGTCGCGGTAATAGCGCCGGCTCAGGGTCGTTCCCGTGATCATGGCCGCCATGCCGCCGGACTGGGCCTCGGGGGCGTCCGCCTTCCAGCCTTCGAGCGGCTCGGGGAGCAGTTTCAGCAGGCTCGCCGTCATCTGCTCCTGGATCTTGGTCACCGCGAAGTTCAGTGTCTCGACGGCGGTGCGCAGCTCGCCCGCCTCGTAGGACTTGCGCGCGGCCTCGATCTGGTCCGTGACCTCGTCCGCGAGCGTCGCGCCGGAGATGCCGAGCGCCGCGGTGAGTCCAAGGACGGCGGCCCCTGTCTTCGTCATCATGATTTCGCCTCTTTCGGAATCGCTGCTGTTTGATAGCGGAAGTCGCCGGCCTCTACGCGGATGGCCGGGCCATGGAACCGGCAGCGGTCCGGTTCCGGGGCGGCTATTGTGCCTCATCCCTCGGACCGGGATGCTTCAGAAGACGAGCTCCTGGCGGATCCTGGACTGGATCTTCTTCGCCTGCTTGAAGGATTCCTTCAGCATGAGCCGATGGAGCTCGTTGAGATCGTCCGGGTCGACCCGGTTGGCGGCGTCGCGGTCGCGCGTCTGCAGCTGCTGATGGATGCGGAAGCGCTGGATGAGATGGAATGCCTCGATCTCGGCGGCCAGCTCCTCCGGGTTGCGTTGCTGTCGATGGGCGACGGCACGCAGACGCTCGGCGGTGCTGGTGGCCCAGACCCCTTCCTTCAGCGCCCAGAGCCGGGCGGCGTCCATGAAATAGCGCGCGCCCTGCAGCTTCAGGTCGATGGTGTGGGGGAAATCGCGGTTGCGGTCGAAGGTGAACTGGCCGGTCCAGCCGATCGGCGGGGTGCTTTCGAGGTTGAGAGATGCGAGCGCATGGAAGAATCGGGCATGACTGTGCGCGTTGGTGCTCAACCAGTCGCGCAGCTGGTCCGCCGGACTGCCGTCGCCGTAGATGGGACGGAAGTCGAAGAAGATGCTGCTGTGCAGCACCGCCTCCGGTTCGGGGACCTCCAGCCAGTCCGAGAAGCGCCGCTTCCACTCGGCGGCGCTGAGACACCAGTCCGGATTGCCGGCCATGATGTCGCCCGGGCAGCGCTCGAAGCCGCAATGGTGCAGCGCGCGGTTGACCGCCTGGGCGAAGGGCAGGAATGCCTGGCGCATGTCCTCGGTGGCGTCCGGCGTCGGCGGGACGAAGAGGAGGCCGTTGTCCTGGTCGGTGGCGAAGGTCTGCTCGAGCCGTCCCTCGGAACCGAAGGCGAGCCAGCACCAGGGCACGGGCGGCAGCTCGAATTCGTCCTCGATGAGCTCGATGACGCGCATCGCGATCAGGTCGTTGAGGCCGGACATCCAGTGGCAGAGGGACTCGATCCCCATGCCCGCCTGGAAGCGCTCGGCCCCGCGGCGGCGCACCTGGTCGGCGGCGATCACCATGGCGTCCAGGTCGCGGGCGCGGTTGATGGTGGCGATGAGGGTCTCGGCGGCGATGGTCGGGGCGCCCAGCAGGTCGGCGTGGCCGACCAGGCCGAAGAGTGTGCCGTCCGCTTCGGTCAGGAGGATCTGGTCGACGCCGCGCTTGGCCATCATGACCCGGGCGCGGTGGGCCGGGGTGTCGGCGGTCAGGGTCAGTGGCGCGCCGGTCATGTGGGCGGCGATGGGGTCGTCCAGATCGGCGTTCTCGTCGCCGAGCACGTGCAGCAGCTCGCGCAGACGGATGAGTCCGAGCGGAAGACGGGTCGCCGGGTCGGCGATCGCGGCCGCGTCCTCGCGGTTCTGGCTGAAACGGAACAGCAGCTCGCGCAGCCGCGTCTCGGGCTCCACGACCAGCGGCTGCGATCGCGCCAGGACGCGCAGTTGGGCGAGGTCGGACAGGCTGTCGGTCGGCTGGGTCGCCATCTCGGTCATGCTGGCCTCCGCTGTCGGGATGATCGGCGGCGCCAAGCCTCCATTGCGGCACCGGCCTCGTGCGTGCCCGGGGATTCAGTCGGTCAGGGCGAGCAGCTCCTTGACCTTCTCGACCAGCTCGCGGGTCGAGAAGGGCTTGGGCATGTAGGCGTCGGCGCCCATGTCCAGCCCCTTCTTCAGCTCGGCCTCGCGTCCCTTGGCGGTGAGCATGAGGACGCGGGTGTCGGAGAGCTCCGGATCCGAGCGGACGGCCTCGAGGACGGCGAAACCGTCGAGCTTGGGCATCATGACGTCGAGCACCATGAGGTCGGGGCGATGGGTGCGCACGGCGGCCAGACCGGCCTCGCCGTCGCGCGCGACACGCACCTCGTGGCCTTCGCGCATCATCAGGAATTCGAGTGAGATGACGATGTTGGGCTCGTCGTCGACGATCAGGATGCATTTGCTCATGTCGATGCCTTCATCCTAGGTGTCCGCCGGATATCTGGGGAGCTCGAAACAGAGGTTAGCACCTTTTCCCGGCCGGTCTTCGGCCCAGATGCGTCCCCCGAGGTGATCGACGATCTGCCGGCTGATCGGCAGTCCGAGGCCGGTGCCGGCCGGTTTGGATCCGCCGACCTGGGTCTGGCGGAATTTCTCGAACACCAGCTCCAGGTCGGTCTCGGCGATGCCCGGGCCGTTGTCGGCGACGCAGAGATGCCAGAGGTCCTCGGCGGCCGCGAGCCGGATCCGGATGAGACCGGATACGTTCGGGGCGAACTTGGCGGCGTTGGAGAGCAGATTCACCATCACCTGGATCAGGCGGTCGCGGTCGCCCCATACCAGGGCGGGTCCGCTGGGGACCTCGCGTTCCAGATGTATCCCCCGCTCGGCGATCAGCTGCTGGGTTGCCGCGACGGCCTGCTCGACGACCTCGCGCAGGTCGAGGGTCTCGTTCTTCCAGTCGGCGTGACCTGACTCGATCTTGGCCAGGTCGAGGACCTGATTGACCAGGCGCGAGAGCCGCTCGGTCTCGCTGACCAGGATGCCGAGGAAGTGTCTGCGTCGGTCGAGCGGGATCTTCGGATCGTCGAAGAGGATCTCGGAGAAGGCGCGGATGGAGGAGAGCGGTGTGCGCAGCTCGTGCGTGACCGAGGACATGAAGTCGTCCTTCATGCGGTCGAGTTCCTGCAGCCGCAGGTTGGCGGCGCGCAGCTCGCCGGTGGCTTCCTCCAGGGCCTGCGATTTCTGCTCCAGTTCGTGGCTGTAGGCGCGGATCTGGGATGCCTCGTCGAGGATGTCCAGCACCTCTGCGAGCCCCAAGGTCTCCTCCTCGGTCACCGAGGCCACCATGACCCGTGCCGAAGAGCTGCCGATGGCCCCCGAGAGCAGGGTCTCGGCGAAGCTGACGGTCTCGGCGTCGGCCGGAAGCGCATCGGACGATTCGAATCCACGCCCTTCGGCGAACCGGGCGAATGCCTCGCGGGTGCGTTTGATCCCCAGGAAGCGTTCCGCCATGGCGGTTAGCTTGCGCACCTCGGCGCTGCCGCGCCAAAGCGGTGCGCTGGTGGGCTGGCGCTGACGCAGTGCGTCCACGAAGAGCCGCGCCTGGCGCGTCTCCGCGGCATTGGGTTCGCGCAGGGACGAGACGAGCAGGAAGGCGCCGATGTTGGCGCTGAGGCTCCAGAAGAGCCCGTGGGTGATGCTGTTCCAGCCCTCCAGACCGAAAAGGGCCAGCGGTGCCAGGATATCCAGTCCGCCCGGACCCGATTCCATGAAGGCGGTCGGCAGCCAGCCCGAGCGGGCGAAGGAGGGCAGGAGCAGGGTGTAGATCCAGACCAGGAATCCGGCCGAGAGCCCGGCGAGCGCGCCCTCGCGGGTGCCGCCGCGCCAGTAGAGTCCGCCGATCAGGGCCGGGGCGAACTGGGCCACGGCCACGAAGCTGATGAGCCCGATGCTGACCAGTGCGTAGGCCTCGCCGGCGAAATGGTAATAGAGATAGCCCAGCAGCAGGATGCCCATGATGGCGCCGCGGCGGACGTTCAGCAGCAGGCGCCCGAGGTCGGCCGGGGGCGTGCGCCGGCGCCAGAGTCGCATCAGCATGGGCAGGACCAGATCGTTGCTGACCATGGTGGAGAGGGCGATGCTTTCGACGATCACCATGCCGGTCGCGGCGGAGAGTCCGCCGATGAAGACCAGCAGCGCGAGCCACGGCTGCTGGAAGGCGATCGGCAGGGTGAGCATGAAGGTGTCGGCGTCGGCCTGGCCGTTCGGGAAGAGGCTCAGTCCGGCGATGGCGATGGGGACGACGAAGAGGTTGATCAGCAGCAGATAGAGCGGAAAGAGCCAGATGGCGCGCCTGAGATGGCTCTCGTCGCTGATCTCGACCACGCCCATCTGGAACTGGCGCGGCAACAGGATGATCGCCAGTCCGGCCAGCAGCGTGATCGCGAACCAGTCCTGGAAGGGCGAGACGCTGGGTGCGAGCAGTGGCCCGAGCGTCTCCGCGATGTCGGGGTGTGTCGTCAGCCGGTCCAGGCCGGTGTCGCCGAGTCCGAGCAGCCCGAGAGTGACGAAGAGTCCCACGGCGAGGAAGGCGACGAGCTTGACGATGGACTCGAAGGCGATCGCAGCGACCATGCCCTCGTGACGCTCGCTCGCGTCGAGCTGGCGGGTGCCGAAGAGGACGGCGAAGACGGCCAGCAGCAGTGTGACCACGAAGGCATTGTCGTGCCAGAGCGGCAGGCTGGTCTGCTCGGGCATGCGGACCAGGGGATACTCGTGGAGGATGGTGAAGCTCCAGGAGACGGCCTTGAGCTGGAGCGAGATATAGGGAACGACGCCGATCACCGCGATCAGGGTGACCAGGCCGGCGAGCGCCTGGCTCTTGCCGTAGCGCGAGGCGATGAAGTCGGCGATGCTGGTGATGCGCTCGGACTTGCTCACCCGGACCATCTTGAGCATGACCGAGCCCCAGAGCAGCGCCATGAGCGTCGGACCGATATAGATGGGCAGGAAGCCGATGCCGTTCTCGGTGGCGCGCCCGACGCTGCCGTAGAATGTCCAGGCGGTGCAGTAGACCGCGAGCGAAAGCGCATAGACGGTGGGGTGGGCGATGACGGAACGTCCGCGGTCGGCGCGCCGGTCGGCCCAGTAGGCGATGGCGAAGAGCAGGCTCAGATAGAGGCAGGAGACGCCGACGATGAAGGGCGCGCTGATCATGCCGTCGTCATCGGTCCGGGCCGCGGGAGAGGATCCAGGCGGCGGCGCCGATGATGGCCGCCCAGACGGCGAAGAGATAGATGAAGAGCGACGGGATGCCGAGCAGCCGCTCGGGCGTTTCGAACTGGCTCACCAGGGGCGAGAAAAGGGCCAGCACTCCGGCGAGGAAGAGCGCCAGGAGGCGTTGTCTGAGCAGGCTGGCGCGAGGCATGATCGCTCCGGTGGCTGTGGTTCGGTCGGTCGGGAATCCAGGTCTGGTTACTGGGTCGAATCTCGTCCGTCGAGCGACTCTTGTGTATATACTTGAATTAGCTGATGGGGTTGAGTGATTGGGTGAAGTATGGTTGGTCACCTCTTCGATTCAAGGGGCGTGACCCAGTGTCGCAAGCGTCTTGTCTGCGCCGATTCGATCGGGGCATTGCTCGCCGGTCCTGAAGTGGGAAACGGCCGGTTTCTTCGCGTGTCGAACCAGGGCGGTCGTTGCCCTGAAGGTTGGAGTATTGGGGGCGCGTGTTTAATCGATAGCAGATTCGGGACGCATGTGACGTCCTCGAGGTCATGGCTTTACCCATAACTCGCCCCTGCAGAGCGCTGAGCCTCAAGAGCGAGCACGAAATCAGCCGCGCGCTGCAGCCCGATCCACAGG
>NZ_AONC01000033.1 GCF_000585215.1 Imhoffiella purpurea | reverse complement strand
CGTGGCTGGCAGAGGGCGCATCGGCAGGCATCGCTGGCGTTTTGGTCGACATCAGACGATACCGCCCGCGTCCCTCTGCCGCCAACTCAACCGATCCTGCCTGAGCCGTTTGGGGCATCACTCAGCCCTCCCTCCATGGCCCGAAAATGGCCAAAGTCGAGAACAAAGACATCCCTTTCATGTGGATGGCTATTAATTTGACTTGCGGCCTTGGTGATGAAATGCCTCGACTAGCAGAAGCTCATAATTTCGACGACGCTAGGCGCTAGTGAAGGCGTTGCCAAAATCCTCCGCATCTTTGACGATAGCGGATATTAAAGTGTTTACGGCCCATCGTAATAAGAAATTAAGCTCGGCGCATCCCGCGTGCCTGCCATCCGCTTTTGTGAAAAGCCTATAAGTTCAGATGTGGGTTCAACAAGATCAGAATCGATAATCAAGAATTGTGTGCCTATACCGCTTACTGCAGTAGCCGACCGATATATCTCTCGATACAAGGACTGAACTAACTCAGGGTTTTCGTCATCGCTAATATTTTTAGTTGGACTATCAATGATTAGGATGCTTGGGACAGGCATTCCTCGTTCGTGAGCAACCTCATGAACAGCCAGTGCATAGCAGACATTGAAGAGCGTCTTCTTGCCTCCGCTTCCCGTTTCCCAAAACCCCCATTTTTGTTCAGCATGAACGACGACTGGCTTCCAGTCGCGAGGGTCTAAAAGGACGTCGTCTTCATCTGAGACGCCAGGCAGCCCAACGTCAAGCATAATTGCCTTGAATTTCTCTGCAATTGCACGGGCATTCTCGTCCCCTGACCGAAGTCGGCTTCGCTCCTCTTCGATAGTAAATCGTAATCGATCAATTATTCCTTGTGATGCTCCAGCTCGCTCTTCAAGCTCACCAATTGCCCGGCTCATCTCTTGAAGGCGCATAAGCGATTGGAATCGCTCCTCAAGTGTTGCGATTTCACGGTCAACTATACGAATCTTTTCAACAAATGCTGAGTCGTAGCGTTGTAGTGCGTCCTGAAGTTGACGATCTAATTGTCTCTTTGTGTTTTCAAGTCTCTGAAGCTCTCGTTCGGACCGCTCCAGTGCTTGCCGTTTTCGGTTCATTGAGTCTGAAATCTGATCAATGCGGTCATTAAGCTCCCGTCGAATCACCTCAGTATCTAAACCAGGGCGTATATCAGTAGCTGCAGAGGGCGTTCCGCAAAGTCGGCACTGATCATCAACTGCGGGACGCATCGATAGGTCAGAGCCGCATTGAGGGCAAATTGAGTAATCGATATCCTCAAAGATTTGGCCTGCCTGTTCCGCACGCCCAGCCTTCAACTTCGCTGTAATTAGCTCAGCTTTAAGGGCTTCTTGTTCGCCGAGTATGGTCTGAGAAGTGTCGATAGCTTCTTGCAGGTCGGCAACTGCCAAGCTTAGTTCGCGTAGCTCGCTTTTCATTTCGTCGGTCGGATGCGTGTCGGTTGCACGCTCTGTTTCGAGAGTCTGCTTCTGTGCTTGTTTCGCTCGCAGATCACTCTCAAGTATCTCTATCCCTTCTGTAAGCTCAAGCTCAGAACCAAGACCGAATCGCGACATGAATTCACGAATCTGGATAACAGCTTCGCGAGCGCCGGCTTTTTCACTGATGGCACGATAATAATCCGCCTGTAACTGACTCAAGCGCTCCGAATGCAATCCCGTAAAAAACCGCATCGCATCCTGACTTTTCCTGCCTCGGAATGGGTCATCTAAGCGAAAAAACGACGAATCCAAAAGAGCCTGATCCAAATAGCAGTACCGCCAGATATCTCGAAAGCTAAGTCTGACCAATGGCGAATTTGGATCGCGGCTCCGCCTGAGAACCTTAATGGGTTCCACCCCGCATAGATGAAACAAGAGATCGCTAAGGTTATATACTTCAGTGTCCGGCAGCAGCGCTTCACTTGCAGACAGCGGAGCGTTTACTGATCCTATATCCTCTTTTCCTAGGCTCCAGGTGACGCGAACCGACTGCGTGTCTTCATCTCCACGTTCTAGTGTGCATTCATATTCGCCGAGTGTCGCGCCAAGAACGACAGACACGAACTCTTGTTGAATTGCTGGCGTGCGTTCCAAGTCGCCGCCGAAGCAGTAATCAATGAGGCGAGCTACGGTCGACTTACCTGTACCAACTGGGCCGTAAAGAAAAGTAACGGTCTTCGAGAAATCAATACGCTCGATCGTCTGACGTGTTCTGACAACAAGTTGTGTCAGCCGGATATTCATGTTGGGATTCTCTCGTTCGATCGAAGTGACACAACTTCAGGGAACGTCTCATAGATGAAATTCATCAATGATGTCCCTTTTAGGTTGAAATGCCGCTTCAATAATTCAGATCGCCTCGCGTAGTCTTGAAACTCTGGGTTGGCACTCAACTTCAATGCTAATTCCCTGCCGTTTTCTGTGAGCGCAATCACAATCTTTCGCCCCTCCGTTCTGACCGTAACTAGTCCTTTACCGATAAGGATATTGAGGAACTCACGGTACCGGTGGTCCCAAGGTCCGAATCTATAGCGCACCATCTGAGACTCGACACTCAGACGCTCATAATCCTTAAGCTGAACATCCCGCGTAGAACGACCCTTTGCGGAAAGGGCACGCTCAAGCATGACGGGATAGCGGAGTAGAAAATCGAGTTTGGCAAGCTTTGTGAGTCCTTCTAAAGCCTCTTGCTGCTGCACATCTGAAAAGGCTGAGATGAGCACGAGAAGACGGGCTGCATGTAAATTTGGCTGACTATCGAGTTCAGCGATGGTCTCGACTAAATCCATCAGTCGGATTCCCAGGGGCGAGCATGGCTCCAAATAACCTTACACTGAGCAGTCAATGAGAAAGCTATACCTTCTAGGTGATCGTCGGTGCAGTCATAGAGTTGATCGCCAGCCGCACGTCTTTCGCTGAACCGGCGACGCAGATCTTCTCTCATGGCAGGTCCGAAATCGTCAGTGTCAGTCTCTGTAGCTTCGAACGCTCGTCCGGCATCGTTGAGTACGACTGAGCGGATGTGGTCGTAGCGTTCTAGCCCCTTGTCCCGTCCGTATTTATTAATCCAAGCAATTCCAAGGTAGTCAGCTTTATCACGTAGATCTTCTGCGGAGTTCCTCGACACCAGAGAGAATCCACCCGCGTCCACCTTCGCATGTAGTAGATTTATACTGCCTACTCCCGGCTCAACATAAATATCAGGATTACCAGCCAACGTTGCGGAACTATTGCGCCCATGCTCAAGAATATCTTGAACACGAGCAAGAGTCATGCGCTTCCCATTTATTCGTGCAGCTGTGTCTGCCGCATCGTCGATAGTTGTCATGACGTAAGCAGGTAGGAGCTGTTCGTGACCTAGAGAAGAGGCTCTGGCGCACTCGTCAATCAAGACTTGCGCTGCATGTTTAACCGCATTGTGTGAACAGTCAGCCGCTGGAGTCCAGCAGTGGACAATGGCATCAATAAGCCTCATAAGCGCATCGCGAAGCTTGGGTAGCTCGGCATTCGCAACAGTCTTAGATAGGGCGGCAAAAGCAACCGGTTCAGTAACGTCAGCATCTTTCATGACTCGACTGAACCATCGGCGAGCTGTAGTTGGTATGTCGTTAACTGTCGCCGCACTCTTTATCGATTGCAGAACGTACCGAAGATCTTGCCCATTACTATTCGAATAGAGAGAGTGATTCGTCAAGAAGCAGAAGTTCCGGAATTTTCCAGGATATTCCGATTCCAGTTTGGCGAACCGGGTGCATGTTGCCAAAACGGCTTCATCCCCTGCCTTCCAAGGCGGTAGGTCATGGCAACGCGTCTTGACCTGGTGGCCAGTAAACGACCCATCTTTATGCTTAAGTAGAAGGCCATGATCATAACCCTGGCCAAGACCGAGTGCGGATGTAGGTGATTAGGGTGACAAGAATTGGCAGGACCCTCTCCCGTGCGTACCCTT
>NZ_AONC01000032.1 GCF_000585215.1 Imhoffiella purpurea | reverse complement strand
TCGGTAGTCGTTCATCATGAGGAGCTTACCATGGGGCCAGACTGTTCACGAGGGAACTCTGCCGAAAACCTGTATGAGACAGGTATAACGCCGTGCTTTGCGGGAATTTGGGAACGCCAGCGAGCGAATTTTCCGCAGAAGCGCTTTGTCACGCAATGCTATCTACCTTTTGTTTATTCTTGATATACCCTAATTCATAAAGTTCTTGCGCAATCTCTTTAAGATTTATTGTCTCGCTTTCTATGCGAGAAGCATTTTTCAGTAATTTTTCGTACTCCGATATCAACTGTTTAATACCTTGTTCCTTTTTCCTGCATTCAACACATTTGACACAATCGGCATCGATTATAAATCCAAGCTCTTCATACCAATATTGTTGCTCTTTCGCAAAAAAAATAAACCACCTTTCACACTGAATACACCTTCTTCTGATATCGACATACAGCTTCCTAGGGAAAGTAGGATAATTTTGTTTTTCTAGGTCTGCTGGAATTGCTGTCTCAATAAATATATCTTCTCGCCTATAGCCCCAGTAACTATTTCTTATTTCATCCTCACTATAATTGTAGCCAGATTCTATAGGTCTATCTCCATATCTAGGATGATCCACATATAGACTGTCTCTTGTTTTCCTTTTCCTAGACATTGGTTTTTCCTCTCGCGGTAGGAACGCCCGTTACCGGGCGCCCCCCGCACAGACCCCGGCGTGCAGTTTTCCCGCACCGGGTTCCTCGGTTGTACTCGCTTTCGCGACGAGCGCGCCTCTAGACAAAGGCCACATGCTCTCGCTGCTTCTCCACGATTCGGGGTAATGCCACACCCAGTTTCTTCAACGCCTCTTTGAACTGACCCCAATTGAAGCTGCGTCTCTTGCCTCCGCGTCGGTTGAGCCATTTGAAGGCACACGCGATGCTGAAGCTGTAGAAGCTGCCCAGGGCCTGTTGATTACTTCTCAGCCCAAAGTAGTTGTAGTGCCCTACCAACTTGCGGTTGAGCCCTTGGATGAACTGCCGACCAGGCAGGTGACGATTGGCTCGGATCCAGTCCTTCATCCGCCGCTTGGCTTGCTGCAGCTTCTTGCGCGCGGTGCGCTTCATCACCCGCAACTCGCCACGCCGATCCCGATTCCAGTACAGCTCGAAGCCGAGAAAGGCAAATCGCCGTCTCAGCCCTGGATGAAAGCGACTGAAGCGCAGGATGCGGGTCTTCTCAGGTGCGACCTCGAGGCCGAATTTCTCCAGCCGCTTGGGCATCACCCGATAAAACCGCTCGGCGTCTCGGCGATACTGGAAGGCGCAGACATAGTCGTCCGCATATCTGATCAGGATGGCTTGCCCGCCACAGCGCGGCTTGACCGCATCCTCGAACCAGCGGTCCAGCACATGGTGCAAGTAGACGTTGGCGAGGATCGGGGAGACGACGCCTCCCTGCGGGGTTCCGGTCACCGGATGCAGGATGGTTCCGTCGGTGTCCAGAATGCCGGCCTTGAGCCACTGGCGGATGAGGTCGAGAAAGGCACGGTCGTCGATCCGCAGACTCAGCATCTCCAGTAGACGCTCATGATCGAGGGTGTCGAAGAAGCCTTTGATATCGGCTTCGACAACATGCCCGAACCGGCCGTATTGGAGATTGAAGCCCAGATCCCTGACCGCATCCTTCGCGCCCCGCCCAGGTCGATAGCCATAACTCACGGGCAGGAAGTCCTGCTCGTAGATCGCGTTCAAGATCTTGGCGCAGGCGAGCTGCACCAGCTTGTCCTCCAGGGCAGGGATTCCCAGCGGGCGTTCCCCACCACTTTCCTTGGGTATGTAGCAGCGCCGGACCCGCTTGGCCCGGTAGCGTTTGCGCTTCAGTCGCTCCGCCAAATCCCGGATGTTGGCGATGAGTTCCTGCTCATACGCCTCGGCCGTGACCCGATCCACTCCACTGGCGGCGTTCTTGTTCAGATCGTCCCAGCTTTCGAGCAGCAGGCCAGCATCCAGGAGCCGGTAGAGGTCCTGAAAACGGTGGTCTTTGCAGGCAAGCGCCCGCTTGGCTATTCCCCACAGTGAGGTTGGCTCGTGGTGTTCCAGCCCGACAGCGTCCGGCACGAGTGTCCTGTGTGGGCTACGTACTTCCGTCAAGTCCTTCCCCGTGTGGCAGGCTTTCCCCACCTCTGAGTACTATGCTTGATAAGACACCCCATCGGTATCCGACCCATATGGGCCTTCCTGTCCGCTCCTTGTTCCAAGCGTCCCCCCCGAGCGCACGCCGTGTCAGGGCTCTTCACCCCCTCTGTGTCCCAGCTCCGACGGGTTCTGCTCTTCACTCTGTCCAGGAACCTTTGGGGCTTCCCGGGTTCCTCGATGTATCTCTTTCTGCATGCCATGGCCTGTGGACTCCGCCGGACCTCCACACCCTCGCCATAGCGGGTGCTTCTGTGTTGCCTTCGGTGCACGTTAAAACCCTCGGCGTCCGGAACTGAACTTGTCGAAGCTGTACCAGCACTTCAGGGAGCGCGATCTCCCCTACGGCCTACAGAATTCTCTGTGTACGCTTACCTCATCTTCTTGTTCGCAGTTACCTGCTCCGCAATGAGATCAACACTCGATACGGGTGGGGGGCTAGCCCTTTCCCGACAGGGACTTTCACCCTGCTAGATACACCGGGCTTGGCCCGGCGCGATAACGTTCAAAGTAACCGGCCTGCGCGGCTTTTCGCGCAGGTCCGGTTGACTGCCGGGTTAGCCATGCCTACGCCAAACCTCGATCAGAAAGCCATTTTTCAATATGCTGCGGCATGGTGTTTTCAATATCATTTGTATCAAAGGCTTTGTAGAGCTTTCCAGTCAAATCAGTTTGCAATGACTTCAGTGTCTTGTCCTTTAGAAGTAGGACATTCTTGCCCATACCGAGCATATAGCCGACTTCAAGGGAAACATTTGGATTGAAGTCGTCTTCGGTGATTCGGTCATATACGGCGACGCCGAAGTCGCATGCATGCATATATGTCTTTATGTTTGGGAACAAATCGTCCATGTATTCCTTGTCGTCTGCTCTAAGCGCTGTGATGCCATGCGTTTTCAACGTGTTCTTGATGCACGTAACGATTGCCTGATGGGGCTTCGAACTCCCAAACTGCATG
Organism: Imhoffiella purpurea; assembly: GCF_000585215.1. Taxonomy (GTDB): domain Bacteria; phylum Pseudomonadota; class Gammaproteobacteria; order Chromatiales; family Chromatiaceae; genus Imhoffiella; species Imhoffiella purpurea. The sequence goes on along the minus strand of NZ_AONC01000032.1, from coordinate 2,083 downwards.
ATGATGAATGCGGTCTTCTGACCAATTGGATAGTCAGCCCTAAATTTTTCAAGCCCGGAAGCAATTTCCGGCATTGATACTGCTTCGCTAGAAATGTTTTTGCTGGGCCTCCGCTGGGACTGAAGGACTGAGTTGACGTACTGTTGAACTATTTTCTGGATGTAGTCTTCAAGCTCAGTTACCGCTACGTTTAGCGGACAGGAAAAAGCCCATGCAACTTCGCCAACCTCAATGCGGACTTGATGGACAATGGTTTGAAGCTCTAATCGGCCATGAGCTGAGAGGTTTCTATAGTTAAGTGAATTTCCGCCAGGCGCATCCGCAAATACGAAGTGAAAGCTTGCAGTGTCTTTTGCGACGAACAAAAAAGTGCATTGCTGAACCTTCAATAGGGATGCAGGCACTTGCAGGGCGAGCGCATATTTTCTGACTTGTTCTCCAAAACTCTTGACGATCGCATTCGCGGATTTTTGCTCATCTTCGGTCAAGTCGCCGCCGATACTAGCCATACCGCCGGACGTAATAAACTGAATCGCTGACACAATGACTCCTTGGTATGTGGAATGGCTAACAGTTGATTAGACGGAATCAGTTCTTATGGCGCTATACAGATTCTCTAATTTCTGAACTAGACAGATTCCGCATAGCGCGTCTATGATTCGTGTACGCATCCTCGCTATCCTCTAAATTTCGCGATGCAGCCGTCCCAACCAACCACGCATACACGAACTGAGACTAGGCCATGGACAACAACCCGTCAACCTATAGGGAAAAGGTACGGTCGTTTTGGCACCGGTACGTGCAAAAGGTCGGAGAATCAGGGGTTAAGCCTCCGTTCGACCGCTGGATGGTGCGGCGTGCGGAGCAGTACATCGCGGCCTTTCCGGACCGGAAGCTGGCGGAGCAGTGTCCTGCCGACGTCGAGCGCTATCTGACGGAACTGGGTCAGAGGAGCGAGCTGAAGGACTGGCAGTTTCGCCAGGTTGTCGATGCTATACGGATTTTGTTCGAGCTTGCGGGCGTGGAATGGCTGGAGCAGGTGGACTGGGAGCAGTGGCGGGCATCGGCCCGACGGCTGGAGCCGAGCCATCCGACGGTGGCTCGGGATTATGAAGCGGGTCCGGCGAATCCGGACGCGGACTCATCGGATGACTCGAATCATTCCTTCGCCGAGATCCGCAAGACGCATTCGGCCCTGCTGGATCGTGTCGTCAAGACCATTCGGGTCCGTGGAATGGCGATCCGCACCGAGCAGACCTATGTCCATTGGATGATGCGCTACATCGCCTTCAGCGGAAATCGGGATCCGTCCGATCTGGACGTCACACATATCGGCCGTTTTCTGGAACATCTCGCCGTCGATCGGCGCGTGGCCGCGAGCACCCAGAGCCTGGCGCTCAATGCCCTGGTCTTTCTTTATCGCGAGGTTCTGGGGAGGGAGGATCTGGATGTCGGCGGTTTCGCCCGCGCCAAGCGTCCTCGGCGTCTGCCCACGGTGCTCACGCATGCCGAGGTCACGGCGCTGCTCGACCAGCTCGACGGGGTCCACCAGTTGATGGGATCGCTCCTCTATGGCACGGGGATGCGGCTGATGGAATGCGTCCGGCTGCGCGTGCAGGACGTCGATTTCGGATACGGCCAGATCCTGATCCGCAATGCGAAGGGCGGCAAGGATCGGGTGGCTCCATTGCCGGAGCGCGCTCAGGATGGACTGAGGGATCAATTGGCGCGCGTTAAGGTACTGCATGAAAACGATCTGGCGGAGAGTTACGGCGAGGTCTATCTCCCGGATGCCTTGGCGCGCAAGTATCCGGACGCCGCCCGGGATTGGCAGTGGCAATACGTCTTCCCGAGCGGACGGCTCTCTCGGGATCCGCGCAGCGGGTCCGCGCGACGTCATCATCTGCACGAGTCGGCCCTCCAGAAGGCCGTGAATCGCGCGGCGCGGGCGGCCGGCATCACCAAGCGGGTCGGGCCCCATAGGCTTCGACATATACCTAGCGAATGCAGGATTTCGGCTCTCAATGACCGACAATCTGAAAGTTCTCAGCAAGCAGCGTACGCAGCTGCGGTGCATAGCGGT
>NZ_AONC01000031.1 GCF_000585215.1 Imhoffiella purpurea | reverse complement strand
GGGCTTTATCCCGAAACCCCTGACTCCCATAAGGAGCCAGGGGTTTCTTCTTTGCGCGTGAGAAAATAAAACCGCAATGACGCTAAGGGCGCAGAGAAAAGACTTTCGAATTATCGAACTTTACCTATTCGTCTCTGATCGGCGCTCAAAAAGAAACCGTGTCGGCGACACGGCTTCTTAGGCCAGACTTCGTGCTCAGGGATCGATCTTCCGATCCCGTTGCAGCATTGTCACTGAAGCTGGGAGATGTCGCGGACGGCGCCGTGTGCCGCGCTGGTGGTCATGGCCGCGTAGGCCTTGAGCGCCGAGGAGACTGAACGCTGGCGTTTTGCGGGCTTCCAGGCATCCTTTCCTTTGACCTCCATGGCCGAGCGACGCTGGGCGATGATCTCGTCGGAGACCGCCAGATGGATGCGCCGGTTCGGGATGTCGATCTCGATGCGATCGCCTTCCTCGACCAGTCCGATGGTGCCCCCTTGGGCGGCCTCGGGCGAGGCGTGACCGATGGAGAGACCGGATGTGCCCCCGGAGAAGCGTCCGTCGGTGATGAGTGCGCATTGCTTCCCGAGCCCCTTGGACTTGAGATAGCTGGTCGGATAGAGCATTTCCTGCATGCCCGGACCGCCCTTGGGTCCTTCGTAGCGGATGAGCACGATGTCCCCGGGCTGGATGCGGTCCGAGAGAATGGCGTCGACTGCCTCCTCTTGGCTTTCGCAGATACGGGCCGGTCCGGCGAAGGTGAGGATCTCGGCGTCCACGCCGGCCGTCTTCACGATACAGCCGTCTTCGGCCAGATTGCCGAAGAGCACGGCGAGACCGCCGTCGCGGCTGTAGGCGTGCTCCAGATCGCGGATGCATCCGGATTCCCGATCGAGGTCGGGCGTTTCCCAGCGTGCGTTCTGGCTGAATGCCTCCTGGGTCGGGACGCCGCCGGGGGCGGCCAGGAAGCGCTCCTTCGCCTGCTGCGAGTCGGTCTTGGCGATGTCCCAGGTGTCGATAGCCTCGCCGACCGATGGGGCATGTATGGTTCCGCAGTCCCGGTGGAGTAGCCCGGCGCGATCCAGTTCGCCGAGGATGCCGATGACGCCTCCGGCGCGGTGCACGTCCTCCATGTGGTATTTCTGGGTGGCCGGGGCGACCTTGCACAGATTCGGCACCTTGCGGCTGAGTCGGTCGATGTCGGCCATGGTGAAGGGCACTTCGCCCTCGCGGGCGGCGGCGAGCAGGTGGAGCACGGTGTTGGTGGATCCGCCCATGGCGATATCCAGGCTCATGGCGTTCTCGAAGGCCTCGAAGGTGGCGATCGCGCGCGGCAGAACGCTGGCGTCGTCGTCCTCGTAATAGCGTTTGGCCAGGGCGACGATCAGGCGTCCGGCCTCCAGGAACAGATCCTTGCGCGCCGCATGGGTCGCCAGAAGCGAGCCGTTGCCCGGCAGGCTCAGTCCGAGCGCCTCGGTGAGACAGTTCATGGAATTGGCGGTGAACATGCCCGAGCAGGAGCCGCAGGTGGGACAGGCCGAGCGTTCGAGCTGCGCGACCGAGTCGTCGCTCTCCTTCGGATTGGCGGCGGCGATCATGGCGTCGATCAGATCGAGATGCTGTTCGTCGTTCGGGCTGATGATCTTGCCGGCCTCCATGGGGCCGCCCGAGACGAAGACGGTGGGGATGTCGAGCCGGAGCGAGGCCATCAGCATCCCGGGGGTGATCTTGTCGCAGTTGGAGATGCAGACCATGGCATCCGCGCAATGCGCGTTCACCATGTATTCCACCGAATCGGCGATGATCTCGCGCGAGGGGAGCGAATAGAGCATCCCTTCGTGCCCCATGGCGATGCCGTCGTCGATGGCGATGGTGTTGAATTCCTTCGCGACCCCGCCCGCGGCCTCGATCTCGCGCGCGACCAGCTGGCCGAGGTCCTTCAGATGGACGTGTCCGGGGACGAACTGGGTGAAGGAATTGACGACGGCGATGATGGGCTTCTCGAAGTCCGCATCCTTCATTCCGGTCGCGCGCCAGAGGGCGCGTGCGCCAGCCATGTTGCGGCCTTGGGTCGAGGTGCGAGAACGGTATTGGGGCATGGAAAGGGACCTTTCTTACTCTAATCCAAAGGTTTGAAGTATACGCCCGGCGCTCGGAGCGGACATGGTCCTGGCCGGTATCGGGAGAGATCGCGCGGGTCGGCGATGTGGCGAGGCGGTTCGGATCGTCTCGGGTTGGGCCTCGGCTCTCGCCGGAGTCTTGCAGCCCATACGGGCCACTCGACGTACAGGGTCTGTCCGGACGCCGCTGAGTCGGAAGGATGAGTCGAATCGGTGCCCGGGAAGGGCTGCGTCAGTGACGCGAGAGCAGCAGGAATTCCAGTAGCGCCTTCTGGGCATGGAGGCGGTTCTCGGCCTCGTCCCAGACGACCGACCGGGGGCCGTCGATGACCGATGCCGTGACCTCTTCACCGCGATGGGCCGGCAGGCAATGGAGGAAGACCGCATCCCGGGCCGCGCGGGCCATGACCGCATCGTCGACCTGATAGGTCGCGAAGGCCTTCTGCCGACGTGCCTGCTCCTCTTCCTGGCCCATGCTGGCCCAGACGTCGGTGGAGATCAGATGGGCGCCTGCGGCGGCCTCCTGCGGCTCGCGCACGATCTTGACGCGGTCGCCAGCGGCGGCCAACAGCTCGGCCTTGGGCTCGAAGCCCTCCGGACAGGCGACCATCAGCTCGAAATCGAACAGTTGCGCGGCCTCGATGAAGGAGTTGCACATATTGTTGCCGTCGCCGATCCAGGCCACGCGGCGCCCGCGGATGTCGCCCCGATGCTCGAAATAGGTCTGCATGTCGGCGAGCAGCTGGCAGGGATGGAGATAGTCGGTCAGTCCGTTGATCACGGGGACCTGCGAATGCGCGGCGAAGCATTCGACCGTCGCGTGATCGAAGGTCCGAATCATGACGATATCGACCATGCGCGAGATGACCCGCGCGCTGTCCTCGATCGGCTCGCCACGGCCGAGCTGAGTGTCGCGCGGAGACAGGAAGAGCGCATGTCCGCCGAGCTGCACCATCCCGGCCTCGAAGGAGACGCGGGTTCTGGTCGAGGACTTCTCGAAGATCATCGCCAGCGTGCGGTTGGTGAAGGGGCTGTAGATCTGGCCCGAGCGCTGGATGCGCTTGAGCTCGATGGCGCGGGCGATGAGGGCGCGCGCCTCGTCGGCACCGAGGTCGAGCAGACTGAGGAAGTGACGGCACTGCTTGGGTTGGGCATCCATGGAATTCATGGTCTCCGATGGGGCATCCTCAGTCGTCGGTCAGATAGTCGCGAATCAATCCGCTCAGGGTCTGAACGAGCTGATCGGCCTCGGGCTGGGCGAGAATCAGTGGTGGGAGCAGGCGGACGACGCGGTCGGCGGTGACGTTGATCAGGAGCCCGGCATCCAGCGCCGCGGGGACGAGTTCGGCACAGGGGCGGTCCAGCTCGATACCCAGCATCAGACCGCGGCCGCGTATGGATACGACGCCTTTGATCTGGCCGAGTGCTTCGTTGAAGGCGGTCAGCAGGTAGTCGCCTTGGCGTGCGGCATTCTCGATCAGTGCCTCCGACTCGAGCGTTTCCAGAACGGCTCGGCCGACACGACAGGCCAGCGGATTGCCGCCGAACGTCGACCCGTGCGTGCCTGCGGTCAGCACCTCGGCCGCCGCGCCGCGCGCCAGGCAGGCGCCGATCGGGACGCCGTTTCCGAGCCCCTTGGCGAGGGTCATGACGTCGGGGCGCGCGCCGCTGTGCTCGTGCGCGAACAGCCGGCCGGTTCGGCCCATCCCGGTCTGGATCTCGTCGTAGATGAGCAGCCAGCCCTCGCGGTCGCAGATCGCTCTCAGTCGAGCGAGATAGTCGGGCGAGGGGATGTTGATGCCGCCCTCGCCCTGGATCGGCTCGATCAGGATGGCGACGATGTTCGGCCGGTTGGTCGCGGCGATCTCGACGGCCTCGATATCGTCGTAGGGAACTCGGACGAAGCCTTGAACCAGGGGCTCGAATCCCGCCTGGACCTTGCGATTGCCGGTGGCGGACAGGGTGGCGAGCGTGCGTCCGTGGAAGCTGTGCTCGGCGACCAGGATCGCCGGATTCTCGATGCCGCGCCGATGGGCGTGGAGCCGCGCGAGCTTGATCGCGGCCTCGTTCGCCTCGGCCCCGGAATTGGCGAAGAAGACCCGGTCCATGCCCGCGCGTTCGGCCAGCATGGTGCCGAGCCGTTCCTGCTCGGCGATGCCGTAGAGGTTCGAGGTATGGATCAGCTGGCCCGCCTGAGCGCAGATCGCGTCGCGTACCGCCGGATGGGCGTGGCCGAGTCCGCACACGGCGATCCCCGAGAGTGCGTCCAGATAACGCTTCCCGTCGGTATCCCAGAGCCAGACCCCCTCACCTCGTTCGAAGGTGACGGGAAGGCGTTTGTAGGTGGCCATCAAGGGTTCGCTCATGGCGTCAAGGCCCCGAATCAAACAGCAACAAGAAAATAAAAAAGGCGGTTCCTCCGCAAGGGAAACCGCCTTTATCGTAAGGCGAAGTGTGGAAATATAACGCTAAGCGTCTAGTCGAGACAAGGGATCAGGGCCATAAACCCCTTATTTGCCCGAAAGTTTTTCGCCTGTGAATGTCATTGACCGGCAAAATTCGCCTCGACGAAGGACCAATCGATCTTGTCCCAGATGCTTTCGAGATATTTGGGACGGGCATTGCGGTAATCGATGTAATAGGCGTGTTCCCAGACATCGATCGTGAGCAGGGCGGTCTTGCCCTCGGTCATGGGCGTTCCGGCGTTCGAGGTGTTGAAGACCTCGATCGAGCCGTCCGCGTTCTTGACCAGCCAGGTCCAGCCGGAACCGAAATTGGTGGCCGCGGACTGGCTGAACGCCTTTTTGAATTCGTCGAAGGAGCCGAACGTGGCGTCGATCGCCGTTGCCAGGTCGCCGCTGGGCGCGCCGCCGCCGTTCGGGCTGAGACACTGCCAGTAGAAGCTGTGGTTCCAGACCTGTGCCGCGTTGTTGAAGAGCACGCCCGAGGATTTCATGATGATATCCGTGAGGCTCATGCTCTCGAATTCGGTTCCAGCGATCAGGTTGTTCAGATTGTTGACATAGGTCTGGTGATGCTTGCCGTAGTGGTACTCGATGGTCTCGGCCGAGATGACGGGCTCGAGCGCGTTCTTTTCGTAGGGAAGTGCCGGAAGTTCGTGCGCCATGATGTCTTCTCCTGTGATTGATGGTCGGTTGAAATCCTGGTATCGCTCGTTCGTGCAGCGATCGATGGGGAATTAGATTGGCCCGCATATGTCCATCTCAACCCATAAGGCGGCGCGGACCTCCCGCCCGAAATCGCTCGCACCATGCGGTCGAAGGCGCGATTTTGCAAGTTTCGGCCCTCTTCGGCGGGACCGATGACCCGATCTACGATCTTGAAGCGGAAGGACTTCAGCGATGAAGGTGAACCCGATCGAACTCGCCCTCTTTGCCAACCGTCTCGATGCGGTGTGCGACGAGATGGGGGCCGTGCTGAGGCAGGCGGCCTTCTCTCCCAACATCCGAGACCGGCTGGATTATTCCTGCGCCATCTTCGATCGGGATGGGCAACTGAGCGCCCAGGCGGCACACATCCCGGTCCATTTGGGCAGCATGGCCCATGCGATGGCCGCGATCGTCGCGGCCGTCGACTGGGCCGATGGCGACATGCTGGTCCTGAACGATCCCTTCTTGGGCGGCACCCACCTGCCGGACGTCACCCTGATCGCGCCCTTGTTCGCGGCGGGCGATTTGATCGCGTTCGTCGCCAATCGCGCGCATCACGCCGATATCGGAGCCGCTTCGCCGGGTTCCATGCCGGTTTCGAGCCGATTGGACGAAGAGGGTTTGGTCATCGCGCCGGTCCGTCTGGTACGCCATGGTGAGATCGATTCCGAGGTGATCGGACGCATCCTCGGGGCGACCCGCAACCCGGAGGACGCCCAGGGGGATTTCTATGCCCAAGTGAGCGCGAATCGCGCCGGCTTGGCGCGTCTGGGCGCGCTGATCGCCGAGATGGGCGCGGTCGGCTATGCCGAAATGCTCGATGCGCTGAATGCGTATGGCGAGCGCCTGGCACGCAATGCCTTGAGCGCCATCCCCACCGGTCTCTACCGTTTCGAGGATCGGATGGATGACGACGGACAGGGAACGGTGGACATCCCGATCCGTTTGGCGATGCGTGTCGATATGGGAGAGGTCTCGCTGGATTTCGGTGGGACGGCTCCTCAGGTGGCGGGCAACATCAATTGTCCGCTGGCCGTTGCAGCCGCCGCCGTACTCTACGTCTTCCGGTGTCTGATGCCCCATCAGACGCCCGCCTGCGCCGGCAGCTTCCGCCCCATTCGGCTGGCCGTACCTGAGGGCTGCTTCCTCAATGCCAGGCGTCCGGCCGCGGTCGCTGCCGGCAATGTCGAGACCAGCTCGCGCATCGTCGATGTGGTCATGGGGGCCTTGGCTCAGGCGATCCCCGAGGCCATCCCCGCGGCCAGTCACGGCAGCATGAACAATCTCGCCATGGGGTCTGCCGAACCCGGGTCTGCCTGGGACTATTATGAGACGATGGGCGGCGGCATGGGTGCTGGCCCCCTCGGCGGGGGCTGGAGCGGGGTGCAGTCGCACATGACCAATACGCTCAATACCCCCGTCGAGGTCGTCGAATCCCGTTTCCCGATTCGTATCCAGCATTACGGATTGCGCTCCGGCTCTGGCGGTCGCGGGCGTCGCAACGGCGGCGAGGGCCTGGTTCGGTCCTTTCGTTTCCTGGCCCCTGCCCAGGTCACCCTCTTGACCGAGCGGCGCCGGTTCGCCCCTTGGGGGATCGCTGGCGGCCTTGCCGGGGCGGCCGGTCACAATCGGCTCAACGGGCAGGATTTGGCACCCAAGGTCGGTTTGGCGGTCGAAACCGGCGATCTGCTCTGTGTCGAGACCCCGGGTGGGGGCGGCTGGGGCGGCGATTTCCCCGAGCCGATGACTTGAGTCGGCGAGGACCGAGTGAGTTTGCGAGGAGGGTGTCCCTGTGTGTGGCATTTGCGGTGAATTGCGTCTCGACGGCGCACCGGCTGGTTTGGGTCGCGTCCAGTGCATGATGGAAGCGCTGGTGAGCCGCGGTCCGGATCATGGCGGAAGCTATAGCGACGGCGCGCTCGCTTTCGGCCATCGGCGGCTCTCGATCATCGATCTCTCGATCCGCTCCAATCAGCCGATGGTGGATGCCGAACTCGGACTCGCCCTGGTCTTCAACGGCACCATCTATAACTATCGGGATCTGCGTGCCGAGCTCCAGGGGCTCGGCTACCGCTTCTTCTCCGAGGGCGACAGCGAGGTCATCCTCAAGGCCTGGCACGCCTGGGGGGAGCGGGCGGTCGGGCGTCTGCACGGCATGTTCGCCTTCGCCATCTGGGATGCCGGACAGCGATCGCTCTTTCTGGCGCGCGACCGTTTCGGTATCAAGCCCCTCTATTGGAGCGATCGGGGCGGCGTCTTCAGCTTCGCCTCCAGTCCGCAGGCGCTGCTCGCGGCCGGCGGCGTCGATACCGACCTCGATCCGGTCGCGCTCCATCACCTGTTCACCCTGCATGCGGTGGTGCCGGCCCCGCGAACGGTCGTCAAGGGTATTCGCAAATTGGCCCCGGGCCATTGGATGCGTATCGACGACCTGGGCCGCCGTACCCAGGGGGTCTACTGGAGCCTGGAGGCGACCCGGCCCGAGTCGCCGCTGAGCGAGTCGGGCTGGCTGGATGCGATCCATACGGCGCTGCGTCATGCCGTCAAGATCCGCAGCGAGGTCGCCGACGTGCCGGTCGGGGTGCTGCTATCCGGGGGGCTGGACTCCAGCCTGCTGGTGGCCCTGCTGGCCGAGGCGGGCGTGTCGGATCTGCGCACCTTTTCGGTCGGGTTCGAGGACACGCCGGAGGAGGCCGGCAGCGAGTTCCAGTATTCCGATCTGGTGGTCGAGCGCTATGCGACCGCGCATCACAAATTCCTGGTTCCCAACGATCAGGTGCTGCAGCGTCTGCCGGAGGCGATCGGCGCCATGGCCGAGCCCATGTTCGGTCAGGACGCAGTGGCCTTCTATCTGCTCGCCGAGCAGGTGTCGCGTCAGATCAAGGTCGTTCAGTCCGGACAGGGCGCCGACGAGGTCTTCGGGGGCTATTTCTGGTATCCGCGGATGCAGGCCGAGCGCGGCGGTCCACCGGTGGAGCGGTTCGGCAAGCATTATTTCGACCGCGATCACGACGAGTATCTGCGGATGATGACGGATGCCTACGGCGGTGATGACTACACCTCGGATCTGGTCGCCCGGCGTCTCGAGGCGTCCGGGGCCGATACCTTCATGGATGCCGTGCTACGCCTCGACGTCACCACCCTGATCGTCGACGACCCGGTCAAGCGCGTCGACAACATGACCATGGCCTGGGGGCTGGAGGCCAGGGTTCCATTTTTGGACCATCAGCTGGTCGAGCTGGCCGCGCGCTGTCCGCCCGAGCTCAAGCTGCGCGAGGGCGGCAAATATCCGCTCAAGACGTTGGCCCGGGGCCTGCTGCCGGACGCCGTGATCGACCGTCCCAAGGGCTATTTCCCCATGCCGGCCCTCAAATACGTGCGCGGATCCTTTCTCGAGCTGATGCGCGACACGCTCGACTCGCGTGCCTGCCGCGAGCGCGGTCTCTATCGGCGCGACTATGTCGACCGCCTGCTCGCCGCGCCGGACATGCATCACACCCGTATCCAGGGCAGCAAGCTCTGGCATCTGGCCTTGCTGGAGCTGTGGTTGCAGCGTCATATCGACGCCTGAGCCAGGCCGTCGTCACCAGACCATCGGCTTGAAATGCTCCACCGCGTCCCGACTCTCTCGCCGAGGTCGATCAACCATATCAAGGTGAGGTGAGCGATGGACGTGTTGGAGAAAATCGGCGATCAGGTCAAGAGCAATCCAGTTGTGATCTACATGAAGGGCACTCCCCAATTTCCTCAGTGCGGTTTCTCGATGCGCGCCGCCGCCGCGCTTTCGGATTGCGGCGTTCCCTTCGCCTACGTCAACGTGCTGCAGGATCCGGAGATCTACGAAAATCTGCCGCGCTATGCGGACTGGCCGACCTTCCCGCAGATCTATATCGATGGCGAACTGGTCGGTGGGTGCGATATCACCCTGGAACTCCATGCCAGCGGTGAGCTCAAGGAGATGATGGAGCAGGCCGCCTCCAAGGCCGAGGCCGCCGGCGCCTGATTTCGGAAGGAAGGATCGGGCTGGCTGGGATTCCGAGGGGTTCGGCCGCCGTTCGTGCGCCTTGGGGGATACAGACTTTGGCGATGGGGTCGTTCAGTCGATGTCCAGCTGCATTCCACTCATCCCCTCGGGTCCCTGCTCCCAGAATCTCACCGGATCCAGTTCCCGCCAGCGGTTGACGATGGTGCAGAAGAGGCGTGCCGTCTGTTCCGCGTCGTAGATGGCCGAATGGGCCTCGCTGTTCTGCCAGTGGAGACCGGCCGCCCGGGACGCCTTCGCCAGCACCGTCTGGCCGAAGACCAGTCCACCGAGCGTCACCGTATCGAAGACGCTGAAGGCGTGGAAGGGATTGCGCTTGAACCCGGTTCGCTCGACGGCCGCCTTGAGGAATCCGAGGTCGAAATGGGCGTTGTGTCCGACCAGGATGGCCCGGTTGCAGCCGGTCGATTTCACCGCGCGGCGGATGGGCGTGAGAACGCGGTTCAGCGCGTCCTGTTCCGAAACGGCGTCGCGGAACGGGTGATCCGGATCGATCCTGTTGAATGCGAGTGCGCGGGGATCGATCTCCGAGCCCACGAACGGAAGAACATGGCAGGCCAGCGTTTGTGCCGGTTCGATCACTCCGTCGGGCCGCATGCGGATGATGACGGCGGCGATTTCGAGCAGCGCATGGCGTTGCGCGTCGAAGCCGGCGGTCTCCACGTCGACGACGACGGGCAGAAAGCCGCGAAAGCGCTGGGCGATGCCGTCTTGTATCAGATCTTCGTCTCTCATCGCGACAGCATAAGTGGGCGGGCGGCGAATGCCAAATGGATCCTGATCTCGGTCATCTCGTGACCCTCTCAGGATCTCTGTTGGGGGTCCTGCGGTGTGGTAGCATGCGGCCAATCCGTCGGGGAGGGATTCGAGCATGAAGGGTGTCGAAATGGTCGGCTGTCGGCTGGCGTGTTTGGGGGTCTTGACCGCGGCCCTTCTGGGTGGTTGCGCCTCGAATCCCGGGCGGGTAGCCGATCCGCGCGATCCCCTGGAGCCCTACAATCGGGCCGTCTATCGTTTCAACACCGATTTCGATCGCGCCTTCATGCAGCCCGTGGCCAAGGCCTATCAGGCGGTGACGCCTGAGCCCGTGGACCGGGGGATCACCAACTTCTTCAACAACATCGCCGATTTCACCTCGGCGGTGAACAACATCCTCCAGTTCAAGATGTCGCGCGCCGGCAGCGATGTCGGTCGTATCTTCATCAATTCGACCGTGGGGGTTCTCGGCTTCGTCGATGTCGCGACCAACGTCGGCCTGCCGAGCTACAAGGAGGATTTCGGTCAGACGCTCGGTTACTGGGGGGTGGAACCGGGGGCCTATTTCGTGCTGCCGCTGCTCGGGCCGAGTTCCATCCGCGACACCATCGGGCTCGCTGGCGACCTCTACACGGATCCTCTGATCAACATCCGCGAGGAGAAGGTCAGCTGGGGTTTGGTCGGTCTGCGGGCCGTCGACCGGCGTGCCGATCTGCTGACCGCCGGTCAGATCCTCGAGGATGCGGCCATCGATCCCTACAGCTTTTTGCGCGACGTCTATCTGCAGCGCCGCCAGAACCTCGTCTACGACGGCAATCCGCCGGTCGCCGAGGGTCAGGAGGACTTCTGGAACGACGTCGACTTCGGCAGCCCGGAGCCGCCATCGTCCCAGTGATGGGCCCCGGCCGTCAGTTGCCGAAGCGCCAGCCGATCGATTCTCCCGCCTTCAGCGGGACGACGCGGTCTTCGCCGAAGGGATATTCATCGGGTACCTGCCAGGATTCTCGACGCAGCAGGATCTTCTCCCTGTTGCGTGGCAGGCCGTAGAAGTCCGGGCCGTGATGGCTGGCGAACGCCTCCAGGCGGTCGAGTGCGCCCGCCTTTTCGAATACCTCCGCATAGAGTTCGATCGCGGCATGGGCGCTGAAGATGCCCGCGCATCCGCAACCGCACTCCTTGTCCCGGGCCGGATGTGGTGCGCTGTCGGTGCCGAGGAAGAACTTGGCATTTCCGCCAGTCGCCGCCTCGACCAGTGCCGTCCGGTGCGATTCGCGCTTGAGCACGGGTAGACAGTAGACGTGCGGACGGATGCCGCCAGCCAGGATGGCGTTGCGATTGTAGAGCAGATGGTGCGGGGTGATGGTGGCGCCGAGCGTGTCCGGACTCTCGCGCACGAAATCCGCCGCCTCGCGGGTCGTGATGTGCTCGAAGACCACCTTGAGTCCGGGGAAGTCGGCGACGATGCCCTCCAGGCGCTGGTCGATGAAGTACCGCTCGCGATCGAAGATGTCCACTTCCGCATCCGTGACCTCGCCGTGCACCAGCAAAGGCAGCCCCTCGCGCTGCATCGCCTCGAGCGCCGGATAGACATGCCGGAGATCGGTGACGCCGCTCTCCGAGTTGGTGGTGGCGCCGGCCGGATAGAGTTTGCAGGCGAACACCGCACCGCTGGCTCGGGCCGCGGCGATCTCGGCGGGTGAGGTCCGGTCGGTGAGATAGAGCGTCATCAGCGGCTGGAAACCGCTGTCCTCGGGCAGTGCCGAGCGGATGCGCGCGCGGTAGTCGAGCGCCTGCTCCGTGGTGACGACCGGAGGCCGCAAATTAGGCATGATGATGGCGCGGGCGAACTGGCGCGCCGTCAGGCGGACGACATGGGCCATCGAGGCCCCGTCGCGGATGTGCAGATGCCAGTCGTCCGGGCGGGTGATTTCGATCTCGTCGGGTGGATTCATCTTCGGCGTGCAGTCATGGAACTTGGATTGCCGGCTCGTAGAGCGCGGGTGTGGGAAAGAACCCTATTAGACTCCCCGCGGGCGGTCTGCAATATCACGATCGGGTCATTGGCTGCGTCGCATCAATAACGTTGGCGACGCTGACTGATGGTGCGATGGTCGACCCGCATGGGGGCCGACCATCGCCGCATGCTATTTGCGGGCGTCGGATGCCTATTGGCTGGATGAAGTCGATGTCGACGAACTCGCGGTGGGCTTCTTCTTCGGCGAGGATCGGCAGTGACCCGACACCTTGGTGCCGTTCTGTCGCGTATAGCCATTGACCCAATTGCAGCTGCTCTTGGTCTCGCAGGCGGCCTTTTCCAGCCCCTTGCAGGCCGATTCGGCCAATACTGGTGCCGGAGCCATCACGGCGGCGAGTAGGATCAGAACCGTGCGACTGGTCCTGGTTGAGGCGCGCTTCGTCATTGCTATCCCTCCTTACTATCTCGAAAAGACTGCTCTTGGTCGCAGCGACTCTCGATCGCGATGCTGCGCGGAGTCAGAAAATAACGGAGGGTGTAAGATATGGCAATGGATGAATGGGTGAATCTTTGTTTTTGCTGAATGGTTTTCGGTTTTGATCTATCGACTCGTGTTCGTTTCGTGAGGGCTGGCTTGACACAAATCCAGATAGCGGCGATGGATGCGCTGGATCTGGGATTCGAGGTTCTCCGGGGGGCCGCTGTTGTCGATGATGTCGTCGGCGCGCGCTAGACGTTCCTCGCGGGGGGTTTGGCTGGCGACGATTCGTTCGATCTCGGGAACCGTCAGGCCATTACGTTTCCGGACACGCTCGATCTGGACGGATTCGGGGACGTCCACCACGAGGACCCGATCCGCTAGGCTTTGCTGCCCCGTTTCGAACAGGAGCGGGACCACGATCACCGCGTAAGGGGTGTCGAGCCGGTCGATACGCTCCAGCATGCGCTGCCGAATCGGCGGATGAAGGATGGATTCCAGGCGTGCGCGCGATTGCGGGTCGTCGAACACCAGTCGGCGCAGTGCCGATCGGTCGAGCCGGCCGTCCGGCTGGAAAACGGTGCCGCCGAAGGCCTCGCGGATGGCCGGCAGCATGGGGCCGCCGTCCGCCGTGAGTTCCCGGGAGAGCTGGTCGGTGTCCACGACCCCCGCGCCGAGCTCGGCGAGCCGGTCGGCGATGGTGGTCTTGCCGCTGCCGATGCCGCCGGTGAGTGCGACGATGAACATGCGGATGCCTATCCCAATCCAGACACCCGGAGATAGGCGTCGTTGATCGCCTCGCCCCAGATCAGGCTGATCCAGCCGGCGCTCGCCAGAAAGGGGCCGAATGGCAGGGGCTTGCCGGACTGATGGCGTCCGCTCGCGATCAGGAGGCTGCCGAGGATGGCGCCTGTCAGTGCGGAGAGCAGAACGATCTGAGGCAGGTATTGCCAGCCGAGCCAGGCGCCGAAGAGTGCGAGCAGCTTGAAATCGCCGTAGCCCATGCCCTCCTTGCCCGTTGCCAGTCGAAACAGGTGGAAGACGGCCCATAGACTCAGATAGCCCGCGACGGCACCCAGGATCGACGAATGGCTGTCCGTGAAGAGATCGAAGAGGCTGAGGATGAGCCCCAGCCATATCATGGGCAGCGTCAGGCCATCGGGAAGGAGCTGCGTGTCGAGATCGATGAAGGCGAGTGCGATCAGGGTCCAGGTGAGCGCCAGGGCAGCCGGCGTTTGCCAGTCGAGACCGAAATGCATCACTACGATCAGGGTCAGGAGCGCCGTGAACACCTCGATCAGCGGATAGCGCACACTGATGCGGGTTTTGCAGGCCGAGCAGCGGCCTCGCAGCAGGATGTAGCTCAGGATTGGGATGTTTTCATAGAAACGGATGCGATGGCCGCAGGCGGGGCAGGTCGAGGGTGGGCTGGAGAGGGTCAGTGGCTCCGCTCGATCCTTCGTCCCCGGGTTCGGATCCGGGTCTGGGGCGGTCGAGGTTCCCATGAATTCGGCACAGTCGCGTCTCCAGCCTGCCTCGAGGATGTGCGGCAGACGTAGGATCACAACGTTCAGGAAGCTGCCGAGCACGGATCCAAATAGCACGGCAATCCCATAGAGGAGCCATGGCTGCTGTTGCAGAACCTCGAGCATGTCGGCGATCTGCATGGCTCAGACGACCGCCGCCAGTTTGAAGATCGGGAGGTACATGGCGACGACCAGGCTGCCGACCAGCCCGCCGATCACCACCATGATCATGGGCTCGAGCAGGCTGCTCAGGCTGTCGACCGCATTGTCCACCTGTTCCTCGTAGAAGTCGGCGACCTTGGCCAGCATGTTGTCGAGCGCGCCCGACTCCTCGCCGATTGCGGTCATCTGGATCACCATGTGCGGGAAGATCTCGCGTTGGCGCATCGCCAGCTGGAGCGACTGTCCGGTCGCGACCTCCTCGCGCATCTTCATGACGGCGTCCTGATAGACGATGTTGCCGGTCGCTCCAGACACCGATTGCAATGCCTCCACCAGGGGCACGCCGGCCGCGAACATGGTCGAGAGCGTCCGGGCGAAGCGGGCCAGCGCCGCCTTGTTGAGGATGCCGCCGATGACCGGGATCTTGAGCACGCCGCGGTCGACGATCTGGCGGAAGCCCCGCGATCGCTTGAAGGTATAGCCGATCGCATAGACGACGCCCCCACCCCCCAGGAGGATCACCCACCACCATTCCCGCACGATGTCCGAGAGCCCGATCACCATGAGGGTGAAGGCCGGCAGGTCGGCGCCGAAGCTGGTGAAGAGCTCCTTGAACTGAGGAATCACGAACAGGAGGATGACCACGGTTACGACGATGGCGACCGCGATGACCGCCGCCGGATAGAAGAGCGCCTTTTTGACCTTGCCCTTGATGGATTCGGTCTTTTCCTTGTAGGTCGCGATCTTGTCGAGCAGCACGTCCAGCACGCCCGCCTGCTCGCCCGCCGCGACCAGGTTGCAGACCAGATCGTCGAAATAGATCGGGTACTTGGCCATGGCGGGGGCCATTCCGGTACCGCTTTCGATGTCGAGTTTGATCGACAGCAGCAGATCCTGCATCGAGGGGTTTTCGTGTCCGCGCGCCACGATGTCGAAGGCCTGAACCAGTGGCACGCCGGCCGTCATCATGGTGGCGAGCTGGCGGGTGAAGACCGCGAGATCCGCGCTGGTGATCTTCTTCTTGCCGCCGCCGAAGAGCGGCTTGGGCTTGAGCTTGACCTTGGTCGGATTCACGCCCTGACGGCGCAGATCGGCCCGCACGGCATTGATGCTGGGCGCTCGCGATTCCCCTTTCACGCGGGTACCGCGCCGATCCATGCCCTCCCAGGCGAACACCTGAGCCTTTTCGGCCTGGGCCTTGGCCTTCGGTTTGACCTTGCCTGTCGTTGCCAGCGCCATCGCGATTTCTCCGAGCTAGATTATTCCTTGGTGACCCGATTGATCTCTTCGAGGCTGGTGACGCCTGCCTTCACCTTGCGCAAGCCGGACTGGCGCAGGTCCGAGATGCCCTCTCTCTGCGCCTGATCCGCCAGCTGCATGGCGTTGCCGCCTTCCAAAATCAGGCGCGAGACCTCTTCCGAGATCTTCATCACCTGGAAGATGCCCACCCGACCGCGGTAACCCTTGGTGCAATGCTCGCAGCCGACGGGTCCATAGACCGTCAGTCCTTCGTCGATCTCCTGGTCCGTGAAGCCTTCCTCGATCAGCACCTCTCGGGGAAGATCGAGCGGTGTCCGGCAATGGGTGCACAGCCTGCGCGCCAGGCGCTGCGCCATGATGAGCAGCACCGAGGAGGCGATATTGAAGGGTGCGACTCCCATGTTCGCAAGACGGGTCAGTGATTGCGGTGCGTCGTTCGTGTGCAGGGTTGACAGGACCAGATGCCCAGTCTGCGCCGCCTTGACCGCGATCTCGGCCGTTTCCAGGTCGCGGATCTCGCCGACCATGATGATGTCCGGATCCTGGCGCAGGAAGGCGCGCAGGGCGGCGGCAAAGGTCAGCCCGGTCTTGGGATTCATGCTGACCTGGTTGATCCCCGGAACCTGGATCTCGACCGGATCCTCGACCGTGGAGATGTTGATCTCCGGGGCGTTGAGGATGTTCAGGGCGCTGTAGAGCGAAACCGTCTTGCCCGAGCCGGTCGGCCCAGTGACCAGGATCATGCCATAGGGCTTGCGGATGGCACTGAGAAACGCTTCACGTTGCTCGGCCTCGAAGCCGAGCGCCTCGATCCCGACCTGGGCCGAGCTCGAGTCCAGGATACGCAGGACGACCTTCTCGCCGTAGAGGGTCGGGAGCGTATTGACGCGGAAATCGATCTCGCGCGTCTTGCTGAGCTTGAGCTTGATGCGTCCGTCCTGCGGGACGCGCCGCTCGGCGATGTTCATGCGCGACATGACCTTGAGCCGCGCGGTGAGCCGGCTGGCGATGTTCAGCGGAGGGTTGGCCACCTCGCGCAGCAGACCGTCCTGGCGGAAGCGGACGCGGAAGAACTTGTCGAACGGCTCGAAGTGGATGTCCGATGCACCTGCGGTGATGGCGTCGACCAGGATTTTGTTGACATAGCGGACGATCGGGGCCTCGTCGATATTGGCATCCAGGTCGTCCGGGGCTTCGCCGTCGTTCGAATCGACCTCGAGCTTGTCGAGCTCGGCGTCCATGAAGTCGCCGATCGTGGTGGTGTCCTGGGCCTCGATCGCGGTTTCGATGGCCGCGTGGAGCTTGTCGTCCTCGACCAGGATGGTGTCGGTGGCCAGCCCGGTGTTGAAGCGGATCTCTTCCTGCGCCTTGTCGTTGGTGGGATCCGAGAGTGCCAGGAAGAGCCGGTTGCCGCGACGCATCAGGGGCAATGCCCGGTGCTTGCGGATCAGACGCTCGTCGACGACATTCGTGGGCAGATTGCTCAGGTCCAGGGCCGTCAGATCGAGCAGGGGGACGCCGAATTCGTGCGAGGCCGTGATCGCGATGCGTCGGCTGTCGAGGATGCGCTGCTCGACCAGATAGCGGACGAAGCCCTTGTCCTGCTTGGTCGACTCTTCGTAGGCCGAGATCATCTGCTGCTCCGAGATGAGCTGATCCCTGACCAGTCGCCAGGCGAGTCCGGAAGGTTTGATGTTGCTGGCTTGCTCCGTCGGCATCGGCAGTGTTTCCCGTCGTTCCGTCTCAGAGGATTCCCGTCATCGGACGCGAGTCGATTCGCTCCGTCAGCTCATGGGGCCAATGTACCGCATCGCGAATAGGCCGCGCCAACCCTGGAGTTCGTCCGGCGCGACGCGCGGTGCAAGGGCCGGAAAGGCCGGAGAGCCGTGTCTGATCTCACCGATTCACCGAAAAGGCCAGTCTGACATTGTTGGCGACCAGGCCATTGTCTTTCTGCTCGCTCTCGTTCACGTAGAATTCCAGCACGGTTTCTCGGCTCATCAGCAAATCCTCCGTGACCTCGTCGGCGAGTTCGTTCGCATGACAGAAGACGCTCGTATAGGGTGAAAGCGGTTCTCGGGGATCGGTGATCCAGAGGTTCGGCGAGATCTGGTTCATGATGCGCAGGAAGCCGTAGCCCTTGTCGGCGAACCACTTGGTGCAGACGCCCCGCACGCAGGAACCTGGTTGACCCCACTCGTTACGGGCCTCGTAGGAGATGGGCAGCAGATCCGGGATGAGAAAGCCCGAGTAGAAGGCATCCACCTCCTGCTGGAGTTGGCGCGAGACGTTCTTGAATCCGATCAGTTCGACGCGGCAGCCCTTGTTCTGCAGCGCCTCGACCACCTGCAGGAAGTCGCCGTCTCCCGTTACCAGCAGCACCTGGTCGAGACGGTTGGCCTGCAGCATGGCGTCGACGGCCATGTCGAGATCGGCATTCGCCTTGGTCGTGACATTGCCGTTCTCGTCCGTGTAGCGGCGGACCGTCTTGACCGTGATCTTCCAGCCGAAGTCGCGGACCATCTGCTGATAGGTCTTGGACTTCTTCTTGTATTCGAGGTCTTCGCGCGCTCGCTCGGCGTCGAAGGCCATGTAGGTGTTGAGTCGCTGCAGAATGCCGCCCTCGCGTGCCGCGAAGCGTCGCAGCATATCGTAGCGCATCTGATAACCACCGTTGTAGCGGATGTTTTCGGCGTCGACGAAGACTCCTACTCGGAAATTGGCAGTCAAACTATAACCTCTTGGCGTGCGGAATAAACGATCGAGAGATCGCGGGCTTCAGGGGCCTGCGATCGGACCGCGGGAAATGGAGCATCCATTGGGGGAACCGATCCTTGAGTGTTTTTCGGTCGAAGCCGTCGCATGGTGAAGATACTGGCCTCGATGGGACGTAAGCAGTGGCGATTCTGCGTGGATCCATTGAGTGGGCGGATCTAGGCCGGAAAGATTTGGTGTGCTTAGTGGGATACCCGGCCGCTATTTGGGGCGCGGCCGGGTATCCTCACAGGGCGGCTTAGCGGTTGGCGCGATTGTCGATCAGGTCATTCACCACGGTCGGATCGGCCAGGGTCGAGGTATCGCCCAGCGAGTCGATCTCGTTCGCGGCGATCTTACGCAGGATACGGCGCATGATCTTACCCGAACGGGTCTTGGGCAGACCGGGCGACCACTGGATGATGTCGACGGTCGCGATGGGACCGATCTCTCCACGGACCAGGGCGACCAGCTCCTTCTTGAGTGCGTCGTTCGCCTCGACGCCGGCCATGGGCGTCACATAGGCATAGATGCCCTGACCCTTGAGGTCGTGCGGATAGCCGACCACGGCGGCCTCGGCGACGTGCGGATGCAGCACCAGGGCGGACTCGATCTCGGCGGTGCCGAGACGGTGGCCCGAGACGTTCAGCACGTCGTCGATACGGCCGGTGATCCAGTAGTAGCCGTCGGCGTCGCGGCGTGCGCCGTCACCGGTGAAGTAATTGCCCGGATACTGTTTGAAGTAGGTGTCGATGAAGCGCTGATGATCGCCGTAGACGGTCCGCATCATCGCCGGCCAGGGACGGGTCAGGACCAGCGCTCCCTCGCCCTGTCCCTCGATCGGGGTGCCTTCGGCCGGATCGACCAGCGCCGGCAGGACGCCGAAGAAGGGACGCGAGGCCGAGCCGGGCTTGAGCGGGGTCGCGCCCGGCAGCGGGGTGATGAGATGGCCGCCGGTCTCGGTCTGCCACCAGGTGTCGACGATGGGGCAGCGGCCGTCGCCGACGACGTTGTGGTACCACTCCCAGGCCTCGGGGTTGATCGGCTCGCCCACGGAGCCGAGGACGCGCAGCGACTTGCGCGAGGTCTTCTTGACCGGCTCCTCGCCGGCGCGCATCAGGGAGCGGATGGCGGTCGGGGCGGTGTAGAAGATGGAGACGTTGTGCTTGTCGACCACCTCCCAGAAACGCGACATGTCCGGATAGTTCGGGATGCCCTCGAACATGACCGAGGTGGCGCCGTTGGCTAGCGGGCCGTAGACGATATAGGTATGACCCGTGACCCAGCCGACGTCGGCGGTGCACCAGTAGACCTCGCCGTCCTGATAGTCGAAGGTGTACTTGTGGGTCATGGCGGCATAGACCAGATAGCCGCCGGTGGTGTGGAGCACGCCCTTGGGCTTGCCGGTCGAACCGGAGGTGTAGAGGATGAACAGCGGATCCTCCGCGTCCATCGGCTCGGCCGGGCAGTCGGCCGAGGCGGCGGCCATGGCCTCGTCGTACCAGAGGTCGCGGCCCTCGGTCCATTCGACGTTGCCGCCGGTGCGGCGCACCACCACCAGGGTGTCGACGTTGGGGCACTCGGTCAGCGCGGTGTCGGCATTTTTCTTGAGCGGGATGTGGCGTCCGCCGCGCACGCTCTCGTCGGAGGTGATGACCAGCTTGCACTCGGAGTCGAGCACGCGGTCGCGCAGCGAATCGGGCGAGAAGCCGCCGAAGACGATGGAGTGGACGGCGCCGATGCGAGTGCATGCCAGCATGGCGACGGCCGCCTCGGGGATCATCGGCAGATAGATGCAGACGCGGTCGCCCTTCTTGACGCCGCGCGACTTGAAGACGTTCGCCAGCTTGCTGACTTCTTCATGCAGCTCGCGGTAGGTGATCTTGCGATCCTCTTCCGGATTGTCGCCTTCCCAGATGATGGCGACCTGGTCGCCGCGGGTCTCGAGATGCCGATCGAGGCAGTTCTCGGCGACGTTGAGCTTACCGCCGTCGAACCACTTGATGTAGAGGTTGTCGGCATCGAAGCTGTAGTCCATGACCTTGTCCCAGGGCTTGGACCAGGTGACGAAATTCTCGGCCTGTTCCGCCCAGAAGCCTTCCGGGTCGTCGATCGAGCGCTGGTACATGGCCGCATACTGCTCGGCGTTGACGTGGGTCTTGGCGGCGATGTCCGCCGGAACTGCATAGACCTTCTCTTCGGACATGGATGTCGTCTCCTCAGCTCTAGTGTGTCATCTGTTCGGCGCCAGCTGGCCCTGTAGTAATGGTGGGGTATTCGGCGCTGGCTGTGGGGAATGGCGAATAGTAAACCGGCGAACGCACAAGTATCTAGCCGTGACCCTCTTGCTCAGACAATTCTAAGCATGAATTCGTGCCGGAATCGATCTCGATCCTCGCTGGCGGACCGCAGGGCCCGATCGTGAAATGACGCATCGCCGGCGAGCCGCCCGAGACGTTCTCAACAGAGAAAGTCGGCCAGTCGCATACCCCTTCCGTCATCTCGGTAGGCCGCCTGGGCGAGAAAGAGTTCGGCGGCGGCGATGGAGTCGCTCAGGGCGTTGTGGGCACCGTAGCGCGGCAGGTTGTAGCGGTGCCCGAGCGCATGGAGCCGCAGATCGGACGGCTTGAACGGGATCTGGCGGCGCTCGAAGGTTCGGAATGCCAGTTCCTGGGTGTCGATCACCGGCATCAGCAGCCCCTTTCCCCAGCACTGTTTGCAGGCATTCGAGAGGAAGGTCTGCTCGATATGGGCGTGGTGCGCAATCATGACCTTGCCCGCCAGGTGTTCGAGCAGTTCCTCCACGACCTCCGCGAGATCCTGGCCGCGCGCCGACTGGTCGTCCGTGATCTGGTGGATGACGGCGCTCGCCTCCGGAATGGCGCGGTCGATCCGCACTAGACGGTGCCGCGCAGTCGAGAGATCGACCGAGATGCCTCGGACGGTCACGTAGCCGACGCTGAGAATGAGGTCTCGGCGGCAGTCGAGTCCGGTCGTCTCCAGATCGATCGCCAGATACTCGACCTCGCGGTAATCGGTTCCGGCGGGCGGAAAGGGGTGCTGTAGATAGCTCCGTAGCGGCCCCTGAGGGGCGCGCCGCAGACGCCAGCGTCTCCGCCAGTCGAGGAATGATGGCATCGGTTGCTCTTGAAGGGGCGGTTCGGGATCGGGCTAGGCGAAACGCCCCGTCTGATGACGCTGGCCGAGAGACTCCTGCATGGTGTTGATGAGGAGAAATGCCTCCTTCAGGTGTCCGCGCTCCAGCGGCGACAGTTCGTCCGGGGACAGGAAGTTGTCCGCCTTCTGCTGCTGGCGCAGCTGACGCGCCTGATGACGCATGCGCAGGGTGCCGATGAACTCGAAGGCGTCGATCAGGTTCGCCGCGCCGTCCTTGCTGAGCGCCCCGCACTCGGCGGCCGCGTGCAGACGGTCGATGGTATTGGTCTCGCTCAGCCCGGCCGAGAGCGAATAGACCCGTGCCAGATCGATGATGGGGACGGTGCCTCGGTGCTTGATGTCGAAGGTATGGTCGTGGTCGCCGCCGTGGATCAGCACGATGTTGCGGAAGAACCCCAAGGGCGGCCGGTTCTTGAGCGCGTTGGCCGCCATGTAGGCGATGAAGATGCGGTTGGTCCGCGAGCGCTCGAGGACCCGCTCCTGCAGCTCGCCGAAGAGGTTCACCGGGTCGACGACCGGGCGCAGGTCGAAGAAGACGCTCGACAGCATGAGCGCCATGGGCTCCGGCTTGAGGATCCAGTTGACGAAGTATTTGTGCCAGATCCGCAGCGGCTGGCGCCACTTGGGGTTGGAGGCCATGACGTCGCCCGGGCAGTAGATGAAGCCGCAGGCGTTCAGGCCGTCGTTGACGAATTTGGCGAGCGCGGCGAAGTAGGGGTCGTGCTCGGGCTTGGCCAGATCCGAGATGAGCAGCGCGTTGTCCTGGTCGGAATGCGACGACTGCTCGCGCCGGGCCTGGGATCCGCCGACCAGCCAGGCGTAGGGGACGGGCGGCGCGCCAAGGTCGGCCTCGGCCAGCTCGATCAGACGCAGCGTGATGGCGTCGGTGATGGCGCTGACGGCCTGTCCCACATGTTTCGAGGTGGCGCCGGCCGTGACCAGATGCACCTGCAGCTCGGCCACCTTGGCGCTGATCTGGGCCAGGGTCTCGACCGAATCGGCGCGATGTATGTCGCCCACCAGATAGACCGAATTGGCGCTCTGGAAACGGGTCAGATCGGTCGAGGACAGGAGTCCGGCGACCCGTCCGTCGTCGTCCAGGACCGGGAGATGGTGGACGTTGAGCCGGGTCATGGTGATGAGCGCCTGGAAGCCCAGGGTCTCCATGTCCACCGCGGTCAGCTCGGAGGTCATGATCTCGCGCACCGGACGGTCCGTCGGCAGTCCGGCGGCGACGCAGCGGTTGCGCAGATCCCGGTCGGTGATCATGCCGTCGAGCCGTTCTCCCTCCATGATCAGGAGCGAGGAGACATGGTGCTCGGACATGATCTTGGCCGCCTCGCGGATGCTGGTGTCCGGCGTCGTGACGATGGGCGCGCGGTTGATCATGTCGCGCACCTTGACGGTCATGAGTCCCACGCCGGAGGAGGGCGTCTCGATCACCACGTCCAGCGCCTTGCGCAGACGGTTCGAGATGGACTGCTCGAAATGCTCGGCGAAGGCCGCATGCTCCTGTCTGAGCTGCGTCAGCTCCGGGCAGGGCAGGGCGTAGACGAGCGTGTCCTCGGCGGTATTGCCGCGATATCCGATCTCCTCCTGGGTGTCCCGGCAATGGATGTCGCAGAGATCGCCCTCAGCCAATTTGCCGACCAGCTCGCCTTCCAGATCGCGCAGCTCGACCGCCCCTTTGCGCAGGATATAGAGGTATGGCTCTCCATCCTCGGGCGGGAAATCGGTTCCGCGTCTGAAATAGCGCACCGAGAGTCGTTTGGGCAGGCGCTCGAGCGTCTCTTCCGGCAGTTGATCGAAGGGCGGGTGGCTGGCCAGGAATTCTTGGATCTCGATCAGTTCGATGTCCATCGCGATATACCCTGTCGTTGCAATCGGGAAACCGGTCGACTGGAACGCATCGTAGGAATTTCGGCTGCGTCGGCAGCGGCCGTGATTCGGATCTTTGCGCGCACGCCGGTTCCGGCGTCGCCTCGTCGGGCCATGTCTGCGAAAAAGCCCCGCCGAAGCGGGGCTTGTCTAGGTGGAGGTCAGGCGTGACGGATCAATGATCCACCGCCGCGCCGGCTCCACGCGGAACGCGAACGTCCTCGACCAGATGCTGGATATGCTCCGGCGGGGGAGCGGTCACGGCCGAGACCAGGATGGCGACGGCGAAGTTGACCACCGCGCCCACGGCACCGAAGGCGTTCGGCGAGATGCCCAGGAACCAGTCCGGCCCCATCCCCAGCTCGGGCATCAGGAACTCGGTGCCCGGGACGAAGAAGATGCCCTTGTGCTGGAACACGTAGAGCAGGGTCACGGTGATGCCGGCCACCATGCCCGCGATCGCCCCGGCACGGTTCATCCGCTTGGCGAAGATGCCGAGCATGAGTGCCGGGAAGATCGAGGAGGCCGCCAAGCCGAAGGCGATGGCCACGGTTCCCGCCGCGAACCCGGGCGGATTGAGACCCAAATAGCCGGCGACCAGGATGGCCACGATCATGGACAGGCGTCCCGCCGTCAGCTCCGCCTTCTCCGAGATGCCCTTGGCGATGACGCCCTTGAGCAGGTCGTGCGAGATGGCCGATGAGATGGCGAGCAGCAGACCGGCCGCCGTGGAGAGTGCCGCGGCCAGACCGCCGGCGACCACCAGTGCGATGACCCAGGCGGGCAGTCCCGCGATCTCCGGATTGGCGAGCACCATGATGTCGCGGTCGACCTTCACCATCTCGTTGCCCTTCCAGCCATAGGACTCGGCCTTGGCGGCGAACTCCGGATCGGCGTCGTTGTAGTACTGGATGCGGCCGTCGCCGTTCTTGTCCTCGTACTGCAGCAGGCCGGTCTCCTCCCACTTCTTGAACCAGTCCGGGCGCTCGTCGTAGGCCAGGTTGCCGGTCTCGGAGCCGATCGGTCCGGTCTGGATGGTGTCCATCAGGTTGAGACGGGCCATGGCGCCGACGGCGGGTGCCGTGGTGTAGAGGATGGCGATGAAGACCAGTGCCCAGCCGGCCGAATAGCGGGCATCGCGTACCTTGGGCACGGTGAAGAAGCGGATGATGACGTGCGGAAGGCCGGCGGTGCCGATCATCAGCGACAGGGTGTAGGCGAACATGTTCAGCGTGCTGCCCATCACCTGGGTGGTATATTCCTTGAAGCCCAGATCGGTGACGACCTGATCCAGCTTGCCGAGCAGGCTCAGTCCGCTGGCGCCGCCGTCGGCCATGTAGTCGCTGCCGAGACCGAGCTGCGGAAGCGGGTTGCCGGTCAGGTTCAGCGAGATGAAGATCGCCGGGATGGTGTAGGCGAAGATGAGCACCACGTACTGGGCGATCTGGGTGTAGGTGATGCCCTTCATGCCGCCGGCGACCGCGTAGACGGCGACGATGCCCATGCCGATATAGAGGCCTGTGTCGTAAGGCACCTCGAGGAAGCGCGAGAAGGCGACGCCGATACCCTTCATCTGGCCGATGACGTAGGTGATGGAGGCCAGGATCAGACAGATGACCGCGACGATACGGGCCGACTGCGAGTAGTAGCGGTCGCCGATGAACTCGGGCACCGTGAATTTGCCGAACTTGCGCAGATAGGGCGCCAGCAGCAGGGCCAGCAGCACGTAGCCGCCGGTCCAGCCCATCAGGAACACGGACGCGCCGTAGCCGTTGAAGGCGATGAGGCCGGCCATCGAGATGAAGGAGGCTGCGGACATCCAGTCCGCCGCGGTCGCCATGCCGTTGGCGACGGGGTGAACGCCGCCGCCGGCGACGTAGAATTCGCCGGTGGTTCCGGCGCGCGCCCAGATGGCGATGCCGATGTAGAGCGCGAAGGTCGCGCCCACGATGCTATAGGTCCAGAGATCGAGATCACTCATGTCGGTATGGCTCCCTCAGTCTTCGCTGACGTGGTATTTCTTGTCGAGCCGGTTCATCAGGCCGGCATAGACGAAGATGAGCACCACGAAGACGTAGATGGATCCCTGTTGCGCAAACCAGAATCCGAGCGGGTAGCCGCCGAGCATGATGGCGTTCAAGGGCTCGACCAGGAGTATGCCGAAGCCGTATGAGACGCTGAACCAGATCATGAGCAGGATGATCAGAAGGCGCAGATTCGCCCTCCAATAACCCGCCCTATTGTCTTGTGTCATGATGGTGTCGCTCCGTAATGTTTTCGTTGCGGGAAAGGGCGGGGTGACGAGGCAGGACCTGGCCTACCGGCGCGGCTGGTCGGCTTGGTCGAGAAGACTTGGCAGATATGCCCCCCCGTTTCGTTGTTATATCGAGCCGCTCATCTCTGCCGAATGACCGGATCTCACCGCATTGTCTGGTCGCGTTCTCCGTTCTGTCAACGCGAAAGGACCAATGCTCAATGTTTGATCTGTCTCCAGGATTCCTGGCGCCGGAATGCGGTCGGCGGTTGTGTATCTGCTTCGGGGTCGGTGGATCGGTTGTCATTGCGGCGCTGGTTTCTTAATCTGCAAGGTTTGAATCGCTTTCGAGCCGCGCTCGCCGACATTGTCGGCTCGAATCATTAAATTCTAGAGAGAACAATGCACTATCTGAGCACCCGCGGTGGGATCGCCCCCATCGGTTTCGCCGACGCCGTCATGATGGGGCTGGCGACCGACGGCGGTCTGCTGATCCCCGCCGAGATTCCCGAGGTCACCCCCGACCAGTTGCGTGCCTGGGCCGGCCTGAGTTTCCAGGAGCTGGCGCTGGAGGTCATGACGCCTTTCATCGGCGAGGAGATTCCGCGCGAGGATCTGCGTGCGCTCATCGATCGTTCCTACGCCACCTTCGCGCATCCGCAGGTGACGCCTCTGGTCGAGGTGGGGGGCAACCGCATCCTCGAGCTCTTCCATGGTCCGACCGCGGCCTTCAAGGACGTGGCCCTGCAGTTCCTCGGCAATCTCTTCGAATACCTGCTGGCGCGCAGCGGCGGCCGGCTCAACATTCTCGGCGCCACCTCGGGCGACACCGGATCCGCGGCCATCTACGGCGTGCGGGGCAAGGAACGCATCCAGATCTTCATCCTGCATCCCAAGGGCCGGATCTCGCCGATCCAGGAACGCCAGATGACCAGCGTCCTGGACGAAAACGTGCACAACATCGCCGTGCGCGGGACCTTCGACGATGCCCAGGGGATCGTCAAATCCCTGTTCGGCGATCTGCCCTTCAAGTCGGCCTACAGCCTGGGGGCGGTCAATTCGATCAACTGGGCGCGCATCCTGGCCCAGAGCGTCTACTACTTCCATGCCTGGGCTCGGGTCAGCGGCGGCGATCCCGAGCGCCGGGTGAGTTTCTCCGTGCCCACGGGCAACTTCGGCGACGTCTTCGCCGGCTATCTGGCCAAGCGCATGGGGCTGCCGGTCGAGCGTCTTGTGATCGCGACCAACCGCAACGATATCCTCACCCGGTTCGTGCGCACCGGCGACTATGCCGTCGGCGACCGGGTCTACCAGACCCTGAGTCCGGCCATGGACATCCAGATCGCCTCGAACTTCGAGCGCTATCTCTACTATCTGCTGGATGGCGACAGCGACCGGGTGCGTGCGCTCTTCGAGGACATGCGCTCCAGCGGCCGTCTCGAGGTCGATGCCTCGCACCACCGCCGGGTCGAGGCCGATTTCGCTGCCGCCGCCGTCACCGACGAGGAGACGCTGGAACAGATCCGCTCCACCTACTCCAGCAGCGGCTACATCCTCTGTCCCCATACCGCGGTCGGTGTGCACGCGGCGCGGGGGATGCGCGATGTCGTCTGTCTCGCCACCGCGCATCCGGCCAAGTTCGCCGAGGCGGTCGGCGAGGCCATCGGTCTGGAGGCGGCTCAGCCGCCGTCGCTGCAGGGACTCATGGGCAAGGAGTGCCGCTGCATCGAGCTGGACGCCACTGCCGAGGCCGTCAAGGGCCATCTGCAGGGCGCGCTGGAGGCGGCCGTCTGACATGACTCCAGATCAATTCCGTGTCCAATCAGGTTCGGGACGCTCGGCCGATTCCGCGGGGCGCCCGAATTCTTTGAATCGGGCCCCTCGTTTTCGTTCCATGTCCGTGAGACCGACCCCATGACCGAATCCAGCCGTTACGTCCGCATCCTGGATACGACCCTGCGCGACGGCGAGCAGACCCAGGGCGTCTCCTTCTCGCCCGATGAAAAGGTCAATCTCGCCAAGGCGCTGCTCGAGCAGGTACGGGTCGACCGCATCGAGGTGGCCTCGGCCCGCGTCTCGACCGGAGAGGCCGATGCCGTGTCCCAGATCGTCGCCTGGGCCGAGGACAAGGGCCTGGCCGACCGGGTCGAGGTGCTGGGGTTCGTCGACGGCGGACAGAGCGTCGACTGGATCCGGGGTACCGGCGGGCGGGTCCTCAACCTGCTCGCCAAGGGCAGCGAGAAGCACTGTCACGGTCAGCTCGGCAAGACGCTCGATCAGCACGTGGCCGACGTTCGGGCCACGCTCGATCTGGCCTTCGAGCGCGGCCTGGCGGTGAATCTCTATCTCGAGGACTGGTCCAACGGCTATCGCGACTGTCCCGGGTACGTCTTCGGTCTGGTCGAGCGCCTGGCCGACCTCGGGATCGGACATTTCATGCTGCCCGATACGCTCGGGGTCATGACGCCCGAGCGGGTCTTCGCCGCCGTGTCGGACATGGTGCAGCGCTTCCCGGGACTCCAGTTCGACTTCCATCCCCACAACGACTACGGGCTCGCCACGGCCAACGTGATCGCCGCGGCCCAGGCCGGCGCCGCCGCCGTGCACTGCACGGTCAACTGTCTCGGCGAGCGCGCGGGCAACGCCTCGCTGGCGGAGGTTGCGGTCAATCTGCGCGACCAGCTCGGATTCGAGATCGGCATCGACGAGACCCACCTGGCGCGGGCCAGCGAGCTGGTCGAATATTTTTCGGGCAAGCGCATCGCCGATAACGCGCCCATCGTCGGCGCCGACGTCTTCACCCAGACCGCTGGCATCCATGCCGACGGCGACAAGAAGGGCAGCCTCTATCACAGCCGGCTGTCGCCCGAGCGCTTCGCCCGCCGGCGCAAGTACGCGCTCGGCAAGCTCGCCGGCAAGGCATCTCTGGCCAAGAACCTGGAGCGCCTGGACATCCATCTCTCGGAGGAGAACCAGCGCAAGGTCCTCAAGCGGATCGTCGAGCTCGGCGATTCCAAGAAGACCATCACCACCGAGGATCTGCCCTTCATCATCGCCGAGGTGCTGGAGAGCAAGGACTACGATCACGCCGAGCTGCTGGCGTGCAACATCGCGTCCAGTCTGGACCTGGACTCCATGGCGAACATCAAGATCCGGCTCGGCGATCAGACCTATACGGCGGCCGGTACCGGCAACGGCGGCTACGACGCCTTCACCAGCGCCTTGTCGCGAATCCTCAAGAGGCAGGGGCTGACGCTGCCGCCCCTATCCGACTTCGAGGTGCGTATCCCCAAGGGCGGACGTACGGACGCGCTGACCGAGTGCAGCATCACCTGGCAGACCGATCGGGGCGAGCTGCGCACCCGCGGTGTCCATGCCAATCAGGTTTTCGCCGCCATCGGCGCGACGGTTCGGATGCTCAACATCCTGATGCATCGGGCCCTGGTCGAGCCCAAGGAGGAAACGGCGGCCGCGAATCCCGAGTCCGAGCCGGCCTGAGACGGATAGAGCCGGACCACTGCGGCCGGATCTTCCGATCGCCCGCCGTTCCGGTCCGGCGATCGGATCTCTCGGTCATGGCCGGCTCCTGGTCGTGTCGACGGCTTGATCCGGAAGCTGTGTACGCCAATGATGCTCCATCCGGCGCAAGGGCGGACATCGAGCATTGCCTTTTGTCCCCGAGCCGGGACAATAGCCCCGCGTTGCCGTCGTCAATCAGGAAATCCAGTCCATGAACCCAGAGAAGGTCGTCTTCGGCTTCTTCATCGTTCTCGCCCTGACCCTCAATTTCGGCTTCTTCGTCGGCGAACTCGACAACCCCAACCATCATCATGCCTGGGAGCTGTTCGCCGTGGTGGTGGTCAACATGATCGCCACGGTGCTCAAGTTCGGCGACCGCAGCCAGATCGGTGCCGTTCTGCTGTCGACCAGCCTGGTCGCCATGCTGCAGCTGATCGCGGCCACGTTGGTCTGGACCTTCGCCGTCTACGCCACGGATGCCGGAATGACCGAGTCGATCATGGCCAGCGTGGTCTCGCTCTCCGGCGGGGCCATGATCGCCAATGTGGTGTCGGTCGTGCTCCTGGTGGTCGAGACCGTGATGCTGCGCCGCTGAGCGTCCCTTTCGGTCGCGGCGGGGAGGCAATCCATCGTGGACACCATCTTCTTCCTCATCCTGCGACGGATGCGCGCGCCCCTGCTGACGCTCATCGTCGTCTATGCCGTCGCCATGGCGGGGATGGCGCTGATTCCGGGCCAGGACGCCGAGGGCCATCCGGCCCAGGTCAGCCTCTTCCATGCCTTCTATTTCGTCAGCTACATGTCGACGACCATCGGTTTCGGCGAGCTGCCCAATGCCTTCACCGATGCCCAGAGGCTGTGGGTCTCGGGGTCCGTCTTCTTCACCGTCGCGGTCTGGATCTATGCCATCGGCAATCTGATCGCGCTCCTGCAGGACGTCACGCTGCAGCGGGCGATCGCCGAGCGGCGCTTCCGCGGTCGGGTGCGGGGGCTGTCACGGCCCTTCTATCTGATCTGCGGCTATGGCCAGACCGGCAGCGCACTGGTGCGCGGGCTCACCGACCGCCATCTGCAGGCGGTGGTGATCGACATCGATCCCGACCGCATCAATCTGCTCCAGCTCGACAATCAGCGCGAGTTCGTCCCGGCGCTGTGCGCGGACGCCCGCAGTCCGGCGACGCTCGAATCGGCCGGCATGAGTCATCCCATGTGCCGGGGGGTGGTCGCCCTGACCAACGTCAACGAGGCCAACCTCAAGATCGCCATCGCCTCCAAGCTGCTGCGGCCCGAGGTCAAGGTCATCTGCCGTGCCGATTCGCACGAAGTCGAGGCCAACATGGCCTCCTTCGGCACCGACCATATCTACGACCCCTTCGATGCATTCGCCCTCTATATCGCGACTGCCATTCAAGCGCCTTGTCAGACCCTATTGGTCGACTGGCTGTCCGGCTTCGGGGGCGAGGCGCTGAGCGAGCCGCGCTATCCCCCCGCCAAAGGGCGCTGGGTCATCTGTGGCTATGGACGCTTCGGCAAGGCCATGTATCAGCATCTCAAGGATCAGGGCTTCGAGCTCTCGGTCATCGAGGCATCTCCGCACCGGACCGGTATTCCGCCCGAGGGGGTGGTCCACGGCCGCGGCACCGAGGCGGTCACCCTGGAGCAGGCCGAGATCCGGCGCTCGGTGGGGCTGGTGGCGGGCACCGATCACGATGCCGACAACCTCTCCATCATCATGACCGCGCTCGAGCTCAACCCGGATCTGTTCGTGATCGCGCGCGAGAACCACATTCAGAACCAGCATCTATTCGACCGTGTCGGTGCGCACGCCATCATGAATCCCAGCACCATCATCGCCAACCGGATCCGTATCCGTCTGGTGACGCCCTTGCTGGCCGAGTTCACCACCCTGGCGCGCTTTCAGGACGAGGGCTGGGCGAGCCAGCTGGTGAGCCGCATCGTCGCGCTGGTCGACGAGCGCATGCCCTATGTCTGGGAGGTGACCCTGGACCGCGAGGAGGCATTCGCCCTGCACGATCCCGAGATGGGCCGTCTTCCGGTTACGCTCGGCACCCTGCTGCGCGACCCCATGGATCGCGATCTCCGTCTGCGGGCGATACCGCTCCTCTTGATCCGGGACGACGAGCGCATTTTGCTGCCGGATCTCGACGACCGGGTGGAATTCGGCGACCGCCTGCTATTCTGCGGCTGGGAGGAGGCGCACCGTCGGATGGACTGGATCCTGCAGAACATCCATGCGCTGCGCTACGTGGCGACCGGCGAGGCGCGTCGCGATGGGCCGGTCTGGCGCCGGATCGCCGCTTGGCAACGACCGCGATGATGGCATACTGGGAAATTGTTGCTCGCCTACCAGAGGAGGAGGCACATGCACCCGATCATGACGAGACTCAACCAGGATCACGCACGTCTGACCCGCGTGCTGGATCTGCTGCAGGAGTTGCTCGACCGTTTCCATGACGGGGTCGAACCCGACTACGAGCTGATGCAGGAAATGGTCGAATACATGGCCACCTATGCCGATATCGTCCATCACCCGACCGAGGACATCATCTTCCGTCGCGTGCTCGACAAGGGGGCCGGACAGCACGACGTCTTCGACGTCCTGATCCGCCAGCATGTCTCGCTGAGCCTCGTCAGCAAGCGTTTCCGCAAATCGCTCGAGGGCATCCTCAACGAGGAGGTTCTGCTGCGCGAGGACGTCGAGGCCAACGGCCGCGAACTGGTGGCCACCATGCGCGCCCACCTGCAGCTGGAAGAGACCGAGGCATTCCCCATCGCGCTCCAGTATCTCGAGGACGAGGACTGGGCCGCGATCGAGGCCGAGGCCCCGGTCGCCGAGGATCCGCTGTTCGGCGATCCGGATTCCGTCCGTTTCCGAGCACTCTATCGCAGCCTCTACGAGCAGGCCCACAGTTGACCGAGACCGACGGATGACATTCAAGGATACACTCGACTATCGACACGACACCCCCGAATGCCTCGGCATTCTGCTCGTCAATCTGGGGACGCCGGACACCCCGAGCGTCCCCGACGTGCGGCGCTATCTCGCCGAGTTCCTCTCCGATCCGCGCATCGTCGAGATGGCGCGTCTGCCCTGGATGCTGCTGCTGCACGGCATGATTCTGCGCACCCGTCCGGCACGCTCGGCCAAGGCCTACCGGTCGATCTGGACCCCGGAAGGTTCGCCCCTGCTGGAGATCTCGCGGCGCCAGAAGGCCGCGCTGCAGGATCGGGTCTCCAAGCGGTTCGGCGGCCCGGTGCGGGTCGCGCTCGCCATGCGCTACGGCAGCCCCTCGGTGGCCGACGGCCTGGCCGAGCTCAAGGCGGTCAACGCCCAGCGGGTGCTGGTGTTCCCCCTCTATCCCCAGTATTCGGCCACCACGGTCGCCTCGGTGTTCGACGCCGTTACCGATGAGCTGCGCCGCTGGCGCTGGCTGCCCGAGCTGCGCTTCATCAACCAGTATCACGACGAGCCGGCCTATATCTCGGCCGTCGCCGCCAGCATCCGTGCCCACTGGGCCGAGCACGGACAGGCCGAGCGTCTGCTCTTCTCCTTCCACGGCATCCCCAAGGACTATTTCGAGAAGGGCGACCCCTACTACTGCCAGTGCCAGAAGAGCGCCCGGCTCATCGCCGCCGAGCTCGACCTGCCGCCGGATCGCTGGGTGCTCTCCTTCCAGTCGCGTCTGGGCAAGAGCGAATGGCTCCAGCCCTACACGGACGCCACGCTCGAATCACTGGCCCGGCAGGGCGTGAAGTCGGTCCAGGTGCTCTCGCCCGGATTTTCCGCCGACTGTCTGGAGACGCTCGAGGAGATCTCGATCGAGAACCGCGAGCACTTCCTCGAATCCGGCGGCGAGTCTTACAGCTACATCCCCTGTCTCAACGACAACCCGGACCACATGGAACTGCTGGCCGACCTCATCCTGCGCCATTGCGGCGGCTGGCCCGAGGTCGAAGGCCCGGCGCTTGGGTCCGACGGACTCGCCGAGCGCAAGGAGCGGGCCTGCGGGATGGGTGCCCAAGCCTGATACAGAGCAGGCGTTTCACGCCAGGAAACGCCTGTCCGGTGGAATCGCGCGTCCTATTCCGCCGCATGGAGCGGTTGCAGCACCTCGTCCAGCCAGTCGAGAATCCGGGCCATGCCGACGGACATGCCTCCGACCTGGCAATGCTGGTTGGCCTGGTGGTCGCCAAGGAAGGCGAGGAAGGTCTTGGGGCTCCGGAGCTTGTCGTAGAGTGCGCGCGAATCCTCCAGGGTCAGAAAATGATCCCCGTTGGAACCGATAACCAGGGTTGGGCATCGGATCTCCTGGACCAGATCGCTCAGGGTGAACTCTCCCCAGAGCTTCATGAAATCCAGTGGAGTCGCCGCGCCTGTGGTGAAGAGGCCGTTCTCGATCCACCAGCGGAAGCCAAGGCTCTTCTCCATCTGGGCGCGCAGCGCTCGGTTGGCCGCGTCCGGGTCTGAGAGCATCTGTTTCCATGCCTCTGGCGAAGGACGTTTCGCGCCGTAGAGGTCGAACTGGCCGGGGTTGGCCACGCAGGCGGCCAGGCGGTGCTCGAAGACGGCGGCACGGGGCGCCAGGAAACCACCCATGCTGAGGCCCATGAGGGCCACCTTGCCGGGGTCCACCTCCGGGCGGCTCAGGGCGTAGTCCACCACCGGAGCGACCACCTTTTCCCAGTCCTTGCGGAAATGCAGCCCCTGCTCCAGGAGCGCGGCCCCCTGTCCCGGGCCTTCGAAGATGAGCACGTTGTAGCCGCGTTCGAGGGCGAAAACGGCGGTGAAGTAGAGCTCCTCGCCCGTGCCGTCGAAGCCGGTCTGCAGGAGCAGGGTCTTCTTGGGCGCGGCGGTGCGGTCGGGCTGGAGGAAGTAGCCGGGTAGGGTCGTGTCCTCGTAGGGGATGCGGATCCTCTCCAGGGGCCGGGACATGAGCGCCGCGGCCTGTTGAAAGGTTTCGCGGCTGAGGCGGGCGCTGTCCGCGATGCGGGGGTCGGCCGGGTCGCCGTGCAGGAAAAAGGCGGCGGTGCGGTAGTAGTTGCTGGCGCGCAGCAGGGCCTTGCGCGCCGAGACTCGGTGTCTCTTGTTCAGGGCCTCGGCGGCCTCGGCGTGGATGCGCCGGGCGAGCCCGTTCCAGGCATCGAACCAGGAGTCTCCGTCACCCGGCACGATGGAATGGGCGGTGAAGAGACATTCGTTGATGTCTGCGCCGCCGGCCACCGCATAGCCGATATTGCGCTGCAGTTCGTAATCGAAGGTGATGTCCTCGAAGACGAGCTTGGGTCTGGCCGTGGGGGCCGGAGGCGAGTTCTCGGCGGCGTCGGCTGGGGTCCCAAGGACGCTGAGGGCAAGAACGGCCACCAGTGGCAGGAGGGGCTTGCGTCGCATCGGCATGGACTACTCCCTTCTTTCGGATCCCGTGTCAATATATCAGTTCCTTAGCCCTGCGTTGACCCTCGCGATCCGATCCCGGATCCGCCAGTGCATGTTGACCGACCATACCCCCCTCAGCTACTTATAGGTCACAAGCTCCATCCGGACTCCCCTGGCACTGGGTGCCGGCGGCGAAGGCCATGGACTCGGTCTGTATTCAACCAAGCCCCTATCCGACGCACTCTGCGCTTGAACAACATCGAGAAAACGAGGGCCAGTACCCATGACCTTGACCCACGACGGAGCCTCACGCACGGACAACAAACGCCTGCTGAGCTGGGTGGACGAGATGGCCGCGCTCTGCAAGCCAGACCGCATCTATTGGTGCGACGGCTCTCAGGAAGAATACGACCGGCTGTGCGACGAGATGGTGGAGTCCGGTGCCTACATTCGGCTGAATCCGGAAAAACGCCCCAATTCCTTCCTTGCCCGCTCCCATCCGAGCGATGTGGCTCGGGTGGAAGAGCGCACCTTCATCTGCTCCGAGCACGAGGAAGACGCCGGCCCGACGAACAACTGGATGTCTCCGCGCAAGATGAAGGGTCTCCTGCGCAAGGCCTTCGACGGCTGCATGCAGGGGCGTACCCTGTACGTCATCCCCTTCAGCATGGGGCCGCTGGGCTCGCACATCGCCCATATCGGCGTCGAGATCACCGACTCGCCCTACGTGGTCACCAACCAGCGCATCATGACCCGCATGGGGCAGGCCGCCCTCAATGCGCTCGGCACCTATGGCGAGTTCGTGCCCTGCATGCACTCGGTGGGTGCCCCGCTGCAGCCGGGCGAGGAGGACGTCACCTGGCCCTGCGAGAGCAGTATCGAGAACAAGTACATCGCCCATTTCCCCGAGACCCGCGAGATCTGGTCCTACGGCAGCGGTTATGGCGGCAACGCCCTGCTGGGCAAGAAATGTCTGGCCCTGCGCATCGCTTCGGTGATGGCCCGGGACGAGGGCTGGCTCGCCGAGCACATGCTGATCCTCGGCGTGGAATCGCCCGAGGGCGAAAAGGCCTATGTCTCCGCCGCCTTCCCCAGTGCCTGCGGCAAGACCAACTTCGCGATGCTGATCCCGCCCAAGGACTTCGATGGCTGGAAGGTGACCACCATCGGCGACGACATCGCCTGGATCAAGCCCAACCCGAAGGACGGAAAGTTCTACGCCATCAACCCGGAGGCGGGCTTCTTCGGCGTCGCTCCAGGGACCAACGAGGCATCCAACCCCAATGCCCTACACTCGCTGCATAGCAATTGCATCTTCACCAACTGCGCCCTCACCGACGACGGCGATATCTGGTGGGAGGGTCTGACCGACGAGACCCCCGAGCACCTGATCGACTGGAAGGGGCACGACTGGACGCCCGGCTGCGGCGTGCCCGCCGCCCACCCCAATGCGCGTTTCACGGCTCCGGCGGCCCAGTGCCCGGTCATCGACCCGGACTGGGAGGATCCGGCCGGCGTGCCCATCAGCGCCTTCCTCTTCGGCGGGCGGGTGAGCCGCCATTTCCCCCTGGTGTTCCAGAGCTACAACTGGGAGCACGGTGTCTACATGGCCGCTACCATGGGCTCCGAGGCCACCGCCGCCGCCATCGGTCAGGCCGCCATGCGTCGCGACCCCATGGCCATGCTGCCCTTCTGCGGCTACAACATGGCCGAGTACTGGAAGCACTGGCTGCGCATCGGCCGCCAGCATGTCGCCACACCGCCGCCCATCTTCCGGGTCAACTGGTTCCGCAAGGACGAGCACGGCCGCTTCATCTGGCCCGGTTTCGGCGAGAACATGCGCGTGCTGAAGTGGATCCTGGAACGCTCGCAAGGCTGCGCGCATGCCGTCGAGAGCCCGCTGGGCTGGGTTCCCGGCTATACCGACCTGAACCTGCACGAAATCGGCTTTTCCGAGAGCGACTTCTACAAGATCATGAACATCGACCGCGAGGTGGCGCGTCAGGAGGCCAACGAGCAGGAAGAGCTGTTCACCCGCTTCGGCGATCACCTGCCGCATGAGATGGAGCTGGAGCGAGAGCTGCTTCTCGCCAGGCTGTATCACTCCCCCAAGCTGTGGGATCTCTCTTCGGTCCTCCGTCCGGCGGCCACGGCGGAATAGACGTAGGGTACTGGGCAGCCGCTCGGTGTGGATGGACCCGCACCGGGAGCGTGCTGGGATCGGAATCGTCTCTTCAACCGTCACGCCCCACGTCATCGCCCGCGATTGGGACCGCTTCAAGGTCGTGGTCCCATGTCGCTCTGCTCGAGGTATTGATATGGGCATCAGGCCTGACCGATACATCGGTATCGAGACTTCCGGCGGGGACGACGAGAAGTGTGCCTTCCATTTGAGTATTTGGCAGCGCGGAGCCGCAAATCGAGCAGAATGACCTGGCATGCAGGGTCGATGGAAGCGTGAAATGGGTGATCTTGTCCTGGCCTGACAACCATTTCAGCGTTGCCGAGGAAGAGAAGAGATTGGCCGCGTGAGCCGAGCCGGTATCTTTGCGACAACGGCTGCAGTGACAGAGGAAAAAGCTCTCGAAATCACCGCTGATCTCGAATGTGACCTCTCCGCATAGGCATGAACCTCTTGCGATATTCATTACAGCTACTCCTCGACCAGGCATTGCTTCAGCGGATATCGGAATATTCATCGGTCACGGCTCCGACGAAGGCCTTCAAGGCTCTGGGCGATCTCAAGTGATGCACTCGCTTGTGGGTGGACTGCTCGGCGACAAGCTGCCGGTATCTCGGTGTCAGCTCGTCATGACAGAGGCGGAGAATCCGATAGCTGTTGAGGGTGCTGCTCCACATTGGGCTGTTCTCCGACCAGCCCTCTGGCGTGACGACCATGCCTTTCACGAGGCGCTTCGTCACCCAGATGTAGTGCGCGAAGAGCGGCAGGTCGACGTAGGCGAGCGTGTCGGCGACCGAAAACCGCTTCCAGGCGGACGACACGCAGCCGAACCCGTCGATGATTCCCTCGTCCTCAATTGGCCAAAGCCGAGAATAGGTTCTGTGTGAGAAATTCCGGCTTCGTCGATCTAAACCGCATCCAGTGTGAGGCACGTGGTTTTTCTGGGAGCGATGTCAATCAGAATTACGCATCCCGCACTGTACACGGTTTAGGCTCGAAATCCTAGTTCGCGAGCCATACCGATCAAGGGCTTACCGATTTTGGCAAGCCCTTTATTTGCGCCGAATCTAAGCTGACTCAACAACAGGGAGAACCGCCGCGTTGAGGCCATCCGCTGCATCCGGTTATCTGGTCGGATTTCAGGAGTGGAATTTCGACCAAGCCGACTTGAGCGCTTCTCCCAGTGCGTCCGATGCACGCTGGGCGCCGTCGCGAATATCCTGCCATGCATCACCACTTGCGCTACGCAGTTCCGCCAGTCGTGACGAGGCCTCCGCGCGGTGCTCTTTGAGTTTGGCGATCTGTTCGTGATACTTGACTTCGGCATCGGCTCCGACGGACTTGGCCTTGGCTTCGAGCTTGTCGATCTCGGCGTCCCACTCGTCCAGCTTGGCTTTCAGTTTTTCAACATAGGCTTCTCGATCTGTCATGGTGATCTCTCCGCATCGGATTGATGGTTGGTACCCATGTCTAAGCAAAGGCTGGGCCAGATATCAAGGCGTTGATATTTAATGTTTTATGACGCGGATGGCCCTGTAGGGAATGCGTGGAGGCGGATAAGGCGGTGCGATTGAACCGCGAGCAT
Source organism: Imhoffiella purpurea (assembly GCF_000585215.1). GTDB lineage: Bacteria > Pseudomonadota > Gammaproteobacteria > Chromatiales > Chromatiaceae > Imhoffiella > Imhoffiella purpurea. The sequence continues at coordinate 11,003 of NZ_AONC01000031.1, read as the reverse complement.
GGGGGAAATCAACCGCTAGAGATGGTGGCGGGTCATCCAGATGTCGCTGAATCGGCCTGGACTGCCGATCTCCGATCGGTTCGGCCCTCTTCTGCCCAGCGCATCGTCGAGCCGATGTCTTCATGTGGATGCAGGGTCGCCGAATATCTATTATCGGTTTTTCGATCGCACTTCATGGACACTGAGATAGGGCGCTGGCTAATATCGCGCGTTCAATTGCCTGGCGGTTCCGGATATCTGTACTCCGAGTCGACGCAGATGGAGGAATGCTTCCAGGCGTTCGCGAATAAGGGTGTCTCGCCGATCGGTGACATTCATGCCCCGTTTTCTTCTGGTAGAGGCGTAACGCGCTTGTGTTTGAGCAGTATCCTCAGCGACGCTTGCATGGCGACACCAGGTTTTTTCGGTCACTCCTGATTCCGATACTCGCGACGCTCGGTCTGCCGATGGCGGCCGCCGCCCCGCCGAAGGTACAGACCGATTCCCATCTGGGTGTCGTCGAGGGCGACCGAACCGCCAAGGCGGATCTCATGTCCGTGATCGACGACGTGTCGACCCTGGCCACCAAGACGCGCATGAACGCCGACTATGTTCCGGGGATTCTGAGTGTTCTGGACGGCGACGAGCTCGTCGCTCTGGGGGTGAGTCGGGTCTGGGATGCCTTGGAAATGGTCCCCGGGGTGCAGATCGACCGCAACAACAATGGCGGATTGCTGGTCGCGATTCGCGGTTTTCGGCATGGCAACGGCAACGTCAAGCTGCTGCTCAACTCCGCGCCGATGAACAATGCATTCGCGGGCTATTCCAACATCCTCTTCATCCCCGTGGAGCAGGTGGACAGTATCGAGGTGATACGGGGTCCAGGCTCGGCCTTGCATGGCGAGCACGCCTTCGCCGGCGTGATCAATGTCGTCACGCGGAAGGATGAGAATCGCCTCTATCTGCGCGCGGGAAGCGGCAACAGCCTTGGCGCGGGCATGGTGGCCTCGATGGCCGATCCCCACAGGAATTGGCGGATCAGCCTGAATGCGGCTGGTTGGGATACGCAGGGTAGCGAGCCGATGGCCGGAACCGACCGGCTCTACGAGATCGGCGCTGGTGCGCTCTCTCAGGCACCAGGGCGGATCAACAGCGCCGAGGACGAGCGAATGCTCGTGCTCTCTCTGGATGGCGAGCGGCTCTCTCTGCTGGCGCAGTACAGCCTCAGCCGTGGAGGCACCTTTTTCGGTGCGCTGAACGTCCTGCCCGAGCATAACGAGGGTGCGAACGCCGCCTACGCCGAGCAGAGTCTGGTCCAGGTGAGTCGGACCTTCGATCCCATGGAGACCCTCGGCGCGGAGCTCAAGCTCACCTGGTCGCAGTCCGTTACCGACTGGGCGGAGCAGGTCATTCCTCCCGGCGTGCCCTATCCCTGGGGATCCGAAATCATCTATCCGGACGGTGTCCACATGGAAGACTATATCAGGGTCAGCCGCCAGGAGGCGGAGCTGAGCTTGGACTGGGATGGATGGAGCGGACACGACTGGCAGCTCTATCTGTCGGCGGCCAAGGTTCGGATCGAGGATGCATGGTGGTCCTTCAACGGCGATCTGGACACCGGGCATCCGCTGGCGACATCGCGACGTTACAGCGGAGAACGGAATTTCATCGACGAGGATGCGAGACGCTCGATTCGCAGCATCGCGGTTCAGGATCGATTCCATCTTTTCGGGCCGCTGGAGCTGACGCTGGGTTTGCGCCATGACAGCTACAGCGATGTCGGCGACAACCTTTCGCCTCGCTTGGCGGCGGTCTGGGCGCTGAGCGGCGAGCATCTCCTCAAGGCGCAATATGCGGAGGCATTTTTTCCGCCGACGCTGTATCAGGTCTATGGTCTTGCGTCCGGAGCGGTGCACGGCGACTTCGTCGTCGAGCCCGAGACCGTCGCCACGAGCGAGTTCGGCTACATCTTTCGGCGCGGTACCCGCGTCGGGCGAGTCACGCTCTATCATTCCCAGGTCAAGAATCTGATCGTCATCGAAAACAGCAGCTATATCAATCGGGGGCGGGCGCGGCTTCAAGGTATCGAGACGGAATGGGAGCAGCGGCTGAGTCCTTCGTGGAAGCTCGTGGCCAACCTGAGCTATACCGAGACATTGGACAAAGAGATCGGGGGACCGCTTGCCGGGGCGGTCGATTGGCTGGGCAATCTCAGTCTGCTCTACCGCCCCGGTCCCAACTGGCTGGTGACCGGCCATTGGCGCTATGTCGGCGATCGTCATCGCTCGGCCGACGATCCGCGAACCGAACCGCTGCGCGGTTATCAGGATCTGTCGCTGACCCTGAACTGGTTCGATGCGGGGTTTCCGGGACTGACGCTGCGGGCCGGTGTCGACAACCTGTTGGCGCAAAGGATCGAGTCACCCGCGGCGGCCCATACCTATGCGGACGATTATCCGCTCCGGGACGAGCGTACCTGGTGGGTGCAGTTGTCCTATCAATGGCCGTAGCTCGTGAGCGGCCAGCGGTCAATTGCCGTCCGGTGAGTCCGGAACCAGGGTCGCGAGACGGAGCAGCTTGGAGCTGATCTGGATGCCGCTGCGCATCGCCGCCTCGCGGTTGATCACCGGATGCAGCCGTTCGCCCTTGCGGATCAGGGAGATCATCCCGCCTTCGTGCGCCATGGTGTCCGTATCGCCGACGGTGAGCACTGGGGCGCCCTTTACCGCGTCCACGACCTTCTGCAGTGACTCTCCCGAACGATGGTCGATATAGAGAATGTGGCAGCGGCGCCACTGATCCGGATTTCGGGCGTCGGCGATCTGCAGCGGGCGCCCTGCGACCCGCTCGTCCGCAAGCGTCCGTTTCAGGCTGACGGACAGGGCGGGGTTTCCGAGCACGCAATAGCGTAGGGGCGCGGACGGCGCGTCGAAGGCCGATGATGGCCAATCGATGAATAGGGCGAAGTTGAATAGAAAGACCGCGCGCACGTCGATTTCGGAGAAGGGTTCATGGTAGCGCGCTTCTTTCAGGAAATAGGGCTTGAATCGGATGCCTGCCCGGTCGGCCTGAGCCAGATTGACCGCGGGCTGGATGCGATCGGATACATGGATGCCCGCCACCGCTCCTTCTTCGACGGCATCGGCGAAAGGCGAGAAGACCAGCGTCTGCAGGCGCTCGGACCAGTTGCGCAGACGATGCGGCTCCAGGCCGATGCTGGCGATGAAGATCGCGCCCGGCCGGGGCCCGGCGTAGGCATCCAGATCCGCCGCAGAGAGCACCCTGACGAGGAGTGGGTGGCCTCGAATCTTCTTGGCGGATTCGAGACTGCCGGCGGCCTGACGCGCGGCGGCGTTGGATCCTTCGTAGACCACCAGCACCAAGAGTCTGCCGTGCGGATCGAGATGCGGATCGAGCGATTCCAGTGCGCTGACGCAGGCGGGGAAGACCTTGAGCCCGACCTCCATCCGTTGCTCGTCCTCTCGCCAGAGGGGCAGAGAACCGCTATGGGCGTTTTGCATCAGGATCAGAACCTGTGCGCCGATCGCGAGACTCAGGAGCGAGCTGCGGATAGCGGTATGAATGAACGCGCCTATCGCGGAGATCATGGCGAGGATCGCCAGCCTGAATCGGGCGACCGCTTGCGGATGATCGAATTGGTTTCCTCGGCTCCCTCACGCATCGTGCATCCTGTACGTTACGTCAATACTCGATCTCGATTCGCAGAAACGCCTCACGCTCGATGCGCTGTTCGTAAGCCGCGAGAGATGCACTGCCGTACTCGCGGTGCGAGGGGGCGAGGAGGTTGCGGCCGACGATCGCTAGCGTCACCCCGGGGCTCAGGTTCCAGCCCTGGCGTGCATCCAGCTCAGTATAGGCATCCACTTCGTAGGCAGGAACCTGATCGACGAACCGGCCGAAGAAATCGAGCTCGAGATCGTGGCGCAGATCGATGCCGACTCGCAGCCCTACCTGCTGTTGCGGGAAGCGTTCCTCGGCCGCGCGCGGACGGGTCCTCGCCGGTCGTGATCCGGTGCAGATCCATGCGCGTCAGCCCATACCAGGATTGCAGCCGTATGTCTTGGGTGGGATGCCGGTTCGCGGTCAGCTCGAAGCCGTAGCCGTATCCGCGCAATAGATTGGCGCTCCCGATCTTCTGGACCCAGTGCGGATCCGGATCCAGCTCGAGCCGCATGATCTGGATTTCCAGGGTGCGCAGCTCGTCGTAATCGTTGTAGAACAAGGCGAGGTCGAGTCCCAGGGCGGCGGTTTCCCGAGGCTCGCGTTGAAGCCACGCGAGCCCAGCGTCCATTCGGTCGTGTCGATACGCGAGACAGCGAAGCCCGGCACCAGTCTCAGCAGCTCGGGTATGCTGGTGTAGCCGCTCCGCCGAAACGGATGCGCGGGGCCTCTGAATGATCCGGGTGTTCGCTGGATCATCGTGCGATGCCCTTCTCCATTCAACCGACCATCCCGAGCAGCGCGCGGGCTACGCCGGTCAGGCTTTCCCCGGCGATGAGACCGGAGGCGGCGGCGATCAGGAATCGCTGAGCCAGGCTAGGGTTCCAGCGTTCGAGCAGCTTGGCGACGAGGCTGCCGAAGAACATGGTGATGGACAGGGAGGCCGGGATGACCATGGCCAGGCCCAAGGCCGGCATGCTCGGCAGCCAGGCGGGTCCGCGGCGATGCTCGATCGCGGATACGGCGATCCCCAGCAGACCGCCGATGCCGACCGCCCAGAGCGCACTCGGGGGAACGGATGCCAGGCCCTGGCTCAGCGTCTCGGCCACCACCTTCCAGGTCGCGACGGCCGGTGCCGGCCACTCCTCGGTAATCAGCATGCCGGCCGGGTCCGGTATCAATCGGAGATAGACGAGGCTGCCGACGAGACTGCCGGTCAGAATGCCGAAGATCTGCGCGACCACCTGAAATGCCGGAGGCGCGCCGATGGCTTGTCCCGCCTTGAAGTCGTTGAGCAGGTCGGCGCTCTGGCCGGCGGCGCCGCCCGCGACATTGGCCGCGATGAGATTCGCCGTCATCTGTCCCGGGGCGGCGACACCTGTGCTGAGCTGGGAGATCTTGCCGATGGCGCCGATCGGGGGGATGCCGGTCTCGCCGACCACGCGCGAGGCGACCATCGCCAGCGCGAAGGCGATGGGCACGGCCAGCGTCGCGACCAGCCAGTGGATGCCGAAAAATCCGATCTGGGCCGCGACCACCATGCCGCTCGCCAGGATCAGGCCGGCGAGCCGCATCGGTCTTGCGCTCTTCGTCTCTTCGGACTGGACCCGCGATGCACCCCTTCTGCGGCTGGAGAGGGCATGCAGGACGAACTTGGCGAGTGCCGAGCCGACCATGATGGCGACCCCGGGCCAGAGCAGCCACTCGATCATGGAGGCGAACCAGATGGCGTTCGGATCGGCGTCGCCGGGCGACACGAACCCTTGATACAGCCCCAATGGGCCCAGGATGCCCCAGGAGAGGATGCCGCCGAGCAGCAGCGAGATTCCGGCCCGAAAGCCGATGATGGCCCCGAATCCGGCCAGCATGAGCGATGGATCCAGTGTGAAGGTCAGGTTCTTGGCGCTCAGGGTTCCCAGGCCCGCGACCTGGCCGAGTGCCGGCAGATGAAAGCCGAATCCTGGCCTGGGCAAGGGCGTCCAGCCCGTATCCAGCCATTTCATGCCTCCGGCGAGGAGGCCGCTCGCGAGCAGAACCCGCAGCTTCAATGCCGCCTCGCGTCCCTTGTCGAAGATCTCGAGCAGGGTTTCCGCCGTCGCTCGGCCTGTGGGAAACGGCAGGCCGGAACACAGGATGAGCGAGTTACGCAGATACCAGGCCACCCAGATCCCGAGAAAGCTCACGGCGAAGACCCAGACGATGAGCTGACCGGGGGGCGGATTGGCCCCGGTCAGCATCGCGAGTGCCGGAATGGGGGCCACCAGACCGCCCGAGATGATGTTTGCAGAGGAGGATGCCGTGGTCTGGGCGATGTTGCCTTCACCTGCCACCAGCGCCGATCCGAGACGCAAGCGGTCGAGCAAGGCCCAGAATCCCGCGGCGATGAGCAGCGCGACGATTGAGATGTTGAAAGACCAGCCGATCTTCAGCCCCGAATAGATGTTGCACGGCGTGAGTAAGGCGCCGAGGAGTATTCCGGTCAGAATGGCTCGTATCGTCAGATGCTTGGCTCGCAAGGCATTCCCTCATCGCGTGTCGCTGGCCGGTGGAGGTCGGGATCGGATGTCTTTCCGGACACCATACCCGAAGTCCGTGCCGGCTCAACCCGTGCGGTTCGGCCTGCGGCGGGGGATTCATCTGCCCGTGTCGAGCCGCAGTGGCGCCGGCTGCCCGGTCTCGCGGAAGCGCAGGTAGTCCTCAAGCACCAGGGCATGATCGAATGCCAGCACCTCGGGCAGGGCGTCGACGGAAAAGATCCGAAGGTTTTTGGCATCGTCCTGGGCGCTCGGCTCTCCGGCCGCCTCGGCCAGGTAGACGGCGGTGACCGTATGACCGCGCGGGTCCCGGCTCGGGTCCGAGTAGAGGCCCAGCAGGGCGTTCAGGGTCACATGCAGCGAGGTCTCTTCCAGTGCCTCGCGAACGGCCGCTGTCTCCAGTCGTTCTCCGACGTCGACGAATCCGCCTGGTATGGCCCATCCGTAGGGTGGATGGCGGCGCTCGATGAGCAGGATCGGCCGTCCCGGACGGTCGGCGAGCTCGATGATGGCGTCGGCTGCGAGGAGCGGGGTGTCGGGTCTGGCCATGCGCGGACTCCATGATGGCGAAGGGTGTGGACGGATGGGTTCCGGGTCGGGTGCGCTCGGGTTTCCCGAGTGTCGATCGGTGCTCTGTGGCCTGCTCCGGTTCGTGCTGAAATGCGATAGGCTGCCCGCATCGGCTTCTCGGGCATTTCGCACATCGGACGGAATCAGTCATGAAAAACGACAGTATCTATCGCATTACCTTTCTCAACCAGGGGAACATCTATCAACTCCATGCCCGCCGCGTCGATTCGAGCAGCCTCTATGCCTTCGTCGAGGTAGCCGAGATCATCTTCGGCGAGCGCTCCGAGATTCTGGTCGATCCCTCGGAGGAGCGGCTCAAAGCGGAGTTCGAGGATGTCAGGCGCACCTTCATCCCCATGCATGCGGTCATTCGCATCGACGAGGTGAGCAAGGAGGGGCAGAATCGTATCGTCGGCAAGAGCGAGGGCGGAACCGTCACCCCCTTCCCGCTTCCGGCACAGCCCAAGGGGCGTGACTGACCTGCTCAAACGACATCAAGGGGCGGGAACGCGAATCCATTCGAATGAAGGGCATGGGGTTCGTATTCAGGACGCGCCCGAATCGCGCAGCCGGAACTGGCCCATCATCCGTTGCAGCTGAGTCGATCGTGCCGTGACTCGTGCATTGGCCTCGGCCACGGCCAGGGCGTCCCGGGCCGTCTCGCGCATGGTCTCGGCGATGCCGACGATGCTCCGGTCGATGTCGTTCGCGACCGAGCTCTGCTCCTCGACCGCCGAGGCGATCTGTCCGCTCATTTGCGTGATGACCGCCGCCGATGTCTTGACCTTCTCCAGGGATCGTCCCGCCTTGGTTGCCTGCTCGACGCTCAGGCCGACCTTGGCGCGCCCGGCCTGCATGACCTTGGCCGCTCGGGCGGTGCCGGCCTGGAACTGTTCGATGATCTGCTGGATCTCCTCGGTCGAGGCATGGGTGCGGGTCGCCAGGGTCCGAACCTCGTTGGCGACCACGGCGAAGCCGCGTCCATGCTCTCCGGCGCGGGCCGATTCGATCGATGCGTTGAGCGCGAGCAGATTGGTCTGCTGGGCGATATGGCGGATGACGTCCAGGACGGCGGTGATGTTGCCCGCCTGACCGGCGAGTTCCTGGACCACCTCGTCCGCTTTATGCACCTCTTCGGCTAGTGCCTCGATGGACCGCACCGTCTCGTCGACGACCTGTCCGCCCTCGCGCACGTCGAGATCGGCCTGGCGCGCGGCTTCCGAGGCCATACTGGTACTGGTGGCGACCTGATCGACCGAGGCCGAGAGTTCGGTGATGGCGGTGCTGGCCTGTTCCATGACGGCGAGCTGGCGTTCGGCCTCCTCGCGGGTCTTCTCGGTGATGGCGAGCGTCGTCTCCGCGAGTCCGCTCAGATCGTTCGCCGAATCGCTGACGCCGTGGAGCGTGTGGGACAGGCGCCGGCTCATGCCGTCCAGGGCCAGGAGCATGCGCCCGACCTCGTCGCCCGGGAGCGATCCGGTCTCGATTCTGAAGTCGCCTTCCGACATGGCCTCGGTCAGGACCGATGCCTTGCGGATGGGCTTCAGCAGTGAAGTCACCAGAAGATAGCCCAGTATCAGGCCGATCAGCGAGCCTGCCGCCACCACGCCTCCGATGCTCCAGATCGCCTGGCCGCTGGCGTTTGCCAGTCGGTTCTGAGATCGGGAATTCAGCTTGCTGGCGTGATCCGCGATCGCGGCCAGGGCCTTCTCGTAGCTGCGCCCGGTCTGCTCCAGCGAGGCGCGCCAGGATTCGGCCTGGGCCGTCGCCTCCAGCAATTGTCGCCTTGCCAGGAAGAGACCCTCGCCGCCCTCTGCGGACTTGGATCCCTCGGCGACCTCGGAGAGGCGGTCCAGATCCGTTGCGACGGTGTTATGGTCCGCGCGTTCCACGCCCGTCTCCAGATGGGAGCTCATCTTCCGCAGGCGCGTCTTCGCCTTCTTGATCGCCTTTCTGAACTGGGCCTCAAGATTGTCGAGGGTCTCGGCTTCCGTCTCGCCGGCATAGGTTCGGGTCAGGTCCTCGGCCTCCAGGACATAGCTCTGCATCGCATAGGCGCCGCGGATGACCGGGTAGGTACGGTTCAATGCCCCGGAAAGGATGCCCTGGATGTCCTCGACCGTCGCCTCGCCGGACTGGGTCAGGGTCTTGGAGCGGTCCTCGAGCTCGGACATGGTAGCCTCGCCGCGACGGGCCATGGCCACCAGCGTGACCGCCAGGGATTCGCGCACGGACTCGAACTCGGCGACTCGGGCGTCGACGACTTCCCGCTTTTCGTTCTGGACGCGCTGAGAGCGCAGCATCTCGTGGGCCTTTTCGAGGAATTCTCTCTGGTTCGCGGTCAGGTCCGAGATGAGTGGTCCGAGATCCTGCTCGTGTTCGCTCAGTCGCTGCATCCGCTCGACGGCCTGATTGGCCTGTGTCTCGAATTCTTCGAGTCGGGCGTCCATCTCTTCGGGGGTCGCCGCCGCGGTCTTTGCCAGTATTTCGAGCAGGCCGATATAGATCTGGTCCATCGCCCGGATCAGGCCCGATGCCTCCTGGACGAGGGGGGAAGAGGTCTCGGTGACGAGCACGACGGAGTCGTTGATCGCCGCCACGTGGTAGAGCCCGGTGCTGCCGGTCACGGCGGTCAGGATCACGAAGAAGACGACCAACGACAAGAGCTTCACGCGCAGGCTCAATGACGCGGGCGGCGAGCCTTTCCTGAGGATATTCATCTGCATGCCTATTCGCTGGTTCGGGCGGCTCTACGGAGACGAGGCGCCGGGCCGGGAGCTGTATTGGCCGCTGGCCCGGCGCGATCGATGTCCCGAGGGCGGCTATTCGGCCGGTTTGAAGACCTGCACGCGATTGTTCGCCGTGTCGGCCACATACACCCACCCGGTGGAACGGTCGACGAAGAGACCGTGCAGATTGCCGAACTCCCCGTCGCCCGAGCCCTTGCTGCCCCATCCGGTGAGATACCGGCCCTCCTTGTCGAAGACCTGGATGCGGTCGTTGCCGATCTCGCTCACGTAGACGCGGTCCCGGGCGTCGATGCCGATGCCTGCCGGGGCCTTGAACTGACCCGGTTCGCTGCCCGACTCGCCCCAGGTGAAGAGGAAATTCCCGTCCTTGTCGAAGACCTGAATGCGGTCGTTCTTGAGGTCCGCGAGGTAGAGCCGCCCTTCGCTGTTGAATTTCGCCGATTCGGGGTTGTTCATCTGTCCGGGCTCGGTTCCCGGTCCACCGAAGATAAAGAGGAAATTGCCTTCCAGGTCGAAGACCGAGACGCGATGGTTGCCGGCCTCCGGCATGTAGTATCTGCCGTCGTAGATGTCGGTGAACTCGGACTTGATGTTCTGCCCAGGTTCTTCTCCGTATTCGCTGAAGGTCGCCTTCCAGCTGTAGCTCGGGTCGTAGACCTTGACGTCGCCCGTGGTGTAGTCGGCGACGTAGATGTCTCCGTTGGGCGCGACCGAGATGCCCTCGGGCTTTTCGAGGTTGTCGTCCTCGTCCCCTTTGCCGCCGAAACGGCTGATGAATTCGCCGGTGGTCTTGTCGAAGACCTGAACGTAAGCGTGGGAGGCGTCGGTGACCAGTAGATGTCCGTCCTTGGATAGAGCGAAGTCCTCGACGTAGCGGAACTGGCCGGGATCGCTACCCTCGGACCCGATATTCATGACGTGCACGAAATCGATCGCGCCGGCCTGTCCGGTGGACAGTAGAAGGCTGGACAGAAGAAGGACCGGGAGGGTGGTGAAGCGGGATCGTCTTGTCGTCGACATTGCGCATGCTCCAGGTGCTGAAGTTGATCGGAGACTAAGAGCCGAATGCAGGGAAGGTCTGAGACGAGATTCGGGATGACGGCACGTCTGGGCGAGCGACTGGATATTCGATTCCTTATGATGCTCGCCGGAACGCTGGATGCCGACAGTGCCAGGCGCGATGAGGGGCGGGATATCCTCAGGCGCGTGACACGCCCTGTAAGACTAGTCAAATCCGTGTACGAGATCTAGAAACCCTGTGATTCGGATGGGTAGGCGGCATCGGTGCCTCGGTGGCGTGACGATGCCGGGATGGCGTCACCGGGTATTTGCGGATATTGGAAGGTGTCCGCAGCCGTCTCGCGAGTCGGCTGGAGATGTCATGATCGGGTCTCAACTCATAGCTTTACCCATATCTTCTCGCGTTTTTCGTGTACGGCGAGATAAGTGCTTGATTGAGCGTCTTGGAGTCATGAGTAGCCAGCTTCGT
>NZ_AONC01000030.1 GCF_000585215.1 Imhoffiella purpurea | reverse complement strand
AACAGCGCCTTGGCACCGCTCCTCCGTCCCGTCCACCACGCCAATCCCTCAGCAGAGCCGCGCATTCTAGCGACTTTAACAAGACTGTCAACCTTCCCCCGCAATTTTTTGCATTCGACAACATAACGCCTTGTATCAACGGCTCAAGCGGATTCGCGACGATCGGGCGCAAGCGGGCAATCTAGATCCGGGCCGCGCATTTTAGGCAGCAACGGATATTTTCAGTCGAGCCGCTGTCGGTTTGCCAAGCCCAGCGGAAAGAACAACACCGGACGGCACCACCGCGGAAGACCCTAGCCTTCCGGTATGATCTGCACGGAGCATCGCCAACCAATATCTAACCGGCGAGCCTAGACGAATGTTTGACTTGGATTTGGAGTAACCCAATGTCTTGGACTAAGCCCCACCAGGCCTGGTCGATCCTGGCGGCCTGCACCATCGCAGTGGCAATCCTCACACTCTATCTGACCGATTGGTTCGCACTCGATCCATGTTACCTCTGCGTCTTTCAGCGACTGCTGCTGCTCATCATGGGTGTAGCCGCCTTGGCATCAGCCTTATCAGCCGGAACTCGGGCGCTCAAACACGCCCCCCAGGCAGTGTTCATGATCACGACCTGCTTGGGGCTGACTGTCGCAACCTATCAAAGCTGGCTTCAAGCTCAGCCCATGGGAAGCGTATCCTGCACCGCCGGTAGCCCAGGCCCGATCGAGCAACTCGTCGAATGGCTAGGTTCACGCTGGCCAGATATGTTTCTGGCAACCGGCTTTTGCGAAGAGACCGGCCTGACCATTCTTGGCCTGTCGCTCGCCAACTGGGCACTCATCTGCTTCACCCTCTGCGCCGGCCTGGGCGGATGGCTCTGGTGGCAATCCCGACTCGGTAGCACCCATCGTTAGCATGCCTTCAATCAAAACGCACCACTTTTTCAAGAACCCACCCAAGGAGAACGCTCAGTGACACTGAACCGCCGTCAGTTCAACCACCTACTAATCGCCAGTTTGGGCTATTGCGCGCTACCCGCGGCAGCCGCCGAGCTTGTGGAGGGCGAGGACTGGCGCGCAATCAACCCGCCATATCCAAGCGATATACCAGGAAAAATCGAGGTTCTCGAGTTCTTTTCGTATGGTTGTCCGCACTGCAGCCACCTCAACCCGCTCCTCACACCCTGGGCCGAAGAGCTTCCCGAAGACGTCGCCTTCAGGCAAGTCCCCGTATCCTTTGGAAGAGCTGCTTGGAAAAACCTTTCCCAACTTTTTTTTGCGCTGAAGGATCTCGGCCGCCTCGACGATCTCCATCAAGCCGTCTTCGATGCCATGCAAAAACAACGCATCAAGCTCTACAGAGAAGACACCATGATCGCTTGGCTGAAGGAACAAGATGTCGACACGGATGAATTCATGGATGTTTTCAACTCGTTCGACGTTCAAACACAGGTCGGACGCAGCGACTATCTCGTCGATCGATTCAAAATCGACGCCGTTCCCACACTGACCGTCGGCGGAAAATACGCCGTACTGGGAAGAAACGCGAAAAGCCTGAAGGAACTCTTAACGATCGCAGACGGGCTTATCGCCAAGACGCGCGCGAACAATACATCAGCCTGACCCAACTCCTCACGCCTGGACCGCCTCTATCGACGTCCAGGACAAATCTGCCACCGGATAGCCCAGCTCCAAAGCCGGATACCGGCGGAAACGCCAGAAAAAACAAGTCCAGGGGCCAGACTGACCAAAGGGTTCCAAAAACGCAAAAAGCCCGCGTTCCAATCCATGGGAACGCGGGCTTTCTGGCCAGGCCGCCCCTGGCATCCGAGCCGGAGATCAGGGAAGTTGGTCTAGCCCGATTTTCGATGCAGAGCGTTCGGCCGACTTTTCCCGCTTCAACAGCAGGGGAAAGAGGATGACCAGCGTAAGCATGAGCAACAGAATTTCCAGCGCGTAGACGGACGTATAGCCAATCACCGGCCCCGCCCAATCAGGACCAAACATCCCTCCCTCGGCCATATCGGACACGATGTCGCGCATGGCTCCTCCGAACGCAACCGCAACGCCATTCGCCGTCGCCTGCACAGCCCCCCAAGCCCCTAGCGCAAGACCACTGTGCCCGCCCTCGGAAAGATCCATGGCCGCAGTCAACGTTCCCACCGAAACGAATCCCGCCCCGAGTCCGATGAAGGCGGTTCCGAAGCGGAATATACTCGCGGAGCCCGTGCTGGCCGCGAAGATCACCGCAGAAAAGGCGACGAGGCCGATCAAAGCACCGAAGCCCGTGATGCGATAAGCATTTCCGCCGCGACCAAGCAGATAGCCGGACACCCCAAATGCCAATAAGGTCCCGGCGGACAGAAGAGCCGTGAGCGCCGTGGTCTGAGACACGCTCATGCCCAGCACTTGCCCCCCGTAAGGCTCGAGAAGGATATCCTGCATCGTGAAGGCAGCCGTACCCAAACCGACCACGACCAGCAGCCGGCTCGCACGCCCGCCACTCGTAAAGGCCCGCCACGACTCCATGAAGGGAGGTCGTTTCTCGGGAGCAGCCGCGCGCTTGGGATCGATCGCCTCCTGCTTCCACAAGGCCACGACGTTGAGGACAATCGTCGCAACGGCAGCGCCCTGGATCAGCTGGATCAGCAACTGCTGGGAAAAGTTCGTCAGCAACTGACCGAACAGCAAGGCGCTCAACAACATCCCCACCAACAGAGTGACGTAGAGCAAAGCAACCACGCGGGGCCGCTTGTCCTGAGGCGCCAAATCGGTTGCCAGGGCAAGCCCTGCGGTTTGCGTGGTATGCAAACCGGCACCAACCATCAAAAACGCCAGCGCAGCGCCAATCTTACCCAGCAAGTTCAGCGCGTTCTCGGTATCGGAAAGCAGCAGCAGGGCAAACGGCATGATCGCGAAACCGCCGAACTGCAGCATGCTGCCGAACCATATATATGGAATCCGTCGCAATCCGAAGGCCGAGCGATGGTAATCGGATCGATGACCGATCAGGGCCCTAAAGGGCGCAAACACCAGCGGCAGGGCAACCATGGTTGCGACCAGCCAGGTCGGCACGCCAAGTTCGACCACCATGACGCGGTTGAGGGTTCCTGTCAGCAGAACCATTGCGATCGCTACCGAGACCTGGAACAGCGACAGGCGCAACAAACGCCGTAGCGGCAAGTCCGCCGAAGCCACGTCAGAGAACGGCATCAGGCGCATCAACAGCTCACGCCAAGCGGCGATCACGCGCGGATCAACAGGTTGGCTCATGCCGAGATCATCTCCCACTTGTGATATGAGAAGGGGAAAGGCACAGGCTTCAAAGGGCACCGCCCCATTCTCGCTTGCAGAACAGCCGTCAACGACAGCGTAAACCTAAATGCCGCCGAGCGAACGAAAGACGGCGATGGTACGCCCCCGCGAGGTTATTTGGAAGGCCGTCGAGGATTCCGCCGGCATGCACAGGAGAACGCGAGAATGCACCGCGAACTGGTATCGCCACTCCAGTCCATAGGCGAGACACATACTTATGAAGAAAACAGCAAGACGAAAAGGCGGGGGCACAACATACCGGAGCCGGAACCGATCACGTCAGTCCCGGCTCCCGATCCAAGCGGATGGGGCATCAAGCATATAGCAGAGATACCCCGTCCACCATCGCAAGGGGCGTGTATGGAGATCATACAAGGCCCGCTGCGGGCGTGGCCGACGACGCGGCCACAACCGATCCATACGGGGTCTTACTGCCAGCCGAGACCAACAGCGAAAACAACCCAGTGCACAGCAATGGCGAGAACCAGCAGTGCAAAGAAGATGGGCATCAACCAGGTAGCCGGGTTGACAACGAGCCAGATCTTCCAATCGTCTTCGGGGTTTTTCGGCTTTGCGACGTCGCTCATTGTATTACTCTCTTTGATGATAAAGTGAATTGGAACCAGCTTACCACCAAGGGTTAGCGGCAATCACGAACAGGTGAGCCAGCGCAGCCAGACCGACGAATGCGGTGTAGGTGACTTTGAACTGCTCGTGGAATTCCTTAGCCTGCTGCTCGGTGAGACCCGACAGAGATTGATCAGCCATTGCATTAACTCCCAAAGAGATATTTGACTACGCCACTGTCAAATAACAGATGACAAGGTATCTACCGCGGCAAAACAGCGCCGCGAAAGGGCAAACTTACTCGGCCGGAGCAGCCTCGACAGCTGCCGGCGCAGGCGCATGCCAGCCCTGACCGTCGAGCGAGAACGCAACGACGTGAACCAGAACTGCCAGAGCACCCAGTGCGATGAAGGTAGGAATCAGCCAGGTCGCAGGATTGACGACCAGCCAGATTTTGTAATCGTTTTCGAGCGGCTTGTAACCCATGAATTGCATTGTCATGCCCTCTCTAAATTACCACCAAGGATTCGCCGCGATGACGAACATATGAGCCAGAGCAGCCAGACCGACGAACGCGGTGTAGGTGATTTTGAACTGCTCGTGGAATTCTTTTGCCTGCTGCTCGGTCAGACCCGACAGACTCTTCGCATCAGCCATGGTTGGCCTCCATTTGAGAATAATACCGCTTCACACAGCCTGGGAGCACAGTAGAAGCGCGCCGACCTCAAAACTTCAGGACCCCGCTGGATCCTGGGTGTCATCTTAGCTTGACAGGGTTACATGTCAAGCCTTTTGGACACAAACCCACACGAGGATCAATATTCCACGGAAGCGTCGATTTCAGAGCCTCCCTCAACAAGCCAAGGGCGGCACAGCACGAGTAGCGCCCAAGCGCCAAAGAGGCGAACGAGCGGAACAGCGTCTTCGACCGTGGAAACGGTTGCGATTCATGTCGGCAGGCAACGGCAGGAACCAGCAAGAATGCCGACTCAGGGACAGATCGAACGGCAGCAACCCGAACGAGAGGCCCTTAAAAAACCAGAATCATAGACAGCAAGGAACGGCGATCAGAGCAACTGATACCGTCAGCCTAAGCCAGATGAAGCGAGGAAAGCAGGAGGGACAACTGACCGACAACGGATGATGACTAAACGATTAGCTCACCCTATACACATTTCGGGCGCGCTTATCGCGCGCCCGGAGTTCGCGGCAACACGGGGCTACCGCTGAACTGCATTGACTCCAGCTTACCAGCCCAAGCCAACAGAGAACACGACCACGTGCACGGCAATGGCAATACCAAGAACCATGAACAGGTAAGGCATCAGCCAAGTAGCAGGATTGACAACCAGCCAGATCTTCCAATCGTCTTCGGGATTTTTCGGCTTTGCGACGTCGCTCATTGTATTGACCTCTAAAATTAAGAGTGAACTAGAACCAGCTTACCACCAAGGGTTAGCGGCGATCACGAACAGATGAGCCAGAGCAGCCAGACCGACGAATGCGGTGTAGGTAACTTTGAACTGCTCGTGGAATTCCTTAGCTTGCTGCTCGGTGAGACCCGACAGAGATTGATCAGCCATTGCATTAACTCCCAAAGGGATGTTGACTACGCCACTGTCAAATAACAGATGACAAGGTTTCTACCGCGGCAAAAAACGCCACGAGAGGACAAACTTACTCGGCCGGAGCAGCCTCGACAGCTGCCGGCGCAGGCGCATGCCAGCCCTGACCGTCGAGCGAGAACGCAACGACGTGGACCAGAACTGCCAGAGCACCCAGTGCGATGAAGGTAGGAATCAGCCAGGTCGCAGGATTGACGACCAGCCAGATTTTATAATCGTTTTCGAGCGGCTTGTAACCCATGAATTGCATTGCTATGCCCTCTCTAAATTACCACCAAGGATTCGCCGCGATGACGAACATATGAGCCAGAGCAGCCAGACCGACGAACGCGGTATAGGTAACCTTGAACTGCTCGTGGAATTCTTTTGCCTGCTGCTCGGTCAGACCCGACAGACTCTTCATATCAGCCATGATTGGCCTCCGATATAAGAAATTGATGCTGTCACTCAACACGCTGGAGGTCATCCGGTAGAAAGCCGCCAGCTGCATGCCATGCCCACCTGAATGGGACTTGAAAAACTGTAGGACCCATCTGAGATCCTGGGTGTCATCTTAGCTTGACATGACCAGATGTCAAGCAGGTTTTACATATCAGATGGACCAACATCGGAGACCGAGCTGCACCCTTCACATTCAATGCATTAGGTCTTTCTGGCGATAAGGGCCAGAAACGGAGCGCACTCTATGCGCACACGCAGGATAAGGCCCGGGGCATCAGGCCAGCAGGTGCTTGAGATAGGTCAACCCAACAGCCATCAGGGCGATCACAGCGGTTGCGATAAACGCCACTTTACCCATGTAGAAGAAGGTGGATATGACCGGTCGCAGGTTCGGCATCTCGACAGGAGCAGAATCCTCGCCGCCCTCAGTCGCCGGTTCCTCCACCGGGGCTGCCGCATTGCCCGACGATCTTGGCTCTGCGGCAACGATCTGCAAAGGCGAGTCGCTTGCGACCCTGAAAAACTGGAGCTTGGGGCTGACCCCCTCCTCCTTTTCCATCACGACGAACTCGCTATCAGCGCCAAGCTGCTCCAAGACCGCGAATTCGTTTGCGAAAGCCTCGATGGAATCGCCATCCCCCTGGTGCTCCCAAGCCGAGGATTTCTCGGGCCAAGTCTTCTTCGCCGCATACTTCACGAGCATTTCCTCTCGAAATTCGAAATCGAATGAATCGCCCGACCCCATCCTCCAGGTAAGCCTCAGGCTCTCGGATGCGGACCAAGCTGACGAAACAGGCAACGCCAGCTCATGAGAAGGCCAACGAGTTGCTCCCCCGGCCGTCTAGATATGGAGTTCGCCCACTACAATCAGGGGATTGTATTTCTCGACCGAGGCATTGTCACCGTTACAAGGACGAAACATGTCTCCACCTTGCGCCACGAGCACCGCCCAAACAGCAAGATCTTGCAGCGTTGCCCTTCGAGAATAAGATCGATTATCCTTCACGCCTCAAGCGCCCCATCGCGTAACCCACTGACAGAAAAACCTTATCGACTCTAGAGAACACGAGATGCACGCCGAGCACCTTCATCTTTGGCAGCACAACCACGCATTCGGGCAAGAGCGCCGACGCCCCGGAGAACAGCGCACCCTCATCGTCATCGCCATCACTCTCGTGATGATGCTGATCGAGATCAGCACCGGCATCCTGTTCGGTTCCATGGCCCTGCTTGCCGATGGCCTCCACATGGCCTCCCATGCCGCCGCCCTAGGTATCGCCGCCTTCGCCTATGTCTATGCCCGCCAACACGCCAGGGACGCCGAATTCAGTTTCGGCACAGGGAAAATCAACGCATTGGCCGGATTCACCGGGGCCATTCTACTCGCCCTCTTCGCCTTGATCATGGCCTGGGAGAGCTTGGCGCGCATGCTTCAGCCGGTCACGATCGCGTTCGACCAAGCCATCGCAGTCGCCATCATCGGACTGATCGTGAACGGCGCCTCCGTGCTGATTCTGGATGCCGGCCACGACCATCATCACGACCAAGACGCGACGAGCCACTCACATCACCATGACCACAATCTCCGCTCGGCCTACCTGCATGTCTTGGCCGACGCGCTGACCTCCCTGCTCGCGATCTTCGCGCTCCTGACCGGGAAATATTTCGGATGGGTTCTGCTCGACCCGATCATCGGCGTCCTCGGCGCTCTGCTGGTCGCGCGCTGGTCCTGGGGGCTGATGAAAACGACGAGCGCGGTCCTGGTCGACCGTCAAGGTCCGGAAAGCATTCGCTCGAAGATCCGCGCCTCGATCGAGCAAGACACGCAAGACCGCGTTACCGACCTCCATCTCTGGTCCATCGGGCCAAACCTCTACGCCGCGGCCATCTCCATCATTTCACACAAGCCCAGACAGCCGGCGGAGATCAAACGCATGCTGCCGACGGACACAGGACTGGCGCATGTCACCATCGAGGTCAACCCCTGCTGCACACAAGGGACAGGAACCTGAACGCCTCCGCTGCGTAGCAGGGCCTAAATCACGTTCGGCCCAAGCGCGGGCGGCGGAAGCGGTGCAAGATCGCGGCGAGTCGCCGCCCCCCCCCCCACGCAGCACATGACCCGAATGACGCGCGATGCAGCAAACCATGCCTGCAGACTGCCACATCAAGGAGTGCGGATTCACGGATATGCGTGAGCTGGTAATCGAGCGGTGCGGAATCCATTCTTCTTGCAACCTCCCGATCCACCATCGGCGGCATGCGGCTCTCGATACATTCCAAACTCTTCCTCACGATCCTGCTGGCGTGCGTGATCCTGCTGATCGGCACGCACGCCTTCGTCCAATGGTCCTTCCGGCGCGGCCTGGTCGAAATGGCCGATGCGCGCGAACAGGAACGTATCGAGCACATCACCGACCACCTGATCGCCATCTATCGGCGCGACCATTCATGGGACTCGCTCGCCAACAGCCGCCGACACTGGCTCGACACCCTTCACCCCGACATTCCCCCCGAACCCGGATGCGGCCGACCGCTCAAAGGCAAGCGCTTCAGAGCCTCACCTCCCTGGAGGAAAGAGGCAACGAACGAGCCGGGCATGAGGCCTCCGTCGCAAGAGCCCAATCCGCGATCCTCAGGTAACCGCCCGACCCCGCTCGAGATGCGGCTCGCTCTCGCCGACCAGAGCGGCAACCTCATCCATGGCCGCGAGCCGCTCGCGCCTGACAGCCGCCACTACCCTTTACAACTGGATGGCGCCAAGATCGGCGAATTGATCCTGACGCCAGGCCCGCCCTTGCCCGAGGACGCCGAAATCCGCTTTCGCTCCACCCAAGGCGACCGCCTATGGATCATCGCGGTCGGCATGCTCCTCTTGTCCGCGGTCCTGGCCTACCCGCTGTCACGGCGGCTGGTCAGGCCCGTGCGTGATTTTCAGGACGCGACCCGCCAACTCGCCGCCGGCAATTACAGCGCCCGGGTACCTGTGCATGGGAGCGACGAAATCGCCAAGCTGGGGCGCGACATCAACGCGCTCGCCGGCGCGCTCGAACGAAACGAACAGACTCGCAGACGCTGGGTCGCCGACATCTCGCACGAATTACGAACCCCGATCGCCCTGCTGTTCGCCGAGCTGGAGGCGTTGCAGGACGGAATTCGCCCCTTGAACCGGGGTTCGCTCGACACCCTGCATGCTGACGCATTACGACTCGGGCGCCTGGTGGACGATCTCTACGAGCTTTCCACCACGGATATGGGGGCACTCGGATATCGCATGGAGCCAACCGAGGTCGGCGAAATACTGGGCGCAGACATCGATGCATTCCGACGTCGCTTCGAGGAGTCGGGACTGAGGCTGGAGTATCGCAGTTCGCTGGAAGATCCGACCTTCATCCACGCCGATGGACAACGTCTGTCGCAGCTCTTCCGCAACCTGCTGCGCAACAGCCTGCAATACACGGACGCTGGCGGCGGATTGACGGTCACGATCGCCCGGCAGCAGGATCGCATCCTGATCGACTTTCAGGACACCGCTCCCGCCGTCCAGCCAGCTGCCCTTCCCCGCCTGTTCGAGCGGCTCTATCGTGTCGACAGCTCGCGCAGCCGTCACACTGGAGGCGCAGGACTCGGACTGGCGATCGCCAAGAACGTCGTCGAGGCCCATGCGGGCGACATACATGCATCCGCCGCCCCGCGTGGAGGATTGTGGATCAGAATCCAATTGCCCATATAGACCCGACGACCTCCAGAGATCAACATGGAGCACGCATCCACGATGAGCGGCCGAACCCAACCCCTGATCCTGATCGTCGAAGACGAAGAGCGGCTTGCCGAACTGGTCGCGGATTATCTGAGAACGGGCGGATACCAAATCCACCACTTGAGCGATGGCGCCACCGTCACCGACTGGGTCAAGGAAAACAAGCCCGACCTCGTCCTCCTCGATCTGATGCTGCCGGGCAAGGATGGCCTCACCATCTGCCGCGATGTCCGGGAGCGCAGCGAGACCCCGATCATCATGACCACGGCGCGCGTCGAAGAGATCGACAGACTCCTGGGGCTCGAACTGGGCGCGGACGACTATGTCTGCAAGCCCTACAGCCCGCGCGAACTGGTGGCACGGGTCAAGGCCGTACTGAGACGCACCCAGGCACCTGAGAGAACGCCTCGCAACGAGATCCTCTCGCTACTGCCGGAAAGCCTTCGCGTTCGCACGCCGCATCGCGAGATCGAGCTGACCGCCGTCGAGTTCGCCCTGCTGGAAACACTCTATCGCGCACCAGGGCGCATCTTTTCTCGCAACAGTCTGATGGATCATATCTACCGGGACCACCGTGTCGTCTCGGACCGCACCATCGACAGCCACGTCAAGAAGCTCAGACGCAAGCTGGCCGAGCTCCTTCCCGATCGAGAAATCATTCACTCGGTCTACGGCGTGGGATATCGCTACGAGGATCTGGAAGGCGATCACGGCGTCTGATCGACACCACAGCTTTGCTCCTGCAAGACCGAAGAACAAATTCTGCGTCTTTTTCTACGGATATGCTGCCTCGATCATGGATTCGCCGCTCCATTGGTCGATAATGTGAGTGCCGTAAGCGGAGCGGTATCGAGAGACGATGCGGCTATCCCTGCAGAAACCGCTCTTGGTCCATGACTGCTGCAGGCAGCTCGCCGCACATCACCTAGTCGGAGCAGGAGAAACATGATGAAAAGAATAATGACTTCTACCGCGATCAGTCTGCCACTGGTCTTGTGCCTGAGCGCCTGCGGTCAGCAGTCAACCGTCAGCTTCGAAAAGGACGTTCACCCGATCATCAGCAAGCATTGCGTCGAATGTCACCTGAAAGGGGGGCAAGGGTTCGAGGCCAGCGGATTCTTGGTGGAATCCTATGATTCCGTCATGAAAGGCA
Source organism: Imhoffiella purpurea (assembly GCF_000585215.1). GTDB lineage: Bacteria > Pseudomonadota > Gammaproteobacteria > Chromatiales > Chromatiaceae > Imhoffiella > Imhoffiella purpurea. Next base: position 48,560 of record NZ_AONC01000030.1, on the reverse strand, counting down.
CCAAATTCGGCCCAGTGATCGTCGCCAGCGACCCCCTCTCCAGCAGCCTCTACCGGCTCGTCGCGGGCGAGGTCGACGAATCGATCCGGATGCCGCACGGCAAGGATCCCATCAGCGAAAAAGAGATTGCGACCATCGAGCGCTGGATCGAACAGGGGGCGAAGAACAACTGACCGAACGCCAGCACTTCGACCGCACTCAGCGGCGCGACCACTCCAGCACGCCGCTGAAGGCGACAGCCCACTCGAGATGACAGTCACGGCCTGCTGTCATGCCTTGCGGGTTCGCTGTGCTCCCAACCGAACCCGCCGACGACCGCATTGCCCCTCGCCCCCGCGATCCGGGCCGTTCGCCAAAGAGCGCCCCGCGGCATGCCGTAGCGCGGGAAACCCCGCGGAAGCCTCGACAGACGCGCCCTCGCGCCTTGCTTTCGCCGCAGCCTGAAATCTGCAATGCTAACGCGCCTTTCGTCCGACGATTCCTAATTGGGGATACGATGATCTCCGTGACACTGAATGGCGAGCCATTGGAACTCGACCTGGATCCAGACACACCTCTGCTGTGGGTCCTGCGCGACCACCTCGGGCTCACTGGAACCAAATACGGTTGCGGCGAAGGCCAATGCGGGGCCTGCATCGTCCAACTCGACGGCGAACCGGTCAACGCCTGTCAGACGCCGCTCTCGGCGGCGGCGAACCATTCCGTCAAGACGATCGAGGGACTGTCGCCCGACGGACGACATCCGCTGCAGCTTGCCTGGATCGTCGAAGAGGTCGCCCAATGCGGCTATTGCCAAAGCGGCCAGCTCATGACCGCCGACGCCCTGCTGGCCAAGTACCCACGCCCGACGGACGCCCAGATCGATGCGGCCATGTCGGAGGTTCTCTGCCGTTGCGGATCCTACAACCGCATCCGCCGAGCCATTCACCGAACCGCCAACCCCGAGTCCCAGAATGGCTAGCCCCCTTGCAGAGCTTCGCCTCAGCCGACGCGCCCTGCTGCGAATAGGAGCGGCCACTGGCGGCGGACTGGCACTCGGCATCTTGTTCCAGGCCCGGGCAGAACCGGAGTCCGACACTCAGGATTCGAGCCAGCATAACGGCATCCTGTCTCCCAACGCATGGATCCGCATCCATACCGATGGACGCATTCTGCTGGTCATCGCGCGCTCCGAGATGGGACAGGGAATCGCAACCGGCCTGGCGATGCTCATGGCGGAGGAACTGGAGGTCGGGCTCGATCAAATCCAGGTGGAGCAGGCACCGGTCGGCTCAGCCTACACCAATCACCTCTTGGGCGAGCAGGCGACCGGCGAAAGCACCTCGATCCGCGATGCCTGGCAGATCATGCGCGAGGCGGGGGCGGTCGCGCGTCAACTCCTGATCGCGGCCGCAGCCACCATCTGGTCCGTACCCGACAGCCGATGCTCGGCCCGCCGCGGGCGCGTCCATCTCGCCGAGGATCCGCGCAATCTGTCCTACGCCGAACTGGCCGAAACGGCCTCGCGGCTGCCTCTGCCACCCGCGCCCAAGCTCAAACCGAGCGACGCCTGGACCCTCATCGGCACACCGCAGCCACGGATCGACAGCCCGGACAAGGTGCTCGGAGCCGCCAGCTTCGGTCTCGACATCAAGCTGCCCGAAATGCTCTATGCGTCGATCGCGCGCTGCGAGGTCATCGGTGGACGCATCACGGGCTGGCGCTCCGAGGCCGCGCTCGAGATCCCCGGGGTGCTGGATGTCTTCGCCGTCCGCTATGGCATTGCAGTGATCGCCAAGACCAGTTGGGCCGCCTTGCGCGGACGCGATAAGCTCGAACTCAGCCTGCGGCCGTCCGCCAACCCGGCGGCGGACTCCAACCGCATCCGCGATCGACTGCAGGGCGCCCTCAAGGGCCGCGCCGCCGTCGCCCGCAAGGATGGAGACGTGAGCACGGCACTCAATGGCTCGCACGCCCAGATCGAGGCCGTCTACGAGGTGCCCTTTCAGGCCCATGCCTGCATGGAACCCATGAACTGCACGGCGGACGTCACGACCGAACGCTGCGACATCTACGTCCCAACCCAGGCGCAAGGGCGCACCCAGGCGACGGCCGAGCGGATCACAGGTCTGCCGAAGGACCGCATCGCGGTCCATACGACCTTTCTCGGCGGCGGCTTCGAGCGGCGCCGCGAGCAGGATTTCGTCGTCGATGCCGTCGAGCTGTCGCAGCTGCTCAAGCGGCCGGTGCAGGTCGTCTGGACCCGCGCGGACGACCTCCAGCACGATTTCTTCCGGCCCATGAGCCTGCATCGGCTGCGTGGCGGAATCGATGCCGAGGGTCGGTTGACGGCCTGGTTCCATCGCGTCGCCGGCCCCTCGGTTCTCGCGCGGATCGCACCGGACGAGATCCGTGACGGGATCGATCCCTGCATGATGGCCGGGGCCGCCGACCTCCCCTACAGGGTTCCTCATCAGCGTATCGAATATCGCCGCGCCGACACCCAGGTTCCGATCGGACTCTGGCCGGGCGGCGGCTACGACCACAATAGCTTCGCCGCCGAGTGTTTCATCGACGAGTTGGCACACCTGGCCGATCGGGATCCGTTGCAGCTACGGCGCAACCATCTCGCGGATCGGCCACGGCATCTAGCACTATTGAACGAGGCCGCTCGAGAGGCGGACTGGGACAAGCCGCCCGCCTCGGGTCGAGGCCGGGGTCTCGCGCTGGCCGAGGCGTTCGGCAGCCTGATCGTAGCCATCGCCGAGGTATCAGTGGAGAACGCCGACATCCACGTGCACCGAATCCTCTGCGCGGTCGATTGCGGACAGGCGATCAATCCCCAGTCCGTGCGGGCCCAGATCGAAAGCGGGGTGGCGTTCGGCCTGACGGCTGCCCTCAAGGGGAAGATCACCCTGACCAAGGGACGCGTCGACCAGAGGTGCCTGAGCGATTATACGCCCTTGAAAGCACACGAAATGCCGGAGGTCTCGGTCCATCTGGTCGCCAGCGACGCCGAGCCAGGTGGCGTCGGCGGGCTCGCCATACCCGTCATGGCCCCCGCTGTCGCCAATGCGCTTTTTGCATTGACGAAACAGCGGATTCGAACATTGCCGATCCGGCTGAGCTGAATCCTGGACCAAATCGATGACAGGCGCACCCGACCATGAGTCGGGCGCAACCGTCGTTCAGCGAAGAAACTCACCCGGAAACGAGCGAGAGATCATCTGGGGCTTGGGTCATGGAAGACACCCTCACCTATAGCGGCTCGTCCTGAATGCGAGATGTCGCTAATAGAGAATGTCGTTCGAATCCGGTATCTGGTCGATCAGACCCGGATTCTCCAAGATCATAGCGAAGGCCGCGTCCCAAACCTCGCGCTTGATGAAGATGCCACCGATCGTCGCCGGCCCCTGAGGAACCCCGACCGACCTCATGTCAAGCTCGCCCAGGTCCACATAGAGCCTGAAGCACATCTGGTTCTCATTCTGATACTCACAGCGGAAGGCACTGAGGAAAATGACCGCGTCCACCGGTACACCACCTATAGTGCACACGCCTGTCCCCTGCGAGATAAAGTAGTTGGCCAGCCCCTCGCCCGTGTAGCCGTTATCGTGGTTCGTGGAAGGCATGTCGGAATCCACCTTGACCGAACCAAGATCCTGATCGACCAAGGCCGACGAAACGAGATCGTAGATGGCATCCGCTTGGCTCAGGGTATAGGAACCGTCGACCGCCTTGAATCGGGCGATGATGCAGGCATGGGTGTCGCCCGATTCAACGAAGGTCGTCCCCACGTACCAGTCCTCGGCCTCCGCCATCAAAGGCGTCATCGCGAGCAGGATCGCGAGGCATTTCAGAAAGGTTTTCATGTTCGCCTCCTCGTCTACAACTGAAAGATGCACGAATCCTCTCCAACTAAGTATATTGGATTCACAGTGTGCAAACCTCGTCCAAGGAGGGTGCCAGTCGACGGATCCATGACCTGGATTAAATAAATCCAAAACTTTTCTTGCGTGCGGTGCAAAACCAGAAACGCATCTAGATTGAATCGCTTAGACGATCTCTGAAGCCGGGCACGGACGATCCACTGCCCCCACGGATCGGTCCCGGCCTCAGTGTTCCAAGGCCGTAGCCTGACGCTTCATCTTATCCACGATGGCATAGACGCCGACGTGTCTGTTCGGGCTGAGGTGCTCCTGCAGATGCAGTCCCTCGAACAGGGCGTCCACATCCAAATCCGCGATCTCGGCAGACGTCTTGCCCGAGAACAGCCCCACCAGCAGTGCCACGACCCCCTTGATGATGGCCGTATCGCAGTCGCCCTGATAGCGGACGAGCCCCGCTCGCGAGGGATCCGGATCCGGTCGGGCACAGACATGCACCAGACTCATGCACTCGATGACCCGGTTGGCATCGGTCTTATCCTCCGGGGCCATGGCCGGCAGTCGCTCGCCGAGTTCGACCAGATACTGATAGCGCTGATCCCAGTCCCCGAGAAGCTCGAAATTGTCGATGATCTCGCTGATTTCCGTGTTGAGCATGGCTACGCTTGCCACCTGTCTATGCTTGGCGCCGGATCCGGGATCCACTCAGACGCTGAACGACTCGCCGCAGCCACAAGGGTTCTTGGCGTTCGGATTGTTGAACTCGAATCCCTGATTGAGCAGGTTCGATCTCACGAAATCGATTTCCATGCCGTCGATGCGCTCCATGCTCTCGGTGTCGACGACCACCTTGACCCCATGACTCTCGAAGATCTGGTCGCAAGCCCCCAGATCGTCCGCATAGTCGACCTCGTAGCTGTAGCCGCTGCAACCGCTCTTCTTGGTTCCGACGCGCAGACCGACCCCATGGCCACGCTTGGCCAGCATGTTCGCAACGTGCCGGGCGGCCGCTTCAGTGAGAGTGACAGCCATGATGAGAATCCTCCCCATTGAGTGATGTCATTGGACACCGACTTAGACGCCCAAGGGGTCGATTTCAAGGTTGAAGCCTCCATGAGCCACGAGTATCGTCGCCGCACGTAAGGATCATACCCCGAATCATCGACCCCCCTTGCCCTCCGAACTCAGCGTTTCGCACCCGGCACAGTGTCGCTCGACCGCAACCGATGCCGACATCGCCATCGCTTTGTGCATCCTGGATGTCCAACTGCAGCCGAACTGGCATTATGCCGCGGACCATCGGGGAACGAACGATGCGAGCCATCTCCAGGTACCCGGCTGGGCCAAACGCCTGACGGCCTCCACGGAGTTCATTCTCGCCGCTCGGCGCGCATGGGACGAGGCGCGCGCGGAGCGGCTCGGGCTGACCCTGCCGGACCCGGTCGGGACGCGGCGATTCGATGTCACCCTGGCCCCGATAAGGGCCCCGGACGGATCGGTCCACGGAATCAACGTCTGCATTCTCGACGTCACACGATCCCTACTGACCCGGGAGGCCATGGCGGACACGGCCGACTGCTACCGTCTGGCCGCCGACTACACCTACGACTGGGAGTACTGGATCGCGCCGGGAGGGCGTCTGCGCTGGATGTCGCCGTCCAGCGCACGCGTCAGCGGATACGAGCCCTCCGCCTTCTTCATCGATCCCGATCTGCTGGAACGGATCGTCCACCCGGACGACCGCGCGGCGGTCATGGCGCACCTGCTCCGGCGCTGCAGCGAAGGTGAACCCGACACTCAGACCTTCCGCATCCTCAGAGCGGATGGCGAGATTCGCTGGATCGAGCAGATCTGCCAGGCCGTGTTCGAATCCAATGGCGATTTCGCCGGCAAGCGCGCCAGCAACCGCGACGTCACAGACCGCATGCAGGTCGAACAGGCCCTGCGCGAGAGCGAGAACCAGTTCCGTCTCATGTTCGAACTGGCGACCGTCGGCATGGCGCTCATCGACCCCCAGACGCGAAGCATCCTGAGCGCCAATCAGCGCCTCTGCCGGATCCTGGGTTACTCCGCGGACGAACTGCTGGGCAAGACCTTCTACGAGCTCACCCATGCTGAGGATCGCGAGCAGGACCTGTTGAGCTTCAGGCGCGCGATGCAGCCCGAACAGGCCGACTATTTCACCGAGAAACGCTATGTCCGCAAGGACGGCCGAATCGTCTGGGGCCTGGTCAATGCCACCTTCATTCGCGACGAAACGGGTTACCCGCTGAAGGCGGTCGCGGCCATCATCGACATCACCGCCCGACGCCAGGCCGAGGCCCGCGCGCGCGAGCTGGCCACCGTCGTCGAATGCTCCTCCGATTTCATCGGCATCGCCGACCTCGACGAGCGCGGCATCTATCTCAACCCAGCCGGCAAGGCATTGGTCGGACTGGACAGTGACGAGGCGGTTCTGGCGGCCCGTATCGAGGATTTCATTCATCCCGAAGACCTGCCATTCGCCAGGCAAGAGGTGCTTCCGATCATCGCCCGCGAGGGCCGCTGGTCCGGTGAGATCCGCTTCCGCCATTTCCGGACCGGGGAGGCGATCGACGTCTACTGGGACGCCCTGCGGATCGACGACCCCGAGACCGGCCGCCCCCTGCAATTCGCCACCGTCACGCGCGACATCCGCAAGGAAAAGGCCGCCGAGCTGGCGATGCGGCAGGCCGACCAGCGCAAGGACGAATTCCTCGCCATGCTGGGCCACGAGCTGCGCAATCCCATGGCACCCATCCGCAACGCGGTCGAGATCATCCGCCGGGTCGGTATCGGCGACGATCCGCGCATCCACTGGGCCGTGGAGGTGCTCGACCGGCAGACGGCCCACATGGGGCGGCTACTGGACGACCTGCTCGATGTCTCGCGCATCGTCAAAGGCCGGCTGGAACTGGAGCTGCGCCCGGTCTCTGTCAGCGACATGGTTCAACAGGTCGCCGACGGCGTGCAGTCCCTGATGGACGAGCGGCATCACCATTTCACCTGGACCCTTCCCGGTCCGGATGTACTGGTCGAAGGCGATTCGGTCCGGCTGTCACAGATTCTGCTCAATCTGCTGGTCAACGCGGCGAAATACACGCCCGCGGGCGGTCGGGTGCGCGTCGAGACCGAGACGACCAGCGATCGAATCCTGATCCGGGTGATCGACACCGGACAGGGCATGAGCCGGAAGCAGATCGATTCGCTCTTCACGCTCTTCGCGCCGGGCGTGAGACCTGCGGACACCCAGAGCGGAGGACTGGGTCTCGGACTCGCCATCGCCAGACGCCTCACCGAAATGCATGGCGGACACCTCCAGGCCATCAGCGCCGGCGTGGATCGCGGCACCGAAATGCGACTCCAGCTGCCGCGAATCCAGACGCCTCAGCCCCACGAAGAGACGGCGACCGAGACCGACCGTCCCATCCCGGCATCCGCACCCGACCTCAAGCGCATCCTGGTGGTGGACGACAACGCGGACGTCGCGGGCGCACTGGCGATGCTGCTCGAGCTTCTAGGCTATAGCGTCGAAACGGCCCATTCGGGTGCCGCTGGAATCGCCGCCGCTCGGCGCTTCCGTCCCCGAATCGCCTTTCTCGATATCGGCATTCCGGATATGGACGGCCTGGAGATGGCCCAGCGACTCAGGGCCGACTTCCCGGATCCCAAGCAGCTGATGCTGGTGGCGCTCACCGGACTCGGCCACGAACAGGCCAGGGAACGCATCGCCGCCGCCGGTTTCGATCGGCACCTGGTCAAGCCGGCGGAACAGAGGGTCCTGATGGAACTCCTGGAACAGGTGGACTGACGGCGGATCCAGGCCGACGCGAACCTCTCGAAGCATGGCTACTCGACTGGATGGGGCCGCAACTGCCGGACAAGGCGGTCAGTGGCGGTGCTCGGCGACGCGCATGCTGGACGCGGACGCCATATCCAGCAATCCCCTCATCAACGCGGCACGCTCCAAGGTCGACAGGGTCTCGATGAGCGCCTGCTTGTCTTCCGGACTCAGGGGAAGATGGGCGCACAGGAGATTGATCAGCTCGCTGTCGCTCATCTTCTCCAGATCCTCCCAGGGGATCTCGACGCCCCGCAGGGTGCAATAGCTCCTCAATGAGGACAGAAAACCCGAGCGGTCCGGGATCTTCTGCGTCTCGCTGTGATAATCGGCGGCGAATCGTTCCCAGTCCACGGATGCGCGCCTGTATCCCTTGCGCCCCTCGATCTCGGCACGCACCTGAAAGCGGCAGACCCCGGTGAGCACCAGGACGATGCGTCCGTCCGACGTCTCGCTGTAGGAGGTGATTCGACCGGCACAGCCGACGCGATGGATCTCGGGGGTCTCTTCCGCCATGGTTTCGCTCGTCGGCTGAACCATTCCGATGAGATGATCCGAGGCCAGAGCGTCCCCGACCATGTTCAGATACCTGGGCTCGAAGATATTGAGCGGAAGCTGAACGCCCGGCATGACCACGGCCCCGGCGAGCGGAAAGACGGCGAGGTCGGATGGCAGATCGGTGAATTTCGGAAAAAACGGATTTCGGGTCATGATGTGCTCCAGAGGACGAATCCGGACTCCGATCCGTCGCATTTGGCTCCTGTCGAAGAAGGATCCGTGACTCGCCTAACTTGGGGTATTCGCGTCCGTTACCCAACCCGTCCCGAGGCTCGGATCCGAAAAGGCATCCCAACACCCATCCTAATCCATAGCAGCTCTAAAGAGAGGGTCCATCCCCTGCTCCGGCCTCTCGGCCCTTTTCTCCCCTCAGCGCCGCCCATCCAACGCCCCGACCCGCGGCACCCGACCGCTGTCGATCGAGGCGCGAGGATACAGGGTGGAAATCCTCGGCCACGACCGCATTCTGTCCTCCATGCACCGGAACACGAGGAGGACGACATGCAGGATACATCGCCGCCGACGGACCAGATGGAAACGGATCGGATCCGGATCTCGCGCGACTTCGAGCGCGTGCGCCATTTCAGCGAGCAGCTCTGCGAACCGCTGATCACCGAGGACTATGGACTCCAGACGGCACCCGAGGCCAGCCCGCCCAAATGGCACCTGGCCCATGTGACCTGGTTCTACGAGACCTTCCTGCTGCGCCCCTTTCTGCCGGGCTATCAGGTCTTCCATCCGCGCTTCGAATATCTGTTCAACAGCTACTACGAGCAGACCGGAACCGGTTTCTGGCCCCGGCCGGAGCGTGGACTCCTGTCGCGTCCGAGCGTGGCCGAGGTCTACGACTACCGCCACCATGTCGACGCGGCCATGGAGCGGCTGATCGCGGACGGCCCCGAATCCGACTGGCCACGCATCTGGCCGAGACTGCGGATCGGCCTGAATCACGAGCAGCAGCATCAGGAGCTCCTCGTCACCGACATCAAGCACCACCTCGCCCACAACCCGCTGCGCCCGGCCTACCGGCCGGACCTGCCGTCGGCAGCGATCGCCGATCCGGCGCCGCTGGGCTGGACCCGATTCGATGCCGGTCTCATGGAACTCGGGGCTGGCCCGGAAGGCTTCGCCTACGACAACGAGCGCCCGCGCCATCGCGTCTTCGTCGAACCCTTCGCACTCGCCGACCGGCTGATCACCAATGGGGAATTCCTCGAATTCATCGCCGACGGGGGTTACCGGAACCCGGCCTTCTGGCTCTCGGACGGATGGGCGACCGTGAAACGCGAGGGCTGGACCCACCCGCTCTATTGGGAAGGCCAGGGAACGCCGAACCCGAGCGACTGGCAGATCATGACCCTGGCCGGAATGCGCCCGCTGAACCCGGCCGAACCCGTCTGTCATGTCAGCTATTACGAGGCGGACGCCTTCGCCACCTGGGCCGGCAAGCGCCTGCCCACCGAAGCGGAATGGGAGCGGGCCGCCGCGGATCGGCCGATCAGGGGCAATTTCGTCGACGACGCCTGGCTGCATCCGCGCCCGGCCGAGAATGGCGAGGGACTGCGCCAGCTCTTCGGCGATCTCTGGGAATGGACCGGCTCCGCCTATCTGGCCTATCCCGGATACCGCGCCCCGGCCGGCGCGCTCGGCGAGTACAACGGCAAGTTCATGTGCAACCAGATGGTTCTGCGCGGCGGATCCTGCGCCACCTCGCGCAATCATGTCCGGCTCAGCTACCGCAACTTCTTCTACCCGCACGAACGCTGGCAATTCAAGGGGTTCAGACTCGCGGAGAGCATCCAATGAGCGCAGCTGCCGCAACCAGACTTCAGCATGATCAGAACCGAGCGGACCGCTGGGAAGGCAACCTGGATGCAGACCATCCCTCGGACCCATCGGAGCGAATCCGCTTCTACGACTATCATCCGGCCCCTGCAGACGTGCGTGCCGAGGTACTGGAGGGGCTGTCCAGACCCCAGAAGCGTCTGCCGCCCAAGCTCTTCTACGACCGGCGCGGATCGCAACTCTTCGACGCCATCACCGAACTGCCCGAGTACTACCCGACCCGCACCGAGATCGGCATCCTGAGCGAGCGCGGCGCGGAGATCGCCGAACTGCTCGGCCGCCACAAGGTGCTGATCGAGCTCGGCAGCGGCAGCAGCCTCAAGATCCAGACCCTGCTGGCCGCGCTGCAGCCCCAGGTTTACGTGCCGGTCGACATCTCGCGGGAACATCTGCTCGCATCGGCCCAGACGCTGGCGGCACGCTTCACCTGGCTCCATATCCGGGCCGCCTGTGCGGACTATTCGGCACCCTTCACGCTGCCGCTCGAGTCCCATTGGTCCAATCTCACCGCCTTCTTTCCCGGCTCCAGCATCGGCAACTTCGATCCCCAGGACGCCCTCCGCTTCCTCCAGCGCGTCGCCCAAATGCTCGGTCAGGGTGGCCGGCTCCTGATCGGAGTGGATCTGCGCAAGCAGCCTGAGCTGCTCCATGCCGCCTACAACGACGCCCAAGGCGTCACGGCGGACTTCAATCTCAACCTGCTCGTCCGCATCAATCGCGAGCTCGATGCCGATTTCGACCTGGATGCCTTCGAGCATCGGGCCTTCTTCAATGCGGACAAGAGCCGCGTCGAGATGCACCTGATCAGCCTCCGCGATCAAAAGGTTCATGTCGGAGGACAGGGCTTCAGCTTCGCGCGGGGCGAGAGCATCCATACCGAGTGCTCCTACAAATACGGCATCCAAGACTTCCATGCGCTCGCCGCCGATGCCGGATTCCGGCCCGAACGCGTCTGGACGGATAGCGACCAGCGCTTCAGCGTTCATGCGCTGCGCGTGATCTAGGCCGACTGGCCGCTGGCATCAGCGTTTTTGTCCCCTGGCTCGGGTCAAGGTAGTATCCGAGGCTCACCGGCCCCATTCCGAGGCCGTCGGCATCGAGTATCGACCCCGATGAACGAGATTTCCCAGGAACAGACGCTCGAACGCGATGTTCAGTTGTTTACCGCCCTATTGGGCGAGGTTCTGCGCGAACACAGCCGCAAACGCGTGCTGGTGATCGTGGAACGGCTGCGCGACGGCTTCATGCAGCTGCGCGAGCAGGAAGATCCGGAATTGCGCGACCGACTCATGAAGCGCATCGAGGGATTGGATCCCCAAACGCTGTCCGAGGTCATCCGCGCCTTCAACATCTACTTCGGCCTGGTCAACACGGCCGAGGAGCTGAATGCCCACCTGGCGCGGATGGACCTCATATCCGCGGGCGAGCGCCTCTGGATCGGCTCCTTCGACGATACGGTGCGTGGCTTCCAGGAGGACGGGGTCAGTCCGGAGAATTTCCAGAGCCTATTGGAGCATCTGGTCTATCTCCCCGTCTTCACCGCGCACCCGACCGAATCCAAGCGCCGCACCATCGCCGATACCTTCCGCCGCATCTTCCTCATCGCCCAGGATCTGCACCGCCGTCGGCTCAACGAGGAGGAGCTCGAGGAGAAGCTGCAGGAGATCCTGACCCAGATCCAGATCCTCTGGAAGACCGACGAGGTGCGCGTCCACAAGCCCCAGGTGACCGACGAGATCCGCCAGGGGCTGCACTATTTCCGCGAATCGCTGTTCGAAGCGGTCCCATCGGTCTACCGCTTCCTCGACAAGGCGGTCCGGCGCGTCTATGGCCCCAATTGCGGGATCAAGGTCCCCAGTTTCATCCGCTTCGGCTCCTGGATCGGGGGGGACCGCGACGGCAACCCCTTCGTCAAGCCCGAGACCACCGAACTGGCCGTGCGCATGCATGCCGAGCTGATCCTGGAAGAATATCTCGACCGCATCCGCCGGCTGCGCCGGATGCTCAGCCATTCCAGCGCACTCTGTCAGCCCTCCCCCGATTTCCTCGACAGCCTCGACGCGGACGAGGACTACTGGATCGAGACCATGGGGCAGAGCCAGCGTCTCTTTCTCTACGAGCCCTATCGGCGCAAGCTCGCCATGATGAGCCATCGCCTCCAGGCCAACCTGGACCGGATCCGCGCCCGCATGGAGGGCCGCGATCACGACGGCCTGCCCGAGGGCTACGGCAGGGACCGCGATTTCCTGGCCGACCTCTATCTGATCCGCGACTCGCTGATCCATCACGGCGACGCGAGCGCCGCGAACGGCCCGCTGCAGGATCTGATCCGCCTAGCCGAGTCCTTCGGCTTCCATCTGGTCCATCTGGACATCCGCCAGGAGTCGACCCGCCACACCCAGGCGGTGACCGAGCTCTTCGCCCGCCAGCCGGGCTCGCCCTACTATCAGGCCTTCAACGAGGAACAGCGTCTCATGGCGCTGGCCGAGGCCATCGCCCATCCGCACCCCTTCGTCATCGACAAGGCGACCCTGACCGCAGAGACCCGCGAGACATTGGAGGTCTTCGAGGTCATGGCGCGGATGCGCGCCGAGATCGGCGACCGGGTCTTCGGCCAGTACGTCATCTCCATGACCCACGCGGCCAGCCACGTCATGGAGGCGATGTTGCTGGCGCGCCTGGCCGGACTGCTCGGCAAGGACCGTCAGGGATGGTTCTGCAGCCTGCAGATCTCGCCCCTGTTCGAGACCATCGAGGATCTGAGCCACATCGACCAGGTCATGCGCACCCTGTTCGACGACCCGACCTACCAGGCGCTGCTCAAGGCCTCCGGCAACCAGCAGGAGGTGATGCTGGGCTATTCGGACTCCTGCAAGGACGGCGGCATCCTCTCGGCCAGCTGGAACCTCTACGAGGCCCAGAAGAAGGTGATCGCGCTCGCCGACGACCGGGGCGTGGCCTGCCGGCTCTTCCACGGCCGCGGCGGCACCGTCGGGCGCGGCGGCGGGCCGACCCACGAGGCGATCCTGTCCCAGCCGGTCGACACGGTACACGGCCAGATCAAGTTCACCGAGCAGGGCGAGGTGCTCTCCTATCGCTACGCCAATCCGGAGACCGCCCGCTACGAGCTGACCATGGGCATCAGCGGTCTGATCAAGGCCAGCCGCTGTCTCATCGAGCCGCCGGACGAGGAACGCAACGACTATCTCGGCATCATGGACGAGCTGGCCCGCTACGGCGAGGAGGCCTATCGCGGACTGGTGAAGGACACCGAGGGCTTCCTCGACTATTTCTACGAATGCACCCCACTCGACGGCATCGGACTGCTCAACATCGGATCGCGTCCCTCGCACCGCAAGAAGGCCGACCGCTCGCTCGGGTCCATCCGCGCCATTCCCTGGGTCTTCGGCTGGGGCCAGTCGCGCCATACCATCCCAGCCTGGTTCAGCATCGGCCAGGCCATTGAGCGCTATCGCGCCAACGACCTGGAGCGCCTGGCCAAGCTACAGCGGATGTACGAGGAGTGGCCCTATTTCCGTGCCCTCCTGTCCAACACCCAGATGTCCCTCTTCAAGGCCGAGATGCGGATCGCGCGTCAGTACGCCCAGCTCGCCGAAGACCAGGAACAGGCCGCGCGGATCTTCGATGCGATCGAGGAGGAGCACAGACGCACCGTGACGCAGGTATTGAACGTGGCGGGACTGCGCGTCCTCATGGAGGAGACCCCGGATCTCCATCGCTCGCTGGCACGCCGCAACATCTATCTGGATCCGCTGAACCACATCCAGGTCGCCCTGCTGGGACGCTATCGCACCGAAGAGGACGAGGAACAACGGGAGGAGTGGCTGGATCCACTGCTGCGCTCCATCAACGCCATCGCCGCCGGAATGCGGAACACCGGATAACGAAGATGCCACGAGCGATCGACCAATGAGCGCACTCATCGAGTCCAGGGATCTGGTCCGGCTCTACCCGGGCGTGCGCGCCGTCGACGGAATCAGCCTCGGGGTCGAGCCGGGTCAGTGCTATGGCCTGCTCGGCCCCAACGGCGCCGGCAAGACGACCACGCTGGAGATGCTCGAGGGCATCCAGAGACCGACCTCGGGTCAGATCCTCTTCAAGGGCCGCCCATTGGATCGAGAGTATCGCCAGTCGATCGGTATCCAGTTCCAGGCCACCGCGCTGCAGGATTTCCAGACCGTCGGCGAATCGCTGCGGATGTTCGCCAGTCTCTATCAGCGCCGGGCGGATCGCGACGAGCTGATCCGTCTCTGCAACCTCTCGGAACTCCTGGACCGAGACACCCGCAGGCTCTCCGGCGGACAGCGCCAGCGCCTGCTGCTGGCCATCGCGCTCGTCAACTCGCCCGAGCTGGTCTTTCTCGACGAGCCGACCACGGGACTCGATCCCCAGGCTCGGCGCAACTTCTGGGGGCTGATCGAGCGGGTGCAGCGGCGCGGCACCACCATCATCCTGACGACGCACTACATGGAGGAGGCGGAAAGGCTGTGCGACCGGGTGGCCATCGTCGACCGGGGGCGCATCGTCGCCGAGGGACGCCCGGCCGATCTGATCCGGGCACATTTCCCCTCGCGCGTGATCCGACTGCCGGATTCGGCCTGGCCCGAAGGCGCCATACTGCCACCCGAAGCGGTCATAGAGGACGGGGAGATCGAACTCTATGCCGAAGAGGTCGCCTCCACGCTCGCCGAGCTGGAGCGGCTGGGAGCGGATCTCGGCGACCTGAGACTGGAAGCGCCCAATCTCGAGGATCTATTCCTCAAGCTCACCGGTCACGCCTTGCGTGCCTGAGCCGACCCCCCAAGACACCCAGGAGCATCGGGAATGTGGTGGCAACGAACGCGCGCGATCCTGATCGCCCGCAACCGCGAGTTCTATCGCGACCGCGCCGGTCTGGCCTGGAATATCATGATGCCCATCATCATGATCCTGACCTTCGCCTTTCTCTTTCCGAGCGAGCGCGACAAGAACCTGTTCGAGGTCGGAATCGTCGCGCCGGACGGCGAGATCGCCAGCGCCTCCTCGCCCTTCCTGGAACTGGAGCACATCCGCTGGATTCCCTATGCGAGCCCGGAGCCGGCGATCGCCAAGGTCGGGCGCCATCAGCTGGATCTGCTGCTCGACCTGCGCGGCGCGCCCTCCTATTGGGTGAACGAGGGTTCGGCCCGAGGCTATCTCGCCGAGCGCCTGCTCCGGACGGCCTACGCTCCAGAGGCGGAAAACGTGCCACGGCGGCGCGCATTGAGCGGCGAGCCATTGCGCTACGTCGACTGGGTCCTGCCCGGGATCCTGGCGATGAATCTCATGTTCTCCAGCCTCTGGGGGGTGGGCTGGGTCGTGGTGCGCTATCGCAAGAACGGCGTGCTGCGTCGCCTGAAGGCGACGCCCCTGAGCCCATTGGAGTTCCTCACCGCGCAGGTGATCTCGCGGCTCCTGGTGGTCCTGGCAGCCAGCCTCATCGTCTATCTGGTGGCCGTCCTGGTCCTGCATCCCCCGATGCGCGGCTCCTATCCGGCCCTGTTTCTGATCTATACCGCCGGCGGGCTCTGCCTCATCAGCATGGGGCTCATCGTCTCCTCGCGACTGCGCAACGAGGAGGTGGCGGACGGCTTTCTCAACCTGTTGTCCTGGCCAATGATGCTGCTGTCGGGGGTCTGGTTCTCGATGGAGGGGACCAGCGCGATCGCTCAGGATCTTTCGCGACTGATCCCCCTGACGCATCTGGTTGAGGGTGCCAGGACCGTCATGATCGACGGCGGCGGCATTCTGGACGTCCTGCCACAGATCGGATGGCTGCTGGGACTCTCGGCGGTCTTTCTCGGAATCGCCACGCGTCTCTTCCGCTGGGAATAGATCCGGGCGATCTCGGAGGCTCAGGAGCCTGGAAGCTTCACGACCTTGAGTTCGACCTTGGCGACACCCTTCTTGATGATTCCAAGCTCGCGGGCCGCCTTTCGCGAAAGGTCGATGATACGGCCTTTGACGAAGGGCCCCCGGTCGTTGACCTTGACGAGGATGCTGCGTCCGGTTCTGGTATCCGTGACGCGAACCTTGGTCCCCAGGGGCAGGGTCTTGTGGGCGGCGCTCAAACGGTTCTTGTTGTAGACCTGTCCGCTCGCGGTCCGGCGGCCGTGCAGACTGTCGTGGTAATAGGAAGCGATCCCCTTCTGGACCTGACCGACATTGGTCCGGGCCATCGCGTCGCCACCCATCGGCAGGAACAGGATCAGCAGCGCGGCTGCAGCAAGGGTTTTCATCATTGGCGCAAATCTCATGTCTAGGAACGACCACGCCCAATGAAGACAAGGCGTGTATGACAATCACGAATTTCCGCCAGTCTAAGTGAAAACCCTATTCGGGTAAACCCTTAATGCTATGTAATTGTTTCAGCCTCCCTCCAACAAGTCATGATCCGCACGTCCATTCTCAATGACCCCATCCGGTCGACGATAAGACGAAGCACGCGCGCCTTCCGGGAATTTCAGGATGCGCCAAGACCAGCGCATGGCCTCAGGATCCATGGGCCACGGGCCGCTCGCGCTCTTTCATGTCGTCGCAATCCATATGGGCCATCGGCCCCACCAGATCGGCCGACAGATTCTTCGAGGCGCTGATGATCGCGACCAAGACCGAGGCCAGGTAGGGGATGGATTGCACCATCAATACGGCGGCCCAGATCCGCACGTCCAGCATGAAGGCATCGTCGCGCAGCATCACCAGGGCCGCCGCGAGCCAGAAGGCGAACCCGAACAGGGCCTCTTCGCGCGTCTCGGCCAGCGCACGCATCACGGCGGACGCCTCCGCCCTCTTGGGCGTGCGGAAGAAGCCCAGCTTGCCGGTGACCAGGCCGCCGAACATGGCCCGCGAAATGGTGTGGGACAGCGCCAGGCCGGCCAGACCCGCCGCGAAGCTCTGACGCAGCGTGGCCGTCACGCGCCGACGATAGAGGAAGAAGCTCTTGGTCATCTTGAAGACGAAGAGCACCAGGGGCACCAGTGCGACCGTCATATAGGGCGGCGTCACCGTCTGCGGGAACATGACCATGGCCACCGACCAGGCCAGTGCGGCGAAGTTGAACAGCAGGTTGAACCCGTCGGCGAACCAGGGTAGCCAGCCGGCGACGAAATGATACCTCTGCCCGGCCGAGAGCGCGCTCTTGCGCACACCCAGCAGCTCGCGCCAATGGTGGAGCAGGATGCGCACCGCGCCGTAGGCCCAGCGGTAGCGCTGCTTGCGGAAATCGGCGAAGGTGTCCGGCATGAGGCCGCGGCCATAGGTGCAGGGGATGTAGAAGGCCTTGTAGCCTGCCTCGAACAGACGTAGACCGAGTTCGGCGTCCTCGGTGATGCACCATTCGGCCCAGCCATCGACATCGTCCAGGGTATTGCGCCGGATCATGGTCATGGTGCCATGCTGGATGATGGCGTTGCGCTCGTTGCGCGTAACCATCCCGAGATGGAAGAAGCCGCGGTACTCGGCCATGCACATCGCCTTGAAGGCATTCTCGTCGGCATCCCGATAGTCCTGCGGCGCCTGAGCGATCGCGACCTCCGGATCGGCGAAAGCCGGAACCAGATGACGCAGCCATTGCGGCTTGACGATGTAGTCGGCGTCGATGACGGCGACCACTTCGGCCGCCGGATCGGTCTGGCGCAGAGCGTAATTGAGCGCCCCCGCCTTGTAGCCGGCCAGCGGGTCCACGTGAAAGAAGCGGAAGCGCGGCCCCAGCTCGCGGCAGTAGGCCTCGACCGGCTGCCAGACGTCCGGATCCTTGGTGTTGTTGTCGATCACCAGGACCTCGAAACGGGGATAGTCGAGCGCCGCGAGACCATCGAGCGTCTCCTTGAGCAGATCGGGCGGCTCGTTGTAGGCCGGCACGTGCACCGAGACGAAGGGCAGCTCGGCATCGGGCACCGAGCGCAGCGGGAACGGACGCCGCCATCGGTGCAGCCAAAGTGACTCGGCCCATTCGTGCGCCTCGGCCATCAGCAGCACGATGACGCCGACACCACCGATCATCAGCAGCAGACCGACGATCGCGGTCGCCGGGGTCATGTACTGACGCGTGTAGTCGTAGACGATCCAGACGGCCGCGGTGGAGATGGCGTAGGTGATGAGCGCCAGAAAGCCCTTGCCGCGCTTGGACAGGGTCGCGCTGTCGCGATAGAGGAAGGCCAGCAGCAGAACGCCCATGACGACCGACAGTGCCGCCAGCTCGCGCCAGTGCGGAATACGGACGACGGGCTCGCTGAAGGCGAACTTGGGCTCGCGATTGGCGTCGTAGACGCCCCAATAGGTCCCTGTCGCCCCCTCGGTCCTGGCCTTCCAAGGCTGGTCGAATGCCTCCATCACGTAATAGATGATGTGCTCCGACTCCGCCTTGGCCAGGAAGCGGCGCAGGAAACGCGTCTGATTGTTCGGCGATGCCTCGGCGCCGCGGTTGCGCCGGCCGTTGCTGGGCCAGCCGACCTCGCCGATGATGATGGGCTTGCCCGGATAGGCCTCCTTGACCTCCTCGTAGCGGTTGATCGCATAGTCCACCGCCTGGTCGAACGGCACGCCCTCCCAGTAGGGCAGCAGGTGGACGGTGATGAAGTCCACATGCTCGACCAGTTCCGGATATTTGAGCCAAATGTGCCAGGGCTCGGCGGTGCTCACCGGGATCCAGGTGAATTTGCGCACCCGGTCCAGATACTGGATCAGCTCCGCCACCTCGACGTCCTCGCGCAGGAGGGCCTCGTTGCCCACCATCACGCGGACCACGTTGCGGTTTCCCTCGGCGAGCACATCGGCGAGCCGTTTGATCTCGGCCTCGTTGAAGTCCTTGTCGTCTCCGATCCAGGCACCGAGCGTCACGTTCAGATCGTGGGCGGCGGCCAGGCGCGGCACCGCGGCCAGGGTGCTCTCGACCGTATAGGTCCGCACGGCATGGGCATCGCCCTGCAGCAGCGCCAGATCGGCATCGATGTCCAGCAGCGAGGGGAACATCTTGCGGCTCGGATCGTCGTCGGCGCGCATCGGCGAGAAGGAGAACCCCTGGATCCGGCTCGGCCAGGGCGGCTCCTCGGCGGGCTGGTTCAGCAGCCACCAGGCCGAGACGGTCAAGAGTGCGATCAGAATCGGGATGACGAAATTGATGGAGCGATTCATGGCTGGGATCTGAATGGATGGCTGATTCGAGCGACGCGACCGAGGTCCGCGCGCCTCCAGGGCCTAGGTGCCTTGCGAGCTGTCGATCGCACCCCCAGGCTTCGAACCCCCGCCTGGGACATCGAGGATGAACCACTGCCAGGTTCCGGCCAGAGGGATGGGCGTCCCCAGGGGCCCGAGCGCGCTCAAGAGCGCCTCGGACGGGCTCAATAGGATCATCCGATCGAAGCCCGGAGGAATGACCGGTGGAGCGTCGGAGGAGTCACCCCAGATCCGGACCTGGGGCTGGAGACGATAGGCCAGAGAGATCAATTCGCCGGTCGCGATTCCCGACCTGGACGCGCTGGCCAGAACCAGCGTGCGGCCACCGGCGTTCGCGGCCTCGGCCACCTCCAGATTGCTGGCGCTGAAATTCTTGTTCGACCAGGTGGAGGCCAGCATGATGCGGGATTCGGACAGGGCGCCCAGGACCACGAGAACCGCCAAGGCGATCACCCCAACTCTCCTCGAACGAGATCCGGAAGGCTCCGCGATCAGTTGCCCGATGACCCAGGCGACCATCAGCTGGACCGCGAGAATCGCCGGCAGAGCGTAACGCACATGCAGCGACCGGCTTCCGCCGAGCAGCAGATCCGGACCGAGCACGACGCCCACATAGACGACCAGGGTGAGCAGTAGCATCCACATCCCCGACCGAGGTGCAAGACGCAGGAAGCGCCAGAGCGCCCATATCAGAGGCATCAGGAGCAGCCCCCACCAGGGCTCGGCCCCGGGGGACAGGTCGACGAAGGCCGCCGCCAGATGGTCCGACCAGGCGGCGAGGATGTCGGTCAGGCCGATCGGCCTCGTCATCCAGGCGGTGAACTGGTCGACCCGCTCCTGCCCCCTCGCCAGCACCCACAGCCAAGGCGAAAAGAGCGATACCGCGGCGAGGACGCTGACCGACCAGCGGATGGCCAGGACCTTGACACGCGAGATCGGCCGCCGGGCCTGAATCTGGTCGGCCAGCCCGAAGAGTCCATGGACCGGGATCATGAGCAGAAAGAGCAGATGGGTATAACAGCCCAAGACGACCGAGATGCCGTAGATCCACCAGTCGCCCCTTCTGTCGTGCCTCAGGGCGCGGACCAGCGCGGCGCTGGAGACGACCAGCATGAGCATCCAGAGCGCGTACTGACGCGCCTCCTGGGCATAGAGGAGCTGCAGGGGGGAGCAGGCGACCAGGATCGCCGCCACCCAGGGTACGGGTCCGCGGCCGAAAAGCTCGCGCATCAGCCAGTAGATCGCCGGAATGAGCAGGACGCCGAACAGGGCGGACAGACCGCGCGCCGCTACGATCGGCTCGACCGGCAGCCCCGTCGCCAGACGGGTCAGGATGTAATAGAGCGGAGCATGTTCGGGATGGCTGGCGAAGGCCGCCATTGCATCCGCCCAGGTCAGGGACGGATCGGGCATCTGATAGCGCAGCAGATCCGCCGGGGTCAGCAGCGTCTCGCTGAAGATGTGCGAGAGCGTCTCGGCCTGGGCGTAACCGAAGACCCGGATCAGGGTGAAGACCTCGTCGTGCCAGACCAGCAGGTGATCCAGACCGAACAGACGCACCGAGGCGGCAACCAGGACGATCGCACCCGCGATGAGATGGAAGGAAACACCGAGATCTGCCGCAGAGGTGCGGCCAGCGACGGCGGTCGGGGCGGACGGGCGCTCCAAGGGGATTGTCCTGAAAAGGCCTCATCGTCGTCCTGACCCAGGGACAGACAGGCATTGCACGGAGTCGCCCCAGACGCGGTGGGACCGATGAGGCAATGCCCCCGACCGCGGCGCACCTATCATAGCTCGATTCGCCGCAATTCGGCGGATCGCGATCGAGGCCGGAACTAGCCGGACGATTCCGCGAGCGACCTTCGCACCGGACCGAAGCTGCGCCGATGATGCGGACAGGGACCGAGCCGACGCAAGGCATCCAGATGTGCAGGGGTCGGATAGCCCTTGTGCACGGCGAAGCCGTAACCGGGAAAATCGCGATCCAGCCGAACCAATAGCCGGTCCCGGGCGACCTTGGCGAGGATCGAGGCCGCGCCGATCTCCATGACGCTCGCATCGCCGCCGACGATGGCGCGCGAATCCATATCCCAGTCCGGACAGCGATTGCCGTCGACGAGCACTTGGGAGGGACGCACGGACAGCGCCTCAACCGCCCTGCGCATGGCCAGCATGGTCGCGTGGAGGATGTTGAGCCGATCGATCTCCTCGACGCTCGCCCAGGCGACGGCATAGGCGAGCGCGCCGTCGCGGATCGCGATCTCGAGCCGTTCGCGGCGCGCCGCCGTCAGCTTCTTGGAGTCATTGATACCCACGATGGGACGCGCCGGATCCAGGATCACGGCCGCGGCCGCGACCGGTCCGGCCAGCGGACCGCGGCCGGCCTCGTCGACACCGGCGACGAGTCCCTGCAGCTGCGTCACGTGCTCCGGCTCCCGGCCAGATCCACGAGCACCCTGGCCGCCTCGCCGGCCGCGCCGCGCCGCAGATCGCGATGGATCCGCGCGTATTCGGAGTGAATCTCGGCAACCCGCGCCGGATCCTCGAGGAAGGCGAGCACCGCCGGGGCCAGCAGTTCGGGGCTGCAGCGCGACTGAATCAGCTCGGGCGCCAATTCGCGCCCGGCGAGCAGATTCGCCATGGCGATATGGGGCACCTTGATCAGCCCCAGCCGCTTCACCAGATGATAGGAAATGGGATGGACCCGATAGGCGACCACCATCGGTCGCTTGAAGAGCAGCCCCTCCAGGGTCGCCGTACCCGAGGCCGTCAGCAGACAGTCGGCCGCCGCCATGGCCTCTCGGCTGTGTCCGTCGACCAGGAGCGCTGGCAGGTCGGGCGCCAGGCGCGCCAGGGCATCGGCGAACATGGCGCGCAATCTGGGGGTCACGCAGGGCACCACGAATCGCAGATCCGGCCGCGCGTCGAGACAACGCCGTGCCGTCGCGATGAAGGGCGCGGCCAGGCGCTGCATCTCGCCGACGCGGCTCCCCGGCAGGATGGCGACGACCGTCCCCGCGGACGGCAGTCCGAGCGCGGCTCGCGCCGCCTCCCGGTCGACCTCCAGCGGAATCTCGTCGGCCAAGGGATGACCGACATAGGTCGCCGGCACACCGTGCCGTCGCAGAAAGGTCTCCTCGAAGGGAAAGACGCTCAGCATCAGATCGACCGAGCGCCGAATGCCCTTGACCCGCCCCGGACGCCAGGCCCAGACCGTGGGACTGACGAGATGGGCGGTCCTGATGCCGGACTCGCGCAGACGCCGCTCGAGTCCCAAATTGAAATCCGGGGCATCCACGCCGATGAAGATGTCGGGCGGATCGGCGAGGAAATAGCGCACCAGCGCCCGCCTCAAGCCCAGAAGCTCGCGCAGGTGGCCCAGCACCTCCATCAGCCCCATGACCGATAATCGTTCCATCTCGAAGAGCGTCTCGCACCCCTCGGCCAGCATGTGGGGACCGGCGACCCCGACGAAGCGCGCATCCGGGAACAGACGACGCATCTCGCGAACGATGGCCGCGCCGAGAAGATCGCCGGAGGCCTCGTTGGCCACGATACCGACAGTGAAGGGACGCATCCGGAGCTCCTAGCGCACCAGACCGCGATTGGTCGCGGCCAGAAAGTCGGCGAAAATCGCCAACTCCGGTTGGTCGTCGACCATGCCGCGAATGCGCTGGACCGCCTCGTCGAGCTTGAGGCCCGACATATAGAGCGACCTGTAGGCCCGCTTGATGGCCTGAATGCTCTCCGGGGTGAATCCGCGCCGGCGCAGCCCTTCGCCGTTGATGCCGTGCGGCTCGGCCGGATGACCGCCGACCATCACGTAGGGCGGCACGTTCCGGCTCAGGACCGAGCCCATTGCACAGAAGCTGTGTGCGCCGATGCGGCAGAACTGATGCACGATGGTGAAGCCGCCGAGGATGGCCCAGTCCTGGATCTCGACATGCCCGCCCAATGATGCGGCGTTCGCCATGATGATCCGATTGCCGATACGGCAGTCGTGCGCCACATGCGTATAGGCCATGAAGAGATTGTCGTCGCCGATGCGGGTGACGCCCTGGTCCTGCACCGTCCCTCGGTGCAGGGTCGCGAACTCGCGAATCTGATTGCGATCCCCGATCTCGAGGCGAGTCGGCTCGCCGCCGTACTTCTTATCCTGCGGATCCTCGCCGACCGAGGCGAACTGGAAGATGCGGTTGTCGCGACCGATCGACGTCGGCCCGCGCACCACGGCATGCGGACCGATACGGGTCCCGGCACCGATCCGGACCCCGGACTCGATGACGGCGAAGGGGCCGACCTCGACGCTGGGGTCGAGCTCGGCCCCTGGATCGACCAGAGCTGAGGGATGGATCAAGCGGTGAAGTCCCGCGCCGTGCACATGATCTCGGCCGTCGCCACGACCTTGTCGTCGACGCGCGCTTCGCCATCGAACTTCCAGATCCCGCGGCGCACCGGCCCCAGCTTGACCTCCATGATCAGCTGATCGCCCGGCTCCACCGGACGCTTGAAACGGGCCTTGTCGATCCCGACGAAATAATAGAGCGACTTTTCACCGACCTCTTCCGGCCGCGAGGCCATCGCCAGCAGCCCGGTCGCCTGGGCCATCGCCTCGACGATCAGGACCCCCGGCATGACGGGTCGCACAGGAAAATGCCCAGTGAAAAACGGCTCATTGAAGGTGACGTTCTTCAAGGCGATCAGATAGTCGTCGACCTTGAAATCGACGACCCTGTCGACCAGCAGAAACGGATAGCGGTGCGGCAAGAGACTCAGCACCTTATGGATATCCATGGTGCCGATGACGTCCTCCGCGCGACTGCGCTGCTGATCGGAATCCGCTGACACCGGATGCGATCCATCCATCAGGATTCCTCCCGCCCTTGTGCTTGATTCATGATTTCCAGAGATGTCTCGAGTTGCTTCAATCGACGCGCCAGCTCGTCGAGCTGTCTGAAGCGCGCCACGTTGCGTCGCCAGGCGCCGCTCGGCATCGCCGGGATGCCGCTGCTGTAGACGCCTGGCTCCAGAAAGGACTTGGTCACCATCGCCATGCCGGTGAAATGCACGTTGTCCGCGATCTCGAGGTGGCCGGCCATGCCGACCGCCCCGGCGATGGTGCAGTTGCGGCCGATACGGGTCGAGCCCGAGATGCCGGTGTTGGCCGCCATCGCGGTATTGTCGCCGATTTCGACGTTGTGTCCGATCTGAATATGGTTGTCGAGCTTGACGCCATCGCCCAGAACCGTATCGCCGATGGCGCCGCGATCGACACAGGTATTGGCCCCGATCTCGACGTCGTCGCCCAGAACGGCACGTCCGATCTGGGGGATCCGCACCCAGCGCTCGCCATCGCGGGCGAAGCCGAAGCCCTCGCGCCCGATCACGGCTCCAGGATGCAGCAAGGCGCGCCGCCCGACCTGGGTTCCGGCGCACAGCGTCACCCGGGCGACCAGACGCGAATCCTCACCGATCCGGACGCCCTGGCCGATGACGCAGCTCGGCCCGACGAAGACCCCGGCGCCGATCACGGCGTCGGCCTCGACCACCGTCAGCGGACCGACCCAGGCCGTCGGATCGATCCGCGCGCTCGGATCCACCGCCGCGCTCGGATGCACCCCGCCGACCACGGGCGCGGGCGGGTGCAGGATACGCGCCGCCTCGGCGAAGGTCAGGTAAGGATTCTTGCTGACCAGGACCGGAACCGGACACTGGTCGGCGTCGGCCTCGGACAGGATCACGGCGGATGCCCTGGTCTCGGCGAGGCGAGCGCGGTACTTGGCGTCGCCGAGAAAGGACAGGGTTCCTTCGGCGGCCTGGTTCAGCTGGGCCACACGGGAAACCAGAACATCGCCATCGCCACGCAGGGACGCGCCCACACGCGCGGCGAGCTCAGTGAGATTGATCTCCAAGCCTTCTCTCCGATGGTGATGCGTCTCGCCACCCGAGGAACGGGGCGAGAGATGGAGGCCGTACCCGCAGCGTCACTTCTTCTCGAGCTCGGCCTTGTTCTCGAACTCGGCCTTGAGCCGCTCGATGACCAGATCCGAGATGTCGATCCGCGGATTGGAATAGACCAGGCCATCGCTCAGGATGAGGTCGATCTTCTGCTCCTTGGCGAGTTCGACGACCACCTCCTGGACCTGGCGCCCCAGCTTGGTCCGAAGCTCGTTCTGACGCAGGGCGAAATCCTCCTGGAATTCGTCGCGGGCATACTTGAGCCGCCGGGTACGGCTGCGGATGTCGTTCTGCAGCCGCTGCACCTCGTTCTCGCTCATGAGCGCGCCATCGCGCTCGAGCTTGCTCTGCAGCGAGGCGATCTGTTCCTGCTGTTCGCGCAGGGTGCGCTCGCGCTCCTCGACCTCACGCTGCAGCGCGTCGCGCGCGGCCTCGTACTGGGGCGACTGCTCCACCACGCGATTGGGATCGACCACCGCGATACGATAGTCTCCTGCCATGGCCGGGGGCTGAAGCACCGCCAGCAGCATGAAAACGCCGATTGCAAGGATCTTCACGAACACACTCAACCCACTAGAAGGTCTGACCGAACCCGAATTGGAAGACCTGTGTCTCGTCGCCATCCTCCTCGTTGAGGGGGAAGGCCAGGCTCACCGAGAGCGCCCCGACCGGCGACAGCCAGGTCGCGGACAGACCGGTGGAATAGCGCAGATCGCCCAGATCGAACCCGGTCGAGGTCAGCAGATCGGAATCGGACGTCGCCCAGACGTTGCCGAAATCGAAGAAGGCGCCCAGTCGCAGCGATTTCTCGAACTGCCCGCCGACGGGCGCGGGGGCGAAGAACTCCAGACTGCCGGCCAGTTTGAGGTTGCCGCCGACCGGATCGTCGGTGCTGATCTCGCGCGGTCCCAGCGAGTTCGCGACCCAGCCGCGCACCGAGCGCGGACCGCCCGCGTAATAGTTCTCGAAGAAGGGCAATGTGTCGGTGTCGCCAAACCCGTCACCGTAGGCGACATCCCCCGACAGTGCGAAGACATAGCGCGAGGTCAGGGAGACGAAATGCTGCTCCGAATAGCTGACCTTGTAATACTGCAGATCGCTGCCCGGAACCGACACCTCGCCATAGAGCGTCCGGGTAAAACCCGAGGTCGGGAAGATGGCCGTGTCCCGGGTGTCGTCCGAATAGGTGGCGGACAGGATGAAATCGTGGAAGGTATTGCCGTTGTCCGCTACGAACTGCTGGGCGACGTCCGACTGGCCCGCGGTGAAATCCGTGTACTCGTAGCGGATGCCAAGCCCGGCGCGGCTGGTATCCGTGATGGGGAGACCGAAGTTCATGCCGGCGACGCCCACGTCGGTCGAGTAGTCGGCACCGATCAGCTCGTCGTAGTCGGTCTCGCGATACGAGAGGTTGAAACCGCGGCTGATGCCGTCGACCGTATAATAGGGATTGCTGTAGCCGAGCTGGTACAGACGGGTCGAGGTGCTGGTATTGAACGCCAGGGACACCTTCTTGCCCGTTCCCAGGAAGTTGTTCTGGGTGATGCTGGCGTTCAGCAGGATACCCTGGGACTGCGAGAAGCCGACACCGGCAGCCAGGTTGCCCGCCGGCTTCTCCTTGACCGTCACGTCCACGTCCACCTGATCGGCGGACCCGGGAACCGGGGGCGTCTCGATCGAAACCTCGTCGAAATAGCCCAGACGCTGGAGCCGTTCCCTGGATTTGCGGACCAGATCGGCCGAGAACCAGGCCGTCTCCAGCTGGCGCATCTCGCGGCGCAGCACCTCGTCGCGGGTGCGGGTGTTGCCCTTCATGTTGACCCGGCGGACATAGACCCGCTTGCCGGAATCGACGAAGAAGGTGACGGCGACCTCATGAGCCTGGTCGTCGATCTCCGGGACCGTGTTGACGTTGGCGAAGGCATAGCCCTCGTCGCCCAGCAGGTTGGAGATGCGTTCGGCGCTCTCGGTCGTAGCCTTGCGCGAGAAGAATTCGCCGCGCTTGAGCTGAATCAGCGGAAAGAGCTTCTCGACCGGAACCGAGGGCTCGCCGGCGAGCCGGATGTCGCTGACGCGGAAGGGCTCGCCCTCCTCGATGACGACGGTGACGTAGATCTCCTTCTTGTCCGCGCTGATCGAGACCTGGGTCGACTTGATGTCGAACTTGATGTAGCCGCGGTCCAAATAGAAGGAGCGCAGGGTCTCCAGATCACCCGCGAGCTTCTGCTTGGAATACTGATCGTTCTTGGTATAGAAGGAATTCCAGCGCGTGGGACCGAGCTGGAACTGTTTGCGCAGTTCCTTCTCGGTGAATGCCTCGGAGCCGATGATGTTGATCTGTTTGATCCGGGCGGTCAGTCCCTCGATCACCTCGATGTCGATTCCGACCCGGTTGCGCTCGAGCGGCGAAACCGTGGACTGGATGATCACGCCGTACTTGCCGCGGGCGAAATACTGACGCTCCAGTTCCTGCTCGATGCGGTCGAGCACGGAACGGTTGAACACCCGCCCCTCCTTGAGCCCGATATCGGCGAGGGCGTTGGTGAGCGCCTCGGTCTCGATGTCCTTGTTGCCGCTGATCTTGATCTCGGCGATGGCCGGTCGCTCGCGCACCCAGACCACCAGGACGTTGCCGTCGCGCTCGACCCGCACGTCGTCGAAGAAGCCGGTCTGGTAGAGGGCGCGGATGATCCCGCCGGTGACGTCGTCGCCGACCGTGTCGCCCACCTGGACGGGCAGATAATTGAAAACGGTCCCAGGGGCGATGCGCTGCAGCCCCTCGACCCGGATGTCGGCGACCTGAAAGACGGCCGCCTCGGCGGCCGCGCTCGGATAGAGGAGAACGGGGGAGAAAAGAACGGCGAACAGCAGATAGGTTTGCCGGACGCCACCGCGTAGAATCTGAGAGATCGCGCGCAAGAGGGGTTCCCCTTATCAAGCCCAAGTCAGCCAGAAGTCGGCATCCAAGGCGCGCTAGTATAAGGGAACAGTGTATTCAGCCCAATAGCCGCGACAGATCCACGTAGAAGGCGAGCGTCATCAGCATGGCCAATAGCAGGAATCCGACCTTCTGCCCCTGGATCTGGGCCTGCTCCGAGACCGGGCTGCCCTTGATCCACTCGATCAGGAAATACATCAGGTGCCCTCCGTCCAGAACCGGGATGGGCAACAGGTTGAGCACGCCCAGGCTGATGCTGACCACGGCCAGGAACTTGACGAAGGAGTCGAGCCCGTAGCTCGCCGTGCGACCGGCCGTCTCGGCGATGGTGATGGGACCGCTCAGATTCTGGATCGATGCCTCGCCGATCAGCATCCGCCCCATCACCTTGAGCATCAGCACACTGGTATCCAGGGTCTTGTCGAAGGCCTGACGCATGGCGTCCACGGGGCCATAGCGGACATCGACCAGATAGCCGTCCATGAGATCGTCCGGCACCAGAACGCCGGCACCGATTCGGCCGACACTCGCCCCCTCCTCGGATTCGAGCGCGCGCGGCGTCATCCGAATCTCGCGCAGCGAACCGTCGGCGCCCTCGACATCCAGCGTCAGGGTCTGGCCCGGGCGCTCGCGCACCAACGACACCAATGCCTTCCAGGAGGTGATGGCCGAACCGTCCACCGTTAGGACGCGATCACCCAACCGCAGACCGGCGAGATCGGCCGGCTCGCCCGCGACCACCTCGCCGATCACCGGGGGCAGCTCGGGACGGCGCGGCTGAAAACCGAGCCGGCCGATCAGGTCGGGCTCCTCGGCCAGATTGGAGACGGTGTCGCCGGAGATCCAGCGATCCCTCTCGAGACCCGAATCATCGCGTACCCGCACGACCATGTCCTGGCCCTTCATGGCATCCACGGTGAAGGCGAAGACGGCCGTCTCCCAGCTCCCCGCGGGACGATCGCCGATGGTCAGCAGCTCGTCACCCGGCTGGAAACCTGCCTCGGCGGCGATGGAATCGGGCTCGACGCCCGCGACGACCGGTTTGAGGCCCGTATCGCCGACCATGAAGATGGCCCAGTAGGCGAAAATGGCGAACAGCAGATTGAACAAGGGACCGGCGAACACGATCGCCGAGCGCTTCCACAACGCCTGCCGATTGAAGGCCCGGCCCAGCTCGCCCTCGGGTACCGGCTCCTCGCGTTCGTCGAGCATCTTGACGTAACCGCCCAGCGGAAAGAGCGCGAGCACGTATTCGGTGTCGTCCGGATGGCGCTGCCAGCGCAGCAGTGGCCGGCCGAACCCGATCGAGAACCTCAACACCTTGACGCCCAGCCGGCGCGCGACCCAGAAATGACCGAATTCGTGCACCGCGATCAGAATCGCGAGGGCGACCAGGAAGGAGCCGATGGTGAAAAGCGTATCCATAGGGCGATATCAGGGATCAGGAGCGACGGGTTTGAACCAGGTGCTCGGCGCAGTCGCGGGCGCGGCGATCGACGTCGAGCAGGAAATCCACCCCCTGCCCTTCGACGCCCTCCTCGGGCATGGCGTCGAGCGTACCCTCGACCACGGCGGCGATGCCCGGCAGGTCGATGCGACGATCGAGGAAGGCGGCCACCGCGATCTCGTTGGCGGCATTGAGCACGGCCGGAGCCGTACCGCCCTGCCGAGCGGCCTGGAAGGCCAGCGCGAGACAGGGGAAGCGCATCATGTCGGGCTCCTGGAAGTCGAGCCGGGCCACGGCGAAGAGATCGAGCGGGGCTACGCCCGAGTCGAACCGCTCCGGCCAGGCCATGGCATGCGCGATCGGGGTGCGCATGTCCGGGTTGCCGAGCTGGGCGAGCACCGAACCGTCTTCGTATTGAACCATGGAATGGATGACGCTCTGGGGATGCACGACCACCTGTATATGGTCGGTATCGGTCCCGAACAACCAGCAGGCCTCGATGACCTCCAGCCCCTTGTTCATCATGGTCGCCGAATCGACCGAGATCTTGCGCCCCATGGCCCAGGTCGGATGGGCGCAGGCCTGCTCCGGGGTGACCGAGGAGAGCTGCTCGATCGGCCAGTCGCGCAGCGGCCCGCCCGAGGCGGTGAGCAGGATGCGTCTCACCCCGACCTCGGCCAGGCCCTTGGAGAAATCGGGCGGCAGACACTGGAAGATGGCGTTGTGCTCGCTGTCGATCGGCAGCAGTTCGGCGCCGCTCTCTTCGACGGCCTTCATCAGCAGGGCACCGGCCACGACCAGGGATTCCTTGTTCGCCAGCAGGACGCGCTTGCCGGCCTTGGCCGCCGCCAGGGTCGGACGCAGACCGGCCGCGCCGACGATGGCCGCCATCACATGGTCGACCTCGGGAAGCGCGGCGACCTGCTCCAGTCCCTCCACCCCGGTGAGGATCTCGGGCGGCTGCGACATGTCGGCGAGCAGATCGGCCAGACGCCGCGCGGCGTCCGGATCCACCATGACGGCATAGCGCGGACGGTGCTGCCGACACTGCTCGGCCAGCCGCTCCGCATCCCGGTTGGCGGTCAGCGCCACGGCGCGGAAACGGTCGGAATGCCGAGCCATGACATCGAGCGTACTGACTCCAATGGAGCCGGTCGCACCCAGTACGGTTACGCCTATCACAATCCTACTCCGATCACATGAGGGCCCAGGTCATTCCCAGGGCAAACAGTGGTGCGGCCGCGGTGAGACTGTCGATACGGTCCAGCAGGCCACCATGGCCCGGCAGAATCTGGCTCGAATCCTTGAGACCGCGGCGGCGTTTCAGGAAACTTTCGTAAAGATCTCCGACGATCGAGATCGAAGCCGCGAAGGCGCAGAAGAGCAATACCAGCAGACCGGCCCACCAGCCGAGCGATTGCTGCCAGGCGAACAGCAGACCGCAGAAGGCCGCGCCCGCGATCCCGCCATAGACGCCCGCCAGGGTCTTGCCGGGACTCACCGCGGGCGCCAGCTTGGCGCGCCCCCAGCGGCGCCCGACGAAATAGGCTAGGGAATCGGCGGTCCAGATGATCACCAGGAGGAAGAGCACCAGCGCCGGGCCGATCCGATGCAGATCGACCAGTGCGGCCCAGGGCGCCACCAGCACCAGCAGACCGACCGGAAGCAGCAGGGGCTGCAGACCGGATACCGGCAGGACCTCGCGCATCCGCAGCATCCGCACCGACTGGGCGATCCACCAGGGAACGCTGAGCCCGATCAGCCAGAGGCGCCAGTCCGCTTGCGGCCAGAGCAGGCCCATGCAGGCCGCGATGAGCGCCAGATAGGCGGCGCGTTGCGGGAGCGAGACGAGACCCGCCAGTCCGCACCACTCCCAGCCGGCCCCCATCACCACCAGGCCGAAGAAGAGGGCGAACGCCGGAGTCGGCAGCCAGAGCACGGCGGCGATGACCAGCGGCCCGAGAACGACGGCGGTCAGGGTGCGCTGCCGCAGGCTGCTCGATACCTGCAAGACCTCAACCCCGTCCATAGACCGCCACGAGAGGAGCGGATTGAACCTGCTCGCCGGTCATCCCGAAGCGGCGCTGACGCCGCCCGTATTCGGTTAGCGCCAAGGCGTATGCCTCCTCGTCGAAATCCGGCCACAGCCGGTCGGAGAAATAGAGTTCGGAATAGGCGGACTGCCAAAGCACGAAATTGCTCAAGCGCTGCTCGCCCCCAGTGCGGATGAAAAGATCGGGCTCGGGCAGATCCGGGAAGGACAGCCTGCTGGAGAGCGCCTGCTCGTCGACGGCGTCCGGATCCAGCAGACCGGCCTGGACATCGGCGACCAGCCTTCGCGCGGCCTGAGCGATATCCCAGCGTCCGCCGTAGTTGGCGGCCACCTGCAGGTTGAGCGCGGTATTGCCCGCGGTGAGGGCCTCGGCCTCGGCGATCCGATGCTGAAGCTTCTCGGGAAAGGCGGTGCGCTCGCCGATGACCCGAAAGCGCACATTGTTCTCGTGCATGCGCCGGACCTCGCCGCGCAGGGCGCTGATGAACAGCTCCATGAGCACGTTCACCTCTGAGCGCGGGCGCTGCCAGTTCTCGCTGCTGAAGGCGAACAGGGTCAGGGTCCCGACGCCGCGGCGCACGCTCTCCTCGACCACGGCGCGCACGCTCTTGACGCCCTCGCGATGACCGGCGGTACGCGGGAGATTGCGCTGTTTGGCCCAGCGCCCGTTGCCGTCCATGATGATGGCGACGTGCCTGGGAATGCGTTCGTTGGGCTCTGAAGCGAGCGCGGCGGGTGCTGCTGTTTCCACGATGGTGTCGATCGCCGTCGGTCCCCGCGGCCTCAAATGGACATCAGGTCCTGCTCTTTCTCGGCCAGCACCGAATCCACGTCCTTGACGTACTGGTCGGTCAGCTTCTGCACGATCTCCTGACCGCGGCGCTCGTCGTCCTCGGAGATCATCTTCTCCTTGACCAGCTCCTTGAGCTCGTGATTGGCGTCGCGACGGATGTTGCGCACGGCGACACGGGCCTGCTCGGCCTCGTGGCGCGCCACCTTGATGAGGTCGCGGCGGCGCTCCTCGGTCAGCGGCGGCATGGGCACGCGGATCACGGTCCCGGCGGTATTGGGATTCAGCCCCAGATCGGACTGCATGATCGCCTTCTCGATGGCCTGCACCATGTTCTTTTCCCATGGCACCACCGAGAGGGTGCGGGCATCCTCGGCATTGATGTTCGCGACCTGGCGAATCGGGACATCGGAGCCGTAATAGGAGACCATGATGTGGTCGAGCAGCGAGGGATGCGCGCGCCCGGTCCGGATCTTGGCGAGCTCGTGCGAGAGTGCCTCGACGCTCTTGGCCATCCGGTCGGCAGCATCTGTCTTGATATCGTCGATCATGTTAGTTCTCGCTTACCACCAACGACCCGACATCCTCGCCGCGAATCAGCCGCAGCAAGGCACCCGTTTCGTTGATATTCATTACACGAAGTGGCATCCCGTGTTCCCGGCACAGCACGATGGCCGTGGTGTCCATGACCTTGAGATCCTCGCGCAGCGCCTGGTCGTAGCTGATTCTGCGATAGAAGGTCGCGGAGGGATCGGTCACCGGATCGGCCGAATAGATGCCGTCCACCTTGGTGGCCTTGATCAGAAGATCGGCACCGATCTCGACCGCGCGCAGACTGGCGGCCGAGTCGGTGGTGAAGAAGGGGTTTCCGGTTCCGGCGGCGAAGATGACGACCCGCCCCTTGTCGAGATGGCGTATCGCGCGCCGGCGGATGAAGTCCTCGCAGACCTGATTGATCTTGAGCGCCGACATGACACGGGCGGCGACGCCCATCCGTTCAAGGGCGTCCTGCATCGCCAGGGCATTCATGACGGTCGCCAGCATGCCCATCTGATCGGCGGTGACGCGGTCCATGCCCTTGGCGGCCATGATCCCGCCGCGGAACAGATTCCCGCCTCCGATCACCAGCGCGACCTGCACGCCCTCGGCAGCGAGACCGGCGACCTCCTGCGCGAAGCGTTGGAGAACATCCGGGTCGATTCCATAGGAACCCGAACCCATGAGCGCCTCACCACTGAGCTTGAGCAGGATGCGTCGATACACTGAGGCCGCCATGGCCGTCTACCTCGTCGCCGAATTGGTTGCGGAAAGATCGTCCGGATGAAGCAGGATACCCCAATCGATCAGTCGCCGCGAACCTGCGCCATGACCTCTTCGGCGAAATTCTCGGTTTTCTTCTCGATCCCCTCGCCGACCTCGACCCGCGCGAAGCAGACGACCTTGGCGCCCGACTGTTTGAGCAGCTTTTCGATCGACTGATCGGGATCCTTGACGAAGGGCTGACCCAGCAGGGTCACCTCCTGGAGATATTTGCGCATGCGGCCTTCGATCATCTTCTCGACGATCGCCTCGGGCTTGCCGCTGTCGAGGGCCTGCGCCTTGAAGATCTCGCGCTCCTTGTCCAGCATCTCGGCCGGGACCTGGGAGGCGTCGACGCACAGCGGATTGCTGGCCGCGACGTGCATGGCGATGTCGCGCCCGAGGGTCTCGTCGCCGCCGGCGAGCTCGACCATGACACCGATACGCACGCCATGGATATAGCTATGGAGCGTACCTTCGGCGGACTCGAAGCGCATCAGACGACGCACCTGGACGTTCTCGCCGATCTTGGCGATCAATGCCTCGCGGGCGCCATCGACGGTGAGCGAAGCATCGCTGGCCAGGGACTGACCCGCCAGCTCGGACACATCCGCCGCGGAACCCGCGAGCGCGGTCTCGGCGACCGCGTCGGCGAAGGCCTGAAAATTGGTGTCCTTGGCGACGAAGTCGGTCTCGCAGTTGATCTCGACCATGACGCCGCGCTTGCCGTCATCCGAAATACGGATCACGACGACGCCCTCGGCGGCGGTGCGGCCGGACTTCTTGGCGGCCTTGGCCTGACCGGACTTGCGCATCGCCTCGATGGCGGCCTCGATGTCCCCATTGGACTCGACGAGCGCCTTCTTGCACTCCATCATGCCGGCGCCAGTGCGCTCGCGCAGCTCCTTGACCAGTGCGGCTGTAATCGCCATGGTTAATTCACCTCTATCCCGTGCCGGGAAAAACAGAAAATATCTAATGGCGGCGGCCCCGAAACGCCATGGGGCGTCAGGGCCAACCACTTGAAACGGCGCACCGAGGCGCCGTCGGTCAGTACGATCAGGCGTCGGCGGCGCCGGCCGCTTCCTCGGCCGCACCAGCCTCTTCGATCGCGTCGCCGCGACCGACCATGGCGGCTGCGGTGTTGCGGCCGTCGAGAACGGCGTCGGCGGCACCGGCGATATAGAGACGCACGGCGCGAATGGCGTCGTCGTTACCGGGGATCACGTAGTCGACGTTGCTCGGATCGTTGTTGGTATCGACCACGCCGATGACCGGGATGCCGAGCTTGTTGGCCTCGGTCACGGCGATCTTCTCGTGACCGACGTCGACGACGAACATGGCGTCCGGCAGACCATCCATGTTCTTGATGCCGCCCAGGCTCTGCTCGAGCTTGTCCCGCTCGCGCGACAGGCCCAGCGCTTCCTTCTTGTTGAAGCGCTCGATGGTACCGCTCTCGAACATCGCCTCAAGCTCCTTCAGCCGCTTGACGGACTGACGGATGGTCTTGAAGTTGGTGAGCATGCCGCCGAGCCAGCGATGGTTGACGTAGGGCATGCCGCAGCGCGCGGCCTCTTCCTTGATGGCATCGCGCGCGGCGCGCTTGGTGCCGACGAAGAGGATCTTGCCGCCGTTGGCCGTCAAGGTCCCCATGAAATTGACCGCCTCCTGGTAGAGCGGAAGGGTCTTCTCCAGGTTGACGATATGAATCTTGTTGCGGTGCCCGAAGATGAAGGTGGCCATCTTGGGGTTCCAATAACGGGTCTGGTGGCCGAAATGAACACCGGCCTCCAGCATCTGGCGCATCGTGACTTCGCTCAAGGTCTTGCTTCCTAAGATTGAATTGGGTTGGACCTCCACGCATCCCACGCGACAACCCGTGTCGACGGGCACCCAGCCGCATGTGCCGATACGTGTGTGGACATTAGGTTCGAAATCCGGCGGAGCATGCCCGTCACATAGCATCCAGCGCCCCTGACTCGGGGACGAGAGCAAGGTGACGAGAGGGCACGAGGACAACATGCACGCCGGAGACGGCCGATATTCTAGAGATCGAAAAGCCGAGGCATTCCGCTTGGCGCCAGCGCATCGATACCCATATCGGATAGCGACTCCTTGAGAAATATATCGGCCATTTGGAGTTCATTGCGGCAGCGCGCCGCGTTTTATACCATAGCCGATTCGATACGGGCAATCGCCCTTCACACAGACGAGATTCGATTCAGATTCCTGTGGACGCCTCAAACGACAACATGAGTGTAAAGATCAAGACACCCGAAGCGATCGAGCGGATGCGCGTCGCGGGCCGACTCGCGGCCGACGTGCTCGACATGATCGCCCCACACGTCAAGCCCGGCGTCACCACGGATGAGCTCGACCGCCTCTGCCACCAATACATCACCGAGGTCCAGGAGGCGATTCCCGCCCCGCTCAACTATCGGGGCTTTCCCAAGTCCATCTGCACCTCGATCAACCACCAGGTCTGCCACGGCATCCCGAGCGACAAGCGCCTGAAAAAGGGCGACATCATGAATATCGACATCACCGTGATCAAGGACGGCTATCACGGCGATACCAGCAAGATGTTCTTCGTCGGCGAGCCCTCGGTACTGGCACGCCGGCTCGTCACCGTCACCCAGCAGTCCATGATGCTCGGGATCGGCGCCATCCGCCCGGGCGCCACCCTGGGCGATATCGGCCACACCATCCAGAAATTCGTCGAATCCCAGGGCTATTCGGTCGTTCGGGAGTACTGCGGCCACGGCATCGGGCGCGAGTTCCACGAGGATCCTCAGATCCTCCACTACGGCAAGCCGGGCGAGGGGCTCGTGCTCGAACCGGGCATGTGCTTCACGGTGGAGCCCATGGTCAATTCCGGCAAGCGCTTCATCAAGATCCTGCCCGACGGCTGGACCGTGGTCACCAAGGACCGCAGCCTCTCGGCCCAATGGGAGCACACCGTGCTGGTGACCGAGGACGGATACGAGATCCTGACCCTGCGCGCCGAAGAGCGAGACGAGCCGCAGCCAGACCCGCAATGACCCAGCCCACACGGACAGAGGATCACGCAACGCCAGCACCCCATACGTCTGGGGCAGCGCCCCCGGTCGCCCCCCCTCCCCCACCGATCGCGACCTACAAATCGCGGCTCAAGTCCGGCTGCAACGATCTCTATCACCAGTTCGACCTGGGCATCCCCATCGCGGCGCTCGTCAGGGAGCGCAGCGACCTCATCGACGCGGTTCTATGCGAGCTCTGGGAACACCACCTCGGCCCGAACCCTGAAGAGGCGGCGCTGATCGCCGTCGGCGGGTACGGCCGCCAGGAGCTGCAGCCGGCCTCCGACATCGACATCCTCATCCTCATGGCGCCGGACGCGGAGCTGACCCGGCCCCTCGAACAGCTCGTCACCTGTTTCTGGGACATCGGACTGGAGATCGGGCACAGCGTGCGCACGGTCGCCGACTGCGTCAGCGAGGCATCGAACGACGTCACCGTGATGACGAACCTGCTGGAGGCGCGCCTGCTGAGCGGCAGCGAGACCCTGTTCCAGGAGATGCGTGCCGCCACGGCCCCCGAGCACATCTGGGACAGCGAGCGCTTCTTCGCCGCCAAGGCGGCCGAGCAGCGCGCACGCTGGCACAAATACGGCGAGACCGCCTACAACCTGGAACCCAACATCAAGGAGAATCCGGGCGGTCTGCGCGACATCCAGATGATCGGCTGGGTCGCCAAGCGGCATTTCGACGCCGAGACATTGCACGATCTGGTTGGACACGGGTTCCTCACCGAGCACGAGCACCAGGCGCTCGTCGGCGGCCAGACCCTGCTGTGGCGGATCCGCTTCTCGCTGCACCGGCTCACCGGACGGCGCGAGGACCGGCTGCTGTTCGATTACCAGCGCACCCTGGCCAAGCAGTTCGGGTTCTGCGACGGCGCGAACAACCTCGCGGTCGAGCAGTTCATGCAGCAGTACTACCGCACCGTGCAGGAACTCAACCGTCTCAACGAGATGCTGCTGCAGCTTTTCCGCGAGGCCATCCTGCTGCACGACGACGTCGGCCCGCCGGTGCCGATCAACAAACGCTTCCAGTCCCGCAGCGGCTATCTCGAGGTCACCTCGCCGAGCGTCTTCAGACGCTATCCCATCGCCCTGCTCGAGGTCTTCCATATCCTCCAGACCCGTCCCGAGCTGGAGGGCGTGCGCGCGAGCACCATCCGTCTGATCCGCGAGAACCGCCACCGCATCGACGACGACTTCCGCGCCGATCTGCGCGCGCGCAGTCTCTTCATGGAGATCTTCCGCGAATCGAACGGGCTGACGCACGCCATCCGCCGCATGAACCGCTACGGGGTGCTCGCGGCCTACATCCCGGCCTTCGCCAACATCGTCGGCCGCATGCAGTACGACCTGCTGCACGTCTACACGGTGGACGAACACACCCTGACGCTGGTGCGCAACCTGCGCCGCTTCACCATCCCCAAACACGACGACGAGTTCCCGCTGTGCAGCGCGGTCGGACGCCGCATCCCCAAGCTGGAGCTCCTCTATCTGGGCGGACTCTTCCACGACATCGCCAAGGGACGCGGCGGCGACCACTCGACGCTGGGCGCGCGCGACGCCTGGGATTTCTGCCGCCTGCACGGCCTCAGCGAGTTCGACAGCCGGCTGGTAGCCTGGCTGGTCGAGCACCACCTGGTGATGTCCATGACCGCCCAGCGCAAGGACATCAGCGATCCCGAAGTGGTGCAATCCTTCGCCGAACTGATCGGCGACCCCAACCGGCTCGACTATCTCTATCTGCTCACCGTCGCCGACGCCCGGGCCACCAACCCCGAACGCTGGAACAGCTGGATCGACGCACTGCTGCGCGAACTCTATTACGCGACCCGCCGCGCCCTGCTGCGCGGACTCGACAACCCCCAGGCCCAGGACGAGCTCATCAGCCAGAAACAGGCCGAGAGCATGCGCCTGGTAGCCCGCTACGGCGGCGACCCCAGCGCCTGCAACGCCCTCTGGCTCAAGTTCAGCCTGGACTTCTTCCTGCACAACTCCCCGGACGAGATCGCCTGGCAGACCCGTCAGATCCTCTCCGCCGACCCAACGCATCAGCCACTGGTGGTCATCCGCCCCGTCACCGCCCGCGGCGGCACCGAGATCTTCATCTACACCCGCGACCGCGCCAATCTGTTCGCCCGCACCACGGCGACGCTGGACCAGATGGGGCTCGACGTCATGGATGCCCGCGTCATGACCACCGACGACGGCATGGCCGTCAACAGCTACCAGGTCCTGGACCAGGACGGAGAGCCGGTGGAAAACGAATTGCACATGGAAGAGATCCGCTCCAACCTCACGGCCAGCATCATGGAGCAGGGGGAAAGCCCCATCCGGGTCGCCCGTACTGTCCCCCGCCGTCTACGTCACTTCCCGATCGAGACCCGCATCAACTTCTCGGCCGACGAGCCCAATCATCGCACCATCATGCGGCTCACCACGCTCGACCGCCCCGGCCTGCTCGCCGAGGTCGGCGCAGTCTTCCAGCAATGCGGTATCAGGCTGCAGAACGCCAAGATCGCCACCGTGGGCGCGGAGGTCGATGACGTCTTTTTCATCACGACCGAAGACGATACGCCGATCACCTGCGAAACGGCGCTGGCCTGTTTGAGGAGGGAGATTCATGACAGGCTCGAAGGTCAGACCAAACAAAGCTGACGAGGGCCAGTCTTCAGGGGCGCTTAACTCACCGCAGCGGGGCATGTCTACCCCTGGATGGGGACTATCTCCAAATCCCACAGGTATCGATCACGATCTTCTCCTGAAGCAACTGACGCGATACCTTTCGAAAACCACGATGCGCGACCAGACCGAGCACGATATCGGCTTCCGCCAACGCCTCGTCCAGACCGCAAAGGCCGACGCCCGCCTCCTTCAGGGCCGCAGGCAAAGACTCGATATGCGGCTCGACCGCCAGCACACGCCCCACTCCCTCGCTTGCCAGCCGCTCTGAAATATGCAGCGCAGGACTCTCGCGCAGATCATCGATATCCGGTTTGTAGGCAAGCCCCAGGCAAGCGATGGTCGGACTCTGAAACCGCGCAGCCTTCGCCCGCACCTTCGCCATCACCTGCTCCGGCTTGCCCGAGTTCACCTCGCGCGCCAACCGAATCAGACGCGCCTGCTCGGGCGCCGAGTGCACGATGAACCAGGGATCGACCGCGATACAGTGCCCGCCCACACCGGGCCCCGGTCGCAGCACATTCACCCGCGGATGACGATTGGCGAGCTGCACCAGGTCCCAGACATCCACACCCAGGTGGTCGCAGACCTGCGACAACTCGTTGGCCAAGGCAATGTTGACATCCCGGAAGGTATTCTCCGTCAGCTTCGCCAGCTCGGCCGTTCGGCTGTCGGTTTCCAACACCTCCCCGGCCACGAACTGGCGATAGAAATCGGCGGCGGCGATAGTCGACGCCTCATCGACCCCACCGACGATCCGGTCGTTGTCCACCAGCTCGCGAATGATCTGACCCGGCAGCACCCGCTCAGGGCAATGCGCTACATGGATCGACTCTGGCGCCTCGATCTCCTGAATCCCGCGTCTCGGCACAACCAGATCCGGTCGTGCCTCCGAGATCCAGGCAGCA
Source organism: Imhoffiella purpurea (assembly GCF_000585215.1). Lineage (GTDB taxonomy): Bacteria > Pseudomonadota > Gammaproteobacteria > Chromatiales > Chromatiaceae > Imhoffiella > Imhoffiella purpurea. The sequence goes on along the minus strand of NZ_AONC01000030.1, from coordinate 8,086 downwards.
ACCTTCTCCGACGTGCCGACGGGACTGGTCGATTCCAGGATCACCAGATTACCCGCAGCCAAACAAGGAGCAATGGCCCGCGTCGCCTCCTCCACATAACGCAAATCCGGCTCGAAACCATCCTTGAACGGCGTCGGAACGGCCAGAATGAAGATGTCCGCCGCCGTCGGCTCCGTATGGGCCGTCAGACGTCCGCTCTGCACGGCCGACTTGACCAGGATATCCAGCGCCGGCTCGCGAATATGGATATGACCCGCGCTGATGGTCTCCACCACCCGTGCGCTGACGTCGACTCCATGCACGCGAAGCCCCTTGCTCGCGAGCAGACTGGCCGTCGGCAGACCGATATAACCCAACCCCATGATACAGAGCGTTTGATTCATACTGACGTGCTCCTATAACCGCGTCGATACCAGAGTGCCCAGAATCCGCGCCGCCGCCTGCCCATCGCCGTAGGGATTGTGCGCCTGAGACATCCTCTCGTAGGCGGCCGGATCATCGAGCAGGCGAGACGCCTCCCGCACGATCGCCGTCTCGTCGGTGCCCACCAGCCGAACCGTCCCCGCCTCCACCGCCTCCGGACGCTCGGTCGTCTCCCGCATCACCAAAACCGGCTTGCCCAGTGAAGGGGCCTCCTCCTGAACACCGCCGGAATCCGTGATCAGAAAGCTCGCCCGGTCCATCAAGGCCACGAACGGCAAATAGTCCAGCGGCTCGATCAGATGCACATTACCCTTACCCCCAAGCAAGCGGCGCACCGGATCCTGCACATTCGGATTCAGATGCACCGGATAGACGATCTGAACGTCCTCCCGCTCCGCCAGCACGGCCAGCGCCTGACAGATCCGCTCGAACCCCTCGCCAAAGTTCTCGCGCCGATGGCCCGTCACCAGGATCATCCGTCGACTGGAATCCAGGAAATCGAAATCACGTTCGATCTCGGCGCTCAGCCCATCGTCTTCTCGCAGCCGGCGAACGACGTCGAGCAAGGCATCGATCACCGTATTGCCCGTCACGATGATCCGCTCGGGCCGAACCGCCTCGCGCAGCAGATTCTGGCGCGCCCGCTCCGTCGGCGCGAAATGCCACTCCGCGATACTCCCGGTCAGGCGTCGATTCATCTCCTCCGGCCAGGGCGCATAGATGTTCCCGGTCCGCAGACCGGCTTCCACATGCCCGACCGGGATGCGCTCATAGAAGGCCGCGAGCGATGCCGCAAAAGTCGTCGTCGTATCGCCATGGACCAGCACCAGCTGAGGGCGCGTCTCGCGCAGAATGTTACGCAGGCCGGCCAGGACGCGTGAGGTGATGTCCGTCAAGTCCTGTCCAGGCTGCATCAGATCGAGATCGAATTCTGGCGTGATACCAAACAGACTCAATACCTGATCCAGCATCTGCCGATGCTGCGCCGTGACGCAAACCTGGCTCTCGACCTCGGGGGCGGCCGCCAGCGCCTGAACGACGGGGGCCATCTTGATGGCCTCCGGGCGAGTGCCAAAGACCGTCAATGTCTTCATATCGAATCAATCTCCTTTCACGAGCCAGCGGATCGAGTGCCACAGGTCGAAGAGAGCACATCCTCATAGCGCTTGGCCAAATGGCTGCGGTCAAAATGCGTCTCGACATACTGCCGTCCGTTCCTCCCCAGCTGCCGACACAGCCCCTCGTCGTCACACAACCGCTCTACAGCACGCGCCAGCTCCGCTGCATTCTCCGGCGCAATGCAGAGTCCAGCCTCCCCCGCATCGATAAGGGACTGGGCCTCGCCCTCCACGCCCAGAATGATCGGCACCTCCATCGCCATGCTCTCGAAGATCTTGGATGGGATCACGGTCTTGAACAGATCGGAACGACGCAGCAGCACGAGACTCGCGTCCGTCAACGACCATAGGGCGGGCATGCGGCTCTTGGGCAGCTGATCCAGCATGATCACATTGGCCAGCCCCATCTCGTCCCGGAGCGCGCGCAACCGGGCGCGCTCCGCGCCGTCTCCCACCAGCAGGAAAACGATGTCCGACCGATCGACTAGCGCAGCCGCCTCCAGGACGGTCTCGAGATGATGAGCCATTCCATGCGTTCCGACATAAGCGGCAATGAAGCGCCCTTCCACGCCAAGCTCTCTCGCCAGACCTGCATCCGCCGCCCCCCCCGGGTAGAAGCTCAGATCCACCCCGTTCTTGATGACTGTGATCTTTGCCTCATCCACGCCGCGATCGATCATGTATCTCCGAAAGGCATCGGTCACCGGCACGATATGATCGGCCTTCCGGTAGGCGAAGGCCTCCAGCCACTCCAATAAACGAATGATGCGTTTATTGGTAATGGCGCCAACGGCAAGGATCGAGTCAGGCCAGAGATCGCGAATCTCCAGCACCCAAGGACAGCGCTTCAACCGGCTGGTGAAATACCCCGCCAGACCATTGAAGAACTGAGGCGACGTCGAGATCACGATATCCGCCTTCGGCAGCCAGGGCAGAGCCAGGACGACAGCCACCAAATAGGACATATAGTTGAGCGTCCGCTTAAGAAAGCCCTCGTTGGCCGTCACATAGGTCCAGAGCCGAACGACCTGGATGCCCTCCATCTCCTCGCGCTGGTAGAGCCGATTCCGATAGCCGTCGTAAACCACACCACGCGGGTGATTCGGGGCGCAGGTGACAACCGTAACCTCATGACCCAAGCGCACCCATTCACGACAGTGCTCGAATGTTCGGGTCGCGGGCGCGTTGACTTCAGGCGGGAAGTAGTGAGAGAGAAACAGAATCCTCATGCAGACCTCAGACGATAGGCGATATGAGAGCCACTCTGAAGCTGCTTGGAAACCGTCAAAACCGTTGCCGCTTCCTTCAAACCGAACTCCCGTGAAAACGCGTACGTATCCGCCGACAAGACACCCTCTTCGACCTCCATGACCAAGCACTTACCATCGACGGACAGCCGTGCTGTCTTGCCATCACAGGCCAATACCAAAACATCGGGATGCAAATGCAGGCGGCTAACGGCTTGGTGACACCGGCGCGAGGCGATCCGGTCCTCGACACGCAGACAGTCGTTGGATAGAGAGACCCTCCGCTCATGAACAGGCCGACCAGGCAATCGTCGGTACCCTGTGTGCTTCCCGGAAAAACAGACCCGGCCTCCAGCCTCTTCCCAAGCACGAATTTCTTGAGGATAACCGCGGCGCGCGACACGGAACGTCGCCCAGATCTCATGCTGCTCCTCGCCGTCCAGCTCGAGCGTGTTGTGCGCGCTCGTCCGGCGGAATCCGTTACGCTCCGAGCCAGCGTATTCGAAGGTTCCTGCATTCACCGCAACCAGTCTCCCGTTCCATGTCAGCTCGTAACTCAAGGTATCGCAATGGGCATGACCTGGCTGATAGTCGGGGCCGATAGCGCCGCAATCGATCACGCAACGCCATGTCCCCGCAGAAAGAGTGGCCAGTCCGAAATCAGGCTTCTCGATGATTCTCGACGTTCCATCCGTCGCTGAGGATGCCGAGCTGCCCGCAGCAGGCCGCTCAGGCACGGCCACCTGCAAACGTGTCGCATACTCCCAAAGCTGGTCGAGCGAGGGAGCAATACCCTCGGCCGTGTCATTGAAGCGAGGCAAGGTGCCGTCGGGATGAACACTGTCAGACAGGAAGCGCAGCATCTGCTCCGCCGTCGCCCGCAGCAGGCCAGCGAGATTCGGATCGCTCCTGCCGTCACCACAAGCACCCGGCATCGATGTGACGCCAGCACGCCCCTGCAACGCCACTAGATTCAAACAATCCAGCACGTCCTCGAGGACGATGGCGTGATACATGGGAGATCGCTCGAAATGTCCGCCGTCCGGCAGGACCTGCTCCGCGATCTCAGCGCGCAGGATCTCGGCGCCCTTTCGGTACCACTCGCCGGGCTCATCACCGCCGCGCAGACAGGCACCCGCGAACAGCAGAGCCACCCCATTCTTGAACAGATGATTCGCGAGTAGATGGTATTCCAGGCTCCGGCGCAAATGCCGGGTCTGTTCGAACAGAGACACCGCCATCAGCTCCAGCATGTCCTGCCCCAGCATCTGCCGATTCATGAACTTCAACCAGTTCACGATCCGCAGGGAGATGGGATAAGGCTCCCAGCCATTGCCCCGATAAGGAGGATTCTGCGCGATCCAGTCCCGAATCAGCGCAACGCCTCTGTCCGGAGACATGCCCGGCTGATGCAAATAATCGAAATAATGGAGGTTATAGAGCCAGAGCTTAGGTAGATCGGCCGCATGCCATGGGATCGGCGACGATGGTACCGTCCGATTCAAGAACCGGAAACCATCGCCAAGCCATCCCGGACAGCGCTTGATCGGTGCAACGAGAAGGAGCTGACAAACACCGATCGAAGGCGGCAGCGGCCGAGCGCGCCGAGTGGCGCGCGACCCGAGCAGATAGAACCGCCAATAGAGCTGGCGCCATCTCAGATAGTGCATTGTGGGCAAGAAAAGTGCGAGCTGCCGTACGAGCATGCTCCAACATCCAGATTCGGTTTATCAGCCTCACCCCATGCGCTCAGCAACCTCGAAGGTCACCTCCGCCACTTCGATCAGCTCCGAATACGGAATCGGCGCCTCGCCTCCAGTCGCAATCGCCTCGACGAAGGCCGCGACACAGGCCGTCTGCCCCTTGTCCTGCCGCCACAGCTTCATGGACTTGAAGCCGGGCCAGCCAAAGCCGCGCAGGACGCGGAAATTGTCCAACTGCAAGATCCGCCCTCCGCCGAAGATCTCCAGCCGCTCCTTCGGAAAGGACTTGTGGCCATTCGCCAGATAGTGAACCGTCCCGAACGAGCCGTCCTCGAAACCCAAGCTGACCGTCACCTTATCGTCTCGAATCGTCACGCCCTCGCCGATGCGCATCGCCTGGACCTCTGTGATCCGCGATCCGGCCAGGTAGCGCAGCAGATCGATGAAGTGGCAGGCCTCTCCGATGATTCGCCCGCCGCCGACCGCCCGGTCCTGCGTCCAGTGATCCGGCGGAATCTCCCCCGCATTGACCGTCATCACAAATGTCTTAGGCTCAGTCACCCCAGCCAGCAACGCCCGAGCCTTCTGCACCAAGGGCGAAAAGCGCCGGTTGAAGCCGGCGATCAGCAAGGGCGCACGGCCCTGCTGGGCCAGTGGCTCATAGAGGTCGCGAATCCGGCTCAGATGCGCCGGATTGAGTGCCAAGGGCTTCTCGACGAATACATGCTTACCCGCGCCCACGGCCTCGCAGACGAAGCGTGCGTGCGAGTCGTGCCGGGTCGTGATCACAACGGTATCGATCGCCGGATCCCGGATCAGTCCCGCGGAGTCCGTCGTTGTCTCCTCGAAGCCGTGCTTTCGGCCGGCATGCACGCCACTGATTCCGCCGCTCGTGGCGACCGACTTGAGCCGTGCCCGCGTCTTGGTGAAGGCAGGGATCAGGACACCGGTCGCATAGTTCCCGGCGCCGATAAAACCCACGGTTGGCCGTCCTGCACTCCCCGCGGCCCTTGGCGCGGGCTTGAGCACCACCGTGCGCTGGGTCAGGGTCTCCAGCGGCACCTCATCCTCGCTGGGATACTCCAGCAGAATACCGAGCGAAGGCTCGGAGCCGCCCACGACCGCGTAGGCCTGCTCGACTGCATCGAGCTTGAAGCGATGCGAGATCAGCGGCGTCACATCCAGCCGGCCGTCCGCCAGCATGTCGAGAACGGCCTCGAAATTGCGTTGCTCAGTCCAACGCACGAAGCCAACTGGATAATCGTTTCCGCCTTCCTCATAGGCCGGGTCATAACGCCCTGGCCCATAGGAGCAGGAGACTTGAAAGCTCAGCTCCTTCTCGTAGAAGTCCGCGCGTGAGAGCGACAAACCAGTCACACCCACCAGCACCATCCGCCCGCGCTTACGGCACATGAGCGCAGCCTGATGGACCGGCTCATTGCTCTGGGTCGAGGCGGTGATGATGACGGCATCGACACCGCGACCGCGCGAGAAGGTCTGTGAAACGGAAACCGGATCCTGCCCGGTCGACAAGTCGACTGTCTCCGCCCCGAGATCGCGCGCCAAGGCCAGCTTGGCCGGATCGAAATCCAGCCCCAGTACCCGGCAGCCGTGCGCCCGGAGCAGCTGCACCGTCATCAGGCCAATCAGACCAAGACCGGTCACCACCACCGTTTCCCCGAGGGTCGGCTGAACCAGCCGGATGCCCTGGAGAGCGATCGCGCCGATGACAGTGAAGGCCGCCGCTTCGTCCGAAACCGTATCTGGGACTTTCGCGCACAGGTTCACCGGTACGCCAACCATCTCGGCGTGCTTGCCGTTCGAGGCGACCCGATCGCCGACGGCGAAATCAGTCACCCCCGCACCCAGCTCGGCCACCACGCCGACGTTGCAATAGCCGAGCGGCAAGGGCTGCTCTAGCTTATTGAGCACAGCCTCTACGGTCGGCACCAGTCCATCGGTCTTCATCTTGTCCAAGACCATCCGAACCTTGTCTGGCTGCTGACGGGCCTTTTCGATGGGGTTGGCTTTGCCGAAATCGACGAGCATTCGCTCCGTTCCTGCCGAAACGAGTGAGCAACGCGTGCGGATGAGTAGCTTGCCAGTGCCGGCCCGTGTGCATGGAATCTCGGTGATCTCGGTCTTTCCATTCTTGAGGTTCTGTAGAATTTGTTTCACAGCAATTTCACGTCCTATACCGCTCTCATTTGAGTTTTTCGCCGACAGGCATTTTGTGACACATCGACCGGATCTGTAGAATCTTCGCCATGTCTGACTACAGCCTCACTGACAAGCAACTCGCGGAGCTGCGTGCCGCTCACCGAGGTACGCGCGATAAACGCGAGGCTGATCGGATCAAGGCCGTGGTTCTACTCGCGACCGGCTGGACAGCCGAGCAAATCGCAGAGGTGCTGCAGATCGACCCGAATACGGTGCGCAACCATTTCAAGCGCTATCGCCAGGATGGCCTGAAATCGCTGGGGCACGTGGCGTTCCGTGGCAGCGCCTGCCAGCTCGACGCCGCGCAATTGGCGTACTTGGAAGCGCACCTGCAAAGCCACCTCTATCTCAGCGCCAAGGCTGTCGCCCAGTGGATCGAAGACACCTTTGACGTGGCCTACACCGTCAGCGGCATAACGGCGCTGCTGCATCGCTTGGGCTACGTCTACAAGAAACCCAAGCTCATCCCTGGCAAGGCCGATCCCGAGGCCCAGAAAGCCTTCCTCGCCGAGTACGAAAAACTCAAGCAAACCAAGGGTGATGCGGATCCCATCTATTTCATGGATGCGGTCCACCCGCAGCACAATCCGGTCATCGCCCAGGGCTGGATCAAGCGCGGCGAGGATCGCGAGATCCGCTCCAACACCGGGCGGCGGCGCGTCAACATCAACGGTGCCATCGATCTCAATCGCCTCGAACCCGTTGTCCGTTTCGACGACAGCATCAATGCCGTCTCGACCATCGCTCTGCTGCAACAACTTGAGCAGCGGCACCCAGACGCGGCGGTGATACACGTGATTTGCGACAATGCGCGCTACTATCGCTCCAAGGCGGTTCGTGAGCACTTGGAGACATCACGCGTGCAATTGGTCTTTCTCCCGCCCTATGCGCCAAATCTCAATCTGATCGAGCGATTCTGGAAGTATTTCAAAAAGACGGTGCTCTATAATCGCTATTTCGAGTCGTTCGATGACTTCAAATCCGCTTGCGAGAATTTCTTTCGTCACCCGAACCAATATCGTGGTGAATTACGATCGTTGCTGACGGAAAACTTTGCCATTGTCGGCGAGTAAAACACCGAAAAATTGGCATTAGCTCGGTATATATTCCACTGAGACGGCTAAACCGAAAAACCTGAATCAAAGATAGGCTAAATGGCACTGCCGGTTGGCCCTTCCGTGTCCTCTACGCGAATGTCACTTCTTGGCTTCGACCAACATGAAAAGACCGAATGAAGGAAGTAGACGTCGAATTATACCCCGTGGCCAGAGCTTCCTAGCTATGGGCGGTGATCATAACTCCGGTCCACACTCATGCCGCCAGCGGTGTCAAATAGGGTTGTCGAGCGGGTGGCGGTCGTTGTCGTCGTGGCCGT
>NZ_AONC01000029.1 GCF_000585215.1 Imhoffiella purpurea | reverse complement strand
GGGGGCGGGGAGCCGCGCCTGGGTGCTGTAGAGCTGAACCGCCGAGAGCTCCAGGCTGAGCGCCCGGCCCAGATAGCCCAGGATGCGTTGGTCGGTGCGTTGCGCGGGCATCGGATCTTTCCAGCCTCCAGCTTCCAGCCGTCAGCCTCCAGCGGAGGACATCGAGCTGGTCGCTGGCTCAGGCCGCCCGTGCCGGGGTTTCGGGGCTGCCGCCGGTGGGCAGGACCGGCTCCACCTCGCGGTGCGGACGCGCGATGATGTGTGCCGCCACCAGTCCGTCGCCGACACGCTCGCAGGCGTCGGCGCCGGCGCGCACGGCGGCGTTGACCGCGCCGGTCTCGCCGCGTACCAGTACGGTGACGTAGCCGCCGCCGACGAACTCGCGTCCGATCAGACGCACCTCCGCCGCCTTGGTCATGGCGTCGGCCGCCTCGATGGCCGGCACCAGTCCGCGCGTTTCGATCATGCCCAATGCAATACCGTAGTTTTCGTTTGCCATGGTTGCTTCTCCGTCTTCGAAATCGATCGTTGATGAATGATGCCGCTAAAGATCTGCGTTCAGCGCCGCCGCCGAGCTGGCGGCTGGTCGCTGGAGGCTCAATCCCCCGTCTTGCCCAGGACCGGCTCCACCTCGCGGTGCGGCCGCGCGATGATGTGCGCCGCCACCAGTCCGTCGCCGACACGCTCGCAGGCGTCGGCGCCGGCGCGCACGGCGGCGTTGACCGCGCCGGTCTCGCCACGCACCAGCACGGTGACGTAGCCGCCGCCGACGAACTCGCGTCCGATCAGACGCACCTCCGCCGCCTTGGTCATGGCGTCGGCGGCCTCGATGGCGGGTACCAGCCCGCGCGTCTCGATCATGCCCAGTGCGATACCGTAGTTTTCACTTGCCATCGTTTGGTCTCCTGCTGAGTCGCTCGATTGTTCCGAAGCCTGCTATCCAGGGATTCAATCCCCATCGATGATCCCGCCGATCGTGAGATCGGTCAGGACGCTGTAGTCGCCCTGGGCGTAGCGGGCGGCCGATCCGTTGACGGTGAACACCCGATTGCCGGCCCGCGCGCCCAGCGGATCGGTCGCGACCTGACGCTTGCCGTTGGCATCGCGCAGCAGCCGCAGGCTCACCTTCTGGAGGCCGTCGATGCGGCGGGTGCAGACCAGCGGTCCTTCCACCTGGAAGATGTCCATCAGGCGTCCTCCTGGGGCGGCCAGTGGTCGATGATCCCGACGATCGTCAGGTCGCTGGGGTACTCCTTGCTCCCGGCCGCCTCGCGGGCCGCCGAGCTGCCGACGCAGATCACCCAGTCGCCCGGGGTGCAGCCCACCGAGTCGACGGCGACGGCGCTCGCGGATCCGTCGCGCACCACCTGGAGGTGCTTGTGCTCCAGTCCCGGGATACGGTTGGTCGCGACCAGCGGCCGCTCGACCTGATAGATCTTCATCGGTGCCCCCCTGCCTTGGCGTCTGCGCTGGCCGTGCATGCCAGGACCTCGATCGGCGCGTCGGCGTTGCAGTCGCGCACCACCTGCATCAGGTGCAGCAGACCGCGCTCGAAGAGATCGGCGTAACGGCTCTTGATCGCCTCGCTCACCCGGCGGCAGCGTGCCACCGCGCGGTCGCGCGCGCCCGGCACCTGGCCGTGATAGTCGAAGCGCACCACCACCGGCGCCGGCAGGCCGCGACGGACGTTGAGCCCGGTGAAGATGCGGATGCCGACGTCCAGGTCCTGGGTGGCCTCCTCGACGGTATCCAGGTAGGCGAAGTACATGAGATTGCGCAGCTGGATCTCCTCGAATCCGACTCCGGCCCCGATGAAGTGCTCGGCATGGCCGATGTCGGCATAGCGCTCGCCGTGACGGCCGCGCACAGAGTCGATCTGGGAGAGGTTGTTCTCGATCAGGCGCTCGATCAGCCGCGCCATGCCCTCGGCCACGCCGGGGGAGGTCTGGCGCACCGCGTCCTGGATGTCGTGCCGGGCGCGGGAGGCGTCGAGACGCGCGGTGGTCTCGTAGAGCTCCATGACGTCCAGATAGCGATCCACCGCCATCCCGCCCTCGGCGTCGGGGACGTGCACCCGGATGGCGTCCCGGTCCGTGTCCACCCCGATCAGCAGCAGATCGATGGAGGCGCCGCAGCAGAAGCTGTTCTCGATCGCCTGCTGGAAGCCGAGCAGACGTTCGAGCCCCGCCGCGGCGGCCTTGGTCGTATCCGAGCCGTGCGCCGCGCAGCCCTCGTGCTCCGGGTCTGACGAGCTGAAGTGATAGGCGACCAGCTTCAGATAGCGGGTCGGGGCATCGGCGGTATTGGGACGGCCGCTGCGGAAGCGCAGCATCTCGGTCTCGACCCATTTCTGGACGCTGTCATCGATGTCGAAGAGCGCCCCGGCGTAGGACTTGCGGCGCACCGCGCGGTGCGGCAGACGCAGCACGTAGCGGATGAGGTGCGCCAGGCGGCCGTCCGCGCAGGGCGAGATGTCCAGTGTGTGGAAGCCGCAGGTCTGGAGGAAGCCCTCGAAACCGCCGTTGAAGTGCCGGTCTCCCTCCTCGGCGGCCAGCGGGTCGCGGCTGAAGAAGTCGTCGCAGAAGCGGCGATAGGTCGCGAAGGTGCACCAGGCATGCAGCCGGCGCATGTCGAGCCGCTCGACCCAGGCGTCGGCGAGGATGTCCTCGGGCAGTTCGAAGCCCAGCTCGCGCCGCGCGATGTCCTGCGCCCGTGACTCGAAATCCGTCTCGTGCTGGAGCGCCGAGATGCGTTTGAGGGTCGGCACGATGGCGTCGAAGGCGGACTTGACGTCCTGCTCGTAGCGGTCGAGCCGCGCGTTCTCCTCGGCGCGGGCCAGGACGTGATGGGCGATCTGCGATGCCGTCCGAGGACCTGATGCCTTGGGACCGGTCCGCACAGCGGACCCTACCGGGGCTGTAGGGTCCGCTGTGCGGACCGAATCGCTCGCCACCGCACGACGCCGAGCGCTGGCGGCAGGGGCTCCGGCCTCCGCCCCGACCGCGCCCGGGCGGCGCATCGGCGCGCTGCCGACGGCCCGGTTACGGCCCAGGCCGCCGGCCTGGCTCAGTGATTGGCGATAGTCGCGTTGCATGGTCATCTATCCAATTGAAAGAAACCGATCCGCGTCAGCCGCGCGCTCCACCGGAATAGGTGATGAGCGCACCCTTGTCGGTGTTGCCGCTGCCTCCGGTGACCTTGCTGACCGGTTCGGGGGCCTTCTCCTTCTCCGGGCGGCCCTGGGCCATGGCGGCGGCCATGGGTGCCATGCGCCCACGCCGGCTCGGGTTGCGGGCCAGGGCCGAGGTGCCCTCGGTGCCGGTGACCCGATCACCTCGATCCCAGTCGTCGCCGGTGATCTTGGCGCCGGTATCGATCCCTTCGCCGGTGATCCGCGACTTGACTCGGCCGTCGATCGTCGGCTGCTCGACGGGCGGTGCGTCCTCGACCGGGTGCTTGCCGCGTCCTCCGAAGCGTGCCTCCTCGGTGCCCGTCACCTTGCCCGAGGCCATGCCGAAGGGGCCGGTGATCTGGCCTTTCTCGTAGGTCGAGCCGGTCACGCCCGAGATCTTCTGCGGGGCCCGAGCGGCGTGGGCCGGCGGGTCGACGCTGAAGTTTTCCCAAGGCTCGGCCTCGGCCGCACCGGGCAGGGGCTGGGGAAAGTCCGGGCTACCCGGTTCGGCAGGCATGGCGGCACAGACCTCGGCGGCCTGGTCGGCACCCAGGTACGGGGTGCCGGTGACCGGCTCGCAGGCACCGGCCTCGTCTCCGGTCGTCCGGCCGCCGACGGCGGGTTGGATGCCGGTCATCACCGACCCGAACATGCGCTTGTGGGGCCGCATCCGCGCGGAGGCCCGGCCGGTCTCGGCTGGATCGCAGTAGTCGCCGTACTGTTCGGCGCCGGCATAGGGCGTGCCAGTGATGGACTTGCAGGTCCCAGGCTCGTCGCCGGTCACGCGCCGCGCCCGGCCGGTCATGGTGCCGGTGACGCGCTCGCCGCCCAGGGTCGCCGAGACGCCGACCTTGCGCTCGGTGCGGGCGGGTGCGGAGTCGCAGAACTGGCCGTATTGCTCCAGACCGATGTAGTCGTCGCCGGTGACGTTGCGGCAGCTGCCGGTCTCGTCGCCCGTCATCGACGGGTGACGGCCGATCATGGTCCCGGTCAGGTGGCTGCCGCTCAGGGTGGCGCTATTGCCGACCTTGGGCGGGGCGGCCTTCCGGTCGGAACCGATGCTGCCGAGCTCGGTGTATTGGGTGCCCGTGAGGGTGCGGTCGGCGCCGACCTCGCCACCGGTCACCCGGTTGGAGCGTCCGATATCGGCACCCGTGACCGACTTGCCGCCGCGCGTCTCGGACTTGGCGACCTTGGCCGGAGCAGGTTCGGGCTGGACTCCGCAAAAGGCTTCCTGCAGATCGGCGCCCATGTACTGGGTGCCGGTCACCTTCTTGCAGGTGCCGGGCTCGTCGCCGGTCACCCGGGTGCTGCGGCCGACCTGGTTGCCGCTGACCGCATTGCCGCCGGTCGTCGGGCTCAGGCTGCCGCGGCTGGGGGTCTTGGCCGATTCGGTCTGGCAGAAGTCGCGGAAGATGTCGGCGCCCAGGTATTCGGTGCCGGTAATGGTGCGACAGGTGCTCGCCTCGTCCCCAGTCACGTCGCGGCTGCGGCCGACCTGGGTGCCGGTCAGTGTCCGGCCCTGGGCCGTCTCGCTGGCGCCCACCTTCCAGGGGGCATCCTTGGCGGCGCCCGGTGCGGTTGGGTTGCGCGCCGCACGCGAGCGTCCGGTCGGGGCCGATTTCTTCTGTCCGGCACCGCCGCGACGGCTGCGCTGTTCGCGCAGCGCCTTCGCCAGCTCGCGCCCGGACAGCTCGGGATTGGCCGCCCGGGCGGTCTGGGCCGCGGTCATGCCGTTCGCGCTCATGCCCGCCTTGCCGCGCGATGACTGGGCGCGGCGACGGGCCAGAGAGGCCGCCCGACCTGGATTCATGGATGTTTCCTTGCGGCGCGGTCCGCGCACCTTGGGGCGTCCGTTGACGCGGCTAGAGGCCGAGGACGATGCCAGATTCTTCCCCGGGGCCTCGTCCTTGTCCTGGCACTCACACGCGCAGCTTCCTTCGGTCGCCGAATCCTTCCCGGCGGGTGTCGTCTCGACGGCGGGCCTGGTCCGTCCGCCATCGCGCACCCGGTCCTTGGGTCCTACGGCGATCTTGCCCTTGGACGACATCGCCTGGCGGCGGGCGAGCGCGGCGGCTCGGCCGGAGCCGGCACCCGCAGATCCGGCCACCGGGGTGCGGACCCGTGCGCGCGGCCTCGTTTCCGCCACCTGGGGTTCCCGGACGACCCTTTCGACCGAGACGGGGCTTGGATCGGGGGTCGCCGGAGGGGCCGTGCGAGCATCCGTCTCACCTCGCGTCCGGTCTGGGGCGGCGGAGGTCATGGCCGCCTTTCCGGCGCTCGACAAGGCTTGGCGTCTCGCCAGCGCCAGGGCGCGTCCGCTTCCTCCAGCTGTTCGGCTCTGCTCTCTCATGACTTCACCCGTCTGCTCTGATCCTGAATCCGGCAATTGGAACCGCAAAGGCGCAAAGGACGCGAAGAGGGACAAAGACTCGAGCCATGCCCATTCTTCACCCGCCTGGTGAGCGTTGCCGCTTGATTCATCGATTGAATTCCTTTGCGCTCTTTGTGTGCTTTGCGGTTCGATCGCCTTACTTCGGCACGATCGCTGGTGCCATCAGGCACGGCCCTCGATGGCGACGAAGCACACGCCCTGGCTCTGGGTGTAGTTGTCGTAGCCGATGAGACGGACGTGGTGGTCCGGATAGGTGCGGTGGCAGGCCTCGAGCTCGGCGGCCACGGCCTCGAGGTCCTGCTCGCCGAAGAAGGGCAGCTTCCACATGGTCCAGTAGTGGTTGTAGGCCTGGCTCGGATGCTCGTGCTCGATCGCCGGGGTCCAGCCGTTGGCGATGAGATAGGCGATCTGGTCGTAGATCTCGTCCTGGGTCAGCTTGGGCAGGAAGCCGAAGGTCTCCAGGGTCTGGGCGGTCTGATAGTCGCCCATGGTGCTGCCGTTCTTCATGGCGGGGTCCTCTCGGTCGGTTCAATGGGGTTCGGTCGATGGGTCGACGATCAGGCGGCGTCCAGCTTGTCGACGGTGTCGAACTCGAACTTGATCTCCTTCCAGGTCTCCATGGCGATGGCCAGCTCCGGGCTGTGGCGGGCGGCCTCGGTGAGGATGTCGCGGGCCTCCTTCTCCAGTTCGCGGCCCTGGTTGCGCGCCTTGACGCAGGCCTCGAGCGCGACCCGGTTGGCGGCGGCGCCGGCCGCGTTGCCCCAGGGATGGCCCTGAGTGCCGCCGCCGAACTGGAGCATGGAATCGTCGCCGAAGATGGTCAGCAGGGCCGGCATGTGCCAGACGTGGATGCCCCCGGAAGCGACGGCCATGACGCCGGGCATGGAGCCCCAGTCCTGATCGAAGAAGACACCGCGCGAGCGGTCCTCGGGCACGAAGGATTCGCGCAGCTGATCCACGTAGCCGAGGGTCGACTGGCGGTCGCCCTCCAGCTTGCCGACCACGGTGCCGGTGTGCAGATGGTCGCCGCCGGAGAGACGCAGACACTTGGCGAGCACCCGGAAGTGGATGCCGTGCTTGGGATGGCGGTCGATGACCGCGTGCATGGCGCGGTGGATGTGCAGCAGCATCCCGTTCTTGCGGCACCACTTGGCCAGGCCCGTGTTGGCCGTGAAGCCGCCGGTGATGAAGTCGTGCATGATGATCGGCGAGCCGACCTCCTTGGCGAACTCGGCGCGCTCGTACATCTGCTCCGGATCGGGGGCGGTGACGTTGAGATAGTGTCCCTTGCGCTCGCCGGTCTCCGCTTGAGCCTTCTGGATGGCCTCGCCGACGAACTCGAAGCGGTCGCGCCAGCGCATGAAGGGCTGGGAGTTGACGTTCTCGTCGTCCTTGGTCATGTCCAGACCGCCGCGCAGACACTCGTAGACGGCGCGCCCGTAGTTCTTGGCGGACAGACCCAGCTTGGGCTTGATGGTGGCACCGAGCATGGGTCGGCCGTACTTGTTCAGACGGTCGCGCTCGAGCTGGATACCGGCCGGCGGGCCGTTGCAGGTCTTGATGTAGGCGATGGGGAAGCGGATGTCTTCGAGACGCAGATGGCGCAGCGCCTTGAAGCCGAAAACGTTGCCGACGAGCGAGGTCAGCACGTTGACGATGGAGCCTTCCTCGAACAGATCGATGGGGTAGGCGACGAAGGCGTAGAAGGACTCCTTGTCCCCGGGCACGTCCTCGATCCGGTAGGCGCGCCCCTTGTAGTATTCCAGGTCGGTCAGCAGCTCGGACCAGACGGTGGACCAGGTGCCGGTGGAGGACTCGGCCGCCACCGCGGCGGCGACCTCCTCGCGCGGCACCCCGGGCTGACCGGTGCACTTGAAGCAGGCGAGCAGGTCGGTATCGAGCGGGACATACTCCGGGGTCCAGTACATGTCGCGGTATTCCTTGACGCCCGCGTCATAGGTCTTGATGGCCATGGTCCACTCCTGTTCGGTTGCTGGGTTGGCGGAGACATAAGTGTTCCTGATTTGTTGTGAAGCATAGATAAGCATTAGCCGATGTATCCAATACATCTTTCGTTCGATATCGATAGACTCAGGTCTATGCAATCCGGCCCGCGCAGGCGCGCGGTCGGTTTCGATGGACACTGATCGCCGTCTTGGCCGGTGATGGAGAGGGGCATGCCGAATCCGCAGTTACAGTTGGCTCGGGACTTCGTTCGCGCGACCAGCCACAGCGTCTTCCTGACGGGGAAGGCCGGCACCGGCAAGACCACCTTCCTCCACGGCCTGAAGCGGGACATTCCCAAGCGCATGATCGTCACCGCGCCCACCGGCGTGGCGGCGATCAATGCCGGCGGCGTCACCCTGCATTCCTTCTTCCAGCTCCCGTTCGGACCCTTCGTGCCCGGCAGCGAGGCCGAGCGCCAGGCCGCGGAACACCGTCTCTCCCGACAGAAGCGCGACATCATCCAGGGCCTGGATCTGCTGGTGATCGACGAGATCAGCATGGTCCGCTGCGACCTGCTCGACGCGGTCGATAGCGTGCTGCGCCGGGAGCGCCGTTCCGAGCGCCCGTTCGGCGGGGTTCAGCTGCTGATGATCGGCGACCTGCACCAGCTCGCGCCCGTGGTGCCCGAGCACGACTGGGCCATCCTCAAGGACGTCTACCCATCCGGATACTTCTTCAACAGCCGGGCGCTGCGGGCGACCCGGGTGGTTCCAATCCTGCTCGAACGCATCTACAGGCAGTCCGACCCGGATTTCATCGAGCTGCTGAACCGCGTGCGTGACAGCCGGATGGACGAGGCCACCCTGGAGCGGCTGAATTCGCGCCACCTGCCGGGCTTCGCCCCCAATGACGCGGACGGCTACATCACCCTGACCACGCACAATCGCGGCGCGGACGCCATCAACCGGACGCGCCTGGACCGGCTCGGCACGCGGTCTCAGGACTTCATGGCAGAGATCCAGGGGGAGTATCCGGAGCACAGCTATCCGGCCGCCGAGCGACTGACCCTCAAGCAGGGCGCTCAGGTCATGTTCGTGCGCAATGACAGCGCGCCGGAGAGGCGCTACTTCAACGGCAAGATCGGCACCGTCACGCACCTCGAGAGCGATCGAATCCGGGTGCGGTGTCCCGGCGACGAGGACGCGATCGAGGTCGAGCCAGTCATCTGGGAGAACATCCGCTACGGTCTGGACCCGGAGACCAAGGCGATCTCGGAGGAGGTCATCGGCCGCTTCGTCCAGTATCCGCTGCGGCTCGCCTGGGCCATCACCATCCACAAGAGCCAGGGACTGACCTTCGAGCGGGCCGTCATCGACGCCGGCGCGGCCTTCTCGCCCGGGCAGGTCTATGTCGCCCTGAGCCGCTGCAAGACCTTCGAGGGTCTGGTGCTCAGCACCCCCATCCCTCGCCGCGCGGTCATGACCGACCGCTGCGTCTCCGACTATGTCGAGGAGGTCAGCCGTCATCCGCCGACCGAGGAACAGCTCGACCAGGCACGCATCGCCTACCAGCGCCAGCTCCTGAGCGAATGCTGGGACTTCGACGCGCTCGGCGCCCGTCTGCGGAGACTGCTCGTCCTGGTGCGAGATAACCAGCGCGTCATCGACGTGCGCGGCGCGGACGGCATGGACGCGGTCGAGCGGCAGCTGGTCGACGAGGTCGTCACCGTCGGGCGCAAGTTCCAGCGCCAACTCGCCTCACTGTACCGGGAGGATATTTGCCCGGAGGACGACGATCATGTGCAGCAGCGGGTTGCCAAGGCATCCGTCTATTTCAGCGGCAAGCTGAGGGAAGGGCTGATCCCCTGGCTCGAGGCATTCGCCGTCGAGACCGACAACAAGGCGCTGCGCAAGACGTTGCGGCAGGCCGTCGAGGCGCTCCATCGGAGCCTGGCGATCAAGACCGCCTGCGCCCTGAGCTGCGCGGAGCGATTCTCGACCGACGCCTACCTCGAGGCGGTCGCCAAGGCCAGGATCGAGGCCGAGCCGGGCGGACCGCGGTCGGAGGGCAGGCATGGAGTCGATACCTATCCCGGCGACTCCGAACTCCCTGGCTTGCTGGGCGCGCTGCACCGTTGGCGTGCCCAGAAGGCCGAGGAGGAGGAGCGCGATGGCGTTAGCCGCTATCGGATCCTGACCCGGGCGGTGCTGCGCCAGATCGCCGACGGCCTGCCGGACAGCCCCGATGCGCTGGCCGCCGTCAAGGGCATCGGCAAGCGCACCGTCAAGCGGTATGGCGAGGAGATCCTGCGCATCGTCGCGGACCATTGTCGGGAAAACGGCATCGACCCAGCGGCGGTCGATCGCACCCAGCAGCCACGCACGGTCAAGGACAAGGGCGTCGGGCGGGAAACCGAGACCCGACTGATGAGCTATCAGCTGTATCGGGATGGCTTGAGCATCGAGGAGATCGCCAGCCGCCGGTCGCTCAAACCCAACACCATCGAAGGTCATCTGGCCTACTACATCGGTACCGGCGCGCTCGCCGTCACCGACTTCATTGGCGAGGAGAAGCTCGCCAGGATCATGGCCGTGCTCGACGAGATCGAAACGGATGCGCCCGGTCTGGCCAAACAAGCCCTCGGCGAGGGCTGCTCCTATGGCGAGATCAAGATGGTGCTGGCCCATCGGGCGCGGGCTCGATCAGGGTAGATCGCCGCGGCGACCGGCGCTATCGACCGCCTCTGCCTCGGAGAGCTGCCAGACCCCCTTTGGTATCGGATGCCGTTGGCCTCATGCAGGTTGCCGTCTCAGTCCGCCTGCCCACGCAGCTGTTCCTTGAGGCGCTCGATCTCGGCGAGGGCCGCCTCTTTGGCCGCACGCTCCTGCTCTAGGTTGGCCCGGGCCTGTTGCATGCTCGCTTGGGCCTGCGCCTTGTCCGCTTGGGCTCGCTCCAGGTCAGCCTGGGCCTGTTCGGCCTCGGCCCTCAGCTCCTCCATATGCCGCTGAATACTGCGCTGCTCGCGCAGATAGTTCTGGCGCGCCTGATAGGCGTGATAGGCGCGCTCCTTCTCTGAAAAGGTTTCGAGTGCGCTCATGGCTTGCCTCATTTCAGACGTCTGCATCCACTCAGGGAGCGCTTCGCTGTCCAGCGAGAGCGAGGCGCCGTCCTTGAAGAATTTCAGCCAGTTCTTCTATCACGTCAACGAGCAGGCGATCCGGGGCGGCGCCAACCCGACCTTCACCAACCCCATCCTGCGGGCCGCCTGGCCGATCGCCGTGCAGGCGGTCGGCACGCCCAGCATCCCGGTGGCGAGCCTGGCGCCGCTCTATCGGGCCATCGCCAACAGCTCGCAATATAGCGGCACCGCCGAGAACGGCATCGACTACGACGGCGTCTGATCCTCAATCCCGGAACTTCACCAGCCGCGTGACCTGGATGTCCGAGATGAAGACGACGCCCGAGTGCTCGGTGTAGAAGGGCGCGAAGCCCTCGAGGATGGGGTTCACCAGTTCCTCCGGGACGGCGGCGATGATCATGATGAGCACGTCGTCCTCGTTGAACATCAGATGGCCCTCGTGGAAGCCTTGGCTGCCCTTGCCCGAGAGGTTGTTGACGATGGTGTAGCCCTTGACCCCCGCGCGGTCGAGCAGGTCGGTGGCGAAGGCCCGGTGTTCGCCTTCGAGGATGATCTCGAGCTTCTTCAGCGGGCTGAAATTCAGGTTCTTCATGACTTGCTCACCTCCTCGAATAGGGACGGATGCATGCCGTCGGAATAGGGCTGGCTGCGCCACTCGCCGTCCTCGTAGAGATGCAGGGTCGATGCCTCGGGATCGAGGACGAGCAGCCGGATCCAGCCGTTGCGCACCAGCCGCTTGACGGCGACCACGCCCTCGACCGCCGCGATCGCGTGCGCGAAGGGCGCCTCGATGAGGGTGACGAGACGCATGGGCTGATGGTAGGGCCGGCCGTCCTCGAGGACGGTCTGGGCGGGAAGGCCGGTGCGCAGGTCGCTGAGATTTCCGCTCATGACGCCGAAGCGTCCGGCGACGTTGTGATAGACCTTGCTGCCGCTGCCGAAGCGATCGTTGTCGACGGTGGAGAAGTAGTACTCCATGTTGATCCAGTGTCCGACGACCAGGGGGCCGGTCAGGATGTTCTCCAGCAGCCGGCGCCTGGGGTCCAGCCGATAGTCGTAGGAATGCAGGAAGGCGCGGCCGTCGAGCATCTTGGATTGGGTCAGCTCGCGCCGGCCGATGACGAAATAGGCGTTGCGCGAGAGCCCCCATTCCGGCCGGACCTGGGACCAGTCGCGGGCGTTGCGGCGGGCGCCGCGCGCCGCTGCGGCGGCGTCCCGGATGCGCGCGTTCGGCTCCAGGGTGGGCAGTCGCTCCTGGGCGCAGAGTCGCGAGGCCGAGCCGAGGCCCGTGCGCAACCGGTCCAGATACATGAGGTGCGAGGCCGGCAGCAGCGCCAGGTCCTGGAGCTGGATCTCGTCGGTGGTGGTGTCGTGCAGTGCCGGCACGAACCAGGCGTCGTCCGGGATCTCGAGCCCCTTGTCGCGCAGCCGGCAGCGCACCTCCGGCTTGTTGGCCATCTGCGCCAGTGCCCGGGCGCTGACCAGGCCGTGGCTGCCGCCGCAGGCACCGCAGTCGAGCGCGGACTCGTAGGGGTTGTTCTCCGAGCTGCTGCCGTGGCCGACCAGCAGGATGAAGCGCGAGAAGTCCTGGGTCAGTCCGATCGAGCGCAGTGCCTGGTGGACGAATCCGACCTGCTCGTCCAGCGAGAAGCCGATGCGCCCGAGGCGCTCCATCTGCAGCCGCGCGAAGGCCGGATTGATGCGATAGGCCCCGCGCAGCCGATCGAGCAGCCGGGCGACGCCCGCGTCGTCCAGGCCGAGCGCCACGGCGAGCTCGGGACCGGCGTGGGCGTGTCCGAGCGCGCATTCGCGCAGTTCGCGGGCCAGGTCGTCGGTGATCCGCTCGGGCGGAAGGTCCAGCTCCTGCTCCAGCGCCTTGGCGATCACGGCGCGCTGGACGGTGCGCACGATCGAGTCGGCCTGATCGCGTCCGAGCTTGTCGATCATCAGATGGGTCGGCGGCTTGGACTGGTGCAGACGCTCGCGCCAGCGGTTGTAGCTCGTCGGCATGAGGGTCTTGCCGACCATGTCGAAACCGAACAGCAGACCCACGGCCTCGACGGTGACGAATGGGGTCAGCACCGACTCCTTGAGCTCGTGCATCACCTTTTCCAGGGCGGTCAGGGCCGCCCTGTCCGGCAGACCGAGCGAACTCATCTCGACCACCAGGTTCTTGGGGGTCAGCAGCACCGGACAGAGATGGATCTCGATGCCCTTGCCCAGCTCCATGAAGCTCAGCGGCACGCCGAAGAATCCGGCGATGCCGTAGGTCTGATAGTCGCCGACCGACTCCAGGTTGCGGCGGATGCGTTCGGAGCGGGTGTCGATACAGAAGAGCGCCTTGGCGAAGGGACGCTTGTCGCGCGGCTCCGGCGTTTCCAGGTTCAGACCCTGGATCAGATCGCCGATCGCCCGGGTCTCCATCGCCTGGAGCCAGATCATGCCCTCGCGGCGCCGGAAGTCGCGCGAGAGGCGCAGCAAGGCGTCCAGCTCCTGCGGCGACGCTCGGCGGATCCGGTCCGAGAGGCCCAGTTCCTCCCCCAGCTCGACGAGGCTCCGGGCCTGGGTCTCGGCCTCCGAACGGCGTTTGAGCGCGCGGTAACTGTGGAACACCCGGGTGACGCGCGAGCGCTTGCGCTGCAGGAGCACGTCCTCCAGTGCGCGGGCCATCTTGGGCATGACCCTGGGTGCATGGGTCTTGTCGGCCCCGTAGAGCTCGTTGCGCAGATAGACCTCGAACGGCTCGGACGCGATGAACTGCGACAGGGCGCCGAAGGTGAATGGGATGCGCTCCCGGGTCTCCTGGCGCAGCAGGGTTAGGGCCAGCAGCGCGCGCATCGCCAGGTAGTCGACCAGATCGCCGGGGAAGCGCTGTTGCCAATGGTAGTGGCTCGCGCCCGAGCGCCAGCGTATGAAACCCGCCCAGCCGTAGAGCCGCGCCAGCTCGCGGGTGAAATAGGCGACCCAGTCGTCTTCCGGCAGTTCGAGCGCCCTAAGCACCAGGGCGATGACGGTTTCTGGCGGCTGCTCGGACTCTGCCCCCGCCTCGGACAGGAGCCGGTCGAGGGTGCGGCGCACGTCCCGTCCGGCCACGTCCAGCCAGGCCCGGAACAGACCCTGCTCGCGATGGGGCATGGACCAGACCGACTGGCCCTCGTCGAAGAAATCCAGACAGGCGCGGATGACCTGCTCGTCGAGCGCCTCGCCGATCCGGGTGCCGAACAGGGCGTCCACTAACTCGTACAGCGGGCGGCCATGCAGGAGCCGCTCGATGAGTTCCGTCGAGAGAACCTCCGGATCCGGCTCCTCGGCGGGGGGCGGCTCGGTGCCGTTGAGGATGGCGTGCACCGCATCCGCGTCGGCGAGGGTCAGCTCCTCGGCGACCGGGCGGTCGCGACCGGTGAGATCGGCCAGCAGCCAGTCGCTCGGCTCGAACGGCTGGAACCCGGGCCGATTCTCCAGGAAACGCCGCACCCCCTGTTCCAGTGCGTCGCGGTCGACCAGGCCGCGCTTCAGATAGCCCTGGTATGTCGGCCGCGGTAGGAATCTCCGCGCGCGGAAGAGATCGGCGCCCTTGTCGACGGCCTCGTCGAAGGGCAGATGCGCGAGCCCGTGCAGCGGGTTGCGCGAGATGAAGCTGCGCATCGGCCAGAACAAGGGGACCGGCTCGGCGGCCACGTAGATCATCGCGCGAATGCGCAGCTTGTCGCCAAGGGGTGGACTCATGTCAGTTCTCCCGAAAGACCCATGCCGATCGCAACCAGGACCACGAGGGCCAGACCGAGCCGCCTGAAATGGGCGCCGTTCAGGTCGGGGCCCTGCGTCTCGCAGGCCGGGCCCGGGATGAATCCGCCGAGGATCCTCGCCCCGCCCCAGGCCCAGAGCAGCCAGACCGTCAGGATCGGCAGGGCGAGACCCGGCATGACCGTCAGGGCCTGGAGGCTGGTCGACAGGAGTGTGAAGAAACCCGGAACCGCCGGCGTCGCCACCGCCGCCAGGATGGCGAGCGTCAGCAACAGGGACAGTCTGGGCAGGGCCGCGCCCAGTCCGCCGCACACACCGGCATAGGCCGCGCCGAAGGTGTCTTCGAGCCAGGCGGTCAGCCACGCCAGGAGCATGAGCGGAAGGCTGAGCCCGAGCCCCTGGATGATCAGGACGGCAAGGTCCGGCCGGGGCGTCGCGAGGGCCGCTGCAGGCCACAGGAGCGACCAGGCGGAAGTCGCCATGAAACCGGTCCAGATCCCCAGGTCGCGCACCGAGAGCGCCCGCAGGGCATAGAGTGCGGCGGTCGCGACCGCCCACCAGAGGATCCAGGCCGGCGGCGGTTCGCCGAGCGCGGTCAGGGCCAGGATCCCGATCTGGGGCCAGAGCAGCAGCAGTCCGATCCTCGGTCCAGGTGCGTCCAGCCGGGCGAACAGCCGGTTGAAGACCATGCTGAATGGAAAGAGCGGCAGGAAGAGCCCCACCATGAGCGCGCCGAATGGAGACATGTCAGGACCACCTCAGCAGCAGGTTGAGACGGGTCGAGAGCCGGATCAGGATGTCGGACAGACGGGCGTAGAGGCCCATGACGAGAAACTCGCTTGCCACCAGCCGATAGAAGCCGCGCCACAGCCGGCCCAGGCGTTCCGCGCCGAGCCGTCCGTTCCGCTCCGCGTAGTAGGTGGCCAGCCAGCCGAGCACCACCAGCAGGGTCATGAGGATCACCAGTGCGTCGAACCAGAAGACGCCGATCCCGGCCGCGGCATAGATGCTGGCGCGCAGCTCCGGGTCGGGATAGAGGAAGAGGTCGAACCCGTGGCTGATGAGGGTGTATCCGATCACCACGATGGTGAAGGAGGTGAGGATCAGCCCCATCAGGCGCCAGATGTTTTGGGTGCGCATGCGGTAGGTCGCGAAGATCAGCTGCGCGCCCGTCACCCAGCCGAAGAAGAGGAGCACGACCGCGCCCTGAGCCTGGAAGACCTGCTGCTCCACCAGCCAGTGGGCGAGCGCCAGGATGGTCACGGGCACGATCAGGGTGATGGCCGCCATTAGCAGCCAGGGCTGGCGCTTGCGCGCGGGCCGGCGCTCGACGACGAAGGTGTAGAGGTCGTCCTTGGGCACGCCGTCGCTGCGCCGCGCATCGCCGATCACCCCGCCGGCGCCGAGGAAGAGGGTGCCCTTGAAGAGCCCGTGGGCGATCAGGTGATAGATGGCGAGCGAGAAGGCGCCGACGCCGCATTCCATGATCATGAAGCCCATCTGCCCCATGGTCGAATAGCCGAGCGATTTCTTGATGTCGTTCTGGGTCAGCATCAGGATCGAGCCGATCACCGCCGTCACCAGACCCATGAAGAAGACCCAGTGCAGGATCTCGTGGGTGTGCACGAACAGGGGGGCGAAGCGATTGATGAGGAATCCGCCCGCATTGACGATTCCGGCGTGCATGAGCGCCGAGACCGGGGTCGGTCCGCCCATGGTGTAGGGCAGCCAGGTGTGCAGCAGGAACTGGGCCGAGCGCGCGAAGGCGGACAGGGCGACGAGGGCGGCGACCGTCTCGACGAGGGGCAGACCGAACAGGGTGAGGGTCTCGGGTGCGCGGCTCAGCGCGGCGAAGATATCCGTCAGCGACCAGGTGCCGAATGCCTGGAACAACAGTCCGGCCGCGATCAGCAGCGGCAGGTCGCCGAAACGATAGGTTAGGAGCGTCCAGGAGGCGTAGCGATGGGCGCTGCGGCTTCGGATCTTATGGCCGAGCAGGAAGAAGAGGAGCACGCCGATCAGGTGCCAGGCGATCAGCAGCGTGATCAGATCGCCCGCGCTCACCATCAGCAGCAGGGCGGCCGTCATCAGATCCAGCAGGACGAAGAAGCGGACATAGCCGGGTTCCTCCGCCATGTAGCGGATCGAATAGACGTGGACGAGGAGACTGATGCCCGAGATGACGAAGGCCATGAGGCTGCTGAGCGGATCGAACAGCAGCCGAGCGCCCCAGTCGCCCCCCAGACGAACCTCGGTCGCCGGCATCCCGGATATCGCCAGGCCGAGCGTCAGGGCCGCGACGGCGAAGGTGGCGACGATGCCGGCGATGCTGATTCGGATGACCTTGCGCCCCAGCCTGGGGGCCATCCATTGCGTCGCGAGTGCCGAGACGACCGGAAGCAGGAAGAGTATGACAATGAGACCATTCATCAGCTCGCACCACTCCTTCATTTCTGAATGAGGTGTCAAGGCAGGCCGTGCCTTGGGTATGAGATGAGTCTAAAGTCGATGGGATCGAAATAAAGTCGATAATTCGAATCGCGCGGATAGACTGGGATCTATGAGTGTGACGGATCCCTCCATGCGGCCAGCGTTCGTCCCGGGTATAGACCGGCATCTATACCCTTGACGGCAAATGCTGATTTCCATTGCCACTCCGTCTTGTCTAGCCTCCTTTCTACAACCCGCGAGGGCGTCTCGACACCCTTCACCTGGGATTCATCGAGGAGGTCGGAATTGGCGAGCAATGCACACAAGGCTATCGGCCAATCACCCGCGTCGCGCATGCTGTCGCAGATCGAATATTGTCTGCAGCAGGACTGCGTGGTCTGTATCGAGCATGCCGCGACCATGACGCCGCGCTGGTCGCCCTGGGAGACCTGGAGGAAACCCTGCTATTACGATGGCGATATCCATCGGGTCTACAGCGAAATCGACCGCTGCCGAGACAGGCACGCCGACCATTACATCCGGCTCAACATCGAGGGCCACAGCTGTCACAGCCGCTTCTCTTTCGTCGTACACACCCCAAGCTGATGACTCGTCGTACCATGCCCAGTCCGAGAGGCCGTCTGAAAACCTGACGCCAAGGTCCGGTCCGCACAGCGGACCCTACCGAGGCGGTAACCTTAGGGCCCGCTGTGCGGACCGAATCGCTGGATGATCACACTCAGAACCTACGTCTACATCGACTCGCTGCAGCCCCAGCTCGCGGCCTACATGGCGACCGTCTCCCAGGGGTTCCTGCCGGTGCCGGGGGACGCCTGTCTCTGGGTCGAGGTCTCGCCCGGCATGGCGGTCCATCGCCTCACCGACGCCGCGCTCAAGGCCACCCGGGTGCATCTGTCGCAGCAGGTGGTGGAGCGCGCCTACGGCTCGCTGGTGATCCACCAGCGCGACCAGAGCGACGTGCGCGAGGCGGGGCGCGTCCTGCTGTCGCGGATGAACGCCAGCATCGACGACCGCGAGACCTGCCGCGTCGCCTGGAAGGAGATCGTGCGCGGCATGACCCCGGATCACTGCGTGCTCATCAACCGCCAGGACCGGCGGGGCTCCATGATCCTGCCCGGGCAGAGCATGTTCATCCTCGAGACCGAACCGGCCGGATATATCGTCTATGCCGCGAATCAGGCCGAGAAGGCCGCCAACATCACACTGATCGATGCTCGCGCCGTTGGCGCCTTCGGCCGGCTCATCCTCGCCGGGCGCGAGGGCGATGTGGACGAGGCGGCCGCCGCGGCTCTCGATGCGGTCCAGAATCCATCCGGAACCTGATCGGGAAGTCTCTCATGCACCGCCGAGAACTCCTGTCGCTGCTCGACGCGCACGACACCCGCTTCATGGAGGAGGCCGCCTACGTGGCACGGGCGCGGGCGTTCGTCATGGCCCATGCGGATTGCTTCCATCGCGAGCTCTGGCCCGGCCACGTGACCGGCTCGGCCTGGGTGGTGAACCCGGGCCGCCATCGGGTGCTGCTGCTGCACCATCGCAAGCACGACCAGTGGTTCCAGCCCGGCGGACATGCGGACGGGGATTCGGACATCCTGCGGGTCGCGCTGCGCGAGACGTCGGAGGAGACTGGCCTGGACCCGTCGCATATCCGTCTCGTCGACGACGCCATCTTCGACGTCGACATTCATTCCATCCCGGCCACCCACGGGGATCCGCAGCACGAGCACATCGACATCCGCTTCCTGGTGGAGATGGACGACGACCTGGCGATTCCGGGCAACGACGAATCCCATCAGGTCCTCTGGGTGCCGCTCCCGCAGGTGGCGCGATTCAACAACAACCGCTCGACCCATCGCATGGTCGAGAAGACCCGCCGGCTGCGGCACTGGTCTCCGCCCTTCGCTCCCATCGGCAGCTTGGGCCGAGGTACGAGGCCCAACAGGACGCCGCATGTTGGGCCTCCTTGAATCGGCCCAACCTACCGCCCGCTTCGTGCTTCGGGGTGGCTATCCGCCATGTGGGCTAGCGCGGAGGATGCCATCCTGCGATGACCCAAAGGCGGCGTGCAGGCAGGATGTAGGGGGTGTTCATCTTGAGGGCATCGACCGTTGCACGTCCCGATGCGGTCAGCCCCAGAATTCGGATGCCGTCCTCGCTTCAGGTGAAGTGCTCGGACCAGCGCTGGGTCCTGGGATTGAACAGAGCCGCCAGCTGGCCGCTCTCGGGATCGACCGCCTCGATCAGCGTTCCCTTGTAGCTGTTGCACCAGGCGCATGACAGCCAGAGGTTGGACTGTTCGGAGCCTCCTCCCATGGCGCGCGGGATCAGGTGCTCGATGTGCATTTGGGCGCCGCTGACGCCTTGGTCGGTGAGGCAATATCCGCAGCGGTGAGCGGCTTCGGCCGCGACGCGATCGCGCAGCGATTTTGAGACGGTCTCGCCCATCAAGCGGCGTTGGATTCGGCCAGCAGACGCTTGCCGCTTCGCACGCTCAATAGCGCCAAGGCTCGGGCCTTGCGCAGGGTGATCCTTCCATAGTCGCAACGGAGCTGCTCGAGCTCTTGGGTCTCCGCGTCCGACGCATGGCCTTTTCCGGCCAGTTCCGCCATGCGTTGCTGTTGGGTGACGGGCAGCATCGCATCCGCCGCGTCCATGAGCGTCGCGTCGTCCCACCAAGTCATTCCGACAAGTTCGGTCCGCATGTCCTCCGGCACATCATCGAGCGAGGGTAGGGCACCTTCGAGCATTGCGGTGATGACGTCCTCCAGGGGACGGTCCATCGCCCGAGCAGCCCCGCCAGCGCGTTGAGCGAGCGAATCCGGTAGATCGATGGTGATGCTGGTCATATCTGCATTCCGAGAGAGACTGAAATCCGTCCAGCACGAGAAGCGCGCCTATTTTCATCCACATGGGGACTATAGCGAAGGATGGCCAGGATTGGCCCAGCTATCCAGGCGTCACCCTTCAGGGGGTGGTCGCTGGCTTCGCGTCCGGCTCTCGGCTGCTTCCTCCCAGGAACCGCAGCACCAGCGCCAGCATCGCCGGCATGAAGGTCAGGGTGACCAGGGTCGAGAACAGCAGTCCGAAGAGGACGATGGCGCCCAGGCCGCGATAGAGCTCGGTGCCGGCGCCGGGGTTGAAGACCAGTGGGGATAGACCGGCGACGGTCGTGATCATGGACATCATGATGGGACGCAGACGCACCCGGACCGCGTCGGTGACGGCCTCGATGACGCTCAGGCCGTGCTCGCGCAGATTGGCCACGGCGCGCTCGACGATCAGGATGGGGTTGTTGACCACGGTCCCGATCAGCACCAGGAAGCCGAGCATGGTGATCATGTCGAAGGGTTGCTGGATCGGATAGAGACCGATCGTGTCCAGATGCGCCCCGGTCAGGTTCAGCAGGAAGAGCCCGGCGATGCCGCCGCTGATGCCGATCGGTACGCTGGTCATGATCAGCAGCGGCCAGCCCCAGTGGCTGAAGACGGCGACCATCAGCAGATAGGCGATCAGCAGGGCCACGGCGAAGTTGCCGGCCAGGGCGTCACGGGTCGCCTCCAGCCGGTCGCTGGCCCCGCTCAGGGTCAGCTTGATGCTGTCCGGCAGCTCGCCGCTGGCCTTCATGCCCTCGATGATCCGCTCGCGCACGGTGCGCACCCCTTCCTCCAGCGGCACGGCGCGCGGCGGGATGATGCTCATGGTGATGGTGCGGTCGCCGTCGACGCGGCGCACGGTCTCGGTGTTAACGCTCTCGGTCAGGCGCGCCACCGAGGACAGGGGGACGATGCCGCCGCTCGGCGAGTAGAGCATCAGCCGCTCCAGGTCCTGGGGCCGATCGATGACGCCCGAGGTCGAGTAGAGAAAAATGTCGATCTCGTCGTCGTCGAGGAAGAAGTCGTCCACGTAGGCCCCGTCCGAATAGGCCCAGACGGTGTAGCCCAGGTCGCCGGGCGAGATGCCGAGCTCGGCGGCCCGCTCCCAGTCCGGGTGGACCTCCAGCATCGGCTGGCCCAGGGTCAGGCTCGACGGCTCGGACTTGACGCGCGGATTGTCGAAGATCTCCTTGGCCTTCGCCGAGACCCGCCGGCCGGCCTCGAACAGGGGCGGCAGGTCCGGTCCGCTGACCTCGATGTTGATCGAGCGGGTGCCGCCGAAGTTGCTGGAGAAGATGGAGCCCCGGCTGGAGAAGCTGCGCAGACCGGGGAAGTCGGCGGTCTTCTCGGTCGCGACCTGCATCAGATCCTCGGTCTGGCGGCGGTCGGTCGCCTCGCGGACCACGAAGACCATGCGCTCGTTGGCGAAACCGATGGTGAAGTTCAGTGCCGGGATCTCGGCCTCGCCCGCCGCGAACAGCGCCGGGTCCTGACCGACGGCTGGGTAGAACTCCGCGTCCGCCTCCTGGAAGGTCTCCCGCATCATGCCGATGTTGTAGCCGGGCGGGGCGAACATCATGGTGAAGACCTTGGACTCCTCGCCCTCCGGCAGATACTCGGCGTCCGGGGTCAGCCAGAGGATGATGGCGCCCGCGCCGAGCAGCACGGCGAGGATCACGGCGAGCGGGCGCACCACCCCGTGCGCGATCCAGCGCACCCCGGCGATCACGGCGTCGCCGAAGCGGGTGCCGAGCCTCACCAGCCGCGGCGGCCGGGAGGGCGCATCCGGCTTGTGCGCGGGTGCGCCCAGGAAGCGGCTGGCCGCGGCCGGGACCAGGGTGATGGCGACCAGCATCGACATGAGAATGGAGGCCGAGATGGCCACCGCGATGTCCGAATACAGCTGTCCGGCCTCCTCCTCGACGAAGATCACCGGCAGGAACACGGCCACCGTGGTCAGGGTCGAGGCCAGCACCGCCGGCCAGACCTCGCGCACGCCCTCCAGCGCCGCCTGCATCCGCTCCTTGCCCTGGTTGAGATGCCGGACGATGTTCTCCAGCACCACGATGGTGTTGTCGAGCGTCATGCCGATGGCGAAGGCGACCCCAGCCAGTGAGATGACGTTGATGGTGCGCCCCGTGACCAGCAGCCCGAGGAAGGCCGCGATGGTGCAGATGGGGATGCCGATGGCCCCGATCAGGGTCGCGGGCGTCGAGCGCAGGAAGAGGAAGAGCACCAGCACCGCCAGCGCCGCGCCGATGGCCAGGTTGCGCTGTACCACGCTGACCGCGTCGGTGACGTAGACGACGTCGTCGGCCGTGCGCACCAGTCTGAGCCCCTTGGGGCTGAGGACGGTGCGGTTCAGCTCCTCGACCCGGGCCATCATGTCGCGCTTGATCTGGATGACGTTGGTGCCGATCTGGCGGCTGACCGCGAAGGAGAGGACCGGCTTGCCCTCCGAGTAGGAGTAGGCGCGCACCTCGGCGAATCCCAACTCGGCGTGACCCACGTCGCGCAGCCGGATGAAGGCCCCGTCGCGCTCGGCGATGACCAGGTCCTCCAGCTCCTCCGGGGTCTGGAAGCGGCCGATGGTGCGCAGCAGATAGCGCCGCTTGCCGCTGTCCAGGTCGCCGCCCGAGACGTCGCGGTTGCGGGCGCGGATCGCCTCGCGCAGCTCGGTGAGCCGGATGCCGCGCTCGGCCAGTCGCACCGGATCCACGTAGACCTGCATCTGGCGCTCGGCGCCGCCGCGCAGGGCGACGCTGGAGACCCCGGGCACCCGCTCCATGGGCGTCTGGACGTACTCCTCGACCCAGTCGCGCAGACGCACGATGTCCTCTTCGGAGAAGCCGCCGGATTCCGGCATCAGCCGGAAGTACATGAATGAGTTGGCCGAGAATGCCTCGGCCCGGATCCTCGGCTGGTCGACGTTTTCCGGATAGTCGGGCACCTGGGACAGGGCGTTGTTGACCTCGAGCAGGGCCTCCTCGATCGAGATGGAGAAGGGGAATTCGAGCTCGATGCTGGCGGAGCCGGTGCTCGCGGTCGAGACCATCCGTTCCAGACCGGGGAGGCGTCCCAGGTACTTTTCCTGCTCGATGACGATCTCCTTCTCCACGTCCTGAGGCGCGGCGCCGGGCCACTGGGTGTCGACCGTGATGACGCGGGCGTCCAGGTCCGGGATCATCTGCACCGGCACGTTGAAGATGGCGAGCAGACCGAAGAGCGTGAGGATGAGGATGGCGACGGTCAGGATGACCGGGCGCTCGATGGCGAAGCGAAACATGTCTGGGCCCTGTGGGTGGCGGGGGAGGGTCTAGTCCGGCGTCGTCGTCTCCGAATCGTCTTCCTGCGGTGTCACCTCCTGACCGGGCCGGAGACGCTCGTTGCCGAGCAGCACCAGGCGGTCGCCCTCGGCGAGCTCGCCGGCGACGACCTCGAGCCGGTCGCCGAGCGCGCGGCCGGTCTCGATCCGCATCGGCCAGGCCCGAAGCACCGCTTCGTCCTCGCGAACGCGCCAGACCTCGCGGACCCCGTCGCTCTTGGTGACCACCGCGTCGCGCGGCACCGTCAGCACCGGGACGACGGGGCCGCTCAGGGTCAGCCGTACCCGGGCCGACATGCCCGGCGCCAGCAGACGGTCCGGATTCGGGAGATCGATCAGGACCGGGAAGGTGCGCGAGCGCTCGTCGCCGCGTGCGATCCGGGCCAGCACCTGGCCGCCGAAGTCCCGGTCGGGCAGGGCGTCGAAGCGCAGACTCGCCTCGGCACCCGCGGCGACGCGCGGATACTCGCGCTGCGGCAGCACCGCGCGCACGCGCAGCCGGTCCATCGCCACCAGCTCGACGGTCGCCTCGTCGCGCTGCACCCATTCGCCGACCTCCACGCCCTTCGAGACCACCATGCCGGCGAAAGGTGCCCGCAGACGGTGACGCTCGACCAGCTCCTGCGCCCGGGTCACCGCCGCGCGCTCGCCGCTGAGCGCGGCCGCGCTCATCTCGACCTTGGCGATCGCCGACTGGATCTCGGCCTCGGAGGCGTGCCGGCCCTTCTTCAGCTCCAGCAGCTCGTCGCGCACCCGGATCGCGTCAACACTGGCCGCCTCGGCCTCGCGGGCCCGCGCCTGAGCGGCCTGCAGCTCCAGCTCCGCGAGCCGGGCATCCAGCGTCAGGATCGGATCCCCGGTCTCCACCAGGCTCCCCTCGTCGACGAACAGCTCGGTCACCAGCCCCTCGACACGCGGCGAGAGCTCCGCCCGGCGCCAGGGTACGGAATTGCCGGTCAGCACGACCTGATCGCGCTGCGTTTGCGTGGTGACCTGAGCCAGTGTCACAGGGCTGACCGAGCCTCGGTCGGCGAAGGCGAGGGTAGGGATAGAGAGGCTGCAGATCAGGGCGGCTATAAGGGCGGGGATCCTAGGGTGTCGGTCGCTCATGGGTGTCGAGGGTCTGCCGTGGGACGGTGGGGTGCCTGGAAGTGATTGGTTACCAGATGGCGAACAAAGCAGGGTGACGTCAGAGCGAAGAACCATAGGGGGTTTTTGGCCTCGGAGTCCACTATAGGCCTTGGGCAAGGCGGTCCAGAGCAACGGGATGGCCAAGCCGCGGAGGGCTACGCCGAGCATCAACAGATTGATCTCGGCGCGTCCGAGTTTCCAGTTGGTGCGATCGAGCGTCAGCACCCACGGCTGTTGCGAAGGCCGTTTGTCGATAGTACACGATATATTTTCCTGATCGATCGTGAGCGCGCGCATGAAGCGCTGCAGGTGGATGTAGTTCGAGCTGGTCTTTGCTCGGCTCGAGAGTACCGGTGCCAGGCGTGCAAGGTTGACTGAGCGTACTTGTCGCACGGCGAGGATGAAACGAGCGAGAAAGTCGAGGCGGGCGTCGTGCCAGTCCATATGAGCGCCGAGCAGGGCGTGAAGCATGCTTGACAGTACGGAGTTCGGATATCGCAACGTTAGGGATAGCTTCTTATGGAAATACCATTGTAATCAGTTTCTTAGAAAGAAGCAGGCTAAGCGCGAGAGCACTATGTACCACGGCGATCGATCCACTCTTGCATGGCGAAGACATCGATTTCCGTTCGGCGAACGCGACGATTGCCTGGCCTGTGGACAGCCAGCCCGGTTGCCGGTTTATAGATATCCAGCCCACGGCCCAATTTGAACAGAACACCGTGATCGCACACCACATAGCGATCGTGGATGCTTGTATCGACATCAACGGACAGGCTCGTCCCGAAGTTTCTGAACAGATCCTCGCTGAACTGCGCAGTGACGCGCACGTTCGTGCCGTTTCCCTCTGTCCAGGTATTCGAGGTGATGACAAGGATTTCCTTGGGCTTAACGGTTTCGGCGACCACCAGGAGAAATTCCGACAGATTGCGAACTTGATGGGGCTTGGCGAGGTAAGGGTCGATCAAAGCAAGACGCGTGCATCCGCTGAGAAGCGATGCTGGGAACAGGCGGCCGAAGGTCCAGCTAGAGTCGCCTTCTCGTAGACTGAAGCGCTGGACCGTGGTCTTGGCCTCCCGCTGGACTTCGTCAATCCAAGAGCGGCCAGGTGCTTCACTAACCCAGGCCGATTCCGCAGTGGGGATGGATGACGTGGGTGTTATCGGTGGACTCTTTTCGACCTCTATGGAGTCAACTCCGTCGAGGAACGGGATGCAGGCTCCTGCGACATCCTTAAGCTGCACCGAGAGCTCGTTGCAGTCGTGCTCAAATGCCTCTCGCTCACCACCAATCCTGGCCATCGCCGCAGCTTTGATGTCCTGCTCGGCGCTCGCCAATGTCGCTTGGACTTCAGCAAGTGCATTCCGTGGAACTCCGTCGGCCTCATGGGCGAGGAATTTCGCAAACGTGCCGCAACGCGCCCTGAGATGAACTGTCAGCGCTTCTTGAAGAAGACGCTTGACCTCAGTGTAAAACTGCCGAACCTCAAGCGACTGGCTGTAAGTCGTTCCGGTGCCAAAGATGTTGGAAACCTTGCCACGGGCGGCCGAGATCTTGTCCGAGACTTCGTCCGAGACGAAATCGTCCAGCAGGGAAATGATGTGCTGCTCTTCCGCCGCGATGAGTTCATTTGCAGCACTCAAGGACTTTTCAAGCGACCCCGAGAGTGTTTTCGTTAGGTCGAACGGCAGGGTTTCGCCTAGCTCCAGCTTGTCCGCAAGGTTTGCGCTAGACGCAGAAAGTGCAGATAAGTGCTTCTCGAAATGACCGACAAAGACGGCAAAATGCTCAGTCATATCCGAAAGCATCTGCTGAACGCGGGGAAAGATCCGATTGGCGACACGTCCCTGGAGGCTGTACATGTACCCCCACCTGCCGGAGCGACGGGTTCTCCAATGCTTGCCAACATCGTGCGTCTCGAATTCGGCCAACTCTCGCTCTGCAAGTAAACCTATCGTCTCGATGATGAGGTCGTTCCGCGTGTCCGCGTCTGTGAGGTTCTTGCGCAAGAGCGCGACATCAGATTCGGCGGCGGACAGAAAGGAGGTGCGAGCTGCTTCAAACTGGTTGCGAAAGTCGGCAAGCCGCTGCTCGGCTACCTCTCCGTCCTTGATATTTCGCATCGCCGTCAGGCGGTTTTCAATGACCGCCAAAAGGTCATCTAAAGTCGATTGGGTTCCATCGGCGATGTTTTGAGCGACCAAAGCCAGTCGTGACTCGGTTGAGAGTAGCTCGAGCAACTGAGATTTCATGCGCTCAATGCCACCAGGGTCATCCGGATGGAGCCAGTGGGAGACGTCCTTTTTGTCTTTCCAGTCACGGTGCTTCCGCGCCGAGGTGAAGACGAGTCCGACCACGCCTAATTGCTCGCGGTAGCGGCGCATGGCGGGCGAATCCTCGCTGCTCAGTTCATTGAGCGTCGACTCGATCTCATCCCGAATCCGCCGTTCCTCACGCTGTACTCGCTGCGCGATTGTTTCAGGATCTTCATCGTTGTCTTCAGCGGCGGAAAGATGCTGCTCGTAGGTCTTGTCGACCTGCGTGATGACGAAGATAAGCTGCTTGACGGTTCCACGTCGCAGTAGGGTCAACATGAAATCTTTCTCAGACTGACCGTAGGCGACCCCCGACTGGGTCAGAAATAAAACCGCGTCAACGTCTTCGACGGCCTTTTCTGTCAGCGTGACCCGGAAGCGCTCTGTATCGTCCAGCCCAGGCGTGTCGACGAGTAAAACCCCCTCATCGAGTAACGGCGATGGTGATGTGATCTCGATCCCTTCGACAAGACAGTGGTGTGGACGGGTGCCCGAAGTGAACTCCTTCAACCGGCGGCGAAATGCATTCTCCGATTTCCGGTCGCCCGGCTGCTCCAACACGAGTTCGACACTGTGGCCTCCGAGCTTGATGTAGTTCATTTCGATCGAGGCGAGATCAAAGGTTTCGACCACCTCCCCATCGGAGTTCTTCCGTGCTTTGCCGTCGAAGCTCATCCACATCTTCATGCGATGAGCATCGATATGCTTTGGATCCTCTTGGTAAAGCTGGCGTAGACCATCCCACACCTCCCTCCCGACAAAGCGGATCGTCGCCTTGACTGTTGCGCCATGGCGAAATGAGGTCACGGCTGCCGTTTCAGGGCTGGTATCCTCGCCAGCCAACCGAGCCCCTAACAGTTCATTGACGAAAGCTGACTTTCCAGCTTTGAAGCGTCCAACGACGGCAACCTTGTACCAGTCAGGAACGACTTGGCTCGTCAATATCTCCCCAAGCGCCTCCGCCGTTTTCACGCAGTCGTGGCCTATTCCCCAGGTTGGCTCCCGTGGATCGAGCACTCTATCGGCGAGGACATCCCTCAGAGATGCAACTTGACTCCGCAGGCTTTGGATCTCAGTGCGAAGTTGTTTTGGCGACTTCATGTTCTGTTGTTCCTTATTTATTCCTTACATTCAACGCAAGTGGCATAGAGGCCGAATCACCCGGTCGTCACCGGCCTTCAAACTGCCTTTTCAAATCATTAGAACCATCCTACCAAGTAATCCCGATTCGGCTGATGCCCCGCGAGAGGAAGAGGATGGACCCAACGCCCCTGGAATTCCTTGACAGTTGGCATTCCTCGCAGGGTTACTCGATACCCTGGTGCGTCAACCGCTCCAGCGCAATTCCGGGCTAGATACTTGACTCTCACCCCGATGCGGTGTCCTGAGGTGGTCTGATCAGGCTTTCTGCGGGAATGCCCAGATCCCGATGCAGACGCCAGATCATCTTGAGGGTCAGTGGGCGCTTGCGGTTCAGGATTTCGTAGACGCGATTGGGTCGGCCGATCATCGGCTCCAGATCTTTCGGTGCCAGTCCTTTCTGCTCCATCTGGAATCTGATGGCTTCTATCGGGTCCGGTAGATCGAGCGGGAAATTCCGCTGCTCGTAGGCTTCCACCAGGGTCACAAGAATGTCGAGTCGCTCGCCCTCTGGCGTGTCGATCTGGGCCGTCATCAGGCTTTCGATGTCGCTAAGCGCCGCTCGGTAGTCGGCTTCGGTCTTGATGGGCTTGATGTCCATGAGTTGCGAACGGCTGCTCCGATTCAAATGGTTTGGGCGTCAATGTCGTCGTATTGGGCGTGGGTTCCGATGAAGCGGATGTAGACCACCCGATAGGGGTAGTTGATCCAAACGACTAGCCGATACTTGTTTCCACCCAGGTTGAATACGACACGACCGTCTTTGAGAATGCTGGCGTTTCGGAAATCGGCTTTCACATCGGCGGGTGTCGCCCAATCTGCCCGGCAAGTGGCTCGGTACCAAGCGAGTGCAGGCTCCTTGGCATCCTGAAATGGCGGTTGCTCGTCCCAGAATGCCTTGAGAGTGGAAAGGGCGATGACGCGCATGCTCGACAGGCTAGTCCCGAATTGGGACTTGTGCAAGGCCGATATTTTCGACCTGGAAGCGGGTCTGGGGCTTGTCCACGAGCCTGGTATATTCAAGTCGATAGAGCGAAAGGGGCGGAAGAAGGGGCGGAAGGGTCAAGGGGCGGAAGGGTCAGGTGGAAAGGGCACAGCAGCCGGCAGGGTCAGAAGGCGGCAGGGTCAGAAGGCGGCAGGGTAAGGTCTTGAATCCCAGTCACAGTTGCTGTTGGATAGTTCCCGTTTCTTCCTCGCTGCTCGCGTTTCCCGCTAAATTACGCCATTCCTTGCCGCGTCAACCGCTCCAGCGCAATCTCTAAAGCGCAGTCGGCAAACAGCCGACCATTCCAGGTTTCAGCATCAGGATCGCCAAGAAAACGCTTCGACCCTCCAGGTCGGGCTGGTCCCGCTGGCTCGCCGATTCCTTTGCCATACATCCCCAGGAGGTGTCAGCGAACATCGCTGGCTGATATTTTTGTTACTACAATAATGTTCGTGGATATCTCCTTCGACCCAACCAAGGATGCCTGGAACCGCGCCAAGCATGGCGTCTCTCTTGCGTTGGCGGCGGACATCGAATGGGACACTGCGTTGGTCTGGACCGACACGCGTGAAGACTACGGGGAAGAGCGCCAATGTGCGCTGGTGTTATACGGTGTGCGCCTGTACTTCGTAGCCTTTGTGGATCGGGAAGACGGCCGGCGCATCATCAGCCTGCGCAAGGCCACCAACCAGGAGCAAGCCCGCTATGTCCGAGACGTATTTGACGACCCGTAACGGCCGCAAAATTCTCCTCAACACTCCGGAAGAAGACGCCGCCATCACGGCGGCGGCCGAATCCGACCCGGACGCTCGGCCCATGACCGATGAGGAATGGGAGGCGGCCAAGCCGACGGCATGCCTCGGCCGTCCTCGCGCAGAGCAGCGCAAGGTCTCGACCACCATCCGCTTCGATGCCGACGTGCTGGCCGCGATGAAGGCCACGGGACCGGGGTGGCAGACGCGGATCAACGACATCGTGCGCGAGTACGTCAAGACTCGAACTGGGTGAGGTATCAAGTACCCTATTTTTCGCCTTTCTTCTCTCTCCGCTCGGTTCAGCCGCCCTCGCGGGTCAGTTCGACGTGCAAATGGTCGCCGATAGGATCGACTTCGACAGCGACTTGAATGGGGGAGCAGCAGACTTGGCAGTCTTCGACGTAGATCTGGTTGCCGACGCCGGTCTCGATGCTGAGCTCGAGTTCGACGCCGCACCAGGGGCATGCCGAGCGATAGGGTTCGATTGGGTTCATCGGGTTGGCCCTCGGTAACCGGCGGCGGAGCAGGTCGGGTGCGAGGCGGTTGGTGTGCGCGCCGACCTTTCGGCTGGCGCGCGGTGCGATGGAGGGGATCAGGTGCCCTGGCCGGGCGTGAGGATGCGCCGCCATTGACGTCCGTCGTTCTTGAGCAGGTCGCCGGCGGCGGAGGGTCCCCAGGTGCCGGGGGCATAGTTCGGGAATTCGCGGGCGGGCAGGGCGGACCAGACGTCCTGTACCGATTCGACGATCTCCCAGCCCTTCTCGACGGTCTCGGCGTGTTTGAAGAGCGTGGCGTCCCCGTTCATGCAGTCGTAGATCAGGGTCTCGTAACCGGTGGCGGGCGCGTTGCCGAAGTAGTCGGCATAGCAGAAGTCCATGTTGACGGTGCCGACCCGCATCCGCGGCCCTGGGACCTTGGCGCCGAAACTCATCTGGATGCCCTCGTTGGGCTGGATGCGCAGGACCAGCATGTCGGGCGAGATCTGGTCGACATCGGTGTCCTTGAACATGATCTTGGGGGCACGTTTGAACTGGATGACGATCTCGGTGTACTGGGCGTTGAGTCGCTTGCCGGTACGCAGATAGAAGGGCACGCCGGCCCAGCGCCAGTTGTCCATGGTGAGCTTGAGCGCGGCGAAGGTCTCGGTTCCGGACTTGGCGTCGACGCCGGGCGAGGAGCGATAGGCGGGGACCTTTTCGCCGTCGGGTATGGTGCCGGCGTCGTACTGGCCGCGCACGGCGTGGGTCAGCACCTGTTCGGGCGTCAACGGCTGTATGGCGTCGAGCACCTTGTTGATCTCGTCGCGCACCGCCTGCGAGTCGAAGGAGTTCGGCGGTTCCATGGCGAGGAAACCGAGCAGCACCAGCAGGTGGTTTGGGATCATGTCGCGCAGTGCGCCGGCCTTGTCGTAGTACTCGCCGCGGTGCTCGACGCCGACCGACTCGGCCACCGTGATCTGCACGTGATCGATGTGCTGGCGGTTCCACAGTGGCTCGATGAAGGCGTTGGCGAAGCGGAAGACCATGATGTTCTGCACGGTCTCCTTTCCCAGATAGTGGTCGATGCGGTAGATCTGATCCTCGTCGAGGGTCTCGTGGAGCATCCGGTTGAGTTCCTGGGCGGATTCCAGGTCGGTGCCGAACGGCTTCTCGATGATCACACGGCGCCAGTCGTTCGGGGTCTCGGCGGTGAGTCCGACGGTGCCGAGGTGGCGGGTGATGTCGCCGAACAGCGACGGCGGTACCGCGAGATAGAACAGATAGTTGCCGTCGGTGCCGCGCTCGGCGTCGATGTGCGTCAGGCGCTCGCACAGTTCGATATAGCTCGCCTCTTCGAGGAAGTTGCAGCGCATGTAGTGGATGCGCTCGCATAGTCGAGCCCAGGTCGCCTGATCCCAGGCCGAGCCGACGTGCTTCTTGACCTCCTCGCCCATCATCGCGCGGAAGCCGACGTCATCGATGTCCAGGCGGTCGAGTCCGACCACCGCGAAGGTCTCGGGCAGCAGACGCCCGTGGAACAGATGGAAGAGCGCGGGGACGAGCTTGCGCTTGGTGAGATCGCCGCCGGCGCCGAAGATGATCATCACGTTCGGCGGGGCGGGTGGGGCGTTTTCGGAACTCAATCGCTGCTGCATGGGGGGCTCCTTCCAAACTGCGTCGTCCGTGATCCGCGCCGTTCGGCGTCCGGACTCCCGTTCCGGCGCCAACGGGGCAACATCAGTGCCGCAGTCTGAATGTTGAAGGTGACGACCGATCGATGCCGCCCGTCGCCGCGCGTTCGAGACGGCGCAGCGCGAGAAATGGCAAGACATGGGTGCAGATCTCGAAAGCCAGCGCAGATGCCGTTGAATCGCGCCCTTATATTTCTCTCTGCCCCATTCCTCGCAAGATTGCGCCATCCCGTGCCGCATCAACCGCATAGAGCTTGATGCTGCAGCCCTTGCCGGTGGAACGGCCGCGCTCCGGCGCTGGGACGGTGCCCCTCGTCGTCCAGGGCGAGCGGTTCCGCCAGTCCGTTGGTGGCGAAACCGGCCGATGGCGGTCTCTCGGCCGTCCTACAGATAGGGGTCGAGCAGGAGCGGCAGGTCCACGCGCGCCCGCAGCCGACGGCAGAGCATGAAGGCGCCTAGGAACTTGCGGTATAGAAACATGCTGGACGGATCGGGTAGCTGGCTGAAGGCGCCCTCTTCATAGAGCTGCTGGCCGCGATCGTAGATGCGCTTGAACAGGTCGGATGCGCCGAAGTCGTAGAGTCCCTGGTGCCGCATCATCTCGCTCGACAGACGCATGAGGTCGAGCATCGCCTCGACCTGTTCGCGCGGCGCGTCCTCGCGGGCGAAGCCAAGCGCGATCGCGCTCTCGTGCATGGCCTCGCGGTTTTCCGCCATCGCGGCCCGGATCAGGTCGCGATAGCCGGAGACGATGGCCGGCGGGACCGGGTGGGTGGCGCCGAAGTCCAGCAGCACGACGCGCCCGGTGTCGGTCTGATAGAGAAAATTGCCGAAGTTCGGGTCGGTCTGCACGAGACTGAATTCGAACAGTTCGCGCAGGACGAGCGTCATGACGAGGTTGGCGGCGCGATCGCGCTCCTCGCGGGTGAAGGCCGTCTCGGCCAGCCGGTCGATCGGGATGCCCTCGGCGAAATCCATGGCCAGGATGCGCCCGGTGCTGAAGTCTCGATGCACCGCGGGGACGAGGAAGTCGGCACCGTCGCCGACGAGACGGCGATAGGCGTCCAGCGCGTCGGCCTCGGCCGCGTAGTCGGCCTCCTGGTGCAGCTGGCGGCGGGCCTCGTCGAGCATCGGTTTGAGGTCCATTCCCTTCGGCATCATGCCGATGGCGCGGCTGAGGAGGCTCAGGTTGTCCATGTCGCTGTCGATGCTCTCGCGCACGCCGGGGAACTGGATCTTCAGCGCCAGATGGCGGCCGTCCGCGGTTTCCGCCCGATGCACCTGACCGATGGATGCCGCCGCGACCGGGTTGAAGCCGAAGCGCCGGAAGCGCCGATTCCAGTCCTTTCCGTATTCGGTCTCGAGCAGGGGCGCGAGCTGGCTGAGCGGCATGGGTTCGGCGCGATTGCACAGGGCGCCCAAGATGGCGGCGGCTTCGGGCGTGAGCGCGTCCGATCCGTCCATGGACATGAGCTGGCCCATCTTCATCACCGCACCGCGCATGTGCGCGAGCCGGTCGGCGAGGCGCTGAAAGGTCTCCGGACTCAATTCGATGGGGTTCGATTGACCGTTCCCGCGCCGGGCGAGATCGATCAGGCCCCGCACGCCGATGCCTGCCGCCAGGTCGGTGGTCGCGCGCCCGAGGTGCCATAGACGATCGAGGCGCGTGCTCGGGACGGCGCGACCGCCTGTCAGTGGGGCCTGTGTCATGGCGTCTCCTGGACAGATGTCGAGAATGCCGGCCGCTTGCGCACATGGCGCCGGGCCTGAATCCGGCGGCTGACGGCAAGAGGTCGTGCGGAAGACGTCAGCGCCGGCGGTCGGGTGCAAGACTAGCGGTGACCTCGGATCCGGGGCAATGACAATAGAGGGCCGCCAGAATGTCGAGACGCTCGCCCTCGGGTGTGTCGATCCAGTCCGTCTCGATCCAGCGTTGGAGGATCCGCGATCGGGTGGCATATACGGACTCTCGTCACAACCTGTGACGATACTATGCACGGATCACCACGCCTGGAGGAGGAGCAAGCATGCCAACTCGAATCTATCTCGTCCGCCATGGGGCGACCGAGCTCACGGCCGAGGACCGTTTCGCCGGGTCGACGGATGTCCCGCTCTCCGACGAGGGGCGGCGCCAGGCGGCGGCGCTGGCGGAGCGGCTGAAGTGCGACCGGCTCGACGGCATCTACGCCAGCCCCATGGGGCGCACCATCGAGACCGCGCGGATCGTCGGCGCGCCTCACGACTGTCAGGTTCGGGTCGAGCCCGATCTGCGCGAGATCGCCTACGGGCACTGGGAGGAGCGGACGCGCGAGGAGATCGAGCGCGATTTCCGGGAGGAGTACGACGCCTGGGAGGAGGATCCCCTGACGATCGCCCCGGCGGGCGGCGAGTCCGGTATCCAGGTGCTCGCGCGCGCCCTGCCGGTGATGCGGCGCATCGTTCAGAACCATCGTCATCAGTCGGTGCTCGTCGTGTCCCACAAGGGCACGAATCGGCTCCTGATCAGCAGCCTGCTGGGCTTCGACGCGCGAGGCTATCGCGATCGGCTCGATCAGAGTCCCGCCGCCCTGACCATCCTGGAATTCGCCAACGAGGTTCGCGCCCGGCTGCGGCTGTTCAACGACATTTCGCACTACGAGGCGCTGCCAGGGCGCTGCACCGAGCAGCGGCTGTCGCGCTGGTGGAGCCTGCCCATTCAGGGGAGTGACGGCTCCTGAGCGGCGCTGACCGATATGCCAATCGCAGGTGTGCATTTCAGTATGAGATGAGGTCGCGGCGGGGGATGGGCGGCGGCCATGCCTGCCCGTCCCCTGTCGCCCGGGGTTCAGCTTGACCGAACCTTGAAGGTCGCTGTCAGACGTTCGAGCTGGGCAGCTTGTTCCGTGAGGGTGTGCGCGGCCATCGACGATTGCTCGGCGCTGTCGCTGTTGTGATTGACGACCTCGTCGATCTGCGAGATGGCGTCGCTCAACTGCTCGACCCCGTTGGCCTGCTCGCTCGCCGCGAGCGCGATGTCGCCGATCAGGGAAGAGGTTTCGGCGGCACTGGCGACGATCGCCTGGAGGGCGCTGGCCGTCTCATCGGTCAGTTCCAGTCCCTTGGCCGTGCGGGCGACCGTGCTCTGGATCAGTTGCGCGGTCTGCTGTGCGGCTTCGGCGCTGCGGCCCGCGAGCTGGCGCACCTCGTCGGCGACGACGGCGAAGCCGCGTCCGTACTCGCCGGCGCGGGCCGCCTCGATGGCGGCGTTGAGGGCGAGCAGGTTGGTCTGGGCGGCGATCTCCTCGATCACGTTGGTGATGTTGGTGATGTCGCGGCCGGACTGCTCGATCTCCTGCATGGCGGTTCGCAGTCCCTCCATCAGCCGGTCGCCGTCATGCGCCGAGGTTGCGCCATTCTTCGACAGTTCGTTCGCCCGATCCGCGTTTTCGGCACTCTGACGAATCTGATCCGCCATTTGGCCGATGGTGGCGCTGATCTGGGTGACCGAGGCGGCCGATTCGGTGGCGCCGCTGGCGAGGTCCTGGCTCAGGTCCGATACCGTCCGTGACTTCTCGGTGATCAGCGAGGCGCCGGTTTGAAATTGGGACACCAGGTTGTTGAGGTTCTCGATCATGCGCTTGAGGGCGATTCCGAGCTGGTCTTGCTCGGATGCCAAGGCGACATCCAGGTCGAGATTGCCGCGCGAGATCTGTTCGGCGAGCTGGGCGCGGTCCTGCAGGCTGTCGGCCATGGCGTCGAGGCTGCGGGCGAGTTGTCCGATCTCGTCCTGTGAGGTATGGGTGAGACGCTGCGAGAGGTCGCCGCTCTGAATGACGTGGGCCAGATTGGCGGCGCGCCGGATCGGCCCGGCGATCGAGCGTGCGGCGAGCCAGAGCACCGCCATCGCCACCAGGGCGACCAGGATGCTGACGATGACCTGCATCAGGGTTCCGCGCTGTCCTTGGGCGGTCATGTCGTCGCGCAGGGCATAGGCCTCCGCGAGGACCAGGTTTTTGTCGACGTTGAGCATGACCGACCAGGTGGTGCCGGTGCGGCCCAGTTCGATCGGGAAGAAGACCTCGACCGTTCCTTTCTCCTCGTCGGTGCGGGCGAGCGCCTTCTTCTGCTGGACGATGTCGAGTTTTTGCTGCCAACCCGCGGGGTCGAGCGCCTTGAGGTGCTGGCCGATGGATTCGGGGTACGCGCTGGCCGCGATCACGAGACCTTGCTCGCTGACGATGGTCACGTCTCCCTGGCCATCGTAGATTTGTTTCGAGATCTCCTTGCTGATGCGCTGGACGAAATCGAGGTCGTAGTCGGTCCCGGCCACGCCGATGAATCGGCCATCCGCCATGATCGGTACGGAGAGCGTCGCCAGCCAGACCTGTTTGCCCTGCACGATAT
Organism: Imhoffiella purpurea; assembly: GCF_000585215.1. Taxonomy (GTDB): domain Bacteria; phylum Pseudomonadota; class Gammaproteobacteria; order Chromatiales; family Chromatiaceae; genus Imhoffiella; species Imhoffiella purpurea. The sequence goes on along the minus strand of NZ_AONC01000029.1, from coordinate 105,019 downwards.
AGGGCAGGGGGGCCTGGATGCTTTCGCGGCCCGTCCGGCTCGGGTTGATGTACCAGCCGCCCTTCATGACGCCGTTCGGGTGACGTTCCTGGGAGTCGTACTCGACCAGTGCCTGGACGTCGATCTTGCCGCTGGGGTTGCGGGTCCAGTAGGGGGTGAATCGGCCGGTCTCGTCGTTGTTGCCGTCGCCCGTGCCGCGGAACGCCGCATCGCGGCCATCGATCGCGTTGGGCTCCCAGCAGGAGTAGGTGCCGTTGAACTCTGGGTTGTCCTCGAGGACCTTCAACAGGATGGCGTTGACCTGATCGCGCCCCAGATCGAAATCGGTGCTGGAATGTGAGACGGCGAAGACGTCGGCCATGGTCCTGGCGGTGTCGAGTGCGGTGTCGAATTTGGCCCGAATATCGCCTGCGTATTTGCCGGCGAGGAATTCGAGTCCCTCGAGGGCGGCCTTCTCGGATTGGGTCTCGACGCGTTCGGACACGAGGTTCTGGGTGGACTGGTAGGAGTAGACCCCGTAACCGACGAGAATGCCGGCGGTGGCGAGCAGACAAAGCCCGCCGATGAGCGCAATCTTCTGTTGAATGGATTGGACGACCATCGTTCCTCCATATGTCTTGGATTCGGCGTTCTGTGTGTCTGCTGCCGGCACCTATCCATGGGGCTGAGAAGGTCTTTTTGCAACGTAGCGTGGAATCGACCATTTTGGCAATGATCGTCGATCGATGCTCGATGGGCATCCCGGTTTCGTTCGTGTCGTGATCGACACGCGGTTTTGGAGATTCTCCTAACAAGCGGTCGATTGGGTTCGGTTGGCGGGCTGGCCGATTACGATTCGGCCAGCCCATATATAAGGATCAGAGGGTACTGATACAGACCTCGTAGGCCCCGCCGATGACGACGTATTCGTCCTCCCCCTTGAGCATGCCGGGCAGCAGCTTGTTGTAGAAGAAGATCTTGGACGTCGGCACCTCGGTCACCAGGATGTAGTCGCCGAACTCGTCGGCACGCTCGCGGTTGCTGGTGAAGCTGTTGAGGTTGTTGAAGAGGACGCGGTTGCGCCCGCAGGGGCGGACCTGCAGGATCTCGTGCTCGTCCATGCGGTTGATGCCGCGATAGAGCTTCAGGTGCGCGCTGTCGCCGTGCTCGCGGGCCAGTTCGTACTGGCAATAGGTGTAGAGCAGGTCGAGCTGCGCCTCCAGGGCATTGGTGGCGTAGAGTCCGCGCGTGCCCTGGGACAGGTAGCGGTGATAGATCTCGCCGTCGCGGTCGTGCAGCGGGCCGGCGTGATGGCGCGCCAGGAGGCCGAACCTGCTCTCCGTCCAGCGTTTGAGGACGGCGCCCTCGCGGCCGTCCGAGTCGAACGACCAGCCCCGCACCATCCTCAGATAGTTGGCGTTGATCCTGGACTTGCGCTTACGTCCTGGGGTCAGTCCAGCCTCCTCCAGTTCCTCCAATAGGAATCGAACCGTCATGTAGTCCATGAAGCGCTGGGCGCGCTCGGTCCGCTGCGGCATGGCGTCCAGGGTGCGGAAGAGTCCGGCGTGGAAGTCGCGGATGCCGTCGATCTCCAGCGGCACCGGGTGCTGCTGGAAGGTGAGGCCGCCGAGGATCACCGCCGGGAGGTTGCAGCGGTTGATCGGGAGGTGGGCGCTAGCCGGCAGGCTCGGCGGGGGTAGTTGGTCTTCTTGTTCGGTTTGTCTGTTGTTCTCCATACAGACCCTGCGGCTTTGTCGTGGATGCGACCAACTCGAACAGGCCGTGAGACCGGGTCTACTTCCTTATGAATCAGTGCCTTGAGTTGATTTTCAAAGTTTGGCACAGCGATTGCTCAATGCTCGTCGAGTGTAGATTCGTTCAACGCTCGCATCAGCGAGCCAACAGGAGACCATACCATGGCACTGCGTCAATGCGCCATTTACGGCAAAGGCGGGATCGGCAAGTCCACCACCACCCAGAACTTGGTTGCGGGTCTGGCCGAGCTGGGCAAGAAGGTCATGATCGTCGGCTGCGACCCCAAGGCCGACTCGACTCGTCTGATTCTGCACTCCAAGGCGCAGAACACCATCATGGAGATGGCCGCCGAGGCGGGCTCCGTGGAAGATCTCGAACTCGAAGATGTGCTCAAGATCGGTTACGGCAACATCAAGTGCGTCGAGTCCGGCGGTCCCGAGCCGGGTGTCGGTTGCGCCGGCCGCGGTGTCATCACCGCCATCAACTTCCTGGAAGAGGAAGGCGCCTACGAGGCCGACCTGGACTTCGTCTTCTATGACGTTCTGGGCGACGTGGTGTGCGGCGGATTCGCCATGCCGATCCGCGAGAACAAGGCGCAGGAGATCTACATCGTCTGCTCCGGCGAGATGATGGCCATGTACGCGGCCAACAACATCGCCAAGGGCATCGTGAAGTACGCCAGCTCCGGTGGCGTGCGTCTCGCTGGCCTGATCTGCAACAGCCGCAACACCGCTCGCGAAGACGAGCTGATCATGGAGCTCGCGCGTCAGCTGGGCACCCAGATGATCCACTTCGTGCCGCGTGACAACGTCGTGCAGCGGGCCGAGATCCGTCGTATGACCGTCATCGAGTACGAGCCGACCGCCAAGCAGGCCGACGAGTATCGTCAGCTGGCTCAGAAGATCATCGACAACAAGATGTTCGTGGTCCCGACCCCGATCTCCATGGACCAGCTCGAGGATCTGCTGATGGAATTCGGCGTGCTCGAGGAAGTGGACGAGTCCATCGTCGGCAAGTCTGCAGCCGAAGAAGCGACCGCCTAATCGGCGCTCACTGTCTGCACAGCGGACGCGGCACCCAGGTGTCGCCGTCCACCGCTCCAAATTTCTCTCCGTGCGACTGTCGGCGGATTAGCCGCGGCGCCGAATTCGAGGAAAGCCACCATGGCAAGTTTGACTCGCGAAGAGACCCAGGCCTTGATCCAAGAGGTGCTCGAGGTCTATCCGGACAAGGCCAAGAAGGACCGTGCCAAGCACCTGGCCGTCAACGACCAGTCGGTCGAGCAGTCCAAGAAGTGCATCATCTCCAACCGTAAGTCCCAGCCGGGCGTCATGACCATCCGTGGTTGCGCCTACGCCGGCTCCAAGGGCGTGGTCTGGGGTCCGATCAAGGACATGGTCCACATCTCCCACGGTCCTGTCGGCTGCGGCGCCTACTCGCGCGCCGGTCGTCGCAACTACTACGTCGGTCACACCGGCGTGAACACCTTCGGCACCATGAACTTCACCTCGGATTTCCAGGAGAAGGACATCGTGTTCGGCGGCGACAAGAAGCTCGACAAGCTGATCAGCGAGATCAACGAGCTCTTCCCCCTGGTCAAGGGCATGAGCGTCCAGTCCGAGTGTCCGATCGGTCTGATCGGCGACGACATCGAGGCCGTGTCCAAGAAGAAGGGCAAGGAGCTCGAGAAGCCGATCGTTCCGGTGCGCTGCGAGGGCTTCCGTGGTGTGTCTCAGTCGCTGGGTCACCATATCGCCAACGACGCCATTCGTGACTGGGTCATCGGCAACCGCGACGGCGACAACTCCTTCGAAACCGGCAAGTACGACGTTGCGGTCATCGGCGACTACAACATCGGCGGTGACGCCTGGGCCTCGCGCATCCTGCTCGAGGAGATGGGTCTGCGCGTCGTCGCCCAGTGGTCCGGCGACGGTACCCTGTCCGAGATGGAGCTGACCCCCAAGGTCAAGCTCAACCTCATCCACTGCTATCGCTCCATGAACTACATCAGTCGTTTCATGGAAGAGAAGTACGGGATTCCGTGGATGGAGTACAACTTCTTCGGTCCCACCAAGATCGCCGAGTCGCTGCGTAAGATCGCCGCCTTCTTCGACGAGACCATCCAGGCCAACGCCGAGAAGGTCATCGAGAAGTACACCGCCGAGTACGAGGCCGTCATCGCCAAGTACCGTCCGCGCCTGGAAGGCAAGAAGGTGATGCTCTACGTCGGTGGTCTGCGTCCGCGTCACGTCATCGGCGCCTACGAGGATCTGGGCATGGAAGTGGTCGGCACGGGCTACGAGTTCGCGCACAACGACGACTACGACCGCACCATCAAGGAGATGGGTGACGCGACCCTGCTGTACGACGACGTCACTGGCTACGAGTTCGAGGAGTTCGTCAAGAAGGTCAAGCCCGACCTGATCGGCTCCGGCATCAAGGAAAAGTACATCTTCCAGAAGATGGGCGTGCCTTTCCGTCAGATGCACTCCTGGGATTATTCCGGTCCCTACCACGGCTACGACGGCTTCGCCATCTTCGCCCGCGATATGGACATGACCGTCAACAATCCCTGCTGGAAGAGCCTGCAGGCGCCCTGGCAGAAGCCTGCCGAGGGCGAGGCCGAGGCGATCGCCGCCAGCGCCTGATTGAATTAGCCATCAGCTCTCAGCGGTCAGCCGCCAGCAGTTTCGAGCTGGCCGCTGGAGGCTGGCGGCTGGAAGCCCGATCCCCTTTGTCATGCCGTTCGTCCGCGGATTAGCGGCGCGGTAGGAGCACACTCATGAGCCAGACAGTCGAAAAGATCAAACCCTGCTACCCCTTGTTCTGCGACCAGGACTACAAGGACAACCTCAAGGCCAAGCGCGACACGGTCGAAGAGGTCGAGAGCCTCGACAAGATCGAAGAGGTCTTCCAGTGGACGACCACCCAGGAGTACCAGGAGCTCAACTTCAAGCGTGAGGCCCTGACCATCAACCCGGCCAAGGCCTGTCAGCCGCTCGGCGCCGTGCTCTGCTCGCTCGGCTTCGAGAAGACCCTGTCCTACGTCCACGGTTCGCAGGGCTGCGTCGCCTACTTCCGCAGCTACTTCAACCGTCACTTCAAGGAGCCGGTCGCCTGCGTCTCCGACTCCATGACCGAGGACGCGGCGGTTTTCGGCGGCCAGAAGAACATGTTCGACGGTCTGGAGAACGCCAAGGCGCTCTACAAGCCCGAGTGCATCGCGGTCAGCACCACCTGCATGGCCGAGGTCATCGGCGACGACCTCAACGCCTTCATCGGCAACGCCAAGAAGGAAGGGCACATCCCGGAAGAGTTCCCGACCCCCTTCGCCCATACCCCGAGCTTCGTCGGCAGCCACACCACCGGCTGGGACAACATGTTCGAGGGCTTCCAGCGCTACTTCACGCTGAACCACATGGACGACAAGACCGTCGGCTCGAACGGCAAGATCAACATCGTGCCCGGCTTCGAGACCTATCTCGGCAACTACCGCGTCATGCACCGCATGATGAAGGAGATGGGCGTCGGCTACAGCCTGCTGTGCGATCCGACCGAGGTCCTGGACACCCCGGCCGACGGTCAGTACCGCATGTACGACGGCGGCACCCCGCTGGCCGAGATGAAGGATGCGCCGAACGCCATCGACACCATCCTGCTCCAGCCCTGGCAGCTGCCGAAGACCAAGAAGTTCTCGCAGATCACCTGGAAGCACGAGGTTCCGGCCCTCAACATCCCCATGGGTCTGGAGTGGACCGACGAGTTCCTGATGAAGGTCTCCGAGCTCTCCGGCAAGGAGATCCCCGAGTCGCTGACCAAGGAGCGCGGTCGTCTGGTCGACATGATGACCGACAGCCACACCTGGCTGCACGGCAAGAAGTTCGCCCTCTACGGCGATGCCGACTTCGTCCTGGGCATGGTCAAGTTCCTGCTCGAGCTGGGTGCCGAGCCGACCCACATCCTCTGCAACCATGCCAACAAGCGCTGGAAAAAGGAGGTCGAGAAAGTCCTGGCGTCCTCGCCCTTCGGCGCCGGTGGTACGGTCTACATCGGCAATGATCTCTGGCACCTGCGCTCGCTGTGCTTCACCGACAAGCCGGACTTCCTGATCGGCAACAGCTACGGTAAGTTCATCCAGCGCGATACCTTGCACAAGGGCCGTGAGTTCGAGGTTCCGCTGATCCGCATCGGTTTCCCGATCTTCGACCGTCATCACCTGCATCGCATGACGACGCTGGGCTACGAGGGCGCCATGTACATCCTCACCACCCTGGTCAATGCGGTTCTGGATCGTCTCGACGAGGAAACCCGCGAGATGGGCGTGACCGACTTCAACTACGACCTGGTCCGCTAAGCGTCCAGCCGTCAGCCTCCAGCGGCCAGCTTCCAGCTTCCCGGAGGCTGGAAGCTGGCGGGTTCCGGAATCCAACGAGGATGTGAGACCACGATGCCAAACGTGATGATTCGCAGGAACGACGATGGAGGACTGCTCTTCTACGTCGCCAAGAAGGATATGGAAGAGACCATCGCCTCGGTCGAGACCGACACCCCGGAGGCCTGGGGCGGCGAGGTGGAGCTGACCGACGGCTCGCGCTGGTATATCGATCCCATCAGTCCGCCGCCGGAGTTTCCGACGACGTTGCGCTTCAAGCGCGCCGAGGATTGATCGTCGAGCCGTGTCCAAGCTGTGAGACGGCAATCTGTGATACGGCTCGGACTGTCGACACTTAATCTGGAGTAGTCAAATGGCTCTGAAAATCGTACGAGATCTGTGCACGGCTTGCGGTGACTGCGAGCCGGTCTGTCCGACCATGTCCATCACCCCCTTCAAGGGCGTCTACAAGATCCAGGCCGACACCTGCACCGAATGCGAGGGCGAGGGCGAGCCCGGTACCCCGCAGTGCATGGAGGCCTGTATGGAAGACGACTGTATCGTTCCGGTCTGACCTGACCGAGGGCGAGGGATCGCCCACCGACCGATCCCGAACGCAAGCTGCGTGCCTGCGTTCGCTGGGTAGGGCGCAATAGCGAAGCGTATTGCGCCGTCTATTGGCCCGAGACCAGAGACCGAGGAGATTCAAGATGGCGACCGGATCACTCTCCGAAGACATTGCACTGCGTATCGGCCTCGCCGCGCGCACATTGCCGGATACGGATCCGGCCCGACTGATCCGGGTACTGGCCGACGCCGTCGGCCTCCCTCCGACCGCCGAGAGCCTGGCCGGGCTCAAGGTCAAGGACCTCAAGCAGGCCGCCGACGGCGAGTTCGCCCATCTGGATCAGGCCGAACTCAAGGCCGCGCTCGCCATCCTCAAGGGCGAGGGCATGGAGGACGCCGATCCGCCGCCTCCGATCGAGTCCTATGCCGAGGGCGACATGCCCGACTCCATCCGCGTCGCCTGCGCCTCCAATCACGGCGAGGAACTGGACGGCCATTTCGGCTCCGCTCACTGCTTCCTCGTCTATCAGGTCTCGGCCAAGGAGAACCGTCTGATCGACGTCCGTGTCGTCGACGAGACCAAGGCCGGGGACGACAGGAACGCCTACCGCGCCGGGCTCATCGCCGACTGTCAGGTGCTCTACGTCGCCTCGATCGGCGGTCCGGCCGCGGCCAAGGTGGTCAAGAAGGACATCCATCCGATCAAGGACCCCAATGGCGGCAGCGCCCGCGAGCGTGTCGTCGCCCTGCAGGGCATCCTCGCCGGCAAGGCGCCGCCCTGGCTGGCCAAGGTCATGGGCCAGGCACCCGAGGACCGCATCCGTTTCGACCGCGACGAGGCCGAGGCATGATCGAGGAGACCCGCCTGCAGCAGGTCGGCGAGATCCTGCGCCGCGCCGGTCTCGGCGACCAGACCCTGTCGGTCCTGCGCGAGACCTTCACCGATCTGCACTTCACATCCTGTCTCGACGAGGACGTCGGCGTCGGTGAGCCGGCCCTCCGTGGCGAAGGCTTCAACATCTATCTGGTGGACGGGCGCAAGCACTGCCTGACGCTGACGAACGATCTCGAAGGCGCCACCGGTCTGCTGCTCGCCCAGGTCGAGGACGAGGAGTGATCCTCGCTCAGGTCGCGGTCATGAAGACAGACCAAGTCAAGGCGACGCGATCCTCGGTCGGCGACTGCAACGACTGTCCGCATCGCCGGGATCTGCTGACCGCCGGGCGCTGTACCCCGGGCGACGTCTGCGTCCGGGCCATGAGCGGACGTCAGATCGAACGCTTCTTCCGCGTCAATCCCGCACTGGCCGACGATTATGCCGGGGACAGCTTCTGGGAGCGGCGCGCGATCGCCGCGCGCTATCTCTCGCAGAAGAAACTGCTGCCCCTGATCCGCGACCCGGACGAGGTGGTGCGGCGGGTGCTGGCCTATCGTCTGCCGATCGAGGCGCTCGACGCGCTGATCGGCGATCCGGATCGCGAGGTCCGGGTCACGGTCGCCGACCGGCTGCCGCCGGACCGGGTCGAGCGTCTGGCCACGGATCCCGACTATCTGGTGCGCCAGTACGTGGCGCGTCGGCTCGCGCCCGGGCGTCTGTTCCGCATGATCCGCGATCCCGACCGCCAGGTCCGGGTGACGGTGGCCGAGCGTCTGCCGCTCGAGAGTCTGGGGCTGATGCGCGACGACCCCGAGCCCGAGGTCAGGCTCAAGGTCGCCGAGCGCATCCCGCTCGACGAGGCCGCGCTCATGCTCGGGGATCCCGACTGGCGGGTGCGGGCCCGTCTCGCCGAGCGTCTGCCGCTCGATCGGCTCGAGACCCTGCTCGAGGATCAGGACCCGGACGTGAGGGAGATCGCCGAGGCCCGTGTCGCCCGAGAGGCATTGGGTCGGGACCGCTGATTCGAGAATCCATAACGAATACAACGATGGCGTAAATGACTATGTCGAACACAGCGAGCAACCTGGATCCGGGTCTGGCGTCCGAGCTCGAGTTGAAGGTCGCTGAGGTCTGCCGGTCGGTCGACGTCTCCGAGGGCGTCGCCCCTCTGATCGAGGCCGTCCAGGCCCTGTTGCCCGACGTCGAGGTGCATCATGCGATGACGCGTTCGGGCTGGCATCGTTTCGGCGGCGTGGTCGATCTGGACGGCAACCGCATCGCCCACAACATCACCGAATGGGCCGAATCCGAGTCCGACGGCGAGATCGACGAGTTGCTGTACAAGCTCTCCGAGGTCCAGTATTTCGCGACCCGGCTCAACGGCCAGACCCACTATCTGGTCGTCCAGACCGGCCCCCTCGCGCGCGATTACATCCAGATCGAGATCGAGCAGCTCCAGGAGGTGCTCGACCGGGCGCTTTACGACCCCGACTGGTTTCCCGACAGCATCGCCGAATTCGTCGATCCGACCGACTTCCCGCGTCTCGAGCCCGAGCCGATCGGGGCGCCCAGGCTGTTGTTCCGGCGTCTGGTCCGGGTCTCCGATCTCATGGCGTCCCCGGATACCAGTTCGCGACTGGCGCGCTTCCTCGACGAATGGGATCGCAGTTCGGCCTCCGAGGCCGAGGGTGGCTTCTGCCACCACTGGGTGCTGTCGATCCGCGAGTATCAGGACCGGGATGGCGACGGTCACATGACGGCCAAGCCCGTGCCCGTCCTCGCCGGGGCATTGCCCGCCCTGGCGGATGCCGAGGTCGCGCGCGGCGCCGCCCTGGCGAATCAGATCCACGGCTTCGACCGCGAGGCCGGCTATCCCTTCGCCTGGTATTTTCACATGCTGACCAACCGCAAGGTCTCGCACAAGCTGGCCGAGGCGGTCCACGCCGATCTCATGGGCGCCTACGACTATCTGCCTCCGCGCGATCTCAAGCTGCTGCGCGACTGGTATCAGGACCCCTACGGTCTCTGATTTTCATCCGGTTGGGCCGTCCTGGCCCAGCCGGTCTCGATGTTCGGGATCGGCTCTCTGCCCCGCGTCCCTCGCTTCGGTTTCATCCCCTTGGCCTTCTGCACGCGCCTTTCCGGACGAATCCCTTTCCCCTTTCATCGGCTGCGCGGATAATCCGAACACAACCATTCGTGTGTTCGGGCGCGCCAACCAGGGGCTATGGATGCCTCTTCACGTGCTGTGGCAAGATCGACCGCACGATCCTGTGCCCTCGGGCACGATGAATCAGATGCCAGCATGCGCCACATGGTCGGGTCGTTCGTCCCCGCTGTCGCCATGGCGATCCGGGGCGACGGACATGTTGATGTTGGCGCGAAGCAAACGGAAGATCCCGATCCTCATGAGCTCAGATCCCGCTTCCGATGATGTGGCCGTCATCCATTTCCTGACCTCGGACGAGGCTCTGGCCAGCGCCTTGGCCGGCGTCCTGGACGAGTATGGAGTCTCGCTGCAGGTCCATCGGGACGAGCCTCCGGTTTTCGCCGAGGCGTCAGGAAGGCTCGCGCTCCTCTTGCTGGATACGCGAAGGGTCGAGGGCCCGGATGCCCTTCAGGAGACCGTCTCCGCTATCCTGACCGATCCGGCCTCGGGTATTCGTCTGGTCGTGCTCGCCCATATCGAGGACATACGCCTGCGTCTCGCCTCCATGCGCGCCGGGGCCGATGCCTATCTTCCGCTCGACTCCAATGTCGCGGATCTCGCCGAGCGTCTCGTTCAGATCCTGGGGGTCCAGGCGCCGCGCCCGGATCGGATTCTCGTGGTCGACGATCAGCCGGTCGCCGCGCTCTTCGCCGCGCGTGTCCTGGAAGGGGCCGGCATGGTCACGGAACGGGTGCTGGATCCGCTGCGCGTGATGGAGGTGCTGGAGCGTTTCCCGCCCGATCTGATCCTGATGGACCTTCACATGCCGGGTGCCTCCGGGATCGAGCTCACGGCCGTCATCCGCGCTCAGGAGCGGTACGCCGATATTCCCATCCTCTTTCTCTCCTCGGAGCTGGATCCCGATCAGCAGATGGCGGCCCTGCGCATCGGCGGCGACGATTTCCTCGCCAAACCCGTCGCGCCGGATCGGCTGGTCGCCTGCGTTCGCAATCGACTGGCGCGCGTGAGAATGCGTCTGCATGCGATCCACGCGCCGGAATCCATCGATGGGCTCACCCGGCTGGGGACGCGCGAGCGGCTGCTGAAACGGCTGGACCGGCTGATCGGACAGATCCACTCCGGGGCGGGCGCAACCGCCGGTCGGCTGGCTGGAGGCCATCCCGGGGTTCAGCGGGCGCTGGTCTATCTGCAAGTGGTCGGAGAGGGGCCGGGGCTGGAATTGGTCGCGGCCAAGGTGGCGGCCGAGATGGTCCCGGGAGACTGTGCCGCACGCGTTGCCGATCATGCCGTTGCCGTTCTCATCCATCGTCAGAATGCCGGGTCGCTCGCCGAGTTCGCCCAGGGGCTCGCCCACGAGATCGCTCAGGAGCTGAAGCGGAGCGCGCCCGATGCGCGATTGGGCGCCGGCTGGTATCCCTTGATCGATGATTGTCAGGATTCAGTGACCCTGCTGTCGCGCGCGAGCAAGGCCGCCCATTGGTCCTTGCGCGGTGGCGATCGGCATCTCGGTGAATACGATGCGCGCGAAACGGCGCGTCAGGATGGGCTGGATCGAGTCGGTATGATCGTCGAGGCGATCCTGGCCGACCAGATGCAGATCCTCTATGAGCCCATGGTCGCCTTGGCCGGCATGATGGGCGAGCGCTACGAGCTGTGCCCTCGTGTTCTGGTCGGCGATGGCGAACTGCTGGCGCCGGGCGAGTTCATGCCTGTCGCCGCTCGGGCACAGCTTTCATCGCGTCTCGATCGTTGGGTGCTGACTGCCGGTCTGGAAGCGCTTCAGCGGCGTTGGCGGCAAGGCCGGCCCGTGCAGCTGTTCATCCATCAGTCTTCCGAAGGGATGGCCGGGGAGGGGTGGACCGGCTGGCTGCGGGATCAGATCAATGACCGCGATCTGATTCGATTGCGTCCGGTCATCCAGCTCGAGGCCGCCGATGCCGATCGGAATCTCGAGCTGGTCATCCGCAGGACACGGCAGCTGGCGAAGCTCGGTATCCGTGTCTGTCTCAACGGGATCGATTTCAGCGAGCAGAGCTCGCGCGTCCTGCAGGCGCTCTCGTGCAGCTTCGTGCGTATCACGCGGCGTGTGGTGCAAGGTCCCGAACTGGATGCGATCGCCTGGTTGATCCAATCGGTCAAGGCATCCGGGGCACGGGTGATCGCGACCGGAGTGGACGGACCCGGAACCATCGCGCGTCTCTACAGCTCGGGTGTCGATCTGATCCAAGGTCCCTACGTGCAGCCGCCGAGCTCGGATATGGCATTCGACTTCGCCGTTGCCGAGGCATCGGAGGTTTGATCCTCTCCTCCATCCGCCGGTCTCGGGCGCCGCCTGTGGCGGATACCCCGCGTGCGCGATCGACCCGGTTCGGATCCCGGACGGGAGCGATCGACATAGAATTTGAGTTCGGAAGATTGCTTCGATGACTGCTGTTCCACCCGATTCCGTTTTGTTTCCCACCGAGGAGGATCTCGACGCCTGTCTGATCCGCGACCGCCATGGTGCCCAGGCGCGCCTGCGCGGTCTGCGCAAGCGTCAACGTGCCGGTCAGCCCTTCGATCAGGGGCTGACCAAGCTCTGGCAGGATCTCCGGCGATCCCGCTCGATTCTGGAGCAGCGTCGTGCCTCCGTGCCCGAGATCCGGTATCCGCCCGAGCTTCCGGTCAGCGAGCGCCGCGACGAGGTGGCCGAGCTGATCGCCCGCAATCAGGTGGTGGTGCTGTGCGGCGAGACCGGCTCGGGCAAGTCCACCCAGCTGCCCAAGATCTGTCTCGACCTGGGGCGCGGGATCGCCGGACGCATCGGCCATACTCAGCCGAGACGGATCGCCGCGCGCACCCTGGCCGGGCGCGTCGCCCAGGAACTGGGGGCCGAGACCGGCGGACTGGTCGGCTACAAGGTGCGTTTCCACGACCGGGTGCGTCCGGAGACGGCGATCAAGCTGATGACCGACGGCATGCTGCTCGCCGAGATCCAGCAGGACCGCTTCCTGAACGAATACGACACCCTCATCATCGACGAGGCCCACGAGCGCAGTCTCAATATCGACTTCCTGCTCGGCTATCTGCGCGGTATCCTGCCCAGACGGCCCGATCTCAAGGTCATCGTCACCTCGGCGACCATCGACCCGGAGCGTTTCGCCCGGCACTTCGCGGATGCACAGGGCGATCCGGCCCCCGTCATCGAGATCTCGGGCCGGACCTATGCGGTCGAGGTGCGCTACCGTCCGCCCGAGGAGGAGAGCGCGGCCGAGCGCGACGACGCCATGCAGCAGGCGATCTCGGACGCGGTGAAGGAGCTGGCGCAGAACGGTCCGGGCGACGTGCTGGTCTTCCTCTCGGGCGAACGCGAGATCCGCGAGACCGCCGAGACACTGCGCAAGCACCATCCGCCCTCGACCGAGGTCCTGCCGCTGTTCGCCCGTCAGGGACCGCAGGAGCAGGCGCGCATCTTCCACTCGCACAGCACTCGGCGCGTGGTGCTTGCGACCAACGTCGCCGAGACCTCGCTCACGGTGCCCGGCATCCACTACGTGATCGATCCGGGCTTTGCCCGCATCAGCCGCTACAGCCATCGCACCAAGGTCCAGCGGCTGCCGGTCGAGCGCGTCTCCCAGGCCAGCGCCGATCAGCGCAAGGGTCGCTGCGGTCGCGTCGCCTCGGGCATCTGCATCCGGCTCTACAGCGAGGACAACTTCGCGTCCCGCGCCGCGTTCACTGAGCCCGAGATCGCCCGCACCAACCTGGCCTCGGTCATCCTGCAGATGAAGCTGCTGGGGTTCGGGGCCATCGAGCGCTTCCCCTTCGTGGATCCGCCCGACTCCCGGCTGGTCGCGGACGGCTACCGCACGCTCGAGGAGCTGGGGGCGATCGACGACCAGGGCGATCTGACCCAGCTGGGCCGTCAGCTGGCGCGACTGCCGGTCGACCCTCGGATCGGACGCATGCTGCTGGCCGCCACCGAGCATCGCTGTCTGGAGGAGGTGCTGGTCATCGCCGCCGCGCTCAGCGTCCAGGATCCGCGCGAGCGGCCGCTCGACAAGCAGCAGGCGGCCGACGAGATCCATGCCACCTTCGCCGACGAGGACTCGGATTTTCTCACCTTTCTCAATCTCTGGCAGTTCATCGAGAAGGAGCGCAAGGCGCTCTCGCGCAACAAGTTCATCAAGCTTTGCCAGCGTCATTTCCTGTCCTGGAACCGGGTGCAGGAATGGCGCGACATCCACGCCCAGCTGCGTGAGCAGATGCTGGAGATGGGTTTTCAGCTTTCAGCGGCCAGCCACCAGCCTCCAGCTCAGGAGCTGCAGCCTCAGGCTGGAGGCAGGAAGCTGGAGGCTGATAGCTCCGAAAAGATTCATCGCGCCCTGCTGGCCGGGTTGCTCGGCAACATCGGTTTCCGCGAGGCCGAGCGCGAGTTCCAGGGGGCGCGCAACAGCCGCTTCTTCGTGCATCCGAGCTCGGCGCTCTTCGCCAAGCCGCCCAAATGGGTGATGGTGGCCGAGCGGGTCGAGACGACGCGCCAGTACGGACGCATCGCCGCCAAGATCCAGCCGGCCTGGGTGGAGGAAACGGGACGTCATCTGGTCCAGCGCAGCTATTCGGAGCCGCACTGGCAGTCCAAGTCGGGCCAGGTCGCGGCCTTCGAAAAGGTGATGCTCTACGGCGTGACTCTGGTGCCCAAGCGGCGCGTCAACTATGGTCCCATCAATCCGGCCGAGTCGCGCGAGATCTTTCTGCGCTTCGGTCTGGCCGAGGGCGACTTCGATACCCGCGCGCCCTTCTGGCGTCACAATCGAGATCTGATCGACCACGTCCACCATCTGGAGGCCAAGTCGCGACGGCGCGACATCCTGGTCGACGAGGAATCCATCTATGCCTTCTATGCAGAGCGGATCCCGAGCGGCATCTATTCCAAGCCTCTGTTCGAGCAGTGGCTGAAGCAGGCGTCCAGGAAGGATCCCAAGATCCTGCACATGCGTATGTCCGACCTGATGCGCCACGAGGCGGCGGACATCACCCAGCAGGCGTTCCCCGACAGTCTCCAGGTCGGGGCGACCGCGCTGCCGCTCGAATATCACTTCGATCCTGGTGATCAGGCCGACGGCGTGACCCTGGTCGTGCCGCTGCCGCTGATCAATCAGGTCTCGCCGGAACGGCTCGAATGGCTGGTGCCGGGGCTGATCGAGGAGCGCATCACCGCCCTGCTGCGCGGTCTTCCCAAGCAGATGCGCAAGGCGTTCGTGCCCATCCCGGATACCGCCGCCCGTCTGGCCGCGCGGCTCGAGCCCACGGACCGTCCCCTGATCCAGGCGCTCGGCGAGGAGCTCAAGGCCATGACCGGCGTCCAGGTTCCGGAGGACGCCTGGGACCAGAGCGACATCCCCGAGCATCTGCGGATGAAGATCCGGCTCGTCGACGAATCCGGGAAGCGGCTCGCCGTCGGCGACGATCCGGTCCGGCTCAAGCGCCGCTTCGGCGATCAGGCGCAGGAGGGATTCGCCCACATCCCGACCAGCGGTCTGGAACGCGAGGGAGTCACACGCTGGGATTTCGGCGAGTTGCCGGAGCATCTGGAGCTGACCCGGGCCGGTATCCGCATGCGCGGTTTTCCGGCTCTGGTCGATCGTGGCGACAGCGTGGCGATCCAGGTGCTGGATTCGGCCGAGAGCGCCGAGCTCGCCCAGCGCGATGGACTCAGGCGCCTGCTGATGCTGCATCTGGGCGCCGATCTGCGCCGGCTGCGCAAGGACCTGCCCAATCTGGACCGTATGCGGCTGCAGTATGCCAAGGCGCCCAGCCCGACCGGGAGCCAGGGGGGCAAGCCGGTTGGCGCGGGGAAGGAGGCCGATCTGGCGGACGAGCTGGTCGCACTGGCCCTGGATCTGACCTTCGTCGAGGATCTTCCTCCCATGCGGACCCAAGAGGTCTTCGAACGGCGTCTGGCCGAGCGTGGGTCGCGGCTCTTCGGAACGGCCAGGGAGGTCTGCATGCTGATCGGCGGTATCCTGACGAGCTACCAAGAGCTGCGCAAGCGGCTCGCCAATATCACTCAGGTCAATTGGATGCCGTCGGTGATGGATATCCGTAGTCAGATGGATGCTCTGGTCTTTCGCGGCTTCCCTCGGCAGGTGCCCTATGCGCGTCTCAAGGACTATCCGCGCTATCTCAAGGGGATCGGGCAGCGTATCGATCGTCTCGGCCATGCGCCTGGGCGGGATCGGCAATGGATGGCCGAGATGTCCGAGCTCCAGGATCGCTGGCGCGAGCGTGACGCCACGGCCCGGAAGGCGGGGCGTCGGGATGCGCGACTCGACGAGATCCGCTGGCTGATCGAGGAACTGCGGATCTCGCTGTTCGCCCAGCAGCTCGGTACGCCCGGACCCGTGTCGGTCAAGCGCATCCAGGCGCGCTGGCGAGAGCTGGGGCTGTGAGCGGTCGGTAGGCCCGGGCACGTCTTCGGTCGGCGCGATCCGCGGGTCGCTTCCTGCCGCACGATCCGAGGTTCCGTGGACGGGTGATTCATTGGTGCGTGTAAATTGGTATGGTTGGCGCCCGATCTTCTCTCTCGCAGCCTGTTTCGCGATTGGGAATTCGCAACCAGAATCGCCTTGAGTCTGCTTATGCAAGCCATCTATGTGTTGCTCGTGGCTTTGTTCGTCTCGATGCTGTTGATTCCCCCGCTATCCCGTTTGGCCATTGCGTTGGGGATAACGGATCGGCCGGATGCAAGGAAGATACACACCAGAGTGACGCCCAGGACGGGAGGTATCGCGATCGTCATCGGTACCCTGATCCCGGTCCTCTTGTGGGCGCCGATGCGGGCCGACCTCCATGCCTATGTGCTGGGTGCGTTCGTCATCTTCGTATTCGGGATTCTGGACGATCGATTGAATCTGGATTACAGGCTGAAGCTCCTCGGTCAGGTCGCGGCCGCGCTTATCGTGACACTCGTCGGTGGCGTCCTGATCCAGCGGGTGCCCTTGCTGGGCTTCGATCTTCTGCCTTTCGCGCTGAGCTTGCCTTTGACGGTGTTCGTGCTGGTGGGCTTGACCAATGCAGTGAATCTTTCCGACGGCCTGGACGGCTTGGCGGGAGGCCTGAGCCTGCTCGCCCTTGGCTGTCTGTCCGTGTTGGCCTATCAGTGCGGGGATTCTGCGGCGCTCATGGTCGTCTTCGCCATCATGGGGGCGACTTTCGGCTTTCTGCGCTTCAATACCAACCCGGCGCAGATCTTCATGGGCGATACCGGCAGCCAGTTCCTGGGGTTCAGCACTGGCGTCATGGCCTTGATCGTCACCCAGCGGCCGGATACCGCCGTGAGCGCCCTGGTGCCGATCCTGATTCTCGGTCTGCCGATCCTGGACACCGTGAACGTGATGGTGCGTCGGATCGCCGAGGGCCGCTCGCCATTTTCGGCCGATCGGCTTCATTTGCATCATCAGTTGCTGGCATTGGGCTGGAGCCAGTATCAGGCGGTGGTGGCCATCTATATCGCGCAGGCCGTCTTGATATTGCTGGCCTATGTGTTTCGCTACAGCGCCGATCTGGCCCTCGCTCTGATCTATGTCGGCTTTTCGATCCTCATGCTGGTCGGCATCGAAGCCCTGTCTCGGAGAGGTTCTCGGGCCGATGCCGGCGCCGAGTCGAGGGTCCTAGACGACGACCCGGACGATCGGCGGTTGCTGGAGGCCATCGAGGGTTTCCTGGCCAGATGGTCGTCCCGCCTGCTTTCTTTCGTGGTTCCGCTGGTTCTGGTCGGAGGCGCCTTGGCCGCTCCGGATGTCGGCTCGGATATCGGTGTCCTCACGAGTCTGTTGCTCGCTCAACTCTTGGTGGGTCTCTGGCTGACACCGCGATGGAGATTCTGGAGCGAGCGGCTGGCAGCCTATGTCATCGCGGTCGCGGTCGTCTATTTCTTGTATGAAACATCCATGATGGACGTCCATGGTCGCCTCGTCATGTTCGTTTTCGGGCTGTTGGGTGTGGCGATCGCCCTCTGGGTACGCTTCTCCAATGTCGACTTCAATGTCAGTACGCTGGACATCCTCATTCTCATCGTCGCGGTGGTCGTGCCGAGCCTGAGCGCGTCCTGGTACGCCCGTTTCGGCTGGCTGGCGCTGGGTGTGATCATCCTCTTCTACGCGATCGAGGTCTTGATGTCGGACGCGAGGGGCAAGAGCCTCTGGCTGAGACTGAGCGTCGCCGCCGCACTGGGGATCCTCGCGATCAAGGGTTTCCTGGATTGACTCGGTCGCCGATCCTGTGGGGGCCTCGGTCTTGCGCCTTCGGGCGGGCGCTGATCGTCATCTGCCCCCTTGGCGTCATCAGTTATGATGCGGTCTGGGCCCGACTCTACGGCTCGTCTCGGATCCTGCTTTCCGAGCGCAGGGCTCGCGGCGCGATTTCGCTGCCCGGGTCCGGATCATCGACTCAATCCAATCTATCGAAGGGGGCATTCATGAGCTCAGCTATCTCAAAACGTCTGGCCATTGCGGGGACCGTCGCCGTTCTCGTCTCGGGCTGCGCGGCCGATGGCTCGGGGATGACGGAGACCGGCCGGGGCGCGGCGATCGGGACGGCCTCCGGGGCGGCGGCCGGCGCGCTGATCGGCTCCTTGAGCGCCGATGCGGGCAAGGGGGCGCTGATCGGCGCGGTCGGAGGGGCCTTGCTGGGGACGGCGGTGGGTTCCTACATGGAGCAGCAGCGTCAGGACTTCGAGAAGGTGCTCGCCCCCGAGATCGCGAGCGGTGTGATCTGGGTCGAGAAGCTGCCGGACGATCAGCTGTTGGTCGGCATGACCGGGGCGACCAGCTTCGAGGTGGATTCGGACCGGATCAAGTCCGGCTTCTACAGCACCATGGACAAGATCGCGCGGGTGGTGAACAAGTACGGCAAGACCCAGCTGGCGATCGCCGGTCACACGGACAATACCGGGTCGGCCGAATACAACATGGATCTCTCCCGGCGGCGCGCGGCCGCGGTCGAGAACTATCTCGCGAGCGACGGGGTCCATCCGAGCCGCATGGAGTCGCGTGGCTACGGGATGACCAGGCCGGTGGCGAGCAACAACACCGAGCAAGGGCGTCGTTTGAATCGACGTGTGGATATCGTCATCATTCCCATCCGCGCGAGCTGATTCGATCAGATGAAAGCCGCAGAGCGGTCGCGATGCCGCCCTGCGGATCGGTGACGTCAGGTCTTATCCGGGTCGTCGGAGGAGCCGAGGCTCAGTTCCGATTCGTACCACATGACGTTGATGATGCCGAATGCCAGCGCCAGAAGGACGCCTAGAATCCACGAGAAGTACCACATTGCGTTCTTCCTCTCCAATCTCCAAGTGATCCGATCCTGGTTCTTTGCACCGCCCGGTCGCCGGGACCGGGCGGGCTTGCAGCTTGTCTCGGTGCCGTATCAGTAGGCGAGATGGTCCTGCGCCTCGATCTCCTCGACCGTCACCCGGCGCCACATCTTGGTGTAGGTCCAGGTGGTGTAGGCGAGGATCAGGGGCACGAAGATGACCGCGGCCCAGAACATCACCGTCAGGGTGAGATGGCTCGATACCGAGTCCCAGACGATCAGGCTGCTGTTGGGGTTGGTGCTCGACGGCATGATGAAGGGGAACATGGCGGCACCCGCGGTCATGATGATCCCGGTCAGGCCCAGGCTGCTGGCGACCAGTCCGAGTCCGGGACGATCCGACATGGATGCCAGGATCGCGAGCCCTAGTCCGCCGAAGCCCAGCAGCGGGAAGATCAGGGTCAAGGGATAGTCTGCATAGTTGGACAGCCAGGCGCCCGACTCCTGGACAACCTCCTTGGTGAGCGGGTTGGGGATGGCGTCGAGACCCGGCATGGAGACGACCCGGAATCCGTCGATCCCCAGGCTTAGCCAGACGCCCGCCAGCGCGAAGGCGCCGATCGTGACCAGGCCGGCCTTCTTCGCGGCCACCTTGGCCCGGCTGGAGATGGGATCGGCGGTACGGACCTGCAGCCAGATGGCCCCGTGCATGACCAGCATGCCGACGCTGACGACGCCCGCGAGCAGGGCGAAGGGGTTCAGCAGGCCGAAAAAGCTGCCGCTGTAGTAGGGGCGCAGCAGGCCGTCCAGATGGAAGGGGACGCCTTGCAGCAGGTTGCCGAAGGCGATGCCGAACACCAGCGCGGGCACGGCGCCTCCGATGAAGAGCCCCCAGTCCCAGGCGCTGCGCCAGCGCGGATCGGCGATCTTGCTCCGGTAGTCGAACCCGACCGGCCGGAAGAAGAGCGCGAACAGCGCTAGGAGCATGGCGAAATAGAAGCCCGAGAAGGCGGTGGCATAGACCAGCGGCCAAGCGGCGAAGATGGCGCCGCCCGCCGTGATCAGCCAGACCTGATTGCCGTCCCAGTGGGGTCCGACGGTATTGATGATGACCCGGCGTTCCTTGTCGTTCTTGCCGAGGAAGGGCAGCAGCGCGCCCACACCCATGTCGAGTCCGTCGGTGACGGCGAAGCCGATGAAGAGCACGCCGACCAGGATCCACCAGATGAATTTCAGCGTTTCGTAATCGAGGATCATGATGTTTCCTCCTTATTCGGCCGGTTTCTGAGGGGCGGTCGCGGGCGACATGCCGCCTGCGGGGTGGTTTTCGCGCTCGTGGTGATAGCGTCCCGTGTGCAGCGAGCTCGGGCCCAGGCGGGCGAACTTGAACATGAGGAAGATCTCGATGATGAAGAGCCCCGTGTAGAAGAGGATGAAGCCCGAGAGGCTGATCATCAGATCGGTCGCGGTGAGACTGGATGCGGCGATGCTGGTCGGCAGGACCTCGCCGATCGCCCAGGGCTGACGCCCGAATTCGGCGACGAACCAGCCGGTCTCGGCGGCGATCCAGGGGGCGGGGATGCTGACGACGAACAGCCACAGCAGCCAGCGCTTGTCCTGGATGGAGCGTCGGGCGTTGAAGTAGAAGCCGAGCAGGAGCAGCAGCAGCATCCAGACCCCGGCGCCGACCATGACGCGGAAGGTCCAGAACAGCGGCGCCACCTCCGGGATCGAGTCCTGGACGGCCATCTGGATCTGCTCCTCGGTGGCCTCGGCCGGGTTCTCGACATAGCGCTTCAGCAGCAGTCCGTAGCCAAGATCGTCCTTGTGCTCCTCGAAGGCGCTCCGGTTGCCGGGTGTGTCCTCGCCGTTGCGCAGGCGATCGAGGTAGTGATAGGCGATCATGCCGCTGCGGATGCGAACCTCGTGCTCGCGCATCAGGTCCTTGAGGCCGGTCACCTCGGTATCGAGCGAGCGGGTGGCGATCAGGCCCAGGAGCCAGGGCACCTTGATGGCGTTGTGGGTCTCCTGGTCGTCGTTGTCGGGGTTGCCGTAGATGGTGAAGGCCGCCGGTGCGGGTTCGGTCTCCCACTCGGCCTCGATCGCAGCCAGCTTCACCTTCTGCACGTCGCCGACCTCGTAGCCGGACTCGTCGCCGAGCAGGATGACCGAGAGGATGGAGGCCAGGCCGAAGCCGACCGCGACCGAGAAGGATCGCTTGGCGAAGGCCAGGTCGCGGCCCTTGAGGATGTACCAGGCACTGATGCCGAGCACGAACATGGAGGCGGTGACATAGCCGGCGGCGACCGTGTGCACGAACTTGACCTGGGCGACCGGATTGAAGAGCAGCTCCATGAAGCTGGTCATCTCCATGCGCATGGTCTCGTAGCTGAATTCGGAGCCGACCGGATTCTGCATCCAGCCGTTGGCGATCAGGATCCAGAGCGCGGATAGATTCGAGCCCAGCGCGGTCAGAAAGGTGACGGTCAGGTGCTGGCGCTTGGACAGACGTTCCCAGCCGAGGAAGAAGAGACCGATGAAGGTCGATTCGAGGAAGAAGGCCATGAGGCCCTCGATCGCCAGCGGTGCGCCGAAGACGTCCCCGACATAGTGGCTGTAGTAGGCCCAGTTGGTGCCGAACTGGAACTCCATGGTGAGTCCGGTGGTGACGCCCAGGGCGAAGTTGATGCCGAAGAGCTTGCCCCAGAACTTGGTCATGTCCCGATAGATCTCGCGACCGGTCATGACGTAGACGCTTTCCATGATCACTAGAATCCAGGAGAGACCCAGTGTCAGGGGAACGAACAGGAAGTGATACATCGCCGTGGCGGCAAATTGCCATCGCGAGAGTTCGATCATGGTGCTGTCGAGCATGAGCGATTCTCCTGGAAACGAGAAACCTGATTGGCAAATGGTTCGAAATGAACGCTGAGATGATTCCCCTTCCAGAGCCGCGAGAGGCTGGGACGGTGATCGGGTTGGCCAGCGCTCGGTCGCAGACTAAATGAGTCTCCGGGGGGCAGGAATGACCTACCGCAACCCGCAGGATAAAGACCCTTAGTCGACTGAGTGCCCTAGCGAGAGTGAATCCGACGAGCGGTATCGGCTGAGTTGTCCGGGTGCCACCGGGAAGTCGGGTTCCGGTCGATCAGGCGGACACATAGATTGGGGAGACGCTCCGAAATCGCAAGTGCTTCGGAGCGCTGCGGTGCGAGATCAGCGGTGGCCGGCGTTCAGCTGAACGGAATCCTGGTGATGTGCCGCCGCCGTCGGCAGTGGGCGGCCTGCGGCCAGGTCCGTTGCAGCGTTCATGGGGTCGGTGGCGCTGGTGGCATGCACTCTGATGCCTTGTCGCGACAGCCGCTCGATGAATCCGCGACCGGCACTCTGGGTGATGACGGCGTCCAGGCCCAGTTCGAACAAGGGATGGTTTCCTCCCTGATATTCGTGCATCGACATGTCCGGCGGAAGATCGAGCCGATCGATCTCCACTGGCTCGGAGCGGCCGTCGGCTTCCAGGATGAGGAAGCGTCGGGTCTTGCCGGCGTGTCCCGTGATGGTCCGGAAGTTCTGGCTGGTGACTGCAATACGCATCGCTTACTCCACGCAAGAAGGCTGTTGTAGGCTCGGGTCTCCGCCGCGTCAGGCGATCGCGTTCCGCATTTTCAGCAATCCGCTGGCCCAGTCTTCCATGGCGGCGTTCGCCACAGGCATGGGGGCTTCGAGGAAGGTAACCAAGAAGCCATGCTCGGTTTCGGCCACGCCGATGGAGCGAGGACGTCCAGCGAGCGCTTGGGGGCTCGGCAGGGAGATGCCGAAGCAGAAGACCACGTTCTTGGCGGCCCGGATGCCTTCGCCGCAATGGCCCTCGGGCAGATTGCGGGTGTGGGCGAGATGGTCGAACTCGGCGATGAAGATCGCCGCTCGGTGCGCCTCGATACAGGCCCTGAAATAGCCGCAGATGGCATCCACCGAATCGAAACTGGTCTCGCTGCGGCCGAACTCCAGGGTGAAGACTGGATATTCTGCGGTTGAGAGTGTCTGCTTCATGGCGGACTCCATCGGCGGGGGGTTGCTGGAGCATCGCGCAGCAGGCGTATGGCCGTGGCCGATACAGCGGGAATCAGGATGCGACCGCGCGCCACCCTGGGGTCCACTCGGAGTCATGCGTCCCGCTTCGGTCGGGGATTAGGCGGCCGTTCGCGAAAGAATGGCTGCAGATTAAGCCCAGGTTACGGCGTGATCATTGAAAACGATCAAGCCGCAGACAGCGTGGAGCCAGCGGCGATCGCGTTCCTTTCGTGTGCGTTCGGTCGAGTCGCTCCGTTTCGGATCAATCCTCGGCGATACGCGTGAGATTGGGGATGTCGAGCAGGAACAGATTGGGCGCGGTCTCCACCAGCAGGCTCTGACGCTTGAATTCGGCGATGGTGCGGCTGGTCGTCTCCGTGGTGACGCCGAGCATGGCTCCCATGTCCTCGCGACTGAAGAGATGGCACTCGCTCGACTCCCGGTCGCGTGCCAGGCGAAGCAGCAGCCGGGCCACGCGCTGACGCGCGGATCCGGTCGAGAGTTCGGTGAGCCAGGCGTCCGCCTCGCTCAGCGCGCGCTGCCAGCGCGCCATGAGCTCGCGATGCAGATCCGGCGTCTCCCGGCCCAGATCGCGCACCAGGCGCGCCGGGAAGCGGCAGACCTCGGTCATCTGCAGGGCGACGGCATCGTGGTGGTAGGCATCGTCCAGGATCGCCTCCAGTCCCAGCACGTCGGTCGGACGGGCGATACGCACGATGCGCTGGCTGCCGTCGGGCAGGTACTGAACCAGCTTGAGCACACCGGTGCGCACGGTGAACATATGGTCCCCCGTGTCTCCGGCATGGTAGAGGCTGGTGCCTGGCTTCAGCGTGTATTGGTCGATAGGGTCGTGGATCCGCTCGAAATCCTGTTCCTTCAGACCGGCGAACAGGACCGATGTGCGCAGCGAACAGTTTAGGCAGTTTGCCTCGCCCGACCAGGCGTCCCGCAGAGTCACGCTTTTCGTCATCGAGTTTGTTTGATCCCTGGACATGCGCACGGCGTCGGTGCGCGCGAGGCTGTAATACTAACCGATTTGCCGTGGTCGACGTTCGGGTGATTTCTGTCATTGAAATAACGCAAATCTTGGCCTCCGTTCCGAGGTTGCGTCGCATGGGTGCTCTCTTTAATCTCGTTCGCATTCGCGTCTCTCTGACCCCTCTCGTTCCTCCGCGTTCAATCTCCCACTCTCCCAGGAAATCAGATGCCATTGCTCAGTCTCGACTCGATCGGTTTGTCCTACGGTCTTCCTCCCCTGCTGGAGGACGTCTCCTTCACTATCGAGCGCGGAGAGCGGATCTGTCTGATCGGTCGCAACGGGGCGGGAAAATCCACCCTGCTCAAGATCATCGCCGGCGAGGTGCAGGCCGACGGCGGCCATCTGCGTCGGGATCAGGGGCTGCGCATCGCCTGTCTGGCCCAGGAGATCCCGCGCGGACAGGAGGCGAGCGTTTTCGATGTCGTGGCCGGAGGGCTGGGCGAGCTGGGCGCGGTCGTTCAGGAGTATTTCAGGCTCTCGCACGCGCTCGGACCGGGCGCCTCGGAGGATCAGCTGGCGCATCTCGCTCGGCTGCAGCATCGATTGGACGATCAGGGAGGTTGGGAGATCGAACAGCGTACCGAGCGGGTCGTCTCGCGGCTCGGTCTGGATGCCGACGCCCGCTTCGAAGCCCTTTCCGGCGGTCTGCAGCGGCGGGTGCTCTTGGCCCGAGCCCTGGTCACCGAGCCCGATCTCCTGCTCCTCGACGAGCCCACGAACCATCTCGACATCGACGCCATCGACTGGTTGGAGGAGTTCCTGCTCGGGTTTTCCGGATCCCTGCTGTTCGTCACCCACGACCGGCGTTTCCTGCAGCGGGTCGCGACCCGCATTCTCGAGCTGGATCGCGGGCGCGTCACCGACTGGCCGGGCGACTACGCCAACTATCTGCGTCGCCGCGAGGAGCGGCTCCATGCCGAGGCGCTGGCCGCCGAGCAGTTCGACCGCAAGCTGGCCGAGGAGGAGGTCTGGATCCGTCAAGGCATCAAGGCGCGTCGGACCCGCAACGAGGGGCGCGTGCGCGCCCTCGAGGCGATGCGCGATGAGCGCCGCGAGCGGCGCGAGTTGCAGGGAACCGCTCGGCTGCGGATGACCGAGGCCGACCGCTCCGGCAAGCTGGTGGTCGAGGCCGAGGGCGTCGGCTACAGCTGGGGCGACCGCCCGGTCATCCGCGGGCTCGATACCCTCATCCTGCGCGGCGACAAGATCGGTATCATCGGTCCGAACGGTGCCGGCAAGAGCACGCTGCTCAAGCTGCTGCTCGGCGATCTGGAGCCCCGGCAGGGCGTCATCCGGCGCGGCACCAACCTGCAGGTGGCTTTCTTCGATCAGATGCGCGCCCAGCTCGATCTGGAGAAGAGCGTCCAGGACAATGTCGCCGAGGGCAGCGACCAGATCGAGATCGAGGGCTCCAGTCGTCACGTCCTTTCCTATCTCAAGGACTTCCTCTTCACCCCCGAGCGCGCGCGCCAGCCGGTCAAGGCGCTTTCGGGGGGCGAACGCAACCGGCTGCTGCTGGCCAAGCTCTTCACCCGTCCGGCCAACCTGCTGGTGCTCGACGAGCCGACCAACGATCTCGACGCCGAGACCCTCGAACTGCTCGAGGAACTGCTGATCCAGTTCAGCGGCACCCTGCTGCTGGTCAGCCACGACCGTGCGCTCCTGGACAACGTGGTGACCAGCACCCTGGTGTTCGAGGGCGACGGGGTGGTTCGCGACTATGTCGGCGGCTACGAGGACTGGCTGCGCCAGCGCCCGGTCGCGGAGCCGGTGGTCGAGGCCAAGGCCGAGTCGGCGCCTAGACCGGCCGAGAAGTCGTCCAAGCCGAAGCGCTCCTCCGACAAGCTCAGCTACAAGGAGACGCGCGAGCTGGAGGACCTGCCTGGGCGTATCGAGTCGCTCGAATCGGAGCAGGCCGAGCTGCATGCGCGCATGTCCGATCCGGCGCTCTATCAGGGCGATCCGAGCGAGGTAGTGCGGGTCAAGGAGCGTCTCGCCGAAGTCGATGCCATCCTCCAGGAATCCTATGTGCGCTGGGAGGCGCTGGAGGCGCGGCTTTGACATGAATCAGCTGGCGGCGATTCAGGCGATGCGCGGCTCGAGATGGCTGGTCAGTCTCGCGCGCGCTGCATTAGTATCGATTCATTCATATCAGTCGGATCGACGTGCCCGGCGAGTCTTGGCACGAGGTGCGGGCTCCTTGGTCCGGCATTTCAACCAACGCCTCATGGAGGCCTGATCCTTGAAGTTCTCGGTCGACGAATTCCGCGCCTGGAAGCATAAATGCGTGACCCTGCTCGGCATGTCCGGGGTCGGCAAGACCTATCTGTCGGCGATGCTGCGCCGCTATGACTGGTTCCACTATTCGGGTGACTACCGGATCGGCACCCGTTACCTGGACGAGCCGATCCTGGACCTGATCAAGGCCCAGGCGATGCGCGAGCCCTTCCTGCGCGAGCTCCTGCGGCGCGACTGGATCGCCATCCGCAACAACATCAAGGTCACCGACCTGGGGCCCGTGTTGAGTTTCGTCGGCAAGCTCGGCAATCCCGAACTGGGCGGTCTGCCGCTGGAGGAGTTCAGCCGCCGTCAGGCCCTCTACCGATCGGCCGAGATTGCCGCCATGCTGGATGTGCCGGACTTCGTGCGCAAGGCGCAGGACATCTACAGCTACGCCCATCTGGTCAACGACGTCGGCGGGAGTCTGTGCGAGCTCGACGAGCCGCGGGTCATCGATATGCTCGCCAAACACAGTCTCATCCTCTATATCCGCGTACCGGAGGCGGACGAGATCAAGCTCATCCAGCGCGCCCAGGCCGATCCCAAGCCGCTCTACTATAGACCCGAATTCCTGCAGGTCGCGGTCAAGGACTATCTGGCCCTGAAGGGGCTCGACTATGTGGCCGAGATCGAGCCGGACGACTTCACCCGCTGGGTCTTTCCGCGCCTGTTCCATTCGCGGGTGCCGCGTTACGAGGCGATCGCACGTCCCCATGGCTATACGGTGTCCTCCGAGGACGTGGCCAGGGTCCGCGACGAGCAGGATTTCCTGGCGCTCATCGAGTCGGCGATCGCCCACTCCGAGACCGCCTGAGCCGGCCGGCCGAGAGGCCGCTCGTCCCCGTGACCGACACCGGCGCCCTGGCTGGAGACGCCGTCAGGGTGCCCGAATCCTTACCGAGTCTGCATATCGAGGAACCCCATGCCGATCGTCGCCCACAACGCCCTGCCCACCTTTGCCCGGCTGCGCGAGGAGGGGCAGCAGATCCTCGCCCCCGACCTGGCCCTGCAGCAGGACATTCGCGAGCTGCACGTGGGTCTGCTCAACATGATGCCGGACGCGGCCCTGGCGGCGACCGAGCGCCAGTTCTTTCGTCTGATCGGTCAGAGCAACCAGATCGCGCAGTTCTACGTCCATCCCTTCAGCCTTCCCGATCTGAAGCGCGGTCCGGAGGCGTCCGAGCATATCGGCCGGTTTTACGAGTCGTTCGAGAAGATTCGCGAGGAGGGGCTGGATGCGCTCATCATCACGGGTGCCAACGTCACGGGGCCCGAACTGGCCGACGAACCCTTCTGGAGGCCCCTGATCGAGGTGGTCGACTGGGCCTACGACAATGTTTGCTCCACCCTCTGCTCCTGTCTCGCGACCCATGCCGTGATGCAGTTCCGCTATGGCCAGAAGCGTCAGCGGCTGCCCGAAAAACGTTGGGGCGTCTTCCCGCATCGGGTCCTGGTGCGTTCGCATCCGGTGGTCAGCAACGTCAACACGCGCTTCGACGTGCCGCATTCGAGATTCAACGACATCAGCCGCGAACAGTTCGAGACGGCCGGATTGCACGTGCTCGCCGACAGCGAGGGGGCGGGCGTGCATCTCGCGGTGAGCCCGGACGGATTCAGACAGGTGTTCTTCCAGGGCCACCCCGAATACGACATGATTTCGCTGCTGAAGGAGTACAAGCGCGAGGTCAAGCGATTTGCGGCTGGTGCGCGCAGCGACTACCCGCCGTTTCCGGAAAACTATTTCGGGCTGCAGGCGCGGGCCATCCTCGACGAGCACCGCGCTCATGTGCTCGAGGCCATGAATCGGGGGGGCGATACTCCCGCGTTTCCGGAGGATCGGATCGCGACGGCGCTTCACAATACCTGGCACGACACGGCGGAAGGCGTGGTCGGCAACTGGATGGGGCTCGTCTATCGGGTCACCCATCACGACCGGACGCGGACCTTCATGTCGCACGTGAGTCCCGATGATCCATTGGGTCTCGGCTGGGGCGAGGGAAGCGACGCGCTATCATGACGTATTGACACAACAATAGTGTGTCTTTTGCGGCTCGACCGGCATCGATGTCCCCCTTCGCCGGCGCCGATCCTGGTCTGGTTATGTCTTTTATGCCTATTTTGTTGGTAATTTGATACGCCTGCCCGGCGCTTAACGGGGACCCAGTTCCAAAAGGCGTTAATAGCGTTCAGTGCATCACGTTTTTCCGCAAAAAGTCGCGAATCAGGGTTGTCCCTTGTTGCGTTTAGGTACTAGAATGAAGTCGTGAGATGCTGCATGCAGCCTAAATGATACAGCCGTGTTGTTTGTTTTGTTGGTTCGGCGGGGTTTTATGAGCAGCTCTGGCGGTGTCTCGGGTGGGACTACCGATTTCATGAACCAGATTCCGAGAAGGTCAGACATGTTTGACGCGACAGAAAATGCGATTCGCTACAAATGGGACCCCCGTACATGGACAGGGTTCAAGTTACGATTCGATGCCGAGGGTGCCGCCAAGGGTGGCCACTGCTGCTTCCACGTCGAGGATTGGAACTGCCGTACCGTCACCAGCGAGTGGCCGTGCGAGGATCTGGACGAGGCTTTGGAGGTGCTGAATCACTTCTTCACCCTCGATTGCAAGAAGGAGCGCGAGCGCCTGAATTCCTGGCTGCCGGCCGAGTATCGCGACGCCGCCTAAGTTTTCCTCCGTTCGTCGATCTCGTTGAAGGGCCGCTTGCGGCCCTTCTTTTTGTCTCGATGGAATCGGTCTCGCTCGAAAATCAATGACAATTATTGACTGCGTTTGAAAGATTCAGCATCGGAATATTAGAATGCAGCGATTGTTCCGCCGCATTCCACGCAAAGGTGTTATCCATGCAGGATCCAGTCAGCTACTCGGACGGCGCGGTCGGCCGGGTCGAGGTCAAGGAGACCACGTGTTACATGTGTGCCTGCCGTTGCGGCATCCGTGTGCACCTGCGTGACGGCGAGGTCCGTTACATCGACGGCAATCCCAAGCACCCGCTGAACAAGGGCGTCATCTGCGCCAAGGGCAGCTCCGGGATCATGAAGCAGTATTCGCCGGGGCGGTTGACCAAACCGCTGCGTCGCAAGTCGGGGGCCGAGCGTGGCGAGAGCGCCTTCGAGGCCATCTCCTGGGACGAGGCCTTCGGGATGCTGGAGGAGCGACTCGGCAAGCTGCGCGCCGAGGATCCCAAGAAGTTCGCCCTCTTCACCGGCCGCGACCAGATGCAGGCCCTGACCGGCATGTTCGCCAAGCAGTTCGGCACGCCCAACTATGCGGCGCACGGCGGATTCTGCTCGGTCAACATGGCCGCGGGGCTCATCTATACCATCGGCGGTTCCTTCTGGGAGTTCGGCGGCCCTGACCTGGAGCGCGCCAAGCTGTTCGTGATGATCGGCACCGCCGAGGACCATCACTCCAATCCGCTCAAGATCGCCATCTCGGAGTTCAAGCGTCGGGGCGGGCGCTTCATCTCCATCAACCCGATCCGTACCGGCTACTCGGCGATCGCCGACGAATGGGTCCCGATCAAGCCCGGCACCGACGGCGCCCTGATCATGGCGATCACCCACGAGATCGTCAGCAAGGGTCTGTTCGACCGCGAATTCCTCGTCCAGTACACCAATGCCGCCGAGCTGGTGGTGAACGACCCGAGCCGGGACGATCACGGTCTCTTCTATCGCGCCGAGATGCACGTGGAGGAGGGCTGCTTCGATCCGCAGAACAAGCTCTGGTGGGAACGCGAGCTGGACGGTCCCATCAGCACCCATACGCCGGGCGCCGATCCGCGGCTCATGGGAAGCTATACCCTTCCGGACGGTACGCCGGTCAAGCCCTCCTTCCAGCTCCTCAAGGAGCGACTGGAGCAGTACACGCCCGAGTGGGCGGCGCCCATCACCGGCATCCCGGCCGACACCATCCGCCGGCTCGCCCACGAGATGGGCGTGACCGCGCGCGATCAGAAGATCGAGCTGCCGGTCAAGTGGACCGACTGCTGGGACAACGAGCACGAGTCCGTCACCGGCAACCCGGTGGCCTTCCATGCCATGCGCGGCCTGGCGGCGCACTCCAACGGCTTCCAGTCGATCCGCGCGCTCGGCATCCTCATGACGGTGCTCGGGACCATCGATCGACCCGGCGGTTTCCGTCACAAGGCCCCCTATCCGCGCCCGATCCCGCCGTGCCCCAAGCCGCCGCACGGTCCGGAGGCGGTCCAGCCCAACACCCCGCTCGACGGACTGCCGCTCGGCTGGCCGGCCAAGCCCGAGGATCTGTTCGTCGACGACGCGGGCGAGGCGGTGCGGCTCGACAAGGCATTCTCCTGGGAGTATCCGCTCTCGGTCCACGGTCTGATGCACAACGTCATCACCAACGCCTGGCGCGGCGACCCCTATCCGATCGACACGCTGCTGCTGTTCATGGCCAACATGGCCTGGAATTCGAGCATGAACACCAGCGAAGTGCGCAAGATGCTGGTCGACAAGCAGCCGAACGGCGAATACAAGATCCCCTTCCTGGTCGTGTGCGATACCTTCGCCTCCGAGACCGTGGCCTTCGCCGACCTGGTGCTGCCGGATACCAGCTATCTGGAGCGTCACGACGCGCTCTCCATGCTCGACCGGCCCATCTCCGAATACGACGGCCCGGTCGACTCGGTGCGCATTCCGGTGCTGCCGCCCAAGGGCGAGTGCAAGCCGTTCCAGGACGTGCTCATCGAACTCGGCTCGCGGCTCAAGCTGCCCGCCTTCACCAAGGAGGACGGCAGCCGCAAGTACCGCGACTATCCGGACTTCATCGTCAACTACGAGACCTCGCCCGGCTCCGGTATCGGCTTCCTCGCCGGCTGGCGCGGTCAGGGCGGCGACAAGGTCCTCAAGGGCGAGCCCAATCCGCGCCAGTGGGAGATGTACGCCCAGAACGGCTGCGTCTTCCATTACGAGCTGCCGCGCAACTACCAGTACATGCGCAACTGGAACAAGGGCTATCTGCACTGGGCGCGCGCCCACGGCATGATCCGCTATGCCGAGCCGATCACCCTGCATCTCTATTCCGAGGTGCTGCAGAAGTTCCGGCTCGCGGCCCAGGGCAAATGGCCTGGGCGCAAGCCGCCCGAGCGTCTGCGCAAGCGGGTCGAGACCCATTTCGATCCCCTGCCGTTCTATTCCGATCCGCTCGAGACGCAGATGACCGATACGCGGCGCTATCCGCTCAATGCCCTGACCCAGCGGCCGATGGCCATGTATCACAGCTGGGACAGTCAGAACGCCTGGCTGCGCCAGATCCACAGCCACAACTATCTGTTCCTGAGCCCGCGCGTGGGCATCGAGAACGGCTTCGAGGACGGCGACTGGATCTGGGTGGAATCGCCCCACGGCCGGGTGCGCTGCATGTGCCGCTTCTCGGAGGCGGTCGAGCCGGGCACGGTCTGGACCTGGAACGCCATCGGCAAGGCATCGGGCGCCTGGGGGCTCAGCGCCGACGCCGACGAGTCGCGCAAGGGTTTCCTGCTGAACCATGTGATCGCCGAGGAACTGCCCCCGCACGAGGCGGGCGAGCATCTCTCCAACGCCGATCCGGTCACGGGCCAGGCGGCCTGGTTCGATGTGCGGGTGCGGGTCTACAAGGCCGAGGAGGGTGATCCCAAGATGACCTCGCCCCAGTTCAAACCCATGCCGCGTCTGCCCGGTCAGGAGAAGAAGCGCGGTAAATGGCAGGCCTACGTCGCCGGCGTCTTCGGCAAGAAATGAACCCCAACGACCAGCTCGCCACTTCCCGATCGCCGGTATCGCTCTTCGAGCCGGCGGCCGAAGGCTGGCGGCGGCTGGAGGCTGAAATATGACTCAACTCGCGCTCGTCATCGATCTGAACGTCTGCGTCGGCTGCCATGCCTGCGTCACCTCCTGCAAGGAGTGGAACACCTCAGGCTGGGCGGGGCCCATGGTCGACCAGGATCCCTATGGCGCCTCGCCGACCGGGACCTTCTTCAACCGGGTGCAGACCTTCGAGGTGGGGACCTTCCCCAATACCGAGACCGTCCACTTCCCCAAGAGTTGTCTGCATTGCGAGGAGCCGCCTTGCGTGCCCGTGTGCCCCACCGGCGCCTCCTACAAGCGCGAGGACAACGGCGTGGTGCTGGTCGACTACGACAAATGCATCGGTTGCAAATATTGCTCTTGGGCTTGCCCCTATGGCGCCCGCGAGGTGGATGCCGAGCAGAAGGTGATGAAGAAATGCACCCTGTGCATCGACCGCATCACCGACGCCAAGCTCTCCGAACGCGATCGCAAGCCGGCTTGCGTGCTGGCTTGCCCGGCCGGGGCGCGACTGTTCGGCGACGTGCACGACCCCGACTCCGAGGTGTCGGTCGCGATCCGCGAGCACGGCGGCTATCAGCTGATGCCCGAATGGGGCACCAAGCCCTCGAATCACTATCTGCCGCGTCAGAAGGCCCGGATGCACATCGATCCGGACGAGCTCACGCGCGTGGACAACCCGCTGCGCAAGGAAGATCTCACCAGCTACACGGGCGAGGAGACGCTCGACGACGTGGCTTGGTAGTCAGTGCCCAGCGTTTCATCGGCGACTCATCCGGACATCAGACATTCAGGAACGACCTCATGCATCCAGCCTTTTCAGTCATCCTTCTGACCACGCTGATCGGCGCCGGTCAGGGTCTCTATCTGGCCATGGTGACGGGTCAGCTGTACGCGATCGCCCGCTTTCTGCCACTGCAGAAGGATCAGTTCTATGCGCTCGGAAGCCTGGTCGCGCTGGTCATGCTGGTCGCCGGTCTGGGCGCCTCCTTCTTTCATCTGGGGCGACCCGAGCGCGCCTGGCGCGCGGCCTCCAAATGGAAGACCTCCTGGCTCTCGCGCGAGGTCATCGCCCTGCCGTTGGTCATGTTCCTGGTCTTCGCCTATGCGCTCGCCCATCTGATGGAATGGACCGAGCCGCTGTTCCGGGTCGGCCAGTCGCTCGACGTGGACGTGACCCTGCTGCTCGGCCTGTTGGGCACGCTGGCGAGCTTCGCACTCTATGTCTGCACCGCCATGATCTATGCCGGGGTCAAGTTCCTCGAGGAATGGCATACGCCGCTGACGGTCACCAACTTCATCTTCTTCGGCGCCGCGTCCGGATTCATGCTGGCCGCCGCCTATTCGGCCTATGTCGGCAATCCGCTGGTGACATTCTTCGGCACCTGGGCGGCCATCCTGACGCTCGTGGCCCTGGTCTCTCGGGTCGCGCATCTCGCCCGCAATGCGCGCATCAAGCACAAGAGCACGATTCAGACGGCCATCGGTGTGCGTCATACGGTCCTGACCCAGAGGGCGCAGGGGGCGACCGGCGGCAGCTTCAACACCCGCGAGTTCTTCCACGGCCGCAGCGACCGTACCCTTGGTCTGGTGCGCGCTCTCTATCTGATCCTGGTGTTCCCGGTGCCGATCCTGCTGATCGGCGCGGCCTACGTCACCGAGTCCTCGACGCTGCCGATCCTGGCCTTCGCCGTTCAATTCCTCGGGCTGCTCCTGGAGCGCTGGTCATTCTTCGCCGAGGCGCGCCATCCGCAGAATCTCTACTATCAGTCGGTGGCCTGATCGGCGTCGTTGAGCGGAAAGGGGCTGGGAGAAGCGCTACTGCCCGAGTGTCGGGGCGGGCGTCGTCGCGTTCTGCACGGAATGCTCGCGCTCGCTCTTGATTACCGGCCAGAATCCCGCATCCTCCTGACCCTCGGAGAATGAATAGCTCTGGAACTCATCCAGAGGGACGAAGCCCTGCTCGGCATCCTCCACGAGACCGACGATTCCGTAGCTTCCGGTTCCCATGCCGATGAGGATCTCGTCTCTGCCGTCGAGATCGATATCGCCGGCCGCCGGACGGGTCTCGCCATTGACGAGTCTGTATTCGGGCAGGTCGATTCCGGCGACGAGTCCGCTGGAGACGAGCGTGCCGGATCGATAGTCGAATATCTCCACCAGACCGTCCCCGGCAGGCGCGAGCCCGATGATGATCTCGTCCCGGCCGTCGCCGTCGACGTCGCCGAGTGCCGGTCGGGTCTCGCCGATCAAGGACGCATAGGAGCCCCAGGTCAGGTTGCCGTCGACACTGTTCGTAGACCGGAGATATTGGCCCTCGATCGTGCCTTGAGTGGAGAGGCTCGTGTCATTTAGTTTCTGCTCCAGCATGAGTCCCATTTGGACGACGAATGTGCCTCCAGGCAGCATGCCTGGGGTGTTTTCGATTTTGCTGAACCCGACGACCAGATCGGCGCGGCCATCGCCGTCGATGTCGCCAAGCGCGGGAAAGGTCTTGCCTCCGGCCTCGAAATAATCCGGCCATTCCACCGAGGTCCAGCCGAGCGAGGCCAAGGCGCCGTTGGCGTAGCCGAAGATCTCGATCATGCCCATGCCGCCGGTTCCGAGGCCGATGACGATCTCGTCGCGCCCGTCCCCGTCGATGTCTCCGATCGCCGGATAGGTCTCGCCGTTGGCGGCGTTGTATTCGGGCCAGGAGACGTTCCCCCAGGTCAGGACGGAGAAGTCGTCGTCCAGAACCTGGAAGACCCCATCCAATGGTGCGCCGTCATTCCGGGCGGCATGGCCGATGACGACCTCGTCGCGGCCGTCTCCGTCGATATCGCCGACTGCGATTCGCGAATCTCCCTCGCTCTGTAGCGTGCCCTGGGCGCCGACGGACAGGGTTCGTTCGAACTCCTGGTTCCTGTTGTCGACCTCGATCCAATTCTGCTCGCCGACGCCCGCTTTGGCGCCAAGAACGTAGCGGAATTCACCCGAGGTGATCTCGTTCGAGAAGTCCGATGCCTCGAGATGGCCGTCCGAGGCCTTCACGGCGAAATAATAGATCTGGCTGGGATCCGGTGGCGAGAAGGTATAGCTGGTCTGGCTCTTGTCGATCTCGATGGGAGGGTCGACATAGTCGCCCGTTTGCGTGCCGTAATAGATCTCGTAGTAATTCACCCTTGCGTCATTGACGGGGTCCCACTCGAGGACGATGGAACCGGCCTCGCTCGCGAGGGCCGAGGTGCTAAAGAAGGCGGTGGCGATGACAATGGCCCGAGGTGGACGATGCGCGTGAATCTTCATCTTTCATACTCCATCGGAGCCGGCCGTTTGACTGGATGCTCCGGTCGTGCCGTTCGGGGGGGATCGCATATCGGTCTGATGATTGAGCCGTTTGGCCAGGGGGGCTGCGTCGGGAATGGTGCCCAGTATGGGCAGTCCGAGATAACGGGCGATTTGGCGTTCGGATCGGAACGAGGGGTCGGAGAATTCGCGGGCCGCGATGATGACCGTCATAGCCAGCAGCGAGAGTGCCAATATCCACAATGCGGGCGGCAGTCGTTCGGGGCGCCACAGCACCGGGCGAGAGCTGACCTTGAGCGTGCCCATCTCAAGACTCGGCGCCGTGACGCCGGGTTGCTGCTTGGCATGCTGCAATGCCTCGTTGAACCGGGCCAGGAGTCGTTCGCTGTAATAATCCACCAGGTGACGCCCAAGGGGTTCTCGAGGACCTTCATAGGCGAGTCTCAGCTCCGAATCGCCGGTCTTCGAGAGCGTCAGCGAGCGATACACGAGCCGGCGAAGATCCATGATGTCATGGATCCTGTAGCCAGCGTCTTGCAGGAGTGCGCCCTGCCGCGATAGGTCCGTGAGGGCGAACCCCTCCTGAAAGAGGAGATCGGGCTTGGCGATCAGGTCCTCGAGATCGACCGAGGATACCGGATTCTTCGCCACGAGGACGTTTCCCGAATATGAGAATGTACGCGCCACGGTGGCGGTGCGGTCGAACAGTGGCGAGGCGACCAGATAGACGGCCAGTGGAATCAGTGCCAGGAATAGCCAGCTCCCATGTGTCTTCAGGGCATTCAGGAGGCGTGTGAAATAGAAATGCATATCGTCATTTTCCTGCGTTCGCGCGGTATGGAAGAACTCTGTCGGCGCGGCGCTCTCGATGGGTCGTGCCGCCGTCGGAGCGGCTCATGGGTCTCATGGCATCCATTAGGAATGGCTCAGTTCTTACGCCAGGTTCGCCCAGTCAGCTGCTCTGAGATCTCTTCCGCTGATTGGTGACCACGCCCAGGACATCGACGCCGGCGATCTCCAATGACATATAGGCCTTCTTCACGGCCTGTCGTGGGGTCTCGCCCTTCATCACGACCAGCGCCACTCCATCCACCATGCGTGCCAGCATGACGGGGTCCATCATCATTCGATTGGTCGGGAAGATGGAACCAGCGTCGATCAGCACCAAGTCATACCGATCCCTTGCCTGATCGATGAGCTGCCCCCCGATGAGGAGCAGGTCGCTGCCTGTGCGCGCATGGTCTCCATGGTCGGTTGGGGCGAGCAGGACGTCCAGGTCATAGCCTTCCGGCCTCGATGTCAGATCCCTGAGGTCGGTCCGCTGGATCTTCTCCATCGGATGGATCGGCTCCAGTCCGAAGAAGCCGTGTATCGCCGGCTGATACCAATTGAGATCGAGCAGGATGACGCGTGAGTTTCCCATCTGTGCGGCGGTCGTGGCGAGCGAGGCGCTGATCAGGCTCTTTCCCTCGCCAGCGGTCGCGCTCGTGCATAGGATCGTCTTCCCCTGGTCGCCGCTCAAGGCATGCTCGACCGATACGAGCACCCGTTTGATTTCGGCGATCTGTTCGAGCGCCTGGCGACAGTTCGCATCGAATTGAGTCATTGTTCGGTAATTCTCAGCTGTGACTAACGATTGTGTGAGGCGAGTCGGAATATTTAGACTCAGATAGTATCGGGTTCAAGGTTCCGTCGTCGAAGGGCGCTAGACCGGTCGCAGCCAGCCCTATCTGTATCAGAATAGATGGGCGGGCTGTGATGCGCCGCGCTTTTTGGCCAAGAGGCGTGAGTCAGGACAGGATGTTTCGCGCCCCGCGTCGAGTGCGATGCCGCCGGTCGCGAGCCTTGTCGGGCCGCGCCTCACCAGCTATGGTCGATCCGGCTCGAAGCGATGGACGAGCGCCGAATCGCCCGACGGCCATTGGCCCTTGAGTCGGTTGGTCGCCTCGGGTCCGGAGAACAGCAGGTAGCTGTAGCGGCCGTAGTGCGGAACCTTGCGCGCCAGGGCCGGCAGTGCCTCCGGTGTGGCGGTCGCCAGCCAGGCCAGGGGGCGGTTCCCTGAGCGGCGGGTCAGCACCAGGCTTTCGCCGTCCGGATGGGGGCGAGTATCGGCGAGTTTCAGCTGGCGCTGCGACGGATCCAGCGCGAATCCCTCCGATCCGGCGGCGAACTCGCCGATCAAGGCGTTCTCCCAGCCGAGTAGCAGCACGGCCCCTTCCTTCGGTAGCCCGGAGAGTTCGGCGTCGCTGCGAATCTCCCACTTGGATTGGGTGTCCTTCCATGCCTCGGCGAGCCGGCGATATCCCCGCATCAGCGTCTGCGGTGCACGAGCCGGCAGGACGATGATGCCCCGGTCGGTCCCTAAGAGGTTGCTGAGGGTCACCGGCGTTTCGCCCGGCAGCAGCTGGCGGAAGAGATCGAACTCGGGGTCGACCGCGACCTGGGTCGGTGCCGAATCCAGCTTGGCGGTGAAGTGGGTCTCGCGGCCGTCGCCCCTGAGATTCATGTGAATCGGTGGTCCTTCCCTCAGATCGATCCGGACTGGGATCAGTAGCGGGAAGGGTGGCTCGGTCTGGTCCTGGCGGACGGTTCCCGTGACCTGGAAACCCTCCTTCGTCTGCATGCTCTGGACATTGGACAGGGTCAGCCGGGGTGCGCCGGAACGTCGGGTCCAGGCGTCGAAGAACTTGCCTAGATCCTGTCCGCTGACCGACTCGAATGCGCTTCGCCAGTCGGCGAAGCCGGCGGCGCGAAAACGGTTGTCGGCATAGAAGCGGCGCAGACCTTCTCTGAAGACATCGTCGCCCAGTCGGCGTCTCAGCATGTGGAAGAACATGGCGCCCTTGTTGTAACCGATCGCCTGCGAGGCGGATCCGTGCTTGGCGCGGAATTCGGTCAGCGGGAAGTCCTTGCCGGTTCGGACATAGTCGCCATAGTCCTTGAGCATGTCGCGGCGCTGTTCGACCCCCCGGCCCTCGCGTTCCTTCAGCCAGTAATCGGCCAGATAGTTGGTGATGCCCTCGCTCCAGTTGCCGGAGTCGTCGTCGACGTAGACACCGTTGCCCCACCAGTTGTGCAGGATCTCGTGGGGATAGGATGTGTGGATGATGAAGGGCAGGCGGATGACCCTGGGGCCGAGCAGGGTGAAGGAGGGCATGCCGTAGCCGCTTTCCCAGAAGTTCTCGACCAGGGCGAACTTGGTGTAGGGGTAGGGGCCGATCATGTCCGAATAGAGGCGCAGATAACGCCGGGTCGCCTCCAGATAGCGCTCGGCCAGCTCGGGGTCGGGCCGGCGCAGATAGACCTGGGCCTCGATGCCGTCCGCGTCCGCGCGATAGAGATCGAAGGGGGCCGCGACCAGATAGATGTCGTCCTGGGGATGGTCCTCGCGCCAGCGCGAATGCCCGTTCGCCGGATCGCCCGGCCCCTCGCCCTGGGAGACGGCGATCCAGCCCTCGGGCAGCCGGACGTCGATCTCGAAGGCTTGGAGCGCGTCCGGAACCCGCGGATACCAGGCGCTGAAACCGTCGAGGAAGACGCCGTCCGGCTGGATGGTGCCCGGCGAGGCCTGGCGTGAGCGTCCCATGCCGGCGTCGATCGACTCCAGGTCGTGCCGGATGATGCCACCATAGGTTAGAGTGACCGGTCCGGTCTCGCCGAGCTGCAGCAGGTAGCGATCCAGGTGATGCCAGCGGCCGTTCGGGACCAGCTCGGCGTCTCCCGATTCGACGCGCGGATCCAGTCCGGAGTGCAGCAGGATCGGCCATTCGGTCCGGTCGTCCGGGAAGCGGATTCGGTCCTGGACCGCGATGGAGCCCGTGTCCGGGTCGATGCCGACGCTCAGCCGATGGCCGATGAGGGGCGGATCGGCCAGCGCCGTCAAGGGCAGGACGAGCAGAAGCACCAGGCGCGCGAGCGAGGGGAGGGGAATACTGATCGGTGACATGGATCTCTATCCGGAATCGCTGGTCGAGGGATGAGTCTGATTCAAGAATCGGCGCCCGCGGGTGCCGCAACCAAGGGCCGTCATCCGTCAGGGCGGCTGGGGGAGCGCGTGTTTGACAAACGACATTCGGTCTTGGCCCTCGTGGCTTCGTTGTTCGGTCTCGGTGGCGTGGCCTGCTCGACGAGCATGGCCGATCAGCCGGCGTCCGCGGACGCACTCGCGGGCAATCGCACCCAAGTGGTCGAGTCGGCCCGGATCTCCGACATGGGCTGGCTGATCGATCGTCTCGCCGATCGGCGCCTGATCTTCGTCGGCGAGAGTCACGACCGCTACGAGGATCATCTGAACCAGCTGGCGATCATCCAGGGGCTGGTCGCCAAGGGTAAGACTCTCGCGATCGGCATGGAGTTCTTCCAGCAGCCCTACCAGCAGCCCCTGGACGACTATGTGGCGGGCAGGATCGACGAGCTCGAGCTGCTGCGCCGGACCCAGTATTTCGACCGCTGGCGCTACGACTATCGGCTCTATCGTCCCATTCTGCGCTATGCGCGGGAACAGGGTCTGCCGCTGATCGCGCTCAATCTGCCCGCCGAGCTGACCCGCAAGGTCGGCGAGGTCGGCATCGCGGGTCTCGACGCGGCGGAGCGCCGATCGATTCCGTCCGAGATCGACCGCGAGGATCCAGCCTATCGCGCGCGTCTGCGCCGCGTCTTCGAGCATCATCCGGTCTCCGAACAGCGCAACTTCGAGCACTTCCTCGAGGTGCAGCTGCTGTGGGACGAGGGCATGGCCGAGCGTGCCGCCGACTATCTGAAGGCGCATCCGGACCGCACCCTGGTGGTCCTGGCCGGCGTCGGCCATCTGGAGTCGGGGCAGGGCATCCCCAAGCGGCTGCTGCGCCGCGTCCAGGTACCCTCGGCGATCGTGCTGAGCGGCAGCAACCGCACCCTGGACCCGGCGGATGCGGACTATTTCCTCTATCCGCCCGCCGTCGAGCTGCCGCCGTCCGGTCTGCTCGGCATCCGGCTCGACGACGCGGATCCGGGCGAGGGCGTCCGGGTCGCCGGATTCGGCGAGGGCAGCGGGGCCAAGGCGGCCGGCATGGAGGAGAACGACCGCATCCTGAGCATCGGCGGGCAGCCGATCGCCAGCTATGCCGACATCCGGATCGCCCTGATCGACGCCGAGCCGGGCGATCGTCTGCCGGTCGAGGTCTTGCGCCAGCGGCTGGTCGGCGGCGACCAGCGATTGAATCTGCAGGTGGAATTGCATTGACGACGACCCCCGAGTGCCGGCCGGAGCTGCTGTCTCCGGCCGGAACCCTGCGCAACATGCGCTACGCCTTCGCCTACGGCGCCGACGCCGTCTATGCCGGGCTGCCGCGCTACAGCCTGCGGGTGCGCAACAACGACTTCGATCTGGAGAACCTCGGGGTCGGGATCGCCGAGGCCCACGACCAGGGCCGGCGCTTCTATCTGGCCGCCAACCTCATGCCGCACGGGGCCAAGCTGCGCACCTTTCTCGACGACATGGAGCCCATCGTCGCGCTCGGTCCGGACGCGCTCATCATGGCCGACCCCGGGCTCATCCTGCTGGTACGCGAGCGCTGGCCCGAGATGGCGATCCATCTCTCGGTCCAGGCCAACACGGTCAATGCCGCCTCGGTCCGTTTCTGGGAGCGGCAGGGACTGAGCCGGGTCATCCTCTCGCGCGAGCTCTCGCTCGACGAGATCGATCAGATCCGCGACGCCTGTCCGGACATGGAGCTGGAGGTCTTCGTCCATGGCGCGCTCTGCGTCGCCTATTCGGGGCGCTG
The DNA here is from genome assembly GCF_000585215.1 of Imhoffiella purpurea. Taxonomy (GTDB): domain Bacteria; phylum Pseudomonadota; class Gammaproteobacteria; order Chromatiales; family Chromatiaceae; genus Imhoffiella; species Imhoffiella purpurea. The sequence continues at coordinate 63,747 of NZ_AONC01000029.1, read as the reverse complement.
TCTGCTCTCCGGGTATTTCAACCACCGCGACGCCAACCAGGGGTCCTGCACCAACGCCTGCCGCTGGGACTACCGTCTGGCCGGCGCCGCGCCCGTGTCCGGCGACTCCGGTTCCGGGCGTCATCCGGCCGCTGACGAGGTCTATCTGCTGGAGGAGGCCAAACGTCCCGGCGAGTACCTGCCGGTGTTCGAGGACGAGAACGGCACCTATATCATGAACTCGCGCGACCTGCAGGCGGTCGCCCACGTCGGACGCCTGGTCGCCATGGGTATCGACTGTCTCAAGATCGAGGGCCGGACCAAGTCGCACTACTATGCAGCCCGGACCGCCCAGGTCTATCGCGCGGCCATCGAGGACGCGCTCGCCGGCCGGTCCTTCCGGCCCGAGCTGATCCGGGATCTCGAAGGGCTCGCCAACCGCGGCTACACCGAGGGCTTCTACCGCCGGCATGCCGCCGCCATGGATCTGCAGAACTATGTCGACGGCGCCTCGCGCAATCAGCGCCGGCTCTTCGTCGGCGACCTGATCGGGGGCGACGGCGAATGGGCCGAGATCGAGGTCAAGAACCGCTTCGCCGTGGGCGACGAGCTCGAGATCATGGCGCCCGCGGGCAATCGCGTCTTCCGGCTCGAGCGCATGCGCGACCTGGACGGGGGCGACCTGGAGGTCGCGCCCGGTGCCGGCTGGCGGGTGCGGATTCCGCTGCCGGCGCAAGCGGACGCGATGGGGTTGCTCGCGCGCGTACTCTGAGCCCGATCCGGGTCTTACCGGACCCAGTCGATCAGATTCATCAGGGGATTCTCGCCCGATTCAGGTCCGATCGCGCGTCCGCGCACGCTCTGGCCGGCCTCGAAGACGGACTGTGGATCTCCTGTGAGCAGCGGATGCCAGTCCGGGAGCGCCTTCCCCTCGGCGAGACGCCGATAGGCGCAGGTCTCGGGCAGCCAGGACGGGGTCTGCAGAACGTCCGGAACCAGGGTCACGCAGTCATGCATCCGCCGGGCGCGGTCCTCGTAATCCTTGCAGCGGCAGCTGTCGAGATCCAGCAGGGCGCAGGCGATGCGGGAGTAGACGATGCGGCCCGTCTCCTCGTCCTCGAATTTTTCGAGGCAGCACTTGCCGCAACCGTCGCAGAGCGACTCCCACTGCTCGGCCGTCATGGATGCCAGTGGTGTCGTTTCCCAGAATTCTTCGCTCATCTCGTTCGTTGCCTTCTATCGTTCTTTGGTACTCGATCGCTGGCGGGCGAGTATAGCGGAAGCGGAGACCGGCTATCCCCGGCGGATCCGCTTGACGAGCGAATGGGCGGCAGTGTTGTGCACATCTTGCCGCGACTGACGTGTTCGCGTCTTACGAGCCAAAACCCTCGGCTTTCCGAATGCCTGTTTTTTGACTTAACTCTCTGTAATAGAAGATATTCGTGCCGGTCATCAATGCTCTGTCTCGGTCCCCATGAAATCCTCGCGATTCGATCCTTCATGCCTCGCTTGCGAATCACTCACAGACTTATCCACAGGTTTGTGCTCGGCATCCGATGGGTTTTGAAGGCTGCGGCAAGGCTTATAATCGTCTCGAAATAGCCGGATCGATGCGATTTCGGCGATCGCGGCCCATGCGTGCGCCCACTCTGCTGCGAGGGAGAGGTTCGATGCCATCCAATCTTTTAGACACCCCGATCGGCACCATCCTAATCCATTGGCGGGATCGGACCCTGACCGGAATCGATCTGGAACCGAACGAGCGCGGGCGGATGGAGGCCGCGTCCGCCTCCTCGCCTGTGCCGGAGTTCATCGCCGGGCCGCTGAGGGATTATTTCGCCAGCCCGGAGGTCCCTTTCGATCTTTCGCTCGAGCTCTCGGGCACGGACTATCAACGCCGGGTCTGGTCGCTCCTGCGCGGCATTCCCGCCGGCCAGACCAGGACCTACGGCGAACTGGCGCTCGCGCTCGGCAGTGCGGCGCGCGCGGTCGGTCAGGCCTGTCGCGCCAATCCCTGTCTCATCGTCGTTCCCTGTCATCGGGTCGTGGCCCGTCAGGGTCTGGGTGGCTTCGCCGGCGATACGAGCGGACGCCGGCTGGGCGTGAAACGCTGGCTGCTGAGGCACGAGGGGATCGATCTACAGGGAGACGGGAAGGGCTGATGGCGGCGGACGATCGCGCGATCATCGAAGGATTCGCCGACGCCCTCTGGATGGAGCGCGGACTGAGCCGGAACACCCTGTCGGCCTACCAGTCCGACCTGCGGGCCTTCGCGCTCTGGGTCGCGCGCGAGCGCGGGCGCGATCTGGCCCAGGCGCAGCGGGAGGATCTGCTGGGGTATCTGACCCTGCTCGCCGACCAGGGACGCAAGCCGCGCTCGACGGCGCGTCTGCTGTCCTGTCTCCGGCAGTTCTATCAGCATCTGCTGCGTACGGGTCTGATCGCCGAGGATCCGAGCGCGCGGGTGGATTCGCCCAAGCTGGGCCGGCCGCTGCCAAAGAGCCTCAGCGAGTCCGAGGTCGAGGCCCTGCTCGGCGCGCCCGACACCCAGGATCCCCGCGGACATCGCGACCGCACCATGCTGGAGGTGCTCTATGCGAGCGGTCTGCGCGTCACCGAGCTGGTCACCCTGACCCCGAGTCAGGTGAGCCTGACCCAGGGCGTAGTGCGCATCATGGGCAAGGGCGGCAAGGAACGGCTGGTCCCCCTGGGGGAGGAGGCCTGCGCCTGGCTGAAGGGCTATGTCCAGGGGCCGCGCATGGATCTGCTCGGCGGTCGGGTCAGCGACTATCTGTTCCCGACCGCTCGCAGCGATTGCATGACGCGCCAGACGTTCTGGCTGCTGATCAAGCGCTATGCGATCCAGGCGGGCGTGGTGAAGCCGCTGTCCCCGCACACGCTGCGTCATGCCTTCGCCACCCATCTGCTCAATCACGGTGCGGATCTGCGCGTCGTCCAGATGCTGTTGGGCCACAGCGACCTTTCAACCACGCAGATCTATACCCATGTCGCGCGTGAGCGGCTGAAGCAGTTGCATGCGCGTCATCATCCGAGAGGCTGAGCACGCTGCGTCGGTCAGGCCGGGGCGGCAGGTTGCGGGCGCATCGCGGTTGCGAACGCGTTATAGTTAACCGCTTTCGGCGTTACAGCGAGACATTCATTTCATGCCCTCTTTCGACATCGTCTCTGAAATCGACCTTCAGGAGGTCCGCAACGCGGTCGATCAGGCCAATCGCGAAATCGGCACACGCTTCGACTTCAAGGGTGTCGACGCCAGCTTCGAGCTGACCGACGACAAGATCCTCATGACCGGCGAGCAGGAGTTCCACCTTCAGCAGATGATGGATATCCTGCGCCAGAAAATGGTCAAGCGTAAGGTCGACATCGACAGTCTGGATCCCAAGGATCCGGTATCGACGCTCAACGCCGCCCGCCAGGAGATCCATCTCAAGCAGGGGATCGATTCGGACACGGCCAAGAAGATGGTCAAGGCGATCAAGGCCAGCAAGCTCAAGGTCCAGGCACAGATCCAGGGGGACCAGCTCAGGGTCACCGGCAAGAAGCGCGACGACCTTCAGGAGGCGATCGCGCACCTGCGCGGGCAGGATTGGGGACTGCCGATACAATTCAACAACTTCAGAGACTGAAAGCTTTCTGAATCCATTAGAGACTCCTTGCCCATGATCAGATTTGGTGATTTCGCGTTGTTGGCCGGCTCGCTGGCCCTGGTTTCCTCGCTCGCCGTCGCTTCGCCGGAAGACGATATTCGAGCCTCGCTGAAGAAGGTGATTCCGGAGGTCGAGATCACCAACATCCAGCCGTCCCCGGTCAAGGGACTCTACGAGGTGATGGCCGGCAACGAACTCATGTACGTCACCGGAGACGGTCGCTATTACATCAACGGCCGCATCGTCGACATCACGACCCAGCCAGTACCGACGGATCTGACGGAGCAGCGTCTGGCCGCCGTGCGCAAGAAGCTGGTCGACGAAATCGGGGAGGATCGGATGGTGATTTTCGGATCTCCGGAGGCCAAGCATACGGTCACCGTCTTCACCGATATCGAGTGCGGCTATTGCCGCAAGCTGCACAATCAGATCGCCGACTACGAGAAGGAAGGCATCCGCGTGCGCTATCTCTTCTTCCCGCGCGCAGGCAAGGACAGCCCCGCCTATGACGAGGCGGTCTCGGTCTGGTGTGCCGGGGATGCCGATGCCCGTCGTGCGGCCATGACCAAGGCCAAGTCCGGCGAGCAGATCCCTGCCAAGACCTGCGACAATCCGGTCGATGCCCACATGGCGCTCGGGCGTGACCTCGGGCTGCGCGGCACGCCGGCCATTCTGACCGAGGACGGTCAGCTGATTCCCGGCTATGTCCCGCCCAAGCGTCTCGCGGCCGAGCTCGACGGCAGCAGCGGGAGCTGAGCGATCTGACGGGCCCTATCGACTTGCCTCGAGAATCGAGATCCATGGAGCGTCGTCCCATCAGTGCCTTCCGATTGGAGTTCGCCTGGCGAACGGACAAGGGGCGGGTCCGTCAGCGTAACGAGGATGCGGTCGCCGTTCATCCCGACCTGGGGCTGGTGATCGTCGCCGACGGTGTCGGCGGCGCCAGCGCCGGTGACGTGGCCAGCCATCTGGCGACCGAGACCATCTCGGAGCGCTTCGGGCGTCTCGCGACGCCGCGCTCCGATCCCGAAAAGGCCCGTCTCTATGTCGAGGCCGCCGTGGAAGAGGCCAATATCAGCATCTGGCGCCACAGCAAGCAGAGCATGGACTGCACCGGGATGGGTACCACAGTGGTGGTGGGATCGTTCGGCTGGGACTGGATGGCCTACGCCCATGTCGGCGATTCGCGCATCTACCGACTGAGCGATTCCGAGCTCGTCCAGCTCTCGCGCGATCATTCCTTCATCCAGGAGGTCGTGGATCAGGGCTTCTTCACCTCGCGCGAGGACGCGCGCCGCTACGGGATCGGGGAGAACATCCTGACCCGGGCGCTCGGCTCGGCGCCGGGAGTGGGTGTCTCCTCCGATCTGGTCGAGATCCGGGAGGGCGACCTCTTCGTCTTCTGCACCGACGGTCTGACCGGCATGGTTCCCGAGGAGTGGATGCGCCAGATCCTCCTGGCGGTGGGCGAGAACTCGCTCGAGTCCGCGGCCGATGCCCTCGTTCGATTGGCCAACGAGCGCGGCGGAACCGACAACATCACGCTTGCCCTGGTCAAGGTCGGCGAGCGTGTCGACTGATCCGGTTTTCGGCCGCCAGCGACCGAGGCGATTTGCAGAAGGCGGTCGACCCCTATCCTACGACTGGCGGCTCTCGTCGGTCTCGTCCACCATCCCCTTCAACCGATACAGCTGCTCCAGCGCCTGGCGCGGCGTCATGCCGTCCGGGTCCAGCTCGCGCAGCGCATCGCAGACCGGCGGTTCCGGGGCCGGTTCGGGCTCAGGGTAGGGCGGAAACAGCGACAGCTGGACCGCCTCGCGTTCGGCGTGACGATGGGCCGAATCCTCCAGCTCGCGCAGACGGTTCCGGGCGCGCTGGATCACCTCGGCGGGAACGCCGGCCAGCGCCGCGACCGCCAGTCCGTAGCTCTGGTTGGCGGGCCCCTCGCGCAATGCGTGCATGAAGACGATGGAGCTGCCGTGCTCGACCGCGTCCAGATGGACGTTGACGATCCCCGGATGTTCGTCGGGCAGGGTCGTCAGCTCGAAGTAGTGGGTCGCGAACAGGCTGTAGGCGCCGATCCGGGTCGCCAGCTCCACGCTGCAGGACCAGGCCAGCGAGAGCCCGTCGAAGGTGCTGGTGCCGCGGCCCACCTCGTCCATCAGCACCAGGCTGCGCTCGGTGGCGTTGTTGAGGATGTTGGCGGTCTCCTCCATCTCGACCATGAAGGTCGAGCGCCCCCCGGCCAGGTCGTCGGAGGCACCGATGCGCGAGAAGATGCGGTCCACGGGTCCGATGGTCGCCGATGTGGCCGGGACATAGCTTCCGGCATGGGCGAGCAGCACGATGAGCGCGTTCTGGCGCATATAGGTCGACTTGCCGCCCATGTTGGGGCCGGTGATGACCAGCATGCGGCGTTCGGTGTCCATGAGCAGATCGTTGGCGACGAAGGGCGTGTCGATCACCCGCTCGACGACCGGATGCCGGCCCTCGCGGATCTCGATGCGCGTCTCTTCGGTCAGCGTCGGGCAGGACCAGTTCAGCGACTCGGCGCGCTCGGCCAGGTTGGCGACGGCGTCGAGCGCGGCGATCCCGGCGGCGCTCGTCTGCAGCTGGGCCAGCCGCTCGGTCAGGCGGCCGAGCAGTGCCTCGTAGAGCGCCTTCTCGCGCGCCAGTGCCCGCTCGCGGCTGCTCAGCACCTGGTCCTCGAAGCGTTTGAGTTCGGGCGTGATGTAACGCTCCGCGCCCTTGAGGGTCTGGCGTCGGACGTACTCGGCGGGGACCTGATCGGCCTGGGTGCGGCCGAGCTCGATGTAGTAGCCGTGCACCCGGTTGTAGCCGACCTTGAGTCCCTGGATGCCGGTGCGCGCGCGTTCGCGCGTCTCCAGGTCGATCAGGAAGCGGTCGGCGTTGTTCGAGAGGTCGCGCAGCTCGTCCAGTTCCGGGTCGTATCCGGGGGCGATGACGCCGCCGTCGCGGATCAGGACCGGGGGCTGCGGGAGGATGGCGCGGGTCAGCAGGTCCAGGGTCTCGGGATGCTCGCCGATCTCGGTCTCCAGGCGCGCCAGCAGCGGATCGTCGAGCTCGGCGATCCGCCCGCGCAGCGCGGGAAGCACCGCGAGCGAGTCGCGCAGTACGGCCAGGTCGCGCGGCCGCGCCGATCCCAGCGCGACGCGGGCGAGGATGCGCTCCAGATCGCCGATCTCGGCCAGGTGTTCCCGCACGGGGGCGATGCGCCCCTGGTCGGTCAGGGTGCGGATGGCCGCGTGGCGTTCGCGCACCGAGTGCGGATCGCGCAGCGGACGGTTGAGCCAGCGCCGCAGCAGCCGGCTGCCCATGGCGGTGGCGGTGCGGTCGAGGATGCCGGCGAGCGTGTGCTCGGGGCGTCCGGTCAGGCTCTCGGTCAGCTCCAGGTTGCGGCGGGTCGCGGCGTCGAGGATGAGCGCCTCGTCGTGCTGTTCGGTGCCGAGACCGCGGATGTGCGGCAGGGCGGCGAACTGGGTGTCGCGCACGTACTGCAGCAGACAGCCGGCCGCGCCGACCGCAAGGCGCAGATCGGCACAGCCGTATCCGCTCAGGTCGCGGGTCCCGAACTGCTCGCAGAGCGCCTGCTGGGCCGAGTCGGCGTCGAAGTGCCAGGCCGGGCGGCGGGTGACCCCGTGCTCCAGACGCAGATCCAGGGGCAGCCGGCTGTCCTCCTCGACCAGGATCTCGGCCGGCTTGAGGCGTTCGAGCTCGCTCGCCAGGGCCTCGCGGCTCGTCACCTCCAGAACCGAGAAACGGCCGCTGGAGAGCTCCAGCACGGCCAGCCCGTATCCGTCCTTAGACTCGGCGATGGCGGTCAGCAGATTCTCGCGCCGTTCGTCCAGCAGGGCCTCGTCGGTGAGGGTTCCGGGGGTGACGATGCGGGCCACCTTGCGTTCCACCGGACCCTTGCTCGCGGCCGGATCTCCGATCTGCTCGCAGATGGCGACCGAAACCCCTTGGCGCACCAGCTTGGCCAGATAGCTCTCGGCGGCGTGATAGGGGACGCCGGCCATGGGAATGGGGCGGCCGGCCGACTGGCCGCGTTTGGTCAGGGTGATGTCCAGCAGCCGCGCGGCGCGCTCGGCGTCCTCGAAGAAGAGCTCGTAGAAGTCCCCCATCCGATAGAAGAGCAGCATGTTCGGGTAGTCTGCCTTGATGCGCAGATACTGCTGCATCATGGGCGTGTGCTGGGAGAGATCCTTGGTCATGCGGTCGGCTGTGTCTGCTGGAGGTCGAAAGGGTCGCTAGTCTAGTGCGGCTGGACGCAAATGTGCAGGGGCGGATTCGATCTCGGCCGGGCGCGCGATTAGAATGCCGTATCCCCGCAAGGTCATGCTGAAATCCCCGCGAGAGGAACCCGATGCGACCCCATGCCAGCCCGACACTGGTCCGTCTCTGTCTATTGCTGCTCGTCGCCGCTCAGGCGGTCGCGGCGCGCGGACTGGATACGGATCTGCCCGGGGCGCGCGATCCCGAGGGACTGGCGCGCTTCGCCGGCTCGGTCATCATCGGCTATCGCGCGGATGGATCCGAGACCACGCATCTGCCCGCCGGGCCCTGGGTGGCGGGCCGATCCAAGGGAAGCTGGAAGAAGAGCGTCGAGGTCTCCGGCCGGCGGACGCGCATCCTCTATCTGATCCCGCGGACGGTCCGGTCTCAGGATGTGATGAGGCACTATCGCGATGTCCTGGAGCGGGCCGGCTACGAGATGCTCTATCGCTGCGAGGGTGACTCCGAGTGCGGCGAGTCGGTCGGCGGCTTCTATTCGGACGCGGGCCAGGACGAGCGTCTGACCGACACCTATCTGCTGGAGCGCGCCTTTTCGGACGGCTCGGTCAAGGACCCCTGGATCCTGGTCGCGCGTCGTGGCTCGGACTCGGCGGACCAGCATCTCTTCCTTTTCGGAGCCTATCAGGACAACTATGCCGATTCGGGCGCGGGCGAGCGGGTCGCCGTGTTTCTGGAACGGATCGAGGAGGGCGCGGGCGGTTCGGCGCCGCCGGGGGCGTTGATCGAGTCTCGGGAATTGAGCCGGCTGATCGAGGAGGAGGGACATGCCGCCCTTCATGCCATCGGCTTCGAGCCGGGACGCGCCACCCTGATGCCCGAATCCGGGCCGCAGATCGAGGCCATGGCGAGAATGCTGGGCGAAACACCGGATCTGTCGGTCTATATCGTCGGCCATACCGACGGCCAGGGCGATCTGGAAGGCAATCTGGACCTGTCCCGACGGCGTGCGACCGAGGTCGTGCAGCGGCTGATCCTGAACTACGGGGTCTTGGGCGAACGCCTCACGCCCAGGGGGGTGGGCAACCTGGCGCCGGTCGCGACCAACGCCACGCCGCAGGGGCGCGCGCTCAACGCGCGCATCGAGATGGTGCCCAGGTGACGGGCCGCGATTCTCATGGCATCCGACATCTTTACACATCGGTTTTCCTGCAAACGCGCGCCTGGCATCTCATGGATCCGGGCGAATGTCCGTCCTCTTGACGTGTTCGTCCTGGTGAACGCCCTGCTGTTCCTGATGATGTGCGTCTTCGTCTATTACAGCCGCTTCGTCGCCTATCGCGGTGCCGCCAACATCCACGAGTTCTTCGTCTACGCACTGGCCATCTTGCTCGCGATCCTCTTTCTCTGGCTGCATTTTCGGCGCTATTCCTTCGGGCCGGGACTTTTGCTCATGGTGCAGCTGGGTATCCTCATGCACTTCGCCGGGGCCTTCGTGCGGGTGGATGATCACAGGCTCTACGACGAGTTCCTGCTGGGGATCCGCTACGACAAATACGTGCATCTGGTCAACGCCTTCGTCTCCGCACTCCTGGTGCGGCAGCTCTTCATCTTGCGCCGCATCTCCCTGGCCGGGATCAACCGGCTCTTCGTGGTGCTGACGGTCCTGGGGCTCGGCGCCCTGGTCGAGATCGTCGAGTATCTCGTCGTCAATACGGTGCGGAACAATGGCGTCGGCGGCTACGACAACAACATGCAGGATCTGATCGCGAACATGTTTGGCGCGACCCTGTTCCTGGTCTATCTGGCGGTTCGGGAGAGGCTGGCGTCTCGGGAGGCGCGCGACCGATCCTTTCCGGACGCGGCCGACTGAGGTCCGTCGCCCTCTGCCTCGGCACTTGCGCCATGAAGGGTGGGACGGGACCCAAAACCCGCTAGAATGCCGCCATGAACAAGGATCTCAAACTCCCCAAGACCTACAAGACGCTGCTGATGCTGGCCCTGGTGCTCGGGCCCTTCTGCTGGCTGGCATTCACCGAGGACGGTCAGCGTCGCACCGACGTGGCGCTCATGGCCCTGCTCGGACACCCGGAATTCAATCCGGCGATCGAGTCCTTCAACGGCGGTCTGACCGAATCGCGTCTGCGCGAGGTCTTCCCCAAGCTGGAATGGGCGTGTGCCGACGGCAGCAACCCCTTCGGCAACCGTCTGTGCCGGGCCGATATCGGCTCCTTCAATCAGATACCCGCCTCCAACATCACCTTCTTCTTCGACGGCGACCGGCTGCGGGCGGCCAAGCTGGTCTATCGGCGTGCCTACCATGGGCTCATCTCCGATTGGCTGGACCGGAGGCTGGGCGGACGTGGCGCGGCCTCTCCGGTGGCGGCCGAGAGCCGGTCGGCCGAGGGTGTCGAGACCTATCAGGTGGACGACGGCGAGATCTTCCTGCGCGAGGGCGAACTGGGCGAGGACGAGGAGCCGGCCCTCCTGTGGATTTCCCGGGCGTCCCTGGACGCTCGGCACTGAGCGCGCTCGCCTGCCGCGCCCCGTCTCAGTGCGCCGGCTGTCCGACGACGAAGAGCTCGTAGAGCGTCAGGACGCTCTCGGCCACGATCGGGATGACGGTGTGCCAGTCTCGCGGGTGCCGGACAATCGGCATGAGCGGCTTCAGGGCGTCTGGAGTGCGTCCCACAGAAGCTTGCCCGAGATGGCGAGCGAGGAGAGGACCAGGACCGGCCGAACCAGGCTCGCACCGTGACGCAGCACCAGATGGGCGCCGAGCCTGGATCCGGCCAGCTGTCCGGCCGCCATGACGGCGGCGATGGTCCAGACGATGTATCCCCCGGCCATGAAGAACAGCAGCGAGGCCAGATTGCTGGTAAAGTTGAGCATCTTGGTATGGGCGGTCGCGCGACGCATGTTGTAGCCCAGCAGGGCGATATAGCTCATGGCGAAGAAGGTGCCGGTTCCCGGGCCGAAGAATCCATCGTAGAAGCCGACCCCCAGACCGATGCTCGCGGCGAATCCCGGCTCGCCGATCCGCTGGTGCGAATCCAGGTCGGAGACGCGCGGCGAGAAGAGGAAGTAGAGCGAGAAGGCGATCAGCAGCACCGGGATGAGGCGCTCCAGGAAGGCGGAGTCGATCTGCTGCACCAGGAGCGTCCCCGCCGCCGCGCCGACGAAGGTCGCGGCGATGGCGAGCTTCATCCCGCGCGGCTCGACATAGCCCTGACGGACGAAGTGCAGGGTCGCCATGCCGCTGCCGAAGACCGCCTGAGCCTTGTTGGTCGCCAGCGCCTCGACCGGCGAGAGTCCGGCCCAGAGCAGCGCCGGGATGGCCAGGAGACCGCCGCCGCCGGCGATGGCATCGATGAAGCCGGCCGCGAGCGCGGCTGCGAACAGCCAGGAGGCGAGTTCCAGGGACGGCACTTTCTCTAGGTCTCCTATCGCGGAAAACCGCGCATTATCGCAGCGATCGCCGATTCGGCGAGTCCGTTTCGGCTCCGAATCCCGGTGCGGTGGCGATATCTCGGCACCGGTCCAGGCATCTCGCCCAGGTTCATCTCCCCTCGGATCGGCCTCTCGGCTAGTCCGCCAGATTCAATACGAATACCAATTCACATGTCCGCACTCGATGTCCAGCAGCTCACCAAGACCTATAAGGGCGGCTTCCAGGCCCTGAAGGGGATCGATCTTGAGGTCGAGGAGGGCGACTTCTTCGCCCTGCTCGGTCCCAACGGCGCAGGCAAGTCCACCTTCATCGGAATCATTTCGTCGCTCGTCAACAAGACCTCGGGTCGGGTCCGGGTCTTCGGTCACGATCTCGATGCGAATCCGGAGGCGGTCAAGTCCTGCATCGGTCTGGTTCCGCAGGAGTTCAACTTCAACCTCTTTCTGCCCGTCTTCGAGGTGGTGCTGAATCAGGCCGGCTATTACGGCATCCCGCGCCAGGAGGCCAGGGTCCGCGCCGAGCGCTATCTGCGCCAGCTCGATCTCTGGGACCGGCGCGATCAGGAGATGCGCAAGCTCTCGGGCGGCATGAAGCGGCGTCTCATGATCGCGCGCGCGCTGGTCCATCAGCCGCGGTTGCTGATCCTCGACGAGCCGACCGCCGGTGTGGACATCGAGATCCGGCGCTCCATGTGGTCGTTTCTGCGCGACCTGAACGCCGAGGGGACCACCATCATCCTCACCACCCACTATCTGGAGGAGGCCGAGAGCCTCTGCCGCAACATCGCCATCATCAATCACGGCCGCATCGCCGAGCGGACCAGCATCGCCGCGCTGCTCAACAAGCTCCATACCGAGACCTTCGTCCTCAATCTCAAGGGACGGGTGTCCGAGCTGCCCGAGCTGGGGGGCTTCGTGCTCCAGTATCTGGACGACTGCACCCTGGAAGTCGAAATGAATCGGGATCACACCATCAACGGGCTCTTCGACGCGCTCTCGCGCAACGGGATCGAGGTCATCAGTCTCAGAAACAAGCAGAACCGGCTCGAGCGTCTGTTCCTCGAGATGGTGGACGGGCGTCTGGTCGCCGAGGGGGGGCAGGCATGAGCGCGGGTCGGCATCGCTGGATACGCTATTGGGTCACCTTTCAGACCATCCTCACCAAGGAGATTCTGCGCTTCTCGCGCATCTGGGTGCAGACGGTCCTGCCGTCGGTCATCACGACTACGCTCTATTTCGTGATCTTCGGGCGTCTGATCGGGGATCGTATCGGCACCATGGACGGATTCGCCTATCTGGACTTCATCGTTCCGGGGCTGGTGCTCATGGGGGTCATCACCAACTCCTATGCGAACGTGGTCTCTTCCTTCTACAGCAGCAAGTTCTCGCGCTATATCGAGGAACTGCTGGTCTCGCCCGCGCCGGACTGGGTGATCCTCGCCGGCTATGTCTCGGGCGGCGTGGCGCGCGGCCTGGTCGTCGGTGCTGCGGTCATCTCGGTCGCGCTCGTCTTCACCGACCTGCATGTGCACAGCCTCGGAATCATGTTCCTGATCTGTCTCATGACCGCCACCCTCTTCTCGCTCGGCGGCTTCATCAACGCGGTCTATGCCAACAGCTTCGACGACATCTCCATCGTCCCGACCTTCGTTCTCACGCCCTTGACCTATCTCGGTGGGGTCTTCTATTCCATCGAGCTGCTGCCGGATTTCTGGCAGGGCGTTTCCATGGTCAACCCAGTGCTCTACATGGTCAACGCCTTTCGCTACGGGCTATTGGGGGTGAGCGATATTCCGATCGGGGCTGCGTTTGGCATGATTCTGGTCTTCATCGTCGTTTTGGCCGCTTACAGTTTGAGACTGTTGAGGCGAGGGGTTGGTGTCAAGTCGTGATGAGCGCTGAGGTTTCGAGTCTGCTTTTAGGGGCCTTGATCATCGTTTCGCCCAAGACCCAATCATGTGGTCAATCAAGCCTATTTAAGCTCTTAAAAATCAGACTCTTGCTTGGCGCTCGAGGCTGGATCGCGACAGGTGGACCAAACGATGATCAAGGCCCTTTTAGGCTAAGGCATCTCGTACGATGGATGTAACACATTTGAGGCGTTTTTGTTTCTGAGTTTTTGATTTTGTTACATTCTTTGAGGGCTTATTTGTCTATGAATTAAAAGGCTCGGGAACCTCCATAGAAAACTTTGTGCAAGCTGTTGTTTTTGTGTTCCGGGGAAGTGGTGCAATTTTTGCATTTTATAATTTTAGCATCCATGCTGAGTGGAGGTGGCGCGGGCAGATTGTTCGTTGCTGCTTGGAACATGAAATATCTGAAAGAGAAAAGTTCAGTGAAACAAATCAGATTTGCATTGGCTTTTTTAAGTCTTTTGGTGTGGTCATCTGCGAATGCGGTTACTTTTGATTTTCGCAATACAAATATATCTGATTATTCATATGCCAATCAGGGTGTAGTTACTGTCGGTGATTTGACCGTTACTGTGGAAGCGCGTACAAAATTTCATTTTGGGACTTATAATTCCTCTCTGAGGAAATATGATGGTGGGCTTGGTGTCGTTAATGTTCAAGAAAGTGGATATGGGGATTCTCATACTATTGATAATTTTGGTGGTTATGATTATTTGATTTTGCAGTTCAAGGATTCGTCTGGGGGCGCCGTCAATGTTAGTATCTCTGATATAGAAAATGGATACGTTGGGAACTTTAATGGCTATTTCGGAGGGGACGCTGATTTATCATATGGAACTTCGTTTGATAACATGACGACTGTTGGTTGGGCTAATCGACACTATGGCCGCTTTACTGACAATGCGGCTAGCGATACATGGTATATCGCTGCAGCTGTCGATAACCCAGATCATTTGTATGATGGATTCAAACTTAAGACGTTGACTGCGAATGCTGTCGTTCCAATACCTGCGGCAGCTTGGCTTTTCGGTTCGGCGCTGGTGGGTATGGCTGGGTTGGGCTACCGTCGGCGGAAATTGGACGCCTAAGAAATTCAGCCGATTTTCTGTTTCTAACCTTTTCCTTTCGTACCTGATCCATAGAATTGGGTGCGAAGAAAAGGGTTCTCGCATCCTCGGGTCAGTACCCGCGAAGACTCCCTCCGCACGACGAGATTGTTTGATCTGTCATCGCAAACAGTTGTGTCCAGCCGCCGCGGATGGGACCATAAGCGCCTGAAAATCTGTGACTCAGGCTGATCGAGCTCCCTGGATGTATCCAATCCCTTTCCCTATCTCGTCCGACATGGACGGCGGCGTCGCGGCGCTGCCGGGCGGGTGCTGACCCGTGGCCGATAATCGTCGAAACCCATCCCCCAAACGCAGGTCTTCCGTCCGACGCAAGCGCTTCCGTCCGATTGCCTTTCTGTTCCGCTGGGGGCTGGTGCTCGGGATCGTCGGCGCCGCTGCGCTATCGGTCTATGCCGTCCATCTGGATCGCGTGGTGCGCGGCAAGTTCGAGGGACAGCGCTGGGCACTGCCGGCCCGGGTCTATGCGCGTGCGCTCGAGCTTTATGCCGATCGTCACCTGGATGCGGAGCAGTTCCAGGCCGAGCTGGAGCGGCTGAGCTATCATCCGGCGGATGATCCCAATGCGCCCGGCACCTACAGCCGCGAGGGCGACCGCTTCCTCGTCAGTACCCGCGCCTTCCGGTTCTGGGACGGCCAGGAGCCGAGCCGCAATCTGGACATCCAGTTCGCCGAGGGCAAGGTTTCGAGCCTGAAGGGGGCCGAGGGCGATCCGGATCCCGCCTTGGTGCGTCTGGATCCCATGCTGATCGCCAGCATCTATCCGACCCATCACGAGGACCGGGTCCTGGTGCGGCGCAAGGATCTGCCAGACCTTCTGGTCAAGACCCTGATGGCGGTCGAGGACCGCAACTTCTACCAGCACATCGGCATCGATCCCAAGGGCATCCTGCGCGCGGCCATCAGCAACTTCCAGGCCGGTGCCGTGGTGGAGGGCGCCAGCACCCTGACCCAGCAGCTGGTCAAAAACTTCTATCTCAATGCCGAGCGCACCTTCGAGCGCAAGATCAAGGAGGCCCTGATGGCCTTCCTGCTCGAGCGCCGCTACGGCAAGGACGAGATTCTCGAGGCCTATGCCAACGAGATCTATCTCGGCCAGGACGGCAGCCGCGCCATTCACGGTTTCGGACTGGCGAGCCAGTTCTATTTCAACCTGCCGCTGAGCGAGCTGAGCATCCCCCAGACCGCATTGCTGGTGGGCATGGTCCAGGCCCCTTCCAGTCTGGATCCGCGCCGTCATCCCGAGGCGGCCTTGAAACGCCGTAACCTGGTCCTGGACCTCATGGTGCGCGACGATGTCATCACCATGGGCCAGGCGGAGGCGGCCAAGACCACCTCGCTCGGCATCCAGGATGGCGGTGGGCGTCCGGCCGGGCAGTATCCGGGCTTCATCACCCTGGTGCGGCGACAGCTTCAGCGCGACTATCGCGACGAGGATTTGCGCTCCGAGGGTCTCAACATCTTCACCACCCTGGATCCGCTGGTCCAGGCCACGGTCGAGAAGGCGCTGCCCAAAAAACTGGGCGAGCTCGAGAAGTCCCGCCGCATGAAGGCCGGGACGCTGGAGACCGCCGCCGTGGTGACCTCGGTCACCCAGGGCGAGGTGCTGGCGATCGCCGGTGGCCGTCAGCCGGGCTTCGCCGGCTTCAACCGCGCGCTGGACAGCGTTCGCTCCATCGGCTCACTGGTCAAGCCTGCGGTTTATCTGACCGCGCTTTCGCAGCCCGACCGCTACACCCTGACCACCAGCATCCAGGACAAGCCGGTCAGCCTGCCGGACGGCAACAAGCGCTGGCAGCCCAAGAACTACAATCACCGTGTCTATGGTCCGGTGATGCTCTCGGACGCCCTGGCCCGATCGCTCAACCTGGCGACGGTCAATCTCGGGTTGGATCTGGGCGTTGGCAAGGTCGCGGATACGCTCTATCGTCTTGGTGCCCAACGTCGCATCCGGGTGGTGCCGTCGCTCCTGCTCGGCTCCGTGTCCATGTCGCCGCTCGAGGTGGCCCAGATGTACCAGACCATCGCGGCGGGTGGCTACCGGGCGCCGCTGCGGGCCATTCGCGAGGTGGTGGATGCGCGCGGCCATCCCCTCAACCGCTATCCGCTGGCGGTCGAGGCGGTGGTCGATCCCAAGGCCGCCTTCCTCACCACCTGGGCGCTCCAGCGCGTTGTGACCAACGGCACGGCCAGATGGCTGGGCGGCCAGCTGCCCAAGGGGATGAGCATGGCCGGAAAGACCGGGACCACGGACGACATGCGCGACAGCTGGTTCGCCGGATTCTCGGGTGACAAGGTCGCGGTGGTCTGGGTCGGCCGTGACGACTACAAGCCGATGGGTCTGGCCGGCGGCTCGGGCGCCCTGCGGGTCTGGGGCGAATTCATGCTGGACATGGAGAACGAGCCGATCCCGGACATTCCTCCGGATGGCGTCGTGGTCGCGGATGCCTGCGGTCGCTCCAAGGTTCCCTATATCGGCGATGCCTCGGCCGCCCGCAGCTGCGGGGGAGGCTCGGACAAGTCCAAGTCCGACCGCGGCGAACGTCGGGTCGCACAGACGGAGGATTCGGAGGAGAAGCCGGAGCCCCCGCCGCAACCCAAGCCCAAGCCGGAGCCGCCGCCAAAGCCGGTCAATCATTTCATGCGAGATTTCTACAACTGATGACAGCTGTCGCTCACTGGTGCCGAACCCCGCGTCGAGCCCTTCTCGTGCGATGGGGCTCGCGGTTTCTAGCCGCCATCCTGCCCGTCTTGCTTCTTCCCGCATGCTCCCTGCCTTCGCGCGAGGGGCCTCCGGCGCCCGTGGTGCAGGTGACGCCACGGTCGTCCTCCTCGGCGACGACCCGGCCGGCCGAATCCGAGCCCGCTCCCAAGCCGGCCGAGCCGCCCAAGCCGGAAAAGCCTCGGACACAGGTCTATGCCTATCAGGATCCGGCCGCGCCGCCCGAGCCCGAGCCGGTTCGACCCGAGCAGACGGCCCAGTCGTCCGAACCGCCGGCATCCGAGCCGCCGAGGACAGCCGCTCAGGCCCCGGCCGCTTCTGCCGACAAGCCGAAGACCGAGGCGCCTGCACAGGCGTCTCCCCCGCCTCGGCAGACGGCCGCCAAGACCGAGCCACCCAAGCCGAAGCCCAAACCCGAGCCGCCGATCATGCCGCCGCCCTCGTCCGAGGCCCCGACGCCGCCCACTCAGGTCGCGCGCGCGGAACCGGCTCCGGCGCCTGTGCCGGCGTCAAACCTGGCCGCGCCGACTCTGCCGCCAGCCGCACAGGCCCTGGCCAACCAGGCCGAGCAGCAGCGACAGTCCGGCGACTACACGGGCGCGGCCGCCTCGCTGGAGCGCTCGCTGAGGATCGCACCGCGCGAGGCCTATCTGTGGAACCGGCTGGCCCGGGTGCGCATGGAGCAGGGTCAGACGGTGCAGGCCGGCAATCTGGCCTCGCGATCGAACGACCTGGCCGGGTCGAACGGCGACGTCAAGCGGGACAACTGGCGCATGATCGCCGAGGCCAAGCGCCGCGCCGGCGATGCCGATGGCGCCAGCGACGCCGAGCGGCGGGCCAACGCGCAGTGACCTCCTGAGCCCGTCCCGCCGGTTCCGCGATCGGCTCCATGACAGATCTGTCTCACGTCTTCGGCCCCGAGGGCCTGCTGGCGAGCCGGATTCCCGGCTTCGCCCATCGCGACCAGCAGCAGGCGATGGCCGAGCGCCTGTCCGAGGTCATGGCCTCGGGCGGGGTGCTCATCTGCGAGGCCGGCACCGGGACGGGCAAGACCTACGCCTATCTGGTGCCGGCGCTCCTGTCCGGGCGCAAGGTCATCGTCTCGACCGGCACCCGCAATCTCCAGGACCAGCTCTTCCACCGCGACCTGCCCCTGATCCGCAAGGCGCTGGGTCAGCCGCTCTCCGCCGCGCTGCTCAAGGGGCGCGGCAACTATCTCTGCCGCTATCGGCTCAAGCTGGCGCTGGAGGATCCGGCCAGCCTGGAGCGCGATCAGCGCGACCAGCTCAAGGAGGTCGGGCGCTGGTCCAAGTCGACCCGGCGCGGCGACATCGTCGAGCTGGGGATCCCGGAGGATGCAGCCATCTGGCCCCTGGTGACCTCCAGCAGCGACAACTGTCTGGGTCAGGACTGCGCGAACTGGCAGGACTGCCATCTGGTCGCCGCGCGGCGCGAGGCCCAGGCGGCCGATCTGGTGGTGGTGAACCATCATCTCTTCTGTGCCGATCTGGCGCTCAAGGACGAGGGGTTCGGCGAGATCCTGCCGGGTGCCGACTGCTTCGTCATCGACGAGGCCCATCAATTGCCCGAGACCGCCTCCAATTTCTTCGGCGTCTCGCTCAGCAGCCGCCAGCTCATGGACCTGGCCCGGGATGCCGAGCTCGAGTCCCGGCGTGCCGCGCCCGAGGTGTCCGAACTGGTCGACCGCACCTCGCGCCTGAGACGCTCCGTCCAGGATCTGAGGCTGGAGCTGGGCGAGTCCGAGCGCCGCGGTTCCTGGCGCGATCTGATGGCCGACGCCGACGCCAAGGTGCCGCGCGCGCTCGAGACCCTGGAGCGGCGTCTCGACGCGCTGGCCGGCGGGCTCGAGGCGCTGGCCGGGCGCGACAAGGGGCTCGATGCCTGTCGGGCGCGCGCCAAGGATCTGCTCGGCCGGCTGCGCATCCTCGCCGCGCCCGAGTCCGAGGAGGCCGTGCGCTGGTTCGAGACTCAGGGGCGGGGATTCCGCTTCCATCAGACCCCATTGGAGGTCGCGGATCTCTTTCGCGATCAGATCGGGCGCGAGCGTACCGCCTGGATCTTCACCTCGGCGACGCTGGCGGTGGCCGAGGGGTTCGGGCATTTCGCCAACCAGCTCGGTATCCAGGACGCCGAGACCGCCCGCTGGGACAGCCCCTTCGACTATCCGCGCCAGGCGCTCTGGTTCGTCCCGCGCGGACTGCCCCAGCCCTCCGAGCCGGACTACAACCGCCATGTGCTGGATCTGGCGTGCGAGGTCATCGGCTACAGCCGCGGCCGTGCCTTTCTGCTCTTCACCAGCCATCGCGCCTTGCGCGAGACGGCCAGGGGGCTGGAGGGGCGCATCGACTATCCCATCCTGGTCCAGGGTACGGCGCCTCGGGCCGAATTGCTGGAGCGCTTTCGCGCCCTCGGCAATGCCGTGCTGCTCGGCAGCTCCAGCTTCTGGGAGGGCGTCGACGTGCGCGGCGAGGCACTGTCCTGCGTCCTGATCGACCGCCTGCCATTCGCCTCGCCCGGCGACCCCGTGCTCTCGGCGCGTATCGACGCCCTGCGCCAGCGCGGCGGCAACCCCTTTCGCGACTATCAGCTGCCGCGCGCGGTGATCGCCCTCAAGCAGGGGGCCGGCCGGCTGATCCGGGGTACGGAGGATCGCGGCGTGCTGGTGGTCTGCGATCCGCGGCTGCTGTCGCGCTCCTATGGCTACACCTTTCTCGACAGCCTGCCCGCGATGGCGCGTACCCGAAAGATGGAGGACGTGAGGATCTTCTTCGAGGAGGATCCGGCCGAGGCTGTGTCCGATCTGGACCAGGATGCCTCTGCTGGGTCATGATGCCAATCCGCTGACCCGAACCAATCCGGGGCCGAGCGATCGAAGGGGCAGGGTGAGCCGATGTCCCGGTCATTCCGGACACCCGAATCCATTTCTATCGGTTCGAACCCCGCCGATTGCCCGAACATCCATCCGAGAGGCTGAACGATCCCATGGCCCGTCTGCTGTATCTGCTCATCCTGATCGCCGCGATCCTCTGGGGCTGGCATACCTGGCGCCGCCTGCCGCAGGAACGCCGCCGGCATCTGCTGCGTCAGTGGCTGGTGTGGGGCGGTATCGGACTGCTGGTGGCGGCCGTGCTTTTCGGCCATCTGAACCCCTTGCTCGCCGCCGTGGCTGCGGCTATCCCGGCGCTGGTCCGGGCCGGGTATCTGCTGCGCTCGGTCGCCGGACTGCGCGAACTGCTGAAGGGCCTGGGGCTGGGCGCCTGGGTGAACGGGGAGGCCGGTGCAGGACAGAAATCGGCTGGAGGCGGGTCGCCGGGCGGCGGTGGCCCCATGACCGATGCCGAGGCCCGATCCATCCTGGGCGTGGAGCCGGGCGCGGACGCGGAGGCCATTCGTGCCGCCCATCGCCGGCTGATGCAGCGGATGCATCCGGACCGTGGCGGATCGGACTATCTTGCCGCCAAGATCAACGCAGCCAAACGACTGCTGCTGGGAGAATGAGAACGCATGTTGACGAGTCAAGCGGAGATCCATGTCGAGCGTGCACCTGAGCAGGTGTTCCAGTTCGTCGCCGAGGATTTTCTGCACAACTATCCGCGCTGGTCGCCCGAGGTCCGCTCGCTGGAGGCCCTGACCGATGGTCCCATGCAGGTCGGCTGGACCGCTCGCCAGGTCCGTTTCGATCGCGGACGGCGCACCGACAGCCAGTTTCGGGTCACGACCTTCGAGTCCGGCCGCCAGATCACCTTCAAGGAACTGTCGGACACCTATCTGATCGACTATCGCTTCGAGGCGCTCGACGGCGGTACCCGGGTCGCCTTCACCTTCGAGCTGGAGGGTCTGACCGGGGCCATGCGCCCGTTCGAAAACATGGTGAGACGCGTGCTCCAGGAGACCGCGGACCGCATGATGAACAATCTCAAGTCGCTGATCGAAGAGGAATTGGCGTCCCAGCCCTGTTGACGCCGGGCCGGGTAACGACCCTTCTTGGCGCCCTTCGCGCCTTTGCGGTTCAATTCACCACACCGAGCTCGATCCACCATGGCCGCGACCAAGATCAAGGTCTCCTATGTCTGCAATGCCTGCGGCGCGCGCCAGCCCAAGTGGGCAGGTCAGTGTCCCGACTGCGGCGCCTGGAACAGCCTGACCGAGACCGCCGAGATCCGGCGCCGGCCGGCGGAGCGGGGTGGCGGCTATGCCGGTGCCGCCCTGGACGCGCGGATCGAGATCCTGGCCGAGGTCAGCCCCGAGGAGCGCACCCGCATCCTGAGCGGCATCGGCGAGCTGGACCGGGTGCTGGGCGGCGGTCTGGTGACCGGCTCCGTGGTGCTGATCGGCGGCGATCCCGGGATCGGCAAGTCGACCCTGCTGCTGCAGGCCTGCGCCGCTCTGGCGGCCGAGGAGTCCGTCCTCTATGTCAGCGGCGAGGAGTCGCCGCAGCAGATCGGTCTGCGCGCGCGTCGGCTCGGGCTCTCGGGCGGCGGCATCCGGTTGCTGGCCGAGACCTGCGTCGAGCAGATCCTGGCGCACGCGGCCCAGGAGCGTCCGCGGGTCATGGTCGTGGATTCGATCCAGACCCTCTTCACCGAGGCGCTCCAGTCGGCCCCTGGCTCGGTCTCCCAGGTGCGCGAGGCGGCGGCCCAGCTGGTCCGCTTCGCCAAGCAGCAGGAGACCGTGGTCTTCCTGGTCGGCCACGTGACCAAGGACGGGGCGCTCGCCGGTCCGCGCGTGCTCGAACACATGGTCGACACCGTGCTCTATTTCGAGGGCGAGCACGGCGGTCCATTTCGCATCGTGCGCTCGATCAAGAACCGCTTCGGCGCGGTCAACGAACTGGGCGTCTTCGCCATGGGCGACCATGGTCTGCGCGAGGTCAAGAATCCCTCGGCCATCTTTCTCTCACGTCACGACCAGCCCGTCTCCGGAAGCCTGGTGATGGTGACCCGCGAGGGCACCCGGCCGCTGCTGGTCGAGGTCCAGGCGCTGGTCGACGAGAGCCCCCTGGCCAATCCGCGCCGGGTCGCCCTGGGGCTGGATCAGAACCGGCTGTCCATGCTGCTGGCGGTGCTGCACCGTCACGGCGGGGTCGGCATGTTCAACCAGGACGTCTTCGTCAACGTCGTCGGCGGTGTGCGCATCGCCGAGACCGCCGCCGACCTGCCGGTCGTCATGGCCGTGCTCTCGAGCTACCGCGACCGCCCGCTGCCGCTGGATCTGGCCGTCTTCGGCGAGATCGGGCTCTCGGGCGAGGTGCGTCCGGTGCCCAACGGTCCCGACCGGCTGCGCGAGGCCGTCAAGCACGGCATCCGCCGCGCCGTGGTGCCCAAGGGCAACGTGCCCAAGGAGGGCGTCGAGGGGCTGGAGATCAGCGCGGTGCGGACCCTGGCCGAGGCGCTGGATGCGGTGTCTTGAGCAGCTACCAGCTACCAGCTACCAGCTACCAGCTACCAGCTACCAGCTACCAGCTACCAGCTACCAGCTACCAGCTACCAGCTACCAGCAAGATTATAGTGCTGGCGGCTGGCGGCTGGCGGCTGGCGGCTGGCGGCTGGCGGCTGGCGGCTTCCCTCAACGTCTCGGCTTGCGGGCCGGTTTGGGGATGATCTTGACGGTCTTCACGCCGTTGTCGGCGGTCTGGATGATCTCGATCGGGTGATCCTGGAGCTTGAGGCTGGTGCCGGGCTCGGGGATGGTCTCCAGATATTCCAGGATGAGACCGTTGAGCGTCTTGGGGCCGCGTGTCGGCAGCTCCCAGCGCAGTGTTCGATTGAGGTCGCGCAGACTGATGCTGCCGTCGACCAGCAGGCTGCCGTCCTCGGCACGATGGATCTCATCGATCTGGTCGGACGGGTCGGTCGTGAACTCGCCGACGATCTCCTCGAGCAGGTCGGTCAGGGTGATGAGTCCGAGGAAGTCGCCGTATTCGTCCACCACCAGGCCGATCTGCTGGCGGCCGCGCTGGAAGTTGAGCAGCTGCTGATAGAGCGCCGTGCCCTCGGGGACGAAGTAGGGGGCCTGGGCCAGTTCGCGCAGATGGTCCTTGGTCAGCCCCTTCTCCAGCAGGGCGTGCAGGGCGGTGCGGGCGTGGAAGATGCCGATGACGTTGTCGACGCTGCCGTCGTAGAGCGGCAGACGGGTGTATCCCGCGTTGCAGATCGCCTTGACGATCTCGTCCTCGCTGTCCTGGATGTCGATGCCCTCGACCTCGTTGCGGGGGATCATGATGTCCCTCACCGTCGCGTGCTCCAGATCCAGGATCGCGATCAGCATGGAACGGCTGCGTTCCGGGATCATGGCGCCCGCCTCGCTGACCACGGTGCGCAGCTCCTCGCGGCTGAGATCGGTCGGCGGGGCTCCCTCTGGGACGATGCCGACCAGCCGCAGCAGGCCGTTGGTGAAGAGATTGACGAACCAGACGATAGGGTAGAGCACCTTGAGCAGCGGCTGGTAGACATAGGCCGCCGGAAAGGCCAGCCGCTCCGGATGCAGGGTCGCGTAGGTCTTGGGCGCGACCTCGGCGAAGATGAGGATGACCAGCGTCAGCAGACCCGCGGCGATACCGATCGCCGCCTCGCCGCCGAGGCGCAGCGCGATGATGGTCGCGAGCGAGGAAGCCATGATGTTGACGAAGTTGTTGCCGAGCAGGATCAGGCCGATGAGCCGGTCCGGCCGTTCGAGCAGACGGCGGGCGATGCGCGCGCCGCGGTTCCCCTGATCGGCCATGTGCCGCAGCTTGTAGCGGTTCATGGTGAGCAGGGCGGTCTCGGATCCCGAGAAGAAGGCCGAGAGGTTGATGAGTAGGAAGAGCGCGAAGAAGAGGCCGGACAGAGGGAGGTCGTTCACGGGAAGCCGTTTGATGGCGATCGATCGTCGTATTCTAACGAAAGAGCGGGCCTGCCGCGAATGTCAGGAAGACGGTGGGTCGTGCCGATACCGAATCGCCAGCACGGTCTTCGACCCCTCTTCTCCAGCCGTTGGATCCTTTTTCCTTGCAGTGCCCTCCGACTCGGGCACATACTCCGGCCCTTTTTTCCACAGGGGCTGACCATGTTCAAGAACGCTCGACTCTTCCGTCTGGATACTCCCTTCGGTCTGGATGCCGCCGAATTGGAGGAGCGGCTGGCGACGCGCCGCTTCCGCCCCTGCGGGCCCATCGAGACCGCGACCCTGGGCTGGGCCGCGCCGCTCGGCGAGGAGACGGCCGCACTGGTGCACGGCGTCGGCGGCTGTCTGCTGATGTGTGCGCGCAAGCAGGAACGTCTGCTGCCCTCGGCCGCCGTGGCCGAGGCGCTGGACGAGCGTGTCGCCGAGCTAGAGGCCGGCGAGGCCCGCGACGTGGGTCGTGCCGAGCGCCGCCGTCTGCGCGAGCAGATCGTCAACGAGATGCTGCCGCGCGCCTTCACCCGTTCGCGCCGCACGATGCTCTACGTGGATACCGAGGCCGGCTGGCTGGTGGTGGATTCGGCGAGCGAGAAGCAGGCCGAGGACATCGTCTCGCTGTTGCGCGAGACCCTGGAATCGCTCCCGGCGCGGTTGCCCGATCCGGCCAAGACCCCGACCGCCGTCATGACCGCCTGGATGCTCGAGGACTCGGCCCCGAGCGATTTCGTCACGGGCGATGCCTGCGAGCTGCGGGATGCCGACGACACCGCCGGGGTGATCCGCTGCAGCAAGCAGGATCTGTCGAGCGACGAGATCCTCAACCATCTGCGCGCCGGCAAGCGCACGACCAAGCTGGCCCTGGAATGGGACGAGCGTCTGAGTTTCACCCTGGCCGAGGATCTCTCGCTCAAGCGTCTGAGGGTCGGCGATGCGCTGCTGGAGGAGCTGGACGACGACGAGATGGACCCGGCGATGCGCCTGGACGCCGAGTTCGCCATCCTGGCCCTGCAGCTGCGCCAGCTGATCGCCCGCTTCGACGAGCTGTTCGGCCTGATCCCGCCCGACCTGGCCGCGCCCGCTCCGGTCCCGGCCAGCCAGGAGGCGCCTTTCTGAGGCCGCCGAAGAGCGACTCTATCCGGCCCGTTCCGGGCCGGGTGGCGGCTGCCCGGGGACGCCGCGAATACTTCCCTGCAGGCTTGACGACAGCATCCCCGCTGTCGATACCCCTGTCAGCCGCCCCCGATCCTCCCTTGGCTGAACGCTGAGGCTTCAACGCCCTGTAGGGCGCAATAGCGCAGCGTATTGCGCCGGATCGTCTCAGGCCGCCTGCCGCTGATTCAGCAGAGAATAGGGATCGAAATCCTGTAGCTCGCGGTCGGCGAACTCGATGCCCGAAAGTTCGGCCTGAGACTTTCCCCAGTCGAGCAGCGTGAAATAGGCCATGAGCGCACCCTCGTCATGCTCATTCAGCTGATCCTTGTCGCGCAGCTCCAGCCCTTCGTCCATGGCTCGACGCAGGACCTCCTCCAAAACGCCAGCGGCTTGTTCAGGGTTCATCGCTTTTCTCCGACAGAATGCCTTGCAGGATGGACAGCTCTTCCTCGATTCGCGCGATATCGGATGGCCATTGCTTGTTGTTTCAATCCACGCCCGACCTACTGGCCGGGCGATGCGCCTTGGACTTGGCGCGCTCGCACCAGTTGAGCATGTTTCAATCCACGCCCGACCTACTGGCCGGGCGATGCCGCGCGTCGCATGCGCGACTTCTACGGAATCACGCTAGTTTCAATCCACGCCCGACCTACTGGCCGGGCGATGCCCGGTAAATCGTGCTCGGCGCGCCGAGCTCCCGGATGTTTCAATCCACGCCCGACCTACTGGCCGGGCGATGCTCCGTCATCGTAACCCTTTGATTCGATGATGGTGCTGGACGATGTTGCGCGAACCTGGCGTTGCTTGCAAGACAGCTTCAGGTTTCGGGCTGGCACTGAGGAGGTTTGTGTTGGAAAACCAGTCACTTGAGCGGAGCGCGAAAGGTGCGGGTCCATGACGGTCACTTGAGGTTCGCGCATCAGATGACGAGGGGGCCGTCGAAATCGGTCGAGCGGAAGGTGCCGTACTGCTTGACGCGCAGTCCGCGCGGTTCGGTGATGCGATAGAAACGGAGATTGTCTTCCGCCAGGTCGATCTCGGCCAACAGGTCGCGCTCCAATGCCTCGAACTGTATCTGGTCGAGCTCGCATTCGAAGACCGACTTCTGTACCCGTTGGCCCATACGCTCGCAATTCTTGGCGACCCGGCGCAGCCGACGGCGGCCTTCGGCCGTTTCGGTCGAGACGTCGTAGGTGACGATGATCAGCATGGATGATTCTCGACTCTGAGGACGGTGACGTCCGTTCAATGATAACCGGCCGGCTATTTGGCGACGAAGGGCAGATAGCCTTCCATGTCGCCCCGCAGCGTGCGCGCCAGGAACCGGGCCTGAACGAATGGCAGCAAGCCGAGCGGGACCTTGGTGTCGAGCAGCGGGTGGGTGATCTCCTCCTGCTTGCGCGCCTGCCAAGCGGCGACGACAGCCCGGCGGCCGCAGTCGTTGAGCATGACGGCACCACCCTCGCGCTCGTCGAAATCGCTCGCCGTCAGTTGCCCACGGTTGATGAGCGTGAGCGCGAGCCGGTCGGCGAGGACGGAGCGGAATTCTTCCTGGAGATCGAGCGCCAGGGCGGCGCGGCCTGGTCGCACGGCGTGCAGGAACCCGAGTTGCGGATCGAGTCCAACCGTTTCGACCGCCGAGCGGCAGTCGTTCATCGACATCGAATAGAGGAAGGAGATCAGGGCGTTGAAGCGGTCGCGCGGCGGTCGGCGGGTGCGTCCGTCGAGCTGGAAACTCCCGCGCATCTGGGGTTTGACGACGAGATTGAGCGCCGCGAAATAGCCGCGCGCGGCCTCGCCCTCGACGCCCCGCAGGCTGTCCAGGTCGGCGGCGTCGCGGGCGGTTCGCAGCGAGGCCGCCAAGGCATCCGTGGCCCGGCTCAGGATGGCGGACTCCTCTCCGTCGCTCGTCTCGCGCGCGGCGCGCTGCAGCACCGATCGGCTGTTGCGCAGCTTGCCGGCTACCATGGCGCGCGCGGTTTCGAGCGTGACCGCCGGATCGGCGGTCGCTTTGTGCTGGGCCAGCCGCAGCAGGACGTTGCCCGAGACAGGCCCCTCCAGCCGGGCCTTGAAACGACCTGAGTTGTCGAGCAGCACCAGCGACTTGCCCTCGTCCGCCAGACGGTGCATCAGGGCGGGCGACACCAGGACGTTGCCGAAGCAGACCAGGGTGCCGATATGGTGGAGCGGTACCCGCAGCTTGGTCTCGCGCTCGATCTCGATCCGTACCGTGCCATTGTCCAGATGGGCATAGGCGTTCGGCGTCATGACGTAGAGCGTGTTCTGGATGGTGTGCATCTGCCGCTAGTCCGTTAGGTCGTTCGGTTCGAACAGGGCATCGCGCAATCGGCGCTGGCGTGCCCGCGCGTCGATGGCCTCCGGCTGGCAAAGATCCTTCAGCGAGCACTCGCGACAGCGCCGATCGTTCACCGGCGGCGGCAGCCTTCCCGATGCCAGCATGTCGCGGATGCCCTCGACCGTCCGCTCCACCAGAGTGCGCAGTTCGGATGTGAAGACGACCTCGCGGCGCCGCCGGCTGGCCGCGTGGTAGATGGCCCCGGCCGGCACCGGGCGGGCGAACATCTCTTCCAGGCAGATGGCCTGGGCCGCCAGTTGGAGGTCGTCGTTCAGCCACTTTCGTTTCGGCCCATGCTTGTATTCGACCGGATACAGGGTCCCGTCCGGCCAGTGCTCGACGACATCGCATTTGCCGATGAGCCCCGCCGCGTTGCTCCAAACCGGCAAGGCATAGTCGATGCGAGCCCCGTCTCTGCCCGCCACGTGCGCGGCGCGATCCACCCGCTCATGCTCCGCGTTCCCGCGCGCGGTGTGGATGTTCTGGTCGAACTCGCCTTCCAGATAGATCAATCCGCAACGTCGCGGGCAGTAGGCGTACTGGTTCAGCGCGGAGATGTTGACGGGGTCAGCGGTCATTGAGTCCTCGCTGGATGGAGGCATGGCGGTTGACAGCCACAACAGAAGTGTTCAGATCCCAGGCCACGAACGCGAACGCATTCAAGCGCTGGCTGGCCAAACAGGGGGCGACCTTTCAGAAGGGGAAGGGTGCGCACATGAAGATCTTCCTCAACGGTTGCCAGCCCGTGATGCCGATGCACAACGCCGAACTCAAGACTGGCACGGTCGAGACCATCAAGAAGCAACTCGGATTGAAAGGAGACTGAGCCATGTTCGATTTTCCCGTCACTCTGGAGGCCCAGCCCGAAGGCGGTTTCGTCGCGACCTTCCCGGACGTTCCCGAGGCCATCACCCAAGGCGAGGACGAGGACGAGGCCCTGCTCTACGCGGTCGACGCGCTGGAAACCGCGCTGACGTTCTACCTCGAGGCGCGCCGTCCTCTGCCCGTCCCCTCGGCCGCGGACGGGCGTCCGACCGTGCGGCCATCGGCGCTCGAATGCGCCAAGCTCGGTGTCTACCAGGCGATGACCGAGCAGGGGATCCGCAAGGCCGAGCTCGCACGGCGCCTGGGCTGGCATATGCCGCAGGTGGATCGGTTGCTCGATCTCAAGCATGCCTCGCGCCTCGATCAGATCGAGGCCGCCGCGCGCGTCCTCGGACGCACGCTCGAGGTGCGGGTCTCCTGACGCCCGGGAAGGCTCGTGCCATCAAGTCGGGGTTGCCTCTGCGGATTTGCCGTCGACCAGCAACTCCACTCCGGCTGGCAGACGTTCCGGATGAACCTCGACCTCATAGTCGGCGAAGGTGCGCGGTGAGCCCTGTAGGCCCGCACGATGCTGGATTTCGACGATCGCGTTCGCCTGCGGGCGGGTCGGTTGGGAGAAATCCAGCAGCCGGTGCGCCGGTGCGCCGGGGCGCAGCCGAGCATGGCCTGACGTACCCGCTGGTTGGGGTCCGTGTCCGTGCCGACGTGCTTGAAGACGTAGAGACCGCGGCAGGCCATGACACCCTTGGAGGCGGATCGGTCGTGGTCCCACATGCCGAGCAGTGCCTCCCAGAGATGGCCGAGATCCTCTTCCGAGAATCCGGTGCCCTGGGCGAGATGGGCGGAGATGAACCCCTTGCAGGCATAGAGACCGTAGGGGATGAGTGCTTTGCGGCCCATGGTGCGTAGCTTGTCCTCTTCTTGATCGTTTTCCCAGTGTTCGTAGTCGGCCACGGTCGTCGCTCCGGCGACCCTCTCCGCGACGGCCATGCGGGTGATGGATGCGTCCATGGGCAGAATGGGATCGATCGAGCGCGAGAAGGCGACCTGAACCGGGCCGCGAACCTGTCCGGCATTGGCGCCGGTGGACATCACCGCGCCGAAGGTGCGGACATCGAAGAATTGGGCGCACATCCAGTTGCGTGCCGCACCGACCTGAGTGCGATTGCCACCGCCGCCGGGTGCGCCGCCGGTGGCGATGTGCGCGGCCACGATCGGCTTGTTCAGGTTGGTCGCATGCTCCACGAAGATGGCGTTGGGCGCGGCGTTGCCGAAGGCGGTCTGGACATAGTTGCGAATCCGCCGCTTGATGGCGACATCCGACACGAGACCATGCATGTCTTCGGGATCGAGGCGGGGGCTGTTGCCGGCGTCTGGATCGCCGTTGGGATTGCCGTTCTCGCAGTCGAAGAGGTAGAGGAACTCGTAGCGGTTCTGGATGGCGGTCATGGGTCAGTCTCCTTGATGCGATCCGCGTCCGATCGTTGCGTCGGGCGATGGATCGGCGTCCGTGGCGGATGCCGTGTCTTCGGCCGGGGTCTTGCGGCTGGCCCGCAAGGCGGCGAGCTGCTGGTAGTAACCCAGGGCAAACAACCCCTGGCCTTCGAGGTCGAGGATGCGGGGCGCGCCGTCGCCGAGCCGGCTCATGACCTCCGCCAACTGCTCCTCGTACCACCATGCAAGTCCAGCGTTGAGTTTGCCCAGATGATTGCGGGCATTCGCGGACAGTCGTCCGAGGATCAGCCCGGGCGTTTGGCTGGCCGCGGTGTAGTAGCGTTGGACGACGCCGGCGCCGACATCCCCGAGCGCGGCCCGTTGCAGATTGGCGAACACCGCGAGCAGGCGCCCGCAGTGATAGGCGGGGGCCGGGTGGTCGGGGTTCAGATAAGCGGTCATGCTGGCGTCACCTCCTGGTGTGCGGCGAACGAAATAAGCCCGAATGAGGCCCATCCTGGCGTGATTGATCGGGGGCTGGTCCTTGTCGATGACCTCCGTGCGAAAACGGGCGAGCGCTTGCGCCATCAGCGATCGAGGAATCGGAAGCCCCTGGAGCGCGACACGCCAGAGTGTCGCGGCGGTCGGGGCGGGCAGATCCTTGAGGTCGCGCACCAGCGCGCCGCAGACGGCCATGAACTTCGGGTCATGGGCGAGTGCGTGACCACCACGGGCCACGATGGCGAGATCGGCGAACCAGGCCGCGATCCGTCCCGCCAAGTCCTCGAAGCGGCCCTCCATCCAGTCGCGCACCATGACGCGCCCGGCTGCTCCGGAGAGGGTCAAGGCGTAGTAGCGGTTGTCGCCCAGATCCGGACGCTCTCCGGAGTGGATGGCGTCGAGCAGGCGGCGAACGGCGCCGAGTGCGGCGGCCTCGGTCTGTTCTTCGGTCTCCATGCCCATCAGGAAGGCCAAGGGATCCTCGGCGGGAGCGATGCTGTCCTTGTACCAGTGGGCCACGATGGTATTGGCCAGCTTGCGGCCGTGATGACGGATCAGGTGATTGAGCCCATCGACATAACGCTGTACCGCCTCTTCGCCCATCGCGGCATTGGCGGACTGGTCAAGGCCGAAGGAGCCGAAGGAGGACTTGTCGAAGCCGACCAGGACGTCGCCCATCGCCAGCCCGCCGACCCCCGACAAGCCGGCGATCTTCGGGTGGGTGGGCAAGGGCGTGACCGTTTTGCCGGTCAGGAGGCAGCGCATGGCGCTCGCCGGGGACGGTCTGCGACCTGAGCCTCGCTCCTTGCTGGGAGCGGCTCGGGATAGATCGGTCCGGCGCCAATCGCGCCACCAGCGCTGAGCATCCTCGTCGTCGCGCGGATCCTGTCCGCCGATCCGCCAGGTGATCCAGTCGGTTGGCTTCGCCTTGTGAGCCGTCAGGGCCGCTCGGATCTCGGCGATGCGCTCCGAATCGGCGAGCAGATCGGCAAGCGGTTTCAAGAGGTCGACCTCGGCGGCGGCCTGCCGCACGAGATCGAGGTAATAGGCATGCCGCTTGGCGGTCTTTTCATCGGGATCCTCGTTGCCCTTGGTCAGCAGGGTGACGTACAGGCAGGACTCGACCAGGAAATGGGCCCGGCCCCCGGCGTTCATGTTGTGCATGTCCGGGCAACGGACCAGCTCCCGGCCGCGCTTGCCATCCCCCAAGGGCAGGGCGCCCAGAAAACGTCCGTCGGCGGCGAGCTCCAGCGACCAGCGAACCTCCCGGGACCTGAAGCCCGGTTCCGATTCGGTCAAGTGGGTGGCGGCATAATCGGCGAGCTGTTGGAGCATCCTCAGATCCCTCCGGGCTTCTTGACGGCGGCACTCTCGAACGGCGGCACCTCCAGGACCCCGCTACGCATGGTCGCCTCGAAGAGGCTGATGAAGGGCGGGTCGCCGTCCCTGACCCTCTCGCGCGACAAGTCGAAGACGTCGTAGAGCATGAGGCCCAGATGTTGGTCGAGCGCGATTGGCGGTGACGCGACCACAGCATCCTCTACGTACTCGAAGAAGGCGGGGAATTCGCGGCACCCGAGGTAGGGCTGCTGAAAGCATTTGCCGGCGCGGGCGCGACGTACGAACTGGCTGTTCATGGCCGCCTGCTCGGCGCGGAACGCGGGTTTGGGAACGATCTGGGCGGTGAGTCGATACCGGACCCGCTTCAGCGCCATGGTCTGGCGCTGGGTGCGTCCCTTCTGGTCGGTGCCCAGCTCGTCCTTGCCGCCGTCGGCCCAGAGCGGCTCGGGATCGGCGCTGCCCTTCATCCATTTGTTGAGGACGGCCGTTCCCGGCACCCGGTCCTTCACCTCGTTACGCCGCAGGGCGATGTAGCGCGGTGGTTCGAGTACCTGGATGCGGACGATCTGCCAATGGAAGTAGGGCCGTACCCAGTCGCCCTCGCGGCGCGCGTCCCAGTAGATGGCGTCGAAGATGCCGCGTGCGGCGGATGGGGTAATGACGGGATAGGAAAAGCGTTCGACCTTCATCTCCGGCCGGGTGAAGCAGGCCAGGTCGCCCCAGACTTCCAGTGTGTGCGTGCCGTTCGTCATGGCTCCTCCTTCAGTGGCCGGCCCAGGCGCGGGTCGCTCGCCCGGACGTGGTTGTCGCTCAGCTCGCCCCGTCGGGCCGGGTTCATCCGATGAGCACCTGTTCCGCCTGGGGCAGGATCAGCCCCAGTCTGTCGTCGTAATGTTCGCCGCGTGGATCTTCCAGGATGAACCATTCATCCTGTTGGCGGTTCGTCCTGCCGCTGCGGCGCAGCTTGGCGGGGATCAGGATGCCCCAGGCGGGATGGTCCGCGCGTGGGCGATAGAGACTGACGGCCAGACCCTGGGCACGGCGCATCCAGGTACCGCCGATGCCGTCCGTTTCCGCCTCGGCTTGCAACGCCTCGAACTCTTCCATTCGCTCGCTCCAGGGCACCAGAACCTGGATGGCGTCCTGGTCGATGAGGCGATAGAGACGGGCGATCTCAGGGAAGTCGCGGGCCTCGATGGCCTCGTGGAACGCCGGGTTCTGACCGGCGGGTTGGCTCAGGTCGTAGAGCTGGCGGTAATAGTGCCGAAACGCGGCCGGGTCGTTGATGTCGATGGTCCCCAGGTCCAGGAGGATGCGGCGCGTGACCTCGGCTGCCTGGAAATAGGCATGGGTCGGATAGCGTCGCCGCCAGTCGCCCGATTCCTCGGGGTCGAAGACCCGGACCTCGCCCGGCTCGTCCAGGCGTCCTTCCCGATTGCACCGTCCCGCCGCCTGAGCGATTGCCTCCAGCGGTCCGAAGGCGCGGAGAACGCGGGGGAAGTCGAGATCCACGCCGGCCTCGACGCACTGTGTGGAAATCAGGCGGCAGGGCTCTCCGCGTCCGAGCCGGTCACGAATGCGGTTCAGCACGGCACGCCGGTGCATGGGGCAGAGATTCGTCGACAGATGGAAGACGTCCGGCGTCTCGGCCAGCGCGTCCAGCAGCGCCATGGCGTGACGCTTGAGATTGACGACGACGAGGGCTTGCGGGATCTCCTCCAGCTCCGCTGCGAGATCGCCCCAGCCGAGCTTCTCGCCTGGATTCGGCCAGGTCACCTCGACGCGCTTGAGGGTGGCGAACAGGGCTGGATGGTCCGGCACCGCCTCGACGGGCTGCCAGCCAGGCGCGGCGTACCGGCTGACGGCCTCGTGCAGCGAGTCGAAGGCGGGCTGGGTCGCGGTGGCGAAGACGACGCTGGAGCGATAGGCCGCCGAGAGGTGCGACAGGGCGGCCAGGGTGGGCACCGCCAGTTGCGCGGGCAGGCCCTGGGCCTCGTCGAAGAGAATCACGGACTCCATGAGGTTGTGCAGCTTGCGGCAGGCGGACGGCCGATTGGAAAAGAGCGATTCCAGCAGCTGCACATTGGTGGTGATGACGATGGGGGCGTCCCAGTTCTCGGCGAGCAGGCGCCGCTCGCGCTCCTGCGGCGGCTGGGCGTCGCCGGACGCCGTCTCTGGGCCGAGACCGGCCAGGCCGTGATGCTCCAGGACGAAATTCTCGGGGAAGTCCGCGAAGACGGTGCGATAGATCTGGGCGGTCTGCTCGATGATGGTGAGGAAGGGCACGGCCAGGACGATGCGCTCGAGTCCATGACGCCGCGCATGCTCCAGGGCGAGCTTGAGCATGGCCAACGTCTTGCCCGAGCCGGTCGGGGCGGTGAGCGTGAAGCAGCCCGTTGGTGCCAGGGCGGCGTCGGCGCAGGCCTGCCACAGGGTCTCGCGTGCCTCGCGCACCGCCGGTCGTATCTGGCGCCCGGAACGGATGCCATGGTCCATGTAGCGGTCGAGTGCGCGCAGGGCCGCTGCCGGATCCAGGGTTGGCCCGGGTCCGCGAAACCGCTTGCCGTTGGCGTCGCCCTCGAAGTGCGCCTCCGTGTCGAGGAAATCGGCATCGACCAGACAGGAGAAGAGCAGACGCACGTCGAGCATGGCGGCGACCGCTCTGTCCCAGCGCGTGACGGCCTTGGCCGATGGTGGGCGGTATCTGATGCCATCGGCGTCGGCGCGCGCGATCAGCTGGTCCAGGTCGGGGTCGGAGAGCGCGAGGCCGAATGGATGCTGGCGAGTCAGCCTTCCGGGCTCCAGGCCCAGGAGTCCGCCCCGGTCGCCTCGCTGCAGTCCGATGTGGTGGCCTTGGATGGCCAATGCGGCGGCGACGGCCTGATACCCTGACAGTGCGAGCCAGGCGCCCATGGACCAGTGGTCGAGCCCGGAGTCCTGCCCCTGCAAGCGGCGCTGGAAACGCTCGCCGTACTTGCCGAGATCGTGCAGCTCGCCGGCAAGCCCGGCCTCATCCCGCCAAGGGGCGGAGCCGGCGAAGCTTCGGGCGAGTCGGCCTGCGGACGTCAGATGCTCGTTCAGCCGATGCCATGTCCCGAAAGCGTTCGCGCTGTGGGCGTGAAAGCGGTTGTCCATCTCACGGCGCTCTCCATGTGCGCGACCCCGAGCGTGGCTCGCGGCGCGAACGCTTGGCGGTCAGAAGGGCTTCCTCGTCGGAAGCTCGGTGCCCGTCAACTCTTCCGATAGAACTCCAGATACCAATCGACGAACCGCTGGACGCCGACGGCGACCGGGGTGCTCGGCCGGTAGTCCACGTCGCTCACCAAATCCTTGACGTCGGCAAAGGTGTCCGGGACGTCGCCCGGCTGCAGCGGCAGCATCTCCATCTCGGCCTTGCGGCCGAGGCTCTGCTCCAGCAGCCGGATGTATTCCATCAACTCGACGGGCGCGTTGTTGCCGATGTTGTAGACCTGGTAGGGCGCCTGGCTGGTGGCCGGATCGGGTGCCGCGCCCGACCAGTCCGGATTGCCTCGGGGGACGCGGTCCAGCACCCGGATCACGCCCTCGACGATGTCGTCGATATAGGTGAAGTCGCGCCGGTGTTTGCCGTAGTTGAAGACCTGGATCGGCTCGCCGGCTAGGATGGCGCGGGTGAACTTGAACAGCGCCATGTCGGGGCGGCCCCAGGGGCCGTAGACGGTGAAGAAGCGCAGCCCGGTGGTCGGCAGCCGGTAGAGATGGCTGTAGGTGTGCGCCATCAGCTCGTTGGCCTTCTTGCTCGCGGCATAGAGGCTCAGCGGATGGTCGACGTTGTGATGGACCGAGAAGGGCATCTCGGTGTTGGCGCCGTAGACCGAGCTGCTGGAGGCGTAGACCAGATGCTCGACGCCGTTGTGCCGGCAGGCCTCCAGGATGTTGGCGAATCCGACCAGATTGGTGCGGACGTAGGCCATGGGGTTCTCGATCGAATAGCGCACCCCGGCCTGGGCCGCCAGGTTGACCACGCGGTCCGGCTTCTCGGCGGCGAACAGCTCGCTCAGCGCCTGGCCGTCCTCGATGTCGAGCCGGACGTCGGTGAAGCCGGGATGATCCTGGGTGCGGGCGAGACGGGCCAGCTTGAGGCCGACGTCATAGTAGTCGTTGAGGTTGTCGACCCCGACGACCTGATCGCCCCGTTCCAGTAGGCGCAGCGACAGGGCCGATCCGATGAATCCGGCGCTGCCGGTCACGAGGACTTTCATTGAGACTCCGTTGATGTGGATCGCGAAGGATGTGGCCGATGCACGAAGGATCAGAGACGTCCGTCGACCGCCTCGCGAGGGAAGAGCTGTTTGACGTCGTAGAGTATCGCATCCGGCTTGCCGAGGGCGCGGATCCGCTCGACGCCCATCTCGGCGAACTGGCGGTGGGCGACGGCCAGGACGATGGCGTCGTAGCTCGCCTCCCGGGGCTCGGCGATCGGCCGGATCCCGTATTCGTGCTCGGCCTCGGCCGGGTTGGCCCAGGGGTCGTGGACGTCGCAGGCGATGCCGTAGTCTCCCAGCTCGGCGAGGATGTCGATCACCCGGGTGTTGCGCAGGTCCGGGCAGTTCTCCTTGAAGGTCAGCCCCAGGATCAGCACCTTGCAGTCGCGCTTGAGACAGCCTCGGCGCGTCATCAGCTTGATCACCTGCCCGGCGACATAGGCGCCCATGCTGTCGTTGAGACGCCGTCCGGCGAGGATGATCTCCGGGTGGTAGCCGATCTGTTGCGCCTTGTGGGTCAGATAGTAGGGGTCGACGCCGATGCAGTGTCCGCCGACCAGCCCGGGGCGGAAGGGCAGGAAGTTCCACTTGGTTCCCGCCGCCTCGAGCACCTCCTGGGTGTCGATCCCCAGCCGGTTGAAGATGAGCGCCAGCTCGTTGATGAGGGCGATGTTGAGGTCGCGCTGGGTGTTCTCGATCACCTTGGCCGCCTCTGCGACGCGAATGCTGCTCGCCAGATGGGTGCCGGCGGTGATGATGGAGCGGTAGAGTGCGTCCACGAAACGCGCGGTCTCCGGCGTCGAGCCGGATGTGACCTTTTTGATGGTTGGCAGACGGTGCTCGCGGTCGCCCGGATTGATGCGTTCCGGGCTGTAGCCGGCGAAGAAGTCCCGGTTGTAGACCAGTCCGGAGACCCCCTCGATGATGGGGATGCAGACCTCTTCGGTCGCCCCCGGATAGACGGTCGATTCGAAGATGACGACGTCGCCTGGGGCGACGAGGCTGCCGAGCGTGCGGCTGGCCGATTCGAGCGGTCCGAGATCGGGCTGTCGGTGCTCGTTGATGGGGGTGGGAACGGTGACGATGTAGCAGTTGCAGTCCGCCAGGTCCCGCGGATCCCGGGTGTAGGCGAGTTGGCTGGCCTTGGCCAGATCGGCCGGGTCGACCTCCAGCGAGGAATCCCGCCCGGCGCGCAGCTCGTCCACCCGCGCCTGGCTGATGTCGAGGCCGATCGTCGGATAGCCTTTACCGAATTCGACGGCGAGGGGAAGCCCCACGTAACCTAGACCGATGACCCCGATTCTGACCCGGTCCAGGTCCAGAGTGAATGAAACCGCCACGCCTTCGTCTCCTGATTGACTGCTGGTCGAGCGATTCTAGGTGGGATCCGGGTGACTGGCCAGTGTCGTCGAGGTCATGGTCTCGCGTGCGAGCCGGGCCATGCCGAAGGCTGCCTCCTGGTGCTCGGCCGCGATCACCGGGATGCCGAGCCGGCGGGCGCGCAGGCGGGTCCAGACGGTGTTCCGGGCGCCGCCGCCGACACTGAGGACCCGGGTCGGCGCCGGTGCGCCCAGCTCGGCGAGACGCGCGTATCCCTCGGCCTCGATCACGGCGATGCCTTCGAGGAGGCCGTGGAGGAATCGTGCCGGATCCGATGGCCGGGGCTCCAGACGGGGTTCCAGCTTCGGGTCATGGTGCGGGAAACGCTCGCCCGGTCCGGGAAGCGGGTAGTAGTCCAGGCCCGAATCCGTTTCGGGGTCGATCCGGCGGCTGAGTTCGGCGATTTCGCGATCGTCGAAGAACCGGCGCAGCACTCGGCCGCCGCTGTTCGAGGCGCCGCCGACCAGCCAGTGATCGCCGAAGCGATGGCTGTAGATGCCGTAGCGGCTTGAACCGACCGGACGCTCGGAGACAACCTTGATCACCAGCGTGCTGCCGAGTGAGGTTACGGCGTCTCCGGGGCATGCGGCGCCGGCGGCCATGACCGCAGCGGTGCTGTCGGTGGTGCCCGCGAGCACCAGCGTCGTGGGCGGGAATCCGATCCTCGCGGCGACGGCCGGGTCCAGCGAAGCGATTGGCGCTCCGGGCGCCAGGACACGAGGCAGCCCGACAGTGCCTGGAATGCAGGTCCGGACCCAGTCGGGCCAGTGCAGTCGCCGCGTCTCGTATCCGAGCTTGAGCGCGTTGTTCCAGTCGCTGAGCCCGTAGCGGCCGGTCAGGCGGCCGGTGATCCAGTCCGACTGATGCAGGGCGAGCGTTTCGCCCTCGGGCGCGAGTCCTTCGGCGAGTGAAATGGCCTTGGCGAGGCTCGACCCAGGGCCACGGGCCGGCGAGTCGGCGGGCGCAAGCCGGGCGATGCGGTCGGCGGCCTCGCTGGCGCTGCGGTCGTCGTACATGAGCGCCGGTCCGATCGGCCGTCCGTCGGCATCGGCGAGCAGTAATGTGCCAGAGGTGGCGTCCAGGCCGATGGCGATCGGCGGCTGACCCTGCAATTGACGGGCTAAGGCGCTCAGGACCTCCTGCACCGACTGCCACCAGCACTCAGGATCCTGCTCGACCGAGCCGGGTCGCGGCCGTACCGGTTCCGGCATGGCGACGCGCGCCTCGGCGATCTGGATGCCTTGGTCGTCGATCGCCAGCGCCCGGCAGCCGGACGTGCCGATGTCGAGTCCGACGAATGAACCTGGCCGTTTCATCGTCCTCATCCCTGGTCGGCCGCCAGCCGCTTACCGCTGGGCGTCGGCGATGACCCGGGCGACATGCCTCAGGTTGGCGAAATAGTCCGGTGCCAGGTTGTCGATGGACTCGACCCGTCCGTCGATGGCGTTGGCGACCTGCTCCGCCGCGCGGCGGCTGAACTGGGGCTGTACGAAGATGACTCGGGTGTCTTGGCGGCGTGCCTGATCGATCAGCGCGGCCAGGCTCCTGGCGCCGGGTTCCTTGCCTTCCTTCTCGATCGGGATCTGCGTCAGCCCGTAGGCATCCGCGAAATAGCCCCAGGCGGGGTGGAAGACCATGAAGCGTCGTTGCGAAACCGGGGCGAGGATCTCGCGGATGTCGCGGTCGAGCGCCTTCAGATCCGATTGGAAGCGATCGAGGTTGGCCTTGTATTCCGCGGCGTGGCTCGGATCCATCCGGCTCAGGACGTTTGCGATCGATGCGCCCATGCGCCCGACCAGGAGCGGGCTGGTCCAGACGTGTGGATCCTGTTCGTGCTCGTGCTCGTGCTCGTGCTCGTGCTCGTGCTCGTGCTCGTGCATCTCATCGTGATCATGATGCTCGTCCTCGTCATGATCGTGGTCCTCTAGGGCGCGGTGAGCGAGACCCTCGCTCAAATCCAGGAACCGGATGTCGGGATTGACTCCGCGAATGCGTTCGATCCAGGCGGGCTCGAACGGCATGCCGATGCCGAGATAGAGATCCGCATCGGCCAGCCGGGCCACCTGGCTCGGGGTCGGCTCGAAGGTATGGGGATTGTCGCCCGGCTTCACCAGCGACTCGACCTCGACCTGGTCCCCGCCGATGCGCTCGACGAACGTCTGTTCGGGCAGGATGCTGACGAAGACCTCGAGCGGTTCGGCGGCGAGCGCGAGCGGTGCCGTCAGCCCCAGAACCAATACCAGATGTGTGAATCTGTTCATCCGAATGCCCCCTGATGGTTTGGGCGAACCCGATGGTCGGTGCGCCCGGAGTGGGTCGGAGCATTGGCTCCCGTATCGATGGCAATGTTATGAAATAACGTTCTGGTCGGCAAGAAGCCATGCGTGGCTTCAGGATTGATGTGTCTCTGGGGGGGGGGCTGCCGGGGTATACAGGTAGACGAGAAGACAGCGTCCCTGCTGTCGCCTTTCCGATTGTCCCAGACGCCCTGTCGGCTGGAAGCGAGCGTCTGGGGGCTGGATCAGAACTCGACCGCGAGTTGCGCGATGATGGTATCGGCCGACTTGCCAGTGCCGCCGTCCTTGCCGGAATAGTCCCTGTCGTGAGCCCATTCGAGCGAGAGGGCGGTGCGCTCGTAGACCTCGACCGACCAGCCGAGCATCCAGCGCTCCTTGGGAAGCTCGAGGCCCAGGGCCTCGTCCGTGCCCTGATAGGCGACGGCGGCGACCGATTCGCGCCCCATGACGGAGAAGCTGTAGCCGGCCTCGATGTTCCAGGCCGATGGCTTGGCGCCCGAGTCCTTGTAGCTCAGGCTGACGGGGTCGTAATCGTCCGTGGCCGAGAGATATTCGCCGATGAGGTTGAACGGGCCGAAGCTGGCGGCGGCATTGACGGTCCAGCCGGCGGTGCGGTCGGTCGGATCCACGCTGTAGCCGCTGGTGTCGATGCCGGCCGCGATGGCGTCTTCCTCTGCCGCGACGCGGTTCTCGTTGATGAGATCCTGGAGGCTGTCCGAGTCTCCCAGGTCGTTGATGTAGCCGACTCCGAAGGCCCAGGCCCGGTCATCCTCCTCGTGCGCGTAGCCGAGATTCGCGCCCCAGCTGTCGATCCGGTTCTTGCCCTTGACCTTGTTGTCGCCGTTGAAGGCATAGACGCTTCCCGAGAAATCGCCCTGCGCGAAGCCGATCTGCAACGCGGTTTCACGCGTCTCGCCGATCTCCAGCGTGAGCGGGTCCGACACCAGATTGGTCTCGTAGGCGCCGAATGGGACGTAGATCTGGCCCGCGGTCAGGAACAGCGGGGTGACGTCTGGATTGGCGATGGTGATGTAGCCGGTGTCGACTTCCAGATCGGTGTCGTCCTCCTCGTAGAGGAAGCTGATGCCGGCGAGGACCCAGTCGTTGATCTGAGAGCTGATGCCGAGCTCCACGGTCGCGAGAATGAGATCGCTCTCGGTGTCGCCCTCGAAGGGTGACAGATAGGAGCCCTCGACCTCGATCAAGCCGGAGATCTCGATGTTGCGGAACCAGGCGCTCGGATCGTCCAGGCTGGCGGCGAGGCGGTCCTCCTCCATGCCTTCCTCGACCGCCTTCAGTCGTTCCGGCGAGCCCTTCAGTTGAGCGCGGTGCTCGGCGATCTCCGCCTCCTGGCGCTTGACCTGGGCCGCCAATGACCGGTTCTGGGCCTCCAGCCGTTCCAGTCGGGTCTCGACGCTCTCGGCCTGCGCAGGGGTTTGGCTGGCGAGCGCGAGTGCGATGGCGGCTGGCAGCATCGACATTCTCATGGTTTCGTACTCCATCGGATTTATAACGCGAATCGTTTTTATTTATACTCAAAAACCCGCCAGACTGTAAAGCAATGTCCGCGTCGCGATCTGATGCTACTAATATTTAGTATGTAATACTATCGCTCCGATTGAAATCTCGACCTGTTGCGTCTGATCGCCGTTCGATCACGGAATCAGACCTTGTCGCCCTCGATGCGTCAGCCCTGTTCCTCGATCGCGATCATGCGGGTCGGCGGGCATCAAGCCCCTGGCTTCAGGCGGCGTATCACGGCCTTGGCTTTGCGGAGGATGCGTGCCGCGAGGCTGGGTTTCTCGAGTCGCTTGAGCTGCTGGATTCGCTCGGCCATTGCCAGCAAGGTGTCGGCGATTTGGGGCTCGGTGAGCCGGATGTCTGGACTGGCTAGAGTCGTGGCGATGGCCGGATCCCGTTCCTCCCCCGGCTCGAACAGGCTGGCGACGCCGCCCAGATAGTTGCGGGCAATCTGGGCGTTCGAGCGGCTGAAGCGCTCCAGGATGCGTTGGCGGTCCCCTTCGGGAAGAATGGCCGCGTATGCCCATCTCCGATCGGACCCCTATCGATGGAAAGCGCTCTGCGTCGATCGGACGGCCTGGATGATCGCTTCGTCGATATCGCGCATCGGCGAATATCGCGCGAGGATCCTGGTCGCGGGCCTATTTGGTCAGTATCAGCTTGTTGTTGCGCGTCATACGCAGAAAATACTGATGTCCGGCATGCTCGATCATGAGCAGATTGTCGCCTCCCATGAGGCTGCCGCTGTCGATGCGCCGCATCTGGGCGCCGGGGTTCCTTTCCCGGGTCGTGATGCGGGGACGGCTGTCGGTCGAGGCGAGGGTTTGCATCGTCTTCTCCTTCAATCGAGCCTGGAGGCCGGGTTGATCAATGATTTCTTAATAAGAATCGTTTAGATCTAGATTAGATGCGTTCCGTCAGCCTGTCAATGCGTGGGTTTCCCTTTCTGCGATCCTCCCGTTCCGGTCAATCGAGATGCACCGCCGATTTGGACGCTTCGCAGTCAAGAGGTCTGTCGGTCCTGGGTGTTGTGCCGAGGAAGGCATGCTCGATCGGCGGATCGAGGTCTCGGATCGGATCGGGTAAGGCTTGGCCGGCCTCTTCTTGGGTCAAATGTGCGCTATTTTGGTGCGTTTTCCGCCTCAAGCCCCTAGGCCGATCGAGAGGCCGCGGCCTGTCTCATGCCTCTGGCACGGTGTCGCCCTCGCATGACCGGCGACCCTGGTCGAGGCGTATTTCTTGCATTGGGATAGGTCATCTACTGGCTAGTGACGTAGAGGCCGCCCCGCCATGCTGAAGCAATTCCAATCCGGCGCCAACGGCACGCTCCGCGAGTCTTCCGAAGGACCCCTCATGGCCTATCACGAGTTCTATCGGGACGACTTCTGCCCCCGCGACCACTATCTTCCGATGTGGGAGCATATCCAGTCTGTCGGTCAGCAGATCCTTGCGGCCAAGGTGAAAGAGGCCCACCTGGCCCTGCATACCGAGGGCGTGACCTTCACCCTCTATGCCGGGGAGGAGGGCATCGAGCGGGTCTGGCCGTTCGACATCCTGCCGCGGATCATCACGGCGGGCGAGTGGAATCAGATCGAGGCCGGACTCAAGCAGCGCGTGCGCGCCTTGAATCTGTTCCTCAAGGATATCTATCACGGTCAGCGTATCCTCAAGGATGGGGTGGTTCCGCCCGAGCTCATCTATCGGGGCAAGGATTTCTGCCGCGAGATCATGGACGTGGATCCGCCGCACGACATCTATATCCATATCAGCGGGATCGATCTGATCCGCGACGAGGACGGCCGCTATCTGGTGCTGGAGGACAACCTGCGCACCCCCTCGGGCGTCTCCTACATGATCGAGAACCGGATCGTCGAGCGCCGGATCCTGCCCGAATTCTTCTCGCGCTATCGGGTGCGTCGGGTCGAGCACTTTCCGGACAGGCTGCTTCAGGCGCTGCGCTCGCTCTCGCCGCGTGGCGAGGGCGAGGCCGTGATCGTGGTCCTGACGCCGGGCGTCTTCAATTCCGCCTATTACGAGCACAGCTTCCTGGCCCGGGAGATGGGGGTCGAACTGTCCGAGGGGCGCGACTTGGTCTGCAAGAACGACAAGGTCTATCTCAAGACCACCCAGGGACTGCGCCGGGTGGACGTCGTCTATCGCCGTATCGACGACGCCTATCTGGACCCGCTGCTGTTCCGTTCGGATTCGATCCTCGGGGTCGCCGGTCTCATCAACGCCTGGCGCGCCGGCAACGTGGCGCTGGCCAATGCGCCCGGCACCGGGATCGCCGACGACAAGGCGGTCTATGCCTATGTCCCCGACATCATCCGCTACTATCTCGGCGAGACACCGATCCTGCCCAGTCTTCCGACCTTCCAGATGACGGACCATCAGGACCGCACCTATGTGCTCGAGAACA
Organism: Imhoffiella purpurea; assembly: GCF_000585215.1. Lineage (GTDB taxonomy): Bacteria > Pseudomonadota > Gammaproteobacteria > Chromatiales > Chromatiaceae > Imhoffiella > Imhoffiella purpurea. The sequence continues at coordinate 20,264 of NZ_AONC01000029.1, read as the reverse complement.
TGCAGCGCATGGTGATCAAGGCGGTCGCCGAGTCCGGCGGCTACGGCATGCTGATGGGGCCTTCCTCGACGACGGGTCAGCGCGAGGAGTTCAGACGTCGCATCGAGTCGAATCCCCGCAACTACATCGCCCAGCCCGTGATCCAGCTGTCGCGTCATGTCTGCTATCTGGACGGCGAACTGGAGTCGCGCCATCTGGATCTGCGTCCCTTCGTCATCTGCGGTCGCGAGATCGAGGTGGTCCCCGGCGGTCTGACCCGGGTGGCCATGACCAAGGGATCCCTGGTGGTGAACTCTTCGCAGGGCGGCGGCAGCAAGGACACCTGGGTCCTGGCCGCCTGATCCGGGTCCAACGTCGATGCTGAGCCGAATCGCCGAATCCTTCTACTGGATGGCCCGTCATCTGGAGCGGGCCGACAATACGGCGCGCGCACTCGACATCAACTTCATCCATATGCTGGAGTCCGACGAAGGCGTCTCCGAGGAGACGCAATGGAAGCCGCTGCTGACCATCATGGGTGCCGACGAAGGCTACGAGGATCTCTATCCCGATGGCCGGGTGACGGTGCAGCGCGTCATCCATCTGCTCACTCAGGATTCGCGCAATCCGGGCTGTATCCATTCCAGTCTGAGGATGGCGCGCGAGAACGCCCGCGCCGTGCGTGATCGCATCTCCAATCCCATGTGGGAGACCCTCAACGATTTCTGGCTGACGACCGACAGGCATCTCGAAGCGAGGCTGCCACCCTGGCGTGCGGCCGAGTTCTATGCCTTCGTGCACCGTGAGGTCGCGACCTTCTTCGGCTTCGCTCATGCCACCATGATGCGAGGCGAGGCCTATGGTTTCAGTGGGCTGGGCATCCTGCAGGAGCGGGCCGACATGACCGCCCGCATCCTCGACGTCCGCTATCATCTGCTGCTGCCGGATCCCGCCATGGTCGGATCTCCGCTCGACTACTACCAGTGGGGCGCCCTGCTCAAGTCGCTTTCGGGATTCGAGGCCTATCGCCGTCGGTATCAAAGCGGCATCCGTCCGCTGGAAGTGGTTGAATTCGTGATTCTGAACCCAGATTTCCCCCGATCGCTGATCTACTGTATCGAGGGTATGGAGCGTGCCCTGGAGCGTATCGGGCCGCCGCCCCAGGCATCGGTCGTGACGCGCTTGCAGGCACTGCGCCAGCAGCTCGTCGGGATCGGTGCCGCCGAGATCCTGGAACAGGGCCTGCACGAATATCTGGACGCCTTCCTGGCGCGACTGGCGGATTTCGGGGCCGCGCTTCAGGCGGATTATTTCGATGCCTATCCGGAGGACGGTTAGTGAAATACCATATCGAGCAGGCCTGTCGCATACGCTTCGCGCAGCCGGCTCGCGAGCATCATGTCCAGATTCGCCTGACGCCCTGGGATGACGAGAGCCAGTCCCTGGTCAATGTCGTGCTCCGGGTCGAGCCGAGCGCCGACCCGGTCGCCAGCTACGACTGCTTCGGCAATCTGTCGCATCATTTCGCCGTTCTGGGCTCGCACAGGGAACTGTCCTTCTCGATCGCCGCGGATGTCGAGACCCGTCGTGAGAATCCCTTCGATTTCAGCCTGGTGCCGCCGGAGCGCGAGCGGGCCTGGATCGCCGACAGCCTGCGGCAGGCGCCGAGGCTGTGGGATTTCGTCCTGCATCGCAGCGCTCTGGTACCGACCCTCGCCGATGAGGTCTCGGGTCGGGAAATACCTGAATACCGCGAAGGCGTTTCCCTCATCGAGCAGGTCCAGGCGGCCTTCGGCTGGGTCGGGTGCTCGATGCGATACGATCCGGCATTGGAGGCATCGGGTAGCGATCTCTCGGCACCGCTCGCGGCCGGGCGTGGCTCGGCGGCCGATCTCGCGCATCTCCTGATCGCGCTGGTACGGCACTGGCAGGTTCCGGCCCGCTTCGTTTCCGGCTATCTGGATGCGGCCTATTTCGACGACTCCGCCCAGGCCCTCGGAGCCATATCTTCCCAGCGTCTGCATCATTGGGTGGAGGTGCTGATACCCGGAGGGGGCTGGCGCGGCTTCGATCCGGCGCTGGAGCTGGCTGCCGACGCGACCTATGTGCGGGTCGCCATCGGCCGCGATGCCGACGACATCAGGCCCTTGCGCCAGGCCTGCCGTAGCGATGGGGAAGGCCCGGAGCTGGACGAAAGCCTGATGGTCTCGCGCGTGAGCTGAGCGCCTCAGTTCTGGACCCGCGAGGCGCGCGTCAATTCGGCGAAGCGAACCCCGCGCAGTCCGGCGATCTCTAGGCTGAGATGTTCGATCTCGGCCGGCATGCCCCGGATGATGATGGTCTCCAGGCAGTTGTGATGGTCCATATGGACGTGGGTCGAGGCCACGACATGGACGTACTGGCGATGCTGGATGTCCAGGATCTGCTGCGTCAGCTCGCGCTGATGGTGGTCGTAGACGATCGTCAGCACACCGGCGACCTCCTCGTCGCCGCGCTCCCAGGTCTCCTCGACGATGCGTTCTCGGATCAGGTCCCTGACCAATTCCGATCGCGAGGCGTAGCCCTTGCGGACGACCCTCCTGTCCAGTTCGTCCAGCAGTGGTTTGGGGAGTGAAACGCTGAAGCGGATGGTTTCGTCTGGGTTAGGCATCTGGAAGGGGGCATGCGGAAGACAAGGTATGCAGGATGCCAATGATTCATGCCCCGGCGCAAGGACGTCAGGGCATTCGCTGCGATCCGGCTCGGAGGATCAATGTCCGTTTCGGGAGGATTGCCCGCTCTGATCCGATTGGATCGCCTGGACCTCGATGACCGGGGTTCCCTTGAGCCCGATTCCAGAATCGTCCGCGTCGGCCAGATGGACCGTCGACTGAATGCCGCCCGCCAATACGATCGCTGCGGCAAGAACACCTAATGCACCCATGATACATCTCCACGTTGGGTCGGTTGTCGGATGCTTATAAAAATATAAGCAATTTCTAATTATTCAAGTCGGACGCCGAACTTCATCCTGACTCTTGTGACTGGATTCGCATGAAATCTCTGCCCCCGACCCCGATCCTGCTAGCATGCATCCAAGTACAGGGTTCAATGATCGGCGTTCGCCTGGCTCGCCATCCGTTTTCGGCTACATGGAGTGATCCCGCATGTCCACGTCAGACACCAGTTTGATCGGCCGTGTCATCGATGTTCATGGCGGTTGCCTGGTCGCCAGCGTCTTCCCTACGGATGAAGGCTTTCCATCCTCGGTCAATCTGGGCGAGGAATCCCTGCCGGTCGGGCAATTAGGCAGCTTCGTCGAGGTCCGGGACCGTGCGGGACACGTGCTCGCCGAGGTGGCTCGGATCCGCGAAGAGGCGGTCGAGACACGTTCCGTTCCGGACCCCAAGGCCAATGGCGGCAGCCGGCGCGTGACCATCCGCGAGCGTCGTCTGGAGCTGACCCCGCTGGGCGAGATCAACGAGGACGGCCGCCTGGAGCCGGGCGTGAGCCGATATCCGGTGATCGGCGCGGCGGTTCATCTGATCGGGAGCAAGCGTCTGGCCGGTCTGCTGACGCGCGAGCAGGCCGGCGGTCTGGAGCTGGGGCGTCTCTCGGTACGACCCTCGCTCAAGGCGACGCTCGATCCATCGGCCCTCTTCGGCCGCCATCTGGCTATCCTGGGGCAGACGGGCGCCGGCAAGTCCTGGACGCTCTCGAGTCTGCTGCAGAGCGTCGTGCGTTCGATGCCGCGCTCGCACATCATCCTGCTCGACCTTCACGGCGAATACGGCTGGCGGGACGACGACGGCAGTTTCCATGGCATCTTCGGTCCCGAGGCCGCGCGTCATGTCGACGCCCGCGAGCTCGAGATCCCCTACTGGCTGCTGACCTATTCGGAGCTGGTCGATCTTTTCGTCGACCGCGCGGACTCCAACGCCACCGTCCAGATCGCCTTCCTGCGCGAGAGCCTCTTCAGTCTGCGCCGCCAGTCCAATCAGCACCTCGGGCTGCAGCGGCTGTCGGTGGACTCGCCGGTCTATTTCTCGATCGAGGACCTGTATCAGAGATTCAAGAAGGCCAACGAGGAGAAGCTCGAGTTCGGCAAGGTCAAGGGGCCGCTGTTCGGGGCCTTCGACGACTTCCTGGTGCGTTTCCAGTCGCTCTACAACGACGGGCGTTACGACTTCTTCATGCGTCCGCGCAAGAACGCCAGCTCGGCGAGTCTGGAGGGTCTGCTGCGCGATTTCGTGGGGTTGGGCGAGCTGAAGCGTCAGGTCACGGTGATCGATCTGAGCCCGGTTCCGGTCGATCTGCGTCCGGTCATCTCGGCCCAGATCGGCCGGCTGGCCTACGAGTTCAACTACTGGAATCCGCGGCGTCACGAGTTCCCCATCCTGCTGGTCTGCGAGGAGGCCCACCAATACATCCCGCGCGAGTCGGATACCCAGTTCGTCGGCACCCGTCGCGCCATGGAGCGCATCGCCAAGGAGGGGCGCAAGTACGGGGTCAATCTTTGCATCGTCAGCCAGCGTCCGACCGAACTCTCCGAGACCGTGCTCTCTCAGTGCGGCAACTATCTCTGTCTCAAGATCTCGAACGCCGACGACCAGGAATACGTGCGGCGTCTCCTGCCGGAGGGGGCCAAGAACCTGGCCGACCTGCTGGCCTCGCTGCGTCGGGGCGAGGTGCTCGCGGTCGGCGACGCCGCCATGCTGCCCTCTCGCATCCTGGTGCATCCGCCGAATCCGGCGCCGGCGAGCCGAGATGCGCCGCTCTCGGTCAGCTGGACGACCGGACCCGAGGATCTGGACGTGGCCCGGATCATCGACAATTGGTGGCGGCAGGTGCGTTGAGCATGCCGGGCGGGTCGATGACGAGGGCTCGGCTTGAATCCCGGCCCTGAGCGCGAATCCGTGACGCACCGCGAGGGATCCGGTTCTTGGACACTGGGTCTATGGATCGGCTCGGGTCTGCTGGCGGTCGTGCTGATCGCCGGTCTGGCCCAGCGTTTTTGGCCGCTGCTGCATCCGGATGCGATCGCCCTGGCGCAGCCCGAGCCCGGGTGCGATTTGCATCTCGGGGCCTGCCGGGCGAGCTTCGCGGACGGCGCGACCCTGACCTTGGGTATCCGGCCGAGGCCGATTTCCGTCATGGTTCCTCTGCAGCTCGATGTGGGAATCGAGGGACTCGAGCCCTCCGAGGTCGAGATCGATTTCGTTGGGGTCGACATGAACATGGGCTTCAATCGCGTCAGGCTCGTTGCGCTCGGCGACGGCCGTTACCGGGGGCAGGGGATGCTGCCGGTCTGCGTTCGCGCCCACATGATCTGGGAGGCCCGGGTGCTGCTGCATACCGCTCGGGGCATCATGGCCGCGCCCTTCCGGTTCGAGACCGATCGCGCTCGCAACTCCGCTGCCGGCTGATATCCGTTTCGCATGGCATGCACGACCATTGTTCCCCGACTGCGGTCCTTGGCCGTCCTGCTCCTCTTCTGGTCCGCGACGGCCGCCGCCCTGCTGGGCGGCGAGCCGGACAGCGACGAGCGCTATGCGGCCGTGATCGCTCTGGGCGATGGACGACGGCTGCACTGCTCGGCGACCAAGATCGGTGACGACCGCTTCCTCACCGCGGCCCACTGCGTGGCGGATACGAGCAAGGGTGGGCTGGACGACGCCTTCCGGCCGGGACGCCGTCTCTTCCTCAGCAATCGGGTGTCGCCGGTTCCGTCCGGGGATCTCCTCGCGGTCACCGTCCGCGAGGTCCGGCTGCATGCGAGCTACCTGGAGGCACTGCGGCGTTTCTACCGCTATAAGGAAGACAAGATCCGCGACTTTCGCGAGCGCTATTCCGGTGAGGATCTGGCTCGCCGGATCCGGGTCGTGGAGCGCGATGCACTCTTCACCTCGCGTTTCCCCGATCTCGCCATTCTCCGGGTCCGGGAGCCGACTCCGGGCATCCCGATCCTCCCCGTCGACTGCGGGCCATTGCATGCCGGGGATCGGGTCGAGATCGTTGGCTATGGCTACGAAAGCCTGCAGGGCATGGCGCTCGCCCGACGCATGCGGCCCTATGGTCGGCGCAACCGGGGATTCACCCGGGTGATCCGGGTCGATCCGGTCAATTTCTACAGCTATGCCGGGGAGCTGCATTCCGGAAGTCCCTCTCTGAGCCCCGGGGACTCGGGCGGTCCGGTGCTGCGCGATGGCCGGGTCGTGGGTGTCAACGGGACCGTCTACGGGCTGAGTCGGCTGGATATGGCCCGCTCGAATATGTCGGTCAATCTCAATGGTCTGACCGGCGATACCGGGCTCGGTTGCCGAGAATTCTTCGGTTTGCCTTCCGATCCCGGTTCGGGTGGGCGCCACTCGGGCGAGTGAGGCAGGACGATTCAGCCGTGCCGGTGATCCTCGGCCTGGGCGGCACCGTGATGATCCTCGGTGTCCTGGGAGAGGTGCAGATGGAGATGGCTGTGATGGTGGGTGTGGGGATGGCGATGCAGTCGGGCCTCGCTCAGCCGGCCGCCGACAAGATGTACGGCCCGGTTCGCCAGACGCTCGAGGAAGGTGCGGTCGTGCGAGACGATCAGCATCGCCTGGTCGAGACCGGAGAGATGGGCGATGAGCCGCTGCTCGGTGGCTTCGTCGAGACCGTTGGTCGGCTCGTCGAGCAGCAGCACCGAGGGTTTCATGGCCAGCACGGTCGCCAGTGCCACCAGGCGTTTCTCGCCGGCCGACAGACGGTGCGTGACCCGCTCCGCGAATCCATCCAGTCCGAGGACCGACAGGGTACGAAATGCCTCGTCACGCGCCTCGTCCGGCGAGCGGCCGAGATTCAGGGGACCGAAGGCGACGTCCTCGAGCACGGTGGGACAGAAGAGCTGGTCGTCCGAATCCTGGAACAATAGCCCGACCCGGGCGCGAACCTCGTGGAAATCCGCTTCGCTGCGTCTTGCTCGGCCGAAGGCGATCAGCTCTCCGGCCTTGGGGCGAAGCAGTCCGACCAATAGAAGCAGCAATGTGGTCTTGCCGGCGCCGTTCGGGCCGACCAGCGCGACCCGCTCTCCAGGGTGGAGACCGAAGTCGATTCCCTCGAGTACCGGACGGTCGCGGTGATCGAAGGCGATGCCGCGCAGCTCGATCAATGGGGCTTGGTTGTGTGGTGGGTGGTGCGACTCGTTCGGGCTCACATGATGCGGTCCAGGATCGGCAGGCCCATGCACAGTATCATGAATCCGGCGGCCGATCCGGAATCGGCGATCCGCCAGCGCGGCTGGTCCAGCAGATAGAGGCGTCCGCGGAAACCGCGGCAGCGCATCGCCGCCATGACCCGCTGCGCGCGGTCCAGGCTGCGCACCAGCAGCATGCCCATCAGCCAGCCGTAGCTGTTCCAGGTGTGGCGGTCGCTGCGGGGGACGAAGGCCCGGGCCCGCATCGCCTGGCGCAGGCGCAGATATTCCTGGTGCAGCAGATGGATCTGGCGGATCGTCATGAGCAGGAGATGGACCAGCTTCTCCGGAACGCCCAGCCGGGCCAGCGCATGTCCGAAGACCACGGGTTCCAGGGTCCCGATCAGCGCGGTGAGCGTCAGCACCACGGTGTTGGCCTTGAGCAGGATGAGTCCGGCGAGATGCAGCCCCTCGCGGCTCGCCGCGAGGGGGCCGATCTCGGCGATCGCGTGGCCCGGAACCGTGAACGGGAGGCTGAGAAGCAGGATCGCCATGAACCCCTCGAGCGCAGCCAGACGGCGCAGCAGGAATCCCGGACGTATGCCGGCGGTCAGTGCCAGCGATAGAGCCAGTGCGAATGCGAGCAGGGCGACCGGCAGATGATCGAGCCCGATGGTGATCAGCGCGAAGAGGGTGGCCGCAAGGATCCGCAGACGCGGGTCGCGCGCCGCGATCCAGCCCGATCCCAGCGGGGCGAGCAGCGCCCCCTCCGTCACGGGCGTCCGCCCTTGGAGCGGGCGTGCATCCAGAGCGCCAGACCTGTGAGTCCGATGATATAGCCGATTCCGCCCAGCACGTCGTGCCAGCGGGCGCGGTCCTGAGCGGCGATCAGCTCCTCGCGCAGGGGACGGACCTGGCGGGCGACGGCCTGCTCGATCGCCATCAGGAGCCTCGCGTCGTCGGCTCGACCGGAGAGCTTCGGCTCGGGCTCCATGGCCACGGCGTTCTGAGGCCGGGCCTTCGAATCCGCCGCTTCGTCATGCCGCCCATCCGCCGCTGTGGAGGATGCCGGGTCCAGTTCGGGGAATCCGCCGGCCAGTTCGTCCGCGGCGATCCGCCATTCGGCGCGATGTCCGTCCCCCGAGTCGGCGACGACGAGCAGATCGGCCGGTTGCGTGGCCCGGTAGCTGAACCGACCCTCGGCATCGGGCGTCAGTTCGGCGAGCGTTTTGCCCGTGGCGTCCTGGATACGTATGAGGGCGCCGGTCGCCTTGGCTCCGCCGGCGAAATAGGCGCTGCCCTGGATCCGTGCGCCTTCGGCGAAGGCGAAGACCTGGAGCTTGTGGGCGAGCGCCGGCTGGCTGGCGAGCGCCAGGCCCAGGAGCAGTAGGGCGGCCGATGGGGCGCCATGGCGTGCGGAGAAAGCATGTTCAGGCATGTCCTGCCTCGTCGTGGATGATGATCTCGGGAGCGACCCGCTGCAGGAAGGCGACTACAGTGCCCGTGATGAGCGCCTCGACGACGGCCAGGGGGATATAGGTCAGAACCAGGATCTGGGCCGCGGGCAGGAATGCCTCACCGCTCAGTCCGAGATCGATCGCCACCAGGGCAGCCGTCGCCATCACCCCGAGCCCGCCGGCCGCTGCGCCCACCCAGAAGCGTCTACCGGGGGCGACCCGGCGCATCCATGGCGCGAGCGTGAGCGCGCAGATCAAGGCCGGCAGAGCCATGTTCATGGTGTTGACGCCGAGCGCCACGAGGCCGCCGAAGCCGAAGAAGACCGCCTGCAGCAGCAGTGCGACGAAGAGCGCGGGCAGGGCGGTCCAGCCGAGCAGCAGGCCCATGAGCCCGTTCAGAAGCAGATGGACGCTGCTCGGACCGAGCGGGACGCTGATGAGCGAGGAGACGAAGAAGGCGGCCGAGAGGACCGCCGCCTGTGGGAGGCGGTCGTAGTCGAGACGTTTGAGGGCGATCCCGAGCAGCGCGGCGGACATCAGTCCGCCGCCGACGAGCACGGGGGCCGAGAGGACGCCGTCAGGGATGTGGGCCATGGGGCGGATGCCGCTCCGTCATTGCATGTCCGTCGCCTTCACCCAGATCAGGGCGCCGGCCTCGACCGGAACCTCCTCGCCGTCCGGGTTCTTCATGGGCGTCTCCCCTTCGAGCAGCGCGGCGAATCCCCACCAACCGGCTCTCGGCATGGCGTAGCTGAAGTGTCCGTTGGCGTCGGCCTTGACGACCTGGGTGACGAAGGGGGAGGCGGGCGGCGTCACCGAGCCGTCGTTGATCCATTCAACCTCGACCTCGGCGAATGGCACCGGCTTTCCGTTCTGTTTGACGATGCCGCTGAAGAGGTTGCCGGTCCAGAGACCATAGGGACGCACCAGGGGCTCGATCTCGACCGGCAGTCCGATCTCGGTGTCCCAGCCCGCCTCGGCGCCGAAGGCATCGACCACGACCTTCGTATAATGGACGATCATGACGCCCTCGGCCGGCTCCCAGTAGGGCGCGGGCTCGACGAAGAAGACATAGTCGCCCGGCTGCTTGACGCGGTAGTCGGCGCTGAAGGTCTGCTTGCCGTCGGTCTTCTCGGCGTTCAGGGTCGCGGTCAGATCCTCCACCCCGTTCGGACCGGCGACGCCGAAGCGCACCGGCTGGCCCATGTCCATGAGCGGACCGCGCTCCATCGGGTGGGTGAATCTGAGCTCCAGTCCAACCTCTGCACCCGTGTCCGCGGTGACGATGTCGGCGGTCGGTATGAGTTCCTGAAAGTGCGCCTGGACCCCTCCTGCGATCAGGAGCGAGACGGACAAGAGACTGGCGGGGGCGAGCGTACGCGCGAAGATGGGTCGGTTCATGGTGATGGTCGACGATTGACGCGTTGGTGTGACGAGAGTGTTCTTCGTAACACCCGGCGCTGTCAACCCCCGAACCGCCGGACAGAGGATCGATTCGTGTTTATCGAGGGTCGATCAGTCGATCTCGTCCAATGGCAGCGTGCCCACGATCGGACCCTCGGGGTCTTCCTTCTCCAGCCTGGTGCGTAGCGTCACGATCTGCCGGTCCAGCTCCCTCAGCCTGGCGATCTGGGTCTTGAGATAGGCGAGCTCGGCCTTCATGCGCATGACCTGCTGCGATTTCTCGCGCCGATCCCGAAGCGCGTTCAGCGCCTGCTTGAGCTCGAGCGATACGCGTTCGCGATGCACGACCGACTGGCGGAAGGAGGCCGCGCTGCTGCCCGGCTCCGAGTTGATCTTGTCGCCCGCACCGTAGACTCGGTTGAGAATCTGGTCCAGGTCGGGATCGAAATGCATGGATGAATTCTTATACATCTTGCTCGGTGACTCGAGTTCCATGGTTGCAATTCACCTGAATCGCATTATAGCTATGGGCGCGACTCGGAATCGCGGCATCGTCCACATGATCGCAACATCGACAGGGGGATTTCGCCATGACAGCTCGATCGCTCGCCTTCGTGACCGGGGCCCACCGGGGGGTCGATACGCTCGGGGCGCTGCGGCTGTGCCAGGCGCTGATCCCGCTCATGCAGGGACGCGGCCGGGGGGGGCAATGTGTCCTCTGGGATGGGCCAGCTGAGCGAGATGAACGGGCGCTGCCCCGGCTGTCCCAGTGGCGGATTCTGTCGCCACGGCGAGCCGCTTGCCTGGTGATGCGCCCGCTGGAACTCAGTCCCCGCCGGATTCGGGGTGATAGACGGTATCGTCCGGATCCAGCTTGCGAACCCAGATGTCGAACTTGGCCAGTGCGGGCGACAGTGCGGCGGCGGCGGCCTCGGCCGATTCGCGGGTGGCGTGCAGGCTGTCGATGAGGACGTACCAGGTACGGCCCTGATAGGTCTCCTCGTCATAGACCACCCAGTCCGTCAGTCCGTAACGCTTGGCGAAGGTCTTCAGAGACTGCAACGAATAGAAGCCGATCACCTGGACCGAATAGGGCGTATCCCCGACCGGGATACGCGTGGGCTCGTCGGGTGCCGATTCCGTCTGCGGCGTGGTCGGCTCCGGCTCCTTGTGGACTGCTGGCTCCGAGGATGAAGGCTCCTCGGTCGTCGACGCCTCCGGTGCTTGTGCCGGCTCGCGAAGCGGCTCGGCCGCCTCCGGCGGTGCCGTCGGCTCATCGGCGGATTCCGGAATGGCCGGAACCGGGGGCGGTTCCAGGGAGGCGTCCGAGTCCTCCGGATCGGCGGTTGGTTCCGGCGACGATTCCGGCATCTCGCGGACTGCGGCCGTTTCCTGGAGCGGTGGCTGCGACTCGGGTGGTGACGAGGGGGGGGCGGGAACCTCAGGGGTTGCTGCCGATTCCTGAGATGGCTCCGGGGCCTCCTCGGCAATGGGCGATCGGGTCTGGAGCGGGCTGGAGGTTTCCTCGGTTTCCTGGGGTTCGACCTTTGTAACCCCGTCCGTTTCGGAACGGGGTTCCTGCGACGGAGTCGCCGTGGGTTCGGGTTTCTCCTTCTCGACGGGCTCGGCGTCGATGTCGCGCTCGGGTGATCTTGGCGCGGACGGGGCGCTCGGCTGGGGCGGAGTCGGCGATGGGGACTCGATCTGTTGGGGCTCGACACTGGGATCGAATTGGAGATCCCTTGGCTGAGGTTCGACCGTCGGCAGTGATTCCTGGTCCTCGGCAAGACGTTCCAGAGAGGTGGTGATGGCCTTCACCGCCGTCGACAGTTGGGAGAGCTTCTCGCGCGTGGCCGGATCCTGGGTCTGTACCGGCGGGACCGAGGCCGATGCCTTGACCTCTTCGAGGGTCTGGCGCAGCTCTCCGATCTCGTCGGAGAAGGTCTGTCTGGCCTGGTCGAACTTGGCATAGACGAAGACCAGCAGGACGCCGACGATGATCACGAAGAGGATGAGGGTCGTGGTGACGATCGCGTTCTGGCGCCTCAGGCGCATGTCGATCTCGTCGCGGTGATTCTGATGCGTGCGCTGCAGACGCGTGGCGGCATGCCGTCGGTCGTCGTCGACATCGGCGATACGGGAGACCAGGGACACCTCCATGGTCTGGAAATCCGATTTCTGCTGCTCCAGTTCCTGACGCAGCTGGGCGATCTCGGTCGATAGGTTGGTGATCTTCGGCCGATTCTTGGGATCCGTATCTTGCTGATTAACCATGGTCATGCATCCCGATGCTGGCATATGGGTGCGTCCCGCCTTTCCGGCGAGGACTGGATCCATCAGCGAGGGCAGGCTTTCGAGCCGCTCGCCGAGCACTTCCGCCTTTCACTCTGCGGCAAAGACCGGACAGGCGATAAGTATACCCAAGGTGGATCGGTCTTCGGTCCGGATGATGCGTATGCCGGTCTGTGCCCGGCAAAAGGCGTGGAGGACGCCTCTATATCGCGTTCCCGGACGGGACGGGGATGGCGAGCCGATTGAATGCCGGATGTGCATTCAATCGGCTTGTCGCTAGATGATTTCCACCAGCTCCAGGGCGAAGGTGAGATTCCGTCCTGCCAGAGGATGGTTGCCGTCGATCGTCACCTCTTCCTGATCGAATGCCTTCACGACGAATGAGACCGGGACTCCATCCGGGCCCTCGGCGCTGAGGATCATGCCGACCTGAAGCTCGATCTCGGGCGGGATGGCCGAGCGCGGCACCTGCTGGGTCATCTCTTCCTGATAATCCCCATAGGCCTGCTCGGGCGGGATGGTGACGGTCTTGGTTTCGCCGACCGTCATTCCGCTCACCGCGGACTCGAAGCCGGGAATGACGCCGCCCGAGCCGATCGTGAATTCGAGTGGTTCGCGGCCGTTGCTGGAGTCGAACACGGTACCGTCGTCCAGTGTGCCTGTGTAGTGGATCTTGACCGTATTGCCTTGTTGGGCGTGCGGCATGGGTATTCCTCCTCGTGGTGCGAGTGGTACCCGCCGACCGCGACGAATGAGCGCGCGGAACAGTGTGCGGACGAACGCTGGCGATTCGAGACGGGAGACGAGCGATAAGGGTTGCGCGCACTCTAGAACAGGCGGGACCTAAGTGCAAACCAGTTACCCGGCCGGGCTCGATCGGGGTTCGGCCCCGATCCGGGATGTCCGATCAGCGGCGAATCCTTCTGAGCGCCCCCCGTGCGCGGTTGCTGGGCACGGCGAAACCGATGCCGACATTGCCGCCGGTCGGGCCGATGAGCGCGGTGTTGATGCCGACCACGGCCCCGGTCAGATCGATCAGGGGACCGCCTGAATTCCCAGGATTGATCGAGGCATCGGTCTGAATGAGTTCGCCGAGCCGGTTGCCATTGATGTCGCTGCGGCCCACGGCGCTCACGATGCCGAGCGTGACCGTCTGACCCAACCCGAAGGGATTGCCGATGGCGATCACGAAGTCTCCGACCTCCAGCCGATCGGAGTCGGCGAGCGGCAGCGGGCGAACGTCGAGGGGTGGAATCTCGAGGATGGCGACGTCGGTTCTGGGATCCGAGACGCGTTTGCGGGCGCGGAAGCTGCGCCCGTCGGTGAGGGTGACCCGGATCTCGCTGGCGTCTTCGAGCAGATGTCCGTTGGTCATCACCAGGCCGCGTTCGGCGTCGACGACGACCCCGGAGCCCAGGCTCTGGCGGCGCTCCGAATGGTCCCATTCGGGGACCGCCACGCCGAGCCCGTCGAGAAAACGCTTGAAGTCAGGATCCTCCATGAAGGGCGGCGGCTCGGACTGGACTCGGGATTCGGCCGAGATGGTCACCACGGCCGGGGTCACGCGGCGCATCAGGGGGGCCAGACTGGGCGATCCCCGGCTGTTCTTCTCCAGTGCGCACCCGCAGTTCTGAAGCGGAATCTGGGCGGCGGCGGGCTCGGAGTCCGGCGCCGAGGTCGTGACCGCCGCGCAGGCGGTGAGCAGCCAGGCGGCGACGGCCCAGGATCCCACCTCGATGAGACCCCGGCCGAGCGCATCGATTCTGGATGGGATGCGTGGGTTGATCACCTGTGCCCGTTCGCTCGTGGATCAGTGCGTCAGGCTGCTGGCGACCCGGCGTCTCAGACCGTAGTCGACCGGCTGATTGATCAGCAGCGCGAATGGCTCCCAGGCGCCGTCGCGGCGGACGTAGCCGGCGTAGCAGCTCACGCCGCGCAGCGTGCCGGTCTTGGCACGGACGTCCGGGTCGCCGTCCTGGACCGGCATGAGGTCGCGATAGGGCGCGAAGGCGTCGAGCAGGGCGACCATCTGGCGGGCACTGAGCCGGTTCGCCCGCGACAGACCGGCGCCGTCGTCGACGCGGAAGCCGCGCCAGCCGAAGCGTCGTTCGGCGAAACCGGTCATGGCGCGCTGCGCGCTCGCCATGCTGACGCGGCCCTTCGTCCGCGGGTCGGCCAGACGCAGGAAGAGCGCGTTGGCGACGAAGTTGCTCGAATACTGGAGCATGGGCCGGATCATCTCGGTCAGGGTGCGGCTGTTGGTGTGTCGAAGGACCAGCTTGGCGCCGCGGGGCACCTGGGCGATGCGGATGGCATCGTCCACGCGCACGCCGGCGTCCTTCAGCTTGGCACCCAGCAGCTCGCCGAAATAGCGCAGGGCGATCTCGCGCTCGCGCAGATTGACCCGCTGCTTGCCCTGCCCGCCGGACAGACCGAAGCGTCGCGCCGTCGCGGTGAGCGGTGTCTGCGACTCGGCGCTGCGGACCCGGTCGCCGCTGCGGACCAGGTTCAGCGTATTGAAATTGGCGGCCAGGGCCGTGACCGGGGCGTCGTAGGGATTGTCAGAGGACGAGCGGCCGGCGATCTCGACGTCCGGGTCGAAGAAGCTGTCATCTAGCCCGATGCCCGCGACTCGGCGGATTCCTTGCGCCTGGAGTTCGGCCACCAGGCGATCGAGCTCCTCGGACACCAGGTAGGGGTCGGCATAGCCCTTCACCCACAGCCAGCCGTCGTTGCCGCGGTAGATGTCGGTCTGGAAGCGATAGTCCCGCCCCCAGGTCTCCAGTGCGGCATAGGCGGTCAGCAGCTTCATGGTGGAGGCGGGGACGCGCGGCGTGTCCGCCTGATAGGCGATGCGGTCGCGGCCCCCATCCTTCAGCAGCAGGCTGGCCTGTCCCAGCGACTCCACCTGCGAGACCGGATCGGTGGCGGCGAGTGCGGTGCTGGCGAGTGCGCCAAGAATCAGGATGGCGGCGAGGCGGAATCTGGTCGGCATGGTCGCTCGGGTGGGCCGGTGCCCGGTATTGGCTCGAAGATCTGGATCTCGGCGTTCAGTTCGCAGTAGTCCCCAGGTCTCGGGAACGACCGATCCGGGTGAGTTCCGGGGCCATCGGCCCGGCGAGCCCGAGCGCCGAGGGATCGAGATGGGCGGCTGTCCGGTCTGGCTCCGGATCGTCCATCCAGGGGACGACGCCGAGGCAGGGTGCCTCGATGAGCGCGGCCAGGGTCGCCAGGTTGGCCTCGCGGACCAGCATGCCCGGCTCGACCTGATTGGCCACCCAGCCGGCCAGTCTGGCGCCGCTGGCGCGGATGCTTTCGACCGTCAGCAGCGCATGGTTGATGCAGCCGAGCTTGAGTCCGACCACCAGCACCACGGGCAGATCCAGCAGGATCGGAATGTCGCTGACGAAGAAATCGGAACCCAGCGGAACGCGCCAGCCGCCGACGCCCTCGACCACCACCAGATCCGCCTCTTGCCGCAAGGTGCGATAGGCGGTGCGGATGGTGGTGGGCGAGATCTGGACGCCCGTCTCGGCTGCCGCCAGGTGCGGCGCGACCGGTGGCCGGAAGGCGAATGGATTGAGGATGCCGTAGGGGGCCGCCGTGCTGCCCTGCGCCAGGAGCCTCAGGGCATCCCCGTTGCGGAGTCCGTCCGGCCCGGGCTCGCAGCCGCTGGCGACCGGTTTCATCCCCAGCACGCTCGCCCCTCGGCTCTGGAGGCTCGCCATGAGTCCCAGGCTGATCTCGGTCTTGCCGCAGTCCGTGTCCGTCCCGGTGATGAAGATGCCTGTCATACCCTCTTGCCCGAATGACTCCGATCGTCCGGACGGGAGGCCGTCCGGCGTGATTGACTCGCTGAATCAGGCCGTTCGTCCCCGGCCGCCGATGGCCGGGATGGGAACGGCGATGCCGTCGGCGACCGGCTTCTGCACCGGTGTCCAGGCGTGACCATAGAGTACCTCGTAACTCGCCGGTAGTCTGCCGTCGCGTCGATGGATCTCGTAGGCCGATTCGACCGCCGTCAGCCGCTGGCGTCCAGAGAGCGCGCGCGGACGGTCCTGCGTGGCGTTGCGCGCCCCGAGCACCTTGAGGTCGCGCATAAGATCCCGTACCCGCTCGTAGGTGAGCGTCATGCGCTCGGCGTCCATCACCGGATCGGCGAAGCGGGTGCGGACCAGGGCGTCGCCGATGTCGTGCATGTCGAGAAAGGGGCTCACATGGCTGTGCCGGTCGACCTGGCTCCAGGCCTGGCGCAGCTCCTTCAGGGTGTCCGGACCGAAGGTGGTGAACATCAGCAGACCGCCCGGCCGCAGGACGCGCAGACATTCGGCGAAGGTGCGGTCCAGGTCGTTGCACCACTGGATGGTGGCGCTGGAGACGATGAGATCGACGCTGGCGTCGGCCAGCGGAAGCGATTCGGCATCGGCGCAGACGCAGGCCGGACGGCGCAGCCAATGGCCGCGTTTGCGCGCCTGCCGCAGCATGCCGTGGGCGAAGTCGAGACCGATCAGACGGGCCTTGCGATAGCGTTTGCTCAATCCGTCCAGGGTATAGCCCGTGCCCGTGCCCAGGTCCAGGACGCGGGCGGGCTCGAGCCGGATATAGTCGAGCCGCTCGATCAGCCGGTCGGCGATCTCGCGCTGCAGGACGGCCACGCTGTCGTAGCTGGAGGCGGCCTGCTCGAAGCTGCGCCGGGCGCGTCGCTTGTCGATCGGGGGGATGTCGTTGGCAATCTCGGACATGATCAAGCGTCTGGCTCGACACAGGCGTCGACGAAGGATCGGATCAGGCTGGCGGTCTCCCCGGGATGCGACAGATGCGGGGCATGCGCGGCGCGCTGAACGATGTGGGTCCGCGCGCCCGGCATCAGCAGCTCGACACGCTCCGCCACGCCCTGTGGGACCAGGGCGTCGTGGCTGCCGAACAGCCAGAGCGCCGGACATTTGATGTCCGGCAGCTGGCCGCGCAGATCCTCGTCGCGCAGCAGGTCGAGGCCGAGCGAGAGCGCGTCCGGATCGGGTTCGGGCCGCTGGGCGAGCTCCTGCTTCAACGTGCGCAGGGTATCGCGGGCGGCCTCGCTGCCGCGGACCTGGAGGGCGAGGAAGCGCTCCAGCGTGCCCTTGGGGTCCTGGGTCAGTCCGGCATGGAACTGGTCGAGCGTCGACTCCTCCATGGCTGGGGTCCAGTCGGTCGCGCGGACGAAGCGGGGCGTCGCCGTCAGCAGAATCAGTCCGGCGACCCGCTTGGGTGCGCGCAGCGCGGCGGCCAGCGCCACCAGTCCGCCCAGCGACCAGCCGAGCCAGACCGCGCGCTCGGGGGCGGCCTCGAGACAGGCGTCGGCCCAGCGCCAGAGATTGTCGAGCGCGGGCGGAAATGGACTGTGTCCGTGGCCCGGCAGATCGATGCGATGCTGGGCGAATCCGTCCCAGCAGTCGGGACAGCCGTCCCAGACGGCTGAGTTCATGCCCCAGCCATGCAGCATGACCAGGTCGATTGGGGTGTCGGATACGTCAGTCAAGGTGTTCGTCCTTCGCGATGGGGTCCGCCATCGGCAATTGCGCCAATGCGTCGAGCAGCCGGTCGAGGTCCTCGTCGCTGTGCGTGGCGGAGAAGGTGATTCTCAGTCTGGCCGTGCCTTCCGGGACCGTCGGCGGCCGGATGGCGCCGACCAGGATGCCGCGCTCCTCGAGCATGCGGCTCCAGGCCAGTGCCCGGGCCTCGGTCCCGGCCAGCAGCGGCTGGATCGGGGTCGGCGAGTCCATGGTCGGCAGACCGAGCTGTTCCGCCCCCTGCCGGAAGCCCGCGATCAGTTCCCGCAGCCGCTCGCGGCGCCAGTCGTCGCGTTCGGCGATGGCGAGGCTGGCGCGGGTCGCCTCGGCCACGGCCGGCGGCGAGGCGGTGGTGAAGACATAGCTGCGGGCGCGCTGGATCAGTGTCTCGACGAGATCCTCCGAGCCGGCGACGAAGGCGCCGAAGGTGCCGAAACCCTTGCCCAGGGTGCCCATGAGGATGCAGTCGTCGTCCGGCGTCAGCCCGAAATGGTCGAAGGTGCCCCGGCCGCCGCGTCCCAGCACGCCCAGCCCGTGGGCGTCGTCCACCAGCAGCCAGGCGCCTGTCCGGCGGGCGATGGGCATGAGTTCGGGCAGCGGGGCGAGGTCGCCGTCCATGCTGAAGACGCCGTCGGTCGCGACGAGGCGCGCGCCCTCGTCGCCGAGCAGGCGTTCCAGTCCGGCGGCGTCCGCGTGCGGATAGCGGCGCAGATTGGCGCGCGAGAGCTGTGCCCCGTCGAGCAGCGAGGCGTGGTTGAGCCGGTCCTGGATCACCTTGTCGCCGCGTCCGGCCAGCGCCGAGATGATGCCCAGGTTGGCCATGTAGCCGGTCGAGAAGAGCAGTGCGCGCGGCCGGCCGGTGAAGGCGGCCAGCTCCTCCTCGAGGGCATGATGTGCCCGGCTGTGACCGTTGACCAGATGGGCGGCGCCGCTGCCGACGCCCCAGTCCTCGGCGCCGCGCTGCAGCGCCCGGATCACCTCGGGGTGATTGGCCAGGCCCAGATAGTCGTTGCTGCAGAAGCTCAGCATGGGGCGGCCGTCCAGACGCGAGCGCGGCTGCTGGGGGCCGTCCAGGACACGCCGGCGCCGATAGCGATGGGCGGCGGCGAGCTGGTCGAGCTGTTCGCGCAGCCCGGCATCGGGCCGGTGTTCTCGGCTGGAGGTCTCCATGCTGGACGTGGCGGTCGTCACAGCGTCATGTGGACGTGCGACTCGCCCTCGTGCTTGTGGCAGGCGCCCGGCTCGGTGCGCTCGGCCTCGACCTCTTCGAACGAGAGTCCCAGGCGGGTGAAGAGCTTGCGGTCGCGGTCGGACTCGGCATTGGGCGCGGTCAGCAGACGTTCGCCGTAGAAGATGGAATTGGCCCCGGCCAGGAAGCAGAGCGCCTGCAGTTCGTCGCTCATCTCGCTGCGGCCGGCCGAGAGACGCACGTGCGACTTGGGCATGATGATGCGCGCTGCGGCGACCACGCGCACGAACTCGAACGGGTCGAGCGCCTCGCGTCCGAACAGTGGCGTGCCCTCGACCTGGATCAGCATGTTGATGGGGACGGACTCGGGATGGGCCGGCAGGTTGGCGAGCTGGCGCAGCATGGAGGCGCGGTCGCGGCGCGACTCGCCCATGCCGAGGATGCCGCCGCTGCAGGTCTTGAGACCCACGGCGCGGATGTGCTCCAGGGTGTCGAGCCGGTCCTGGTAGGTTCGGGTGGTGATGACCTGGCCGTAGTACTCGGGCGAGGTGTCCAGGTTGTGGTTGTAGTAGTCGAGTCCGGCGTCCTTGAGGCGGCGTGCCTGGGGCGCGGTCAGCATGCCGAGGGTCACGCAGGTCTCCATGCCCAGGGCATGGATGCCCTCGACCATGGACACGACCTGATCCAGATTCTTGTCGCTCGGATTGCGCCAGGCGGCGCCCATGCAGAAGCGGGTCGCGCCATGCTCGCGCGCGGTGCGGGCGGCCGCCAGGACATCCTCGACCGGCATCAGACGCTCGCGCTCGACCTCGGTCCCGTGCTTGGCGCTCTGGCTGCAGTAGCCGCAGTCCTCGGGACAGGCCCCGGTCTTGATGCTGAGCAGCGAGCTGACCTGGATGCGGTTCGGATCGAATCCGGCGCGATGGACGCCCTGGGCGTGGAACAGCAGGTCGTTGAAGGGCTGGTCGAGGATGGAGAGGATCTCGTCGATCGACCAGTCGTGACGGATGACCGGGGTGGGCTCGGAGGAGTGCATGGGCGATGATTCGGTTCGAATGGGGCGGTCCGGGCATGGGCCGCAACTGGAAAAGCGCCCTATCCTAGGCGTCGCGGGCGACTTGTCAACCATATCGCTCTATTTCGGTTTACAGCTCGTGCGATTGGGCGGCCAATCAGGAGGCGGTGAGACCGCTGTTCGGCGGTTCCGGCGAATGGGCGGCCGCCAGTCGGAGAAGAGGAGGGTCGGG